>DASXBN010000057.1:0-88454 GCA_036491675.1 Pseudolabrys sp. | reverse complement strand
CCGATCCAACCCCCAACCCCGACCGTGAGCGCACTCGTCACCGGAGCATTCAAGTCGAGGCCCAAACGTATGCCAACGTCCGTCCAGTGTAGCGCCGTGTTGGCAGAATACGTCCCCGAGTTGATCAACCCGCCCCCAAATATGCCGCCGGGAGTGGCATCAGTTTGCCTGAACGTCTGAGAAAGGCTTTGATCAACATGAGTATTGCCGCCAAACACAGCTGCAGACGGCGTCACCGTGACGGAACCGTATTGCCAGTCAAAGGCGGCCTTTCCATTAATCTGCCACGTGTCGTAACTGGTGCTGAGTGTCCCTTGGGTTGAACACGCAAAAGTGCCGACGATGCAATTGAATCCGGTCGGCACGCCGAAGCCACCATTCATCAACTGCGCAGCTACCGCCGACTGGGGGTCCCCCGTCGTTTGGGACGTGTTCCCCCTGGCGGCTACGTAGGAGCCGCCAAGCTCAAGCCTGATGCCCGTTCCTGGCACCCAATAACCGAGCGCGCCGCGTACACCGCCGCCGGTCAGGTGAGTATCAAAGGTCTGGCGGATGCCGGCATCCGCGCCGGTAACCAAGTTGCTGTTATGCAAGCCCAGCGCGTAGGTTGGCAGCCGTACATTGTCATACATGCCATCGAGCCAAACATAGTATCCACCTGAGCTGACGACAGCGGCAGGCGCTTTGTAGATCGGAGCCTTAATTGGCATGTCGGCCGCAGCGCTCTGAGCAACTCCTAGGCCGAGCGAAGCAGCAGCGACCGCCATCACGACGTGACTTGACATGTTATTGCCCCCCAAAGGCACGATAATTGGCGCAGTTTTCAAGGTAGCCCATTGGACAGCCGGCCGTCTCGAAGATACGCAAGCCTGTCCCAATATTCGTATACAATACGTAGCAACTGTTGCAAAAAACGCTACAAATAAAGAATTGCGGACGAATGTCCGCTTTAAGTCAGAAGTGGAAATAAAGGCCTTTCACATCAATGTCCGCTTTACCCCCGAAAGCGGACATTTGTCGATGCGGTCGACATGTTCGCTAAGGGCGAAGAGGCGACATTGCGTGCTCAATCTTAAATGAAACAGACCGCCAACTGAGGCGGCCTCCATGAATCAACACTTGGCGCCACCATTGCAAATCGTGCCATGAAGAGGAGTCCGAAATGCTGCAGCGGCGTCTGCCTGCGTCTTTACGTTATTCTTGCAGCTGCTAATGCTGCATCCAGGGCAGTGCGCTAAGGCTACTTTCATAGCAGCATCCCGAGTTGGGTGCCCCCAATCCGTGTACCAGGCTCCGTTGCTGGATTTGGCGTAGCACCCCCACGCGGCAGAAGACGCTTCGGACTCGTTGGGAACAGAAGCGAGCGCAGCCCGCACTTTCGGATCAAGCGGGCTGGTCATTATGTTCTGTGCGATCGCTTCGGCGATCGTTTGCCGGTAGGCTGGGCTTCTCTCGAGATCCGCTGCGGCAATGCCTGTATCTCTCACGATCACGCCGCCGACCGAATACCGAAGAATGCGGCCTTCCTTGTCGTCGACGATGACGGTCGCGGCGGCATCGCTGCGCCAGTTCTTCAACTGTGCGTCCACAGCCCGCCCCTCCGCGCTCTGGAGCCAATCCGAGTTCGCGGCAACCTTCCTTTTATACAGCGCGCTCAGCGCCCCGTAATTCTTGGTGGCTTCGAGATGCGCAAGAACCTCCGCCGCCATGGCCCCGGACTTCGGCGCCGGCTCGTTGGCCGCCTTGGGTTTGTCCTGCGAGCCGCAGGCGAACTTCGCGAGCTTTCCAGCGATTGAACTCATATACGTCAGATTAGTTTTCCAAGGCTGATCAGGGGTACTTTTGCCATTTGCTACAAGCGTCCGCTGACGAACAGGTACTTGATCTACAGAAAAATCCTGCGCGCATTGCACGCTACCCTCGAAAATTTCGCGGGGCTCGTTACACAATTTATATGTGTAGGAAGTCCAGCCAAGGTTGTCAGTCTTCACGCTGTATTTGTCTATGCAAAAGGTCAGGCCCGATTGCAGTTCCGGACGAAAGGCAGAGTTTGTTCCGATATCGATCCACTGTACCGCCCAGGCCGTCGACGCGGTCATAACCGCGACGAACGCACCGAATATAATCTTGCGCGGCCGCATTTTTCATATCCCTCCAATTTGAGGATCTGGCATCCTTGAGCGCGATGAGGTGGTCGACGTTGTGAATGGTTTGTTTTCTTGCAGTCAGCGGTCTCAATAATCTTGTAGCACCCTTTCCTCTGATTGTATGCTCGCTTGGAGATCGACATTCGGCTTCGCTAGCGAAAGAGAGGGACATCCCTGGCGTTTTTCAGCAACGACTAAGGTGCGCAAATTGCTGCGTGCCTCACAACTAATCGTGTGAAGGCTCGACAAGAGAACACCCCGAACCTATCTCTTCTGAAAATGCACGAGGTTCGACGATGCAATATCTATTCAGGTTTTTCACAATTTTGCTCACGCTGGTTCTTTTCTCTGCTGACATCATGGCCCAAACAGCGGCACCCGGTTCGCCTGACTTGAGCAGGCGGGCGGTGCATCAACAAGATCGCCAGTTGCGTCAGCAAGATCGTCGAGAGTGCATCACGCAGGTAACGCAGCAAAACATTGCAAAACAAAACCGAGCTGAATTTGTCCTAAAATGCTTGGGCGACAGGCAGAATGCGAGAAAGGCGGCCACAAAAAAGTAAACTCTGTCCGGCAACCTCAGATGGCCGCTTTGGGTCAAAAGCGATAGGACGAAACGCTCAAGCCATGTCTGCTTTACCCCCCAATAAATGGCATTGCGCGGTCCATCGGCTCAGGCAATTGGCTGTCCGTTTGTGAGACCACGCCCTGGTCAATGCCAGCGGCATTCAATTTCGCCCATCGTCGCGCTGGATCGCGAGGCGAAAATGCTGCTAATCATTGGCGAACACGCAAGGGAGGATAACGGTGCCCGCTTCAATGCAAGGTGAAATGCAGCCGAACGTCTATCGCTTCAAGCTCGGCGGCTTCGAAGTCGCGCCCATCATGGACTCAAAGGTGATCCGCTCCGGGCTCAGCCCCAGTTTCGGCGGCGAGGCGGCAGCGGCCGAGGTGAAGGCGGTGGCGGCGGCCAACCGCATCGAAGCCGACCGCTACGAGCATCCGTTCACCCCGATCGTGGTCAATACCGGCAAGGAGCTGGTGCTGTTCGACACCGGCAACGGCTCGCTCTCGGCCGAGAACGAGCAGCTCAAAGGCCGGCTGCCGCCGGGTAACCTGGTCGCGCGCATGGGCGCCGCCGGCTACAAGCCGGAGGACGTCGACGTGATCGTGATCACCCACGGCCACCCCGACCATATCGGCGGGCTGACCAAAGGCGGGGTGCCGGTGTTCCCGAAGGCGCGCTACGTGTTCGGCGCGGCCGATTTCGATTTCTGGAAGAAGGGCGAGAACGTGCGCGAGGCGCGCAAGTTCAACCGCGAGCTCTACGTCAAGATCTGCCTGCCGCTCGCCGAGCGCGCGACCTTCATCAAGCCGGGCGACGACGTTGTGTCCGGCATCCGGGCGGTCGACTGCTTCGGGCATTCGCCGGGAATGCTCGGCTTTCATCTCGCCAGCGAAGGCAAGCAATTGCTGATCTGGGCCGACACCTGCGGACATTATGTGATATCGCTGCAGCGGCCGGACCTGCATCTCGACGTCGACGACGACAAGGAGAAGGCGGCGGCCACCCGCAAGCGCGTCCTCGACATGGTGGTGAGCGAAGGTCTGTTCGTCGCCGGCTTCCACATGATGCCGTTTCCGGGGTTGGGCTATGTGGAAAAGGCGGGCGGCGCCTATCGCTGGGTGCCGCATAGTTATCAGTTGGATTTCTAGGGGCGGCTGTCGTCCCCGCCTGCGCGGGGACGACAGTGGAGAGCTATGACTCTCTCCGCCGCGCGCTCACCGCGATCGACAGCAGCGTGCGCTGCGCGATCGCTTCGGCCAGCGCCGCATTGCGGCGCGCCTCGAGCGAGGCTTCGGCGAGCTGTCCCATGGCGCGCAGCAGGCGCGGCGGCGTCCAGCCGCGCAGCGCGGCTTCCACCAGTTTCTTGCGCGTGAAGTGAACCGGCGGCGCGCCGCGCATCATGGCGAACTCGATCGAGTCGCCGCCCTCCACCGCCAGCTTCATCTTGTGCAGATTGGCGACCTGACGGATCGCGGCCGAGACGATGGCGGCCGGCGAGGAGCCGCCGGCGCGCGCCTTGCCGAATTCAGTTTCGACGTCGCGGGTCTCGCCGGCAAAGGCCGCGTCGATCACGCCGTCGAGCGCCAGCGCGGAGGCGTCGGCCACCACCGCCATCACGTCGGCAAGCTCGATGGTCTTGCTGTCCTTGGCGTAGAGCGCGAGCTTGCGAATCTCGTTACGCGAGGCGAGCCGGTCGCCGCCGAGCAGCGCGGCAAGCGCGGCGCGCGCGTCGGGCGCGATGGTCAGGCCGGCCGAGCGCATTTCTTCGTCGATCAGCCGCGCCAGGTCGCGCTCGCCGTCCGGGTAGCAGCCAATGGCGGCGCCGGCTTTGGCCTTCTCGAACAGCGTCCGCAGCGGCGCGGTTTTGCGCAGCTCACCGGCCTCGACGACGATGCGGCAATCGCGCGGCGGCGCCTCCAGCACCACCTCGATCGACGGCACGATGTTGTGGCGCGAGTTGACCCGCAGCAGCACAGCGCGCCGGCCGCCGAACAGCGGCACCGTATTGGCTTCGTCGGCGAGCCGGCCCGGATTGGCCGACAATTCTTCGCTTTCGATGCGCGCCAACGCGAAGGGGTCGGCAGGATCGTCGACCGAAGTCTTCACCAAGGCATCGACGCGCTCGCGCACCAGACCGGAGTCGGGCCCGAACACCAGCACGACCGGCTGGGCCGGATCGGGCTTGGCGATGAAACGGTCGACCTCGGAGGCTTTGATGGCGGTCATTTTCTTGTCATCACCGGGCCGCGTCGAAGGCGCGAGTCCCGGTGATCCCGATCATAATCGTACTTGCGATGCCCGCCTAAGCGAGATGGCCGGGACAAGCCCGGCCATGACAAATCCAGATCACGTCCCCGCCACGAAATACGACGCCAGGCGCGACTTGATGTTGTCCGCGATCACCTTGGCGGCGCGATTTTCGGCGTCGCGCAGGCCGCGGTCGCCGGCGAAGCGCTGTTGCTGGCCGGGAATGTCGTAGGACACGCGCGAGAAAGTCTGCCCGGAGATGACCGCCCTGCCGGTCGTGATGTCGGTCAGCGTGTAGGTGGCGTCGATCCCGTAGTTCTGGATGTCGGGGCGGGCGGTTTGGATGTCGACGATCACCTGACTCTGGGTGGCGGTGAGCCGGACGACCAGTTTGTAGTTGGGCGCGGCGGCCGGGCCGCCGCCGGTCATGCCGTACATCAGGCCATTGCGCACCTCGACGCCGACGCGGGAGAGGCGGGTGCCGTTCGGCACATCGATCGGCGCAACTTCGACGCTGCTCAGCTTGTCGGCGATGCCGGTGCCGCTGGTCGCGGATCTGTCGCCATAGACCGGCTGGAAGCAACCGGCGGTGAGCCCGGCCAGCGCCAAAATGGCGGCCAAACGGATAAAACGCGGGGTCTCAGGCCACCACATTGACGATCCTCTGCGGGACGATGATGACCTTTTTCGGACGTTTGCCATCGAGCGCCCTTTTTACCTCATCGAGGGACAAAACGGCAGCCTCAATCTCGGCATTTGTGGCGTCGCGGGCGACCGTTGCCTCGGCGCGCTTCTTACCATTGATCTGGACCGGCAGGGTGATGGTGCTTTCCACCAGCAGATCGGGCTCGAGCTGCGGCCAGGCCTCGGCGGAAACCAGGGTCTGGTGGCCGAGTGCCGTCCAGCATTCCTCGGCGAGATGCGGCATCATCGGGTGGAAAAGCCGCACCAGGATGTCGCCGGCCTCGCGCAGCGCCCAGGCGAAATCGGGCGCGGGGGCGGTCTCCGCGGCGCCGATGGCTTCGGACAGCGCATTGGCGAATTCGTAGATATGCGCGACACAGCGGTTGAAGCGCAGCTTGGCAATGTCGTCGGAGACATTGGCCAGCGCGCGATGGGCGGCCTTGCGTACCGTCAGCGCCTGATCGCCGAACGCGGCTGGCCGCGCCGCCGGCGCTTTAACTTCGGCGATCTCGCCGATGAGCCGCCACAGCCGCTGCACGAAGCGCCAGGCGCCCTGCACGCCTTCCTCGGTCCAGATCACGTCGCGCTCGGGCGGACTATCGGACAGCATGAACCAGCGCGCGGTGTCGGCGCCGTAGGCGGCGATGATGTCGTCGGGGTCGATGGTGTTCTTCTTCGACTTCGACATCTTCTCGATGGAGCCGATCTCGATTGGCTCGCCGCTTGAAGCGAGCGTCGCGCGGCGCGCCTCGCCCAGGCCTTCGATCTTGACGTTGGCCGGCTCGACCCATTCGCCGCTTTTGCTGCGATAGGTCTCGTGCACCACCATGCCTTGCGTAAACAGGCCGGCGAACGGCTCGTTCATGCCGATGTGCCCGGTCTTGTGCATGGCGCGGATGAAGAAGCGCGAATAGAGCAGATGCAGAATCGCGTGCTCGATGCCGCCGATATATTGATCGACCGGCATCCAGTCATTGACGCTTTTCAGATCGGTCGGCGCGGTCGTCAGCCACGGATCGGTGAAGCGCGCGAAGTACCAGGACGAATCGACGAAGGTGTCCATGGTGTCGGTCTCGCGCCGTGCCGGACCGGCGCACTTCGGACACTTCACGTTCTTCCAGGTCGGATGGCGGTCGAGCGGATTGCCCGGTTTGTCGAAGACGACATCTTCGGGCAGCGTAACGGGCAGGTCTTTTTCCGGCACGCCCACCGTGCCGCATTTGTCGCAATGGATGATCGGGATCGGGCAGCCCCAATAACGCTGGCGCGAAATGCCCCAGTCGCGCAGGCGGTAATTGACCTGGCGCTGGGCGACCGGACGGTTGCCGCGCGTGTCTTTCTCCAGCCGCTTGGCGACTTCTTCCTTGGCCTCCTCGATCGTCTTGCCGTCGAGGAAGCGCGAATTGATCATGCGGCCGTCGCCGTCATAGGCGACGTCGGTGATGACGAAAGTCTTCGGGTCTGTGTCCTCCGGGCAGACCACCGGCGTATTGCCCAGCCCGTATTTATTGACGAAGTCGAGGTCGCGCTGATCGTGTGCCGGACAGCCGAAGATGGCGCCGGTGCCGTAATCCATCAAAATGAAATTGGCGACATAGACCGGCAGCTTCCAGGTCGGGTCGAACGGATGCAGCGCCTTGATGCCGGTGTCGAAGCCCATCTTCTCGGCGGTGTCGATCGCCGCCTGCGAAGTGCCCATCTTCTTGCATTCGGCGATGAAGTCCGCGAGCTTAGGATTCTTCGCGGCGGCGGCCGCGGCGAGCGGATGATCCGGCGACAGCGCCATGAACTTGGCGCCGAACAAAGTGTCCGGCCGCGTGGTGAAAATCTCCAGCTCACTTTCTTTGTTCGGCGTCGTTGCCGGGTCAAGCATGAAGCGCAGCAACAGACCTTCCGAGCGGCCGATCCAGTTCTTCTGCATCAGCCGGACTTTCTCCGGCCAGCGCTCGAGCGTGTCGAGCGCGCTGAGCAGGTCTTCCGAATAATCGCTGATCTTGAAGAACCACTGGGTCAATTCGCGCTGCTCGACCACGGCGCCCGAGCGCCAGCCGCGGCCATCGATCACCTGCTCGTTGGCGAGCACGGTGTGATCGACCGGGTCCCAGTTCACCTTCGACTGCTTGCGCTCGACCAGGCCGGCGGCAAGGAAGTCGAGGAACATCTTCTGCTGGTGCTTGTAGTAAGACGGATCGCAGGTCGCGAGCTCGCGCGCCCAGTCGAGGGAGAGCCCCATCGACTGCAGCTGCTTCTTCATCGACGCGATATTGTCGTAGGTCCAGGCCTTCGGGTGCACCTTGCGGTCGATGGCGGCGTTCTCCGCCGGCATGCCGAAGGCGTCCCAGCCCATCGGGTGCAGCACGGCATTGCCCATGGCCCGCTTAAAGCGCGCCACCACGTCGCCCATGGTGTAATTGCGCACGTGGCCCATGTGGATGCGCCCCGACGGGTAGGGGAACATCTCCAGCACGTAGTATTTGGGTCGGGGGTCGTCGTTTTTGGTGGCAAAGATGCCGCGCTCGTCCCACGTCTTCTGCCAGCGGGCCTCGGCCGCGCGGGCGTTATAACGCTCGTTTTTGCTCGAATCGGGGGGCATTGGCGGGTCTTTTTAGGGTGCGCGGAACTGACACGAAAGGGCTTTGCCGGTCAACCTTCTGGAACAAATTCGCCAGTTGGATCAAAGGAACCAGCCGCCGCCTGCACGGGTTAGCCCGGCATCACAGGAGGCATGCCATGAGCGTGAAAATTCAGGACATCAAGGAACACATGGAAGTGGTTGGCGCCGACGGCAAGCATGTTGGCACCGTCGACTGCACCAAGGGCGCCGACAAAATCGTTCTCACCAAGGGCGATCCGCAGTCCGGCGGGCAGCACCACATCATCCCGGTGCAATTGATCGCCAAGATGGACGACAAGATCTACCTCGCCAAACCGGCGCGGCAAGTGATGCTGGAATGGGAGGCTGCAGCCTGACGCTCAGCGCGCAGCGAGCGCGCGCAAGATCGCATCCATCAGCAGCGGCGACCGGTACGGCTTCTCCACGACCGGAGCCAATGGAAATTTCTTGGTGTGCACGTCCTCGCCCTGCATGCCGGTGAGGAAGACAAAGGGCGTTTTCTGTACCGCTAATACCGCAGCGACCGGCAGGCACGTGCGCATCGCCCCGCACAGCAAGACATCGAGCACGGCAAGATCAAAGCGCGGCTCATTGCGCAACAACGCCAATGCATCCTCGGCATTGCCGGCGGCCATCACGCTCGCCGCGCCGGCGGCTTCCAACGTCTGCTGGATGTCGAGCGCGATCAGAAATTCATCGTCCAGCACCAGGAAACGTTTGCCGACAATCGACACTTCGGCGGGGGCCACGTTCTCTCTCCAGTTCCGTCCCACGTACTCTCTCCGTTCCCTCATGGAACTTTTTCTTGTGCGCCGAATTGAAATGGGCAGCATTTAAAAAAGACATAGCAATGAACGATTTAATGAACCTGGGGCATGGGCTTTATGATTTTGGGCAACGGACGGCCGAACGGCCCTTACACGTCATGCGAGCAATGTCCGCTGCGTAAGCGCAAGTGCTTGCGCGAGTTCACGGTTGAGGAATTGGGATTCGTCAAACAATTCAAGACGGATGAGCTGCGCGTGGATGCCGGTGCGAGCTTTTTGCGCCAGGGTGCCGGCAGCGAATATCTCTACACGGTCCTGAGCGGCTGGGCCTTCCGCTATAAATCGCTGGACGACGGCCGCCGACAAATTCTCAATTATGCACTGCCGGCCGACATGGTCGGGCTGCAAGGTACGCTGATGCGCGAGATGGAGCACTCGGTCGAGGCGCTCACCCCGCTGGTATTGTGCGTATTTCCACGCAGCAGGTTGTTTGAATTATACGGACACTTTCCCTCGCTGGCCTTCGACATCACTTGGCTCGCCGCGCGCGAGGAGCAATTGATCGACGAAAACCTCGTCAGCCTCGGACGCCGCACCGCGCTCGAGCGGACCGCGTTCATTCTGCTGCGTCTGTTTGTGCGCGCCGAAGAGGCGGGCATGACCAAGAATTCGACCATCCAGTTTCCGTTCACCCAGCAGCATCTTGCCGATACGCTTGGCATGTCGCTGGTGCACACCAACAAGACGCTCAAGCGTCTCTCGGCGTCAAATACCATCCGCTGGAAAGATCGCATGTTCGAACTGATCGACCGCGCCACGCTCGCAGCGATCGCCGGCGATGAGACGGGGCCGCACCGGCCGCGGCCGTTCATTTGAAGTGGCGGCGCCGGGGGCGTTGCGTTATAGCGAGCGCATGATCGCTGCTGTATCTACGACCGGTCTCGAACACGTGCGCGCCGACATCGCGCGTGCCTGCAAAGACGCCTGCCGCGATCCGGCCGAGGTGACGCTGGTGGCGGTATCGAAAACGTTTGACCCCGAGCAAATCGAGCCGGCGATCGCCGCCGGCCAGCGCGTGTTCGGCGAAAATCGTGTGCAGGAGGCGAAAGCCAAATGGCCGCCGCTCAAGGCCAAGCATCCCGGCATCGCGCTGCATTTGATCGGCCCGCTGCAGTCCAACAAGGCGAGGGAAGCGGTGGCGCTGTTCGACGCCATTCATTCCGTTGATAGACCCAGCCTGTGCGAGGCGTTGGCGAAGGAGATTACCAAGCAGGGGCGCTCGCCGCTGCTGTTTGTCGAGATCAACACCGGTGCCGAGGCGCAGAAGGCCGGCGTGCTGCCGCAGGATGCCGACGCGTTTCTCGGCCAATGCCGTGACAAATACGGCCTGACCGTTTCCGGGCTGATGTGCATTCCGCCGCTCGAGGAGGCGCCGGGGCCGCATTTCGCGCTCACCGCCAAGATCGCGCGGCGCAATGGGCTCAAGCTGTTGTCCATGGGCATGAGCGCGGATTTCGCCACCGCGATCCAATTGGGCGCAACCCACGTGCGGGTCGGCAGCGCGATTTTCGGGGAGCGGCCCCCGCTTGCGCGGGGGCGACAGGAGAGAGTCTAGCGGAACCGCGGCGGCGCCGGCGGGAACGTCGGTTTGGCCGGCTGCGGGGCGCCGAGCGAAGCATCGAGCGGCTTCTTCAGCAGGCTTGAGCGCAAGGCCTCGCCGCGCGGCGAGGGCGGCACCGGCGCCGGCATCGTCGGCGCCTGGGGTGGCGCCGGCTGCAACGGCGCGGCATCGTGCGGCGAGGTGTAGTCGGCGAAGTCGTCGTCGCCGGCGCCGCCGCGATGGCTCATGCTGGCGCTGCGCCAGCGCTCGATCACGCCGGAGATCAGATCGCGGCTGATATGGGTGCCGGCATCGGAGCGGGTGTTGCCGGAGGCCTCGCTGTTCGGCCGCAACTCGGGCGGCAATTCCATGAAGCGCATGCGCGTCGGCATCGCCACGCCGGGCCCGAAAGTGAACACTTCGCGGGTGCCGAGCGAGGGAATAAACGACAGCAGATTGATCGCGGCGTCCGACACCGCCGAGCGGATCAGGCTCTGGTCGCGGTCGTTCGACAGCCGCATGACGAACAGCGTCGAGCACTGCGAAACGATGGTCGGGTCGATCTCGGCCGGCCGCTGCGTCACCAGGCCGAGGAACACGCCGTATTTGCGGCCTTCCTTGGCGATGCGCGAGAGCGCGCGTTTGGTCGGGCCGAAGCCGACATTCTTGTCAGCCGGCGCGTAGCGGTGCGCTTCCTCGCACACGAACAGCAGCGGCGCGACGCCGTCGCTCCACAGCCCGAAATCGAACGCCATGCGGCAGAGCACCGACACCACCGAATCCACCACCTCGGCCGGGAAACCGGCGAGCTGCATGATGGTCATCGGCTTGCCTTCCGGCGGCAGACGGAACAGGTGGGCGAGGATTTCGCCCATGGTGTCGCCGCCGATATTGGCGTTCTCGAACATGAAGGCGTAGCGCGGATGGTTGCGGAAGGTCTGAATCCGCCCGATCAGCTTGTGATAGAGCATGCGCGAGGAACGGTTCTCCAACTTGCCCATGCGATCGTCGAGCAGGTTGATGAGATCCTCGATGCGGTAGGGCACCGGCGTGTCGGCGGTGAAGCCGGTGTCGCGCGGATCGCGCTTCTTGGCCAGCGAGCGCTCGTTGTTGACGCGGTATTGCAGATAGGCCGACTTCGCCAGCGGAATGAGTTCGGAGAGGATCTCGACTTCCTCGTCGATGCCGGGGCGGCCGCCGAAGAAGGCGTCAACCGTTTCCTCGAAATTGAACAGCCAGAACGGCAGCCGCAGGTTTCGCGGGTTAAGCACCTGCGCCTTGTCGCCGAAACAGCGGCCGTATTCGTTGTGCGGATCGACCAGGAAGATGCGCAGGTTCGGGCGCGTATCGAGAATCTTCTGCAGGATGATGGCGACGCCGCTCGACTTGCCGACGCCGGTGGCGCCGACGATGGCGAAATGCCGGCTCACCAGGTGGTCGATATCGATGTGCACGCCGATCTCGGCGTTCTGCTGGAGATCGCCGACGTGGGCATGGTCGGTATCGGCCGCGCCGTAGACCAGCCGCAGCTCGCGTTCGGTGAGCAGCAAGGCGCCGTCGCCGATGTTCGGGTATTCCATGACGCCGCGCTGGAAGCGCGCCACGCCGCCGTCGCCGGAACGAATCTCGCCGACCAGATCGAGGCGCGCGACCTTGCGGAACGACGGTCCGCCGGTCGGCGTCGCTATCGTCTGCTCGCCGATATCGGTGACGATGCCGATGATCACGGCTTTGCCGGCCACCATGCCCATGTACTTTCCGACCGTGGGATGCGAGCCGTCGGTGCTGCGCGCATAAAGCTCAACGGTGGCCTGCGAACCGGTGACGGCCACCACGCGGCCGATCATGTCCGATCCGGGACGGGCCGGTGCTTGTGTATGGCCACTATGGGTAGCGGAAGCGTCCATGATTACCCCGGGCGCAGCACGTTTTGCATTTCTTGCGGGACCGCCGCGCCATGGATTGGAATATCATAGGGCGATGCCCGTTCCGTTAATGCGGCGATTACGCCGACGTCGAGGCGTGGCTATGCTTAAAAAACGGTGGCAATGACGCGGATGGATGCCGGGACAGCAAACGGCCAATTGTTCCGTTAAGAATGCAGTAACCACTTGCGAAGGCGCGGCTGCCGCACTAAGCGTTTGACGGCGGGCGGCGTTGTTCCAGCTATGCGACTATCCTAACGGGCTCAATTTCGTTGACGCGGGCGGCTTTCCTCAAGCCTGCGGCTTCCTGACAGAATCGTCAACCGGAGTGCCGAGCCATGCGCGGCACCATTCCAATTTCGGTCGAGCAGACCGGGCGCGGACTTACGCGCTGGGATGCGCTGGCCGTTCTGCTGACGCTGGCTTTGCTGATTTTCTTCGCCGAAGCGAGCCGCCACCTGCTGCAGCCGCTTTCGGAATTGCAGCGGGCGCCACTGTCGCTGGCGCCGGAACACCTGCCCGAATACGCCGCGCGCACCACCTTGCGCATGCTGCTGGCCCTGGTGCTGTCGCTGGTCTTCACCTTCACCTACGCGACAGTCGCGGCCAAGAGCCGGCGCGCCGAAGTGCTGATGGTGCCGCTGCTCGATATCCTTCAATCGGTGCCGATCCTCGGTTTCATCTCGGTGACCGTGGTGTTTTTCATGTCGCTGGCGCCCGGCCGGGTGCTGGGCGCCGAATTCGCCGCCATCTTCGCGATTTTCACCAGCCAGGCCTGGAACATGGCGTTCTGCTTCTACCAGTCGCTGCGCACGGTGCCGGTCGAACTGGTGGAAGCCTCGCGCACATTCCAGCTGTCGCGCTGGATGCATTTCTGGCGCGTCGAAGCGCCGTTCGCCATGCCGCAGCTGATCTGGAACATGATGATGTCGATGTCGGGCAGCTGGTTCTTCGTGGTCGCCTCCGAGGCGATCAGCGTCGGCAACACCACTGTCACACTGCCCGGCGTAGGCTCCTACATCGCGCTGGCGATCGAGCAAAAAAATCTCGGCGCCGTGGCCTGGGCGATCGCGACAATGCTGGTGGTGATCCTGCTCTACGATCAATTGCTGTTCCGGCCGTTGGTGGCCTGGGCGGATCGGTTTCGCTTCGAGCAGCAGGCGGGGGTAGCGGTGCCGCGCTCGTTCGTGCTGGACGTGCTGCGCCGGTCGCGGCTGGTTGCGGTGCTGACGGCGCCGCTGTCGCGGCTGTGGCGCTGGTCGTTTCACATGCACCTATTCGGAATGCATAGTTCGAGCCGGCCCGACACGTCCGAGGGCGGCCGGCGCTGGGGTGACTGGTTGTGGATGGCCGTGTTCGCCGTGCTGGCGGTATTGGCGTTGTGGCGAGTCGAGCAGTTCGTGTTCACCGGGGTTTCGCTGCCGGAAGTGGGTCGCGCGGCGGCGCTTGGTCTGGCCACGCTGACGCGCGTGCTCGTGCTGATCGCGATCGCCAGCGTGATCTGGGTGCCGATCGGAATTTATGTCGGCATGCGGCCGCGCGTGGCGCAAACGGTCCAGCCGGTGGCGCAATTCCTGGCGGCCTTTCCGGCCAACGTGCTGTTCCCGATCGCAGTGTCCGGCATCGTCGCGTTCAAGCTCAATCCCGACATCTGGCTCAGCCCGCTGATGATCCTCGGCACGCAGTGGTACATTTTGTTCAATGTGGTGGCCGGCGCCTCGGCGATCCCATCGGAATTGCGCGACATCGGCGCCAATCTGCAGGTGCGCGGCTGGCTGTGGTGGAAAAAGGTCGCGCTGCCGGCGGTGTTTCCCTATTACCTGACCGGCGCCATCACCGCCTCCGGCGGGTCGTGGAACGCCAGCATCGTCGCCGAGGTGGCGAGCTGGGGCGATACCAAGCTGCAGGCGAGCGGGCTCGGCGCCTATATCGCACAGGCCACCGAGGCAGGCGACCTGCCGCGCATCGTGCTTGGCATCGCGGTGATGAGTCTGTACGTGGTCGTCATCAACCGGGCATTCTGGCGGCCGCTGTATTGGTATGCCGAGCGCAAATTCAGGCTCGGATGACAGGACGCCAGATTACGGGACTTGGGTCATGAGCGATGCGTTGCTGCAAATCCAATCCGTGCGTCAGGCCTTTCCCAAGCCCGACGGCGAAGACCTGCTCGTGCTCGACGACATCAATCTCACGCTGGCGGACGACGAGATTGTCGGCCTGCTCGGCCGCTCCGGCTCGGGCAAGTCGACCCTGCTGCGGCTGATCGCCGGCCTGGCGCAGCCGACCGCCGGCAATGTCGTTTATCAGGGCCACCAGGTCTCCGGCCCGGCGCCCGGCATAGCGATGGTGTTCCAGAGCTTCGCGCTGTTTCCTTGGCTCACCGTGCTGGAGAACGTGCAGCTTGGCCTGGAGGCGCTTGGCCTGCCGGAGGCGGAGATCCGCCAGCGTGCGCTCGTCGGCATCGACCTGATCGGGCTGGACGGCTACGAGTCGGCCTATCCGCGCGAATTATCCGGCGGCATGCGGCAACGGGTCGGCTTTGCCCGCGCCCTGGTCGTGCATCCAAATATTCTCTTGATGGATGAGCCGTTCTCCGCGCTCGATGTGCTGACCGCCGAAACGCTGCGCACCGACTTCCTCGACCTGTGGATCGAGGGCAAGCTGCCGATCAAGGGCGTCGTCCTGGTAACGCACAATATCGAGGAGGCGGTGCTGATGTGCGATCGCATTCTCGTGTTCTCGCGCGGCCCGGGCCACATCATCGAGGAGATCAAGGTCGACCTGCCGCAGCCGCGCAATCGGATGGAGTCGAATTTCCGCGATCTGGTCGAGCGCATTTATGTCGCGATGACGGCGCGGCAGCCTGTGGCGCCGCCGCGCGTCGAGCCGGGGCGCCTGGTCGGCATGGGCATCGACATGGTGCTGCCGCGCGTTTCGGCCAACCTGATGTCGGGCTTGATCGAGGCGGTGGCCGGCGCGCCCTACAACGGCAAGGCCGATCTGCCGGTGATCGCCAGCGCCCTGCAGATGGAGGTGGACGATCTGTTTCCGGTCGCCGAAGCGCTGCAGCTTTTGCGGCTGGCGGAAATCGAAGGCGGCGACATCCGCCTCATCGACGCCGGCAAGCAGTTCGCGGACGCCGGGGTCGACGATCGCAAGAAGCTGTTCCAGCGCCAGCTTCTGGATCATGTTCCGCTCGCCAACCATATCCGGCGCGTGCTGCAGGAACGCGCCAATCACGCGGCACCCAAGAGCCGGTTCCTCGATGAACTCGAGGACAACATGACCGCGGAAGGCGCCCAGCACACCTTGCGGGCGGTGATCGCTTGGGCGCGCTTTGCAGAGGCGTTCGCCTACGACGACCGCTCCGAAACGTTCAGCCTCGACAACCCGACCTGAAGCGCGCGCGGTTTGCCCGGGACGCTAGTCAACCACGATTTGGCTGCGCGGGCCGACGCGCGCGAGCAGGCGGCGCAGCGAATTGATCGCGAGCGCGACGCAGCCGGCGGTCGGCGCAAAGCCCGGCCGCGCCACGTGGATGAAGACGGCGCTGCCGCGGCCGGCCACGCGCGGACGCGTGTTGTGGTCGATCTCGATGATGAAGTCGTAGAGGTCATCCTTGCGGGCGAGCCGGTCGGCCTTGGAGCGGGGCGGCACTTTGACCGGCCGGTTGTAATGGCGGTCGGAAGGGTCCTCGCACCAGCCGGCGTCCGGGGTGATGCGCCGGACCGGCAACAATGTCGCGGGGCGCGGATGGCGGTCGGCGCGCCACCACAGCCGCTTCATCCGAAATGTACCGCGCGGGGTGGCGCCGTCGCCTTCGCGCTTGTTGGCCTTGATGCCGGAACGGCCGAGCGCCACCGGCAGCGTCAGGGACCCTGCCAGCAGCACGCCGCGTGAGCGCTGCGCCGGCTTGCGCCGCACCGCCAGCCGCCGCAACGATGTTTCGCGTCTAGCCCGCGGCACGGTCTAAAACTCCCCAAATTCAGGTCAAATGTCAGTTCACTCTTGCTCTTTTAGCCCTGAATGTTCTACTTCGCGACTATTCCGGTGCGGCGGCCATTGAACGATGCCCAATAGACGAACCATCCTGATCGTGGACGACGATGCCGAGCTGCGCGACGCGCTGGTCGAGCAATTGGCGTTGCATGAGGAGTTCGAGGCCGTCGCGGTCGACAGCGGCACCAAGGGGGTACAGGCGGCCAAGGGCGGCCAGGTCGACCTGGTGATCATGGATGTGGGGCTGCCGGACGTGGACGGCCGCGAGGCGGTGCGCATCCTGCGCAAGAACGGCTTCAAGGCGCCGATCATCATGCTGACCGGCCACGACACCGACTCAGACACCATCCTGGGGCTGGAATCGGGCGCCAACGATTACGTCAGCAAGCCCTTCCGTTTCGCCGTGTTGCTGGCGCGCATCCGCGCCCAATTGCGGCAGCATGAGGCGAGCGAGGACGCGGTCTTCGCCATCGGACCCTACACGTTCCGCCCGAGCTCGAAGCTCTTGCTCAACCCGAAGGGCAGCAAGGTGCGCCTGACCGAGAAGGAAACCGCCATCCTGCGCTATCTCTATCGCGCCGCGCAGAAGCCGATATCGCGCGAGACGTTATTGCAGGAAGTGTGGGGCTATAATTCCGGCGTCACCACCCACACGCTGGAGACCCACATTTACCGGCTGCGGCAGAAGATCGAGAAGGACGCCGCGGCACCGGCGATTCTGGTGACGGAAGCTGGCGGCTACAAGCTGGTGCCGTGAAAACTTACTTCGTCATTCCTGGTTCGTCCGCCTTCGCTCTGCGGGCTTCGCCGGACGCCCCGGAATGACAACGGAATAATCATGTCCCTGGAAGACGACATTGCCTTCTTCGAACAGGTGCCGACCTTGGCGGCACTGGGCAAGCAGGCGCTGCGCGTCCTCGCGATCGGCGCGGAAACCAAGCAATTGTCGAACGGCGCGGTGCTGTTCTATGCCGGCGAGCTCGCCGATGGCGGTTATGTCGTGCAGGAAGGTTCGCTGCTCTTGGAGCCGAATTCGTCGCTCGAAGGCAAGCAATTCATCGCCCGTCCCGGCACGCTGGTGAGCGAGCTTGCGCTGCTCACCGACACGGTGTGCGCGGCGACCGCGATCGCAAAAGGGCCGACGGTGGTGATCCGCATTTCGCGCAGCCTGTTTCGCAAGATGCTGGAGGGTTATCCGGCTGCCGCTCAGAAAATGCGCGAATTGCTGACCGGACGCGTCGATGACTGGACGCGCGAACTCGACGGCGTGAAGACGCAACTCAAGAAAATCAAGTAGCTACACTTCCACCGTCGCCGTCACCGGCACGTGGTCGGACGGGCGCTCGGCGCCGCGATAGTCCTTGGCAACCTTGATCGTGGAGACGCGATCGGCGAGCGCGTCCGACGTCCAGACGTGATCGAGCCGGCGGCCGCGGTCGGCGGTGCGCCAATTGTCCATCGCGCGATAGCTCCACCAAGTGTAGAGCTTCTCCGGCTCGGGCGTGAGCACGCGCATGCTGTCGATCCATTGACCGGTCTTGCGCGCGAGGTTGAGCTTCTCGCATTCGATCGGCGTGTGCGAGACCACCTTGAGCATTTGCTTGTGACTCCACACGTCGTGCTCGAGCGGCGCCACGTTGAGATCGCCGACCAGGATCGCGCGTTGCGTCTTCGCCGGCCGCAGACCTTTGTGTGCGCGCATCTCGTCGAGAAAATCGAGCTTGTGCTGGAATTTCGGATTGATCTCGGGGTCCGGCTCGTCGCCGCCGGCCGGCACGTAGAAATTATGCAGCGTGACCGGATCGCGCAAAGCCGCGCGTTCGCCCAGGACCACCGAGACATGGCGGCAGTCGGTCTTGCCGCAGAAGCTCTGCGCGTCGACCTGCTCGAACGGCAGGCGCGAAAGCACGGCGACGCCGTGATAGCCCTTCTGCCCGTTGAGCGCGGCGTGCTCGTAGCCAAGCCGCTTGAAGCGCTTGAGCGGAAAAGCGTCGTCCGGGCACTTGGTCTCTTGCAGGCAGAGCACGTCCGGCCGCGCGCTTTTGAGGAATTTCGCGACCAGATCGATGCGCAGGCGGACGGAATTGATGTTCCAGGTGGCGATCTTGAGGGGCATGCCCGCAATCTAAGAATTTTTGTGCGAACTTGCCATTCGTTATGGTTGCGGGTTCCTCGCCATCCACGCCTTATTGGCTTGACCGGCACGATATGTGTGCCCGCCGATAGGATTGAATTTATCGGGACGCTAGCGGCAGGCGGCGGCGTAGCCAGGCGTCCTGCTCAAGTGGCAAAGCAAGGCGTTCGAGTGCCGGACCGATCCGGTCATCGCCTGCAAACATCGAGTGATAATGCACGTGCAAGAAACGGGAAGGCGGCGGGTCCAATTGTTCGACCATATGCAGTGGAACATTGCTTCCGTCGTCCAAGAGGCCGATGGTGCCGCCAAGCTTGGCGACGGCAAGCGAGAGGGCGGCCTGTGTAAGGCCCCACAGCTTCCACCCCGTCGGCGAAACGAGACCGCTGCCCGCCTCGATTTCGAGATTGGCGTCGGAATATGACTGAATGCCATCGGCAACGATGTCGAGAAAGCATCGCTCCGACATTTCGAACACATGCCGTCGTGCCGGAATCAGTCCGCCGTTGAAACTCGCGCGCACGGCTTGTTTATCGACGGTTGAATTAACGTAGCCCAAGCCGTCGACGTCGACGCCGCAGATCTTGCCCATGCGTTGCCAAAGCGGCTCGAAACGATCGCCCGGACCCGTGCTACACATGCCCTTCACGTCCACGGGACGTCCCAAAGCCGCATGTCCGTTCAATTCAAAGCTCGGTGCATCAAGGAAAACTGTGTCGCTGTCGATTTGGACGAGAACTTCCGGGCCGCTCTGCCGCGCGCACCAGCCGAGCGCCAGAGTCTTGTGTGACGGCCCGTATTCGGGGGCCGGACTGACAAGATTAAGCGGCACGTAGTTCGCACCGAATTCGCGCAAGCGCCGCACCGTATCCTCACCGGGGCGGCGCGCTGGCCGCGGCGACACCGCCGTCAAACGCGCATTGGCGTAAGCGCCGGCGAAGTGACGGATGCTTTCGCACAAAAGCAAAGCCTGCCGCTCAAGCGCGCCGGCTTCGACGAGAATACAAAATTCAACGTCCGTCATTATTCGCTGCTAAAGTCGTTTTTTGGCGCATAACGCGAAATTGCGAACCTTCTTCAAGAATATCATAGAGTAAGCGGACGCTATCATAGCGGCGCCGGCGGTAGTCGTGCAGCACGACTATGCCATCGGGCGCGCAAACTTGCGTCGCGATAAGTGCACATTCGAGCCGTCGGCGGCCGTCGATGTAGATGAAATCGAACGATCGTCCGAGACCGACCGGCAGCGTCGCGTAATTGAGCTCCGGATCGCGGTCGCTTAATTTTGGTCCCATCAGGTCGGCGTGCAACGGCACGAACCCTGGCCATGCGGGGAATTGCGGTACTACCTGATCGAGGAAACTGCGGTCGTGATCGATCGAGACGAGCCCCGCCAAGCCGTAGGATACGCGGTTCTCGATAAGAAACAGGGTCGTGTGACCCATTCCTCATTCGAGGGCGTTCTTGTTCGCCGCGCGCACATGGGTGCGGATGATGCGGTCGAATTCCGACAGATAATCGTCGCCGTAAGCCGACGATGAACGCTCACCTTGCGCCACGCACAACGTGTTCAAAAAAGGAGCTTTTACAGCCATCAGATTTCCATTGCACCGCCGCCAGGCGAATGGATCGCGGGAAACGAAGCCGGTCAAGCCCGGCTAAGACAAATGAGAGTGACAGCGATCAATTATGATAATTCGTGTAGTCGATCTTGAACATGCCGGGATCGGGCCGCTTGCTGGTATCGAGGTTATACACCGCCACGGTGGTGTCGTAGCCCTGCGGGTCGGTCACCGTCCATTGCTTGAGCTGCATGTCCTTGGCGCTGAACATGATCATCAGCCGGCTGGTGCCGACCACGCCGTTCTTCTCCTCGACCACCACCGTGACGAACACGTCGTCGGCATAGACCGCGATCAGGCTGGTGTCCTTCGTCAGATCGACGTGGTCGGCGAGCAGGAAGCGCAGCGGTGTCTGCGACAGCGGATAGACGTCCTGCGTCGCCAGATTGCGGTCGCGCACGACCACCGACTGGCCGTCGGCGATCAATTCGATCGGGCTCGGGTCGTCGTATTCGAAGCGCACCCGACCGGGCTTGGAAATAAAGAACTCGCCCTGGGATCGGCGGGTATCCGGCGCGACCTGGATGAATTTGCCGGACAGCACCTGCATGTTGGAAAGATAAGTGTTCACCCGCTCGACGATGCCGCGCTGCTCGGGGCTGAGCGAGGTAGGACCGGTACGGCCGAGCAAGGCGGCGAACGGATTGGAAGCCGGGTTGGGCGGCTGCGCCGGTTGGGCCCGCGGCGCTTGAGCACGGGCGGCGAGCGCCGCACTCGGGATCGCCCATCGGGGCGCCCCGAACGAACCGGTGATCGTGGGGTAAGCGGTGACGGCCGGGCGCGGTGTCGGCAGCGGGACGCCCTGCGCCAGCGCCGGGGCGGCCGCCAGGGCGGCCAATAGCGCCGCTATCGCCAGTTTGCGGCCGGTTTGCGCATGAAGGTGTTGCGCCATCACGGTCTCCGCCTCGCGCCCCTTTCGTCTTGCAGACTTAGAGTCCGGCTGTGGCTATTTCGCGACTAATAATGCGCTGATTCGGCGTTAATCGCGATTAAACGTTGCGCCGACATCAGAATCGATCGTCGGCCGGATTTTCCGGGATCAGGATCTCACGTTTTCCGGCATGATTGGGCTGGCCGATGATGCCTTCCTGTTCCATGCGCTCCATCAAGGAAGCGGCGCGGTTGTAACCGATCTGCAGCCGGCGCTGGATGTAGGAAGTCGAGGCCTTGCGGTCGCGCTTCACGACGGCGACCGCCTGCTGGTAGAGGTCGCCGCCTTCGGCGAGCCCCATCCCGGTCGAGTCGAACACCGCGCCATCCTCGCCTTCTTCCGCATCGCCGGCGGTCACCTCGTCGAGATATTCCGGATGTCCTTGCGACTTGAGGTGGCGAACGACTTTTTCCACCTCGTCGTCCGACACGAACGGGCCGTGCACGCGGCTGATGCGGCCGCCGCCGGCCATGTAGAGCATGTCGCCCTGGCCGAGCAATTGTTCGGCGCCCTGCTCGCCCAAAATTGTGCGGCTGTCGATCTTGGAGGTGACCTGGAACGAGATGCGGGTCGGGAAGTTCGCCTTGATGGTGCCGGTGATCACGTCCACCGACGGGCGTTGCGTCGCCAGGATGACGTGGATGCCGGCGGCGCGCGCCATCTGCGCCAGGCGCTGGATGGCGCCTTCGATGTCCTTGCCGGCGACCATCATGAGGTCCGCCATCTCGTCCACGATCACGACCAGATAGGGCAGCGGATCAAGTTCGAGCTCTTCCTTCTCGTAGATCGCCTCGCCGGTTTCCTTGTCGTAGCCGGTGTGCACAGTGCGGGTGAGCGTCTCGCCTTTCGCCTTGGCTTCCGCGAGCCGCGCATTGTAGCCGTCGACGTTGCGCACGCCGAGCTTGGACATGCGCTTGTAGCGCTCTTCCATCTCGCGCACCGCCCATTTCAGCGCGACCACCGCCTTCTTCGGATCGGTCACGACCGGCGTGAGCAGATGCGGGATGCCGTCATAGACCGAGAGTTCGAGCATCTTGGGATCGACCATGATCAGCCGGCACTGGTCGGGACGCAGCCGGTAGACAAGCGACAGGATCATGGTGTTGATGGCGACCGACTTGCCGGAGCCGGTGGTGCCGGCGATCAGGAGATGCGGCATGCGCGCCAGATCGACGATCACCGATTCGCCGCCGATGGTCTTGCCGAGACAGAGCGGCAGCTTGGCGGCGCTTTCGTTGTAGTCTTTGCCGTTGAGCAATTCGCGCAAGTACACTTTCTCGCGCGTGGGATTGGGCAGTTCGATGCCGATGGCGTTGCGGCCGGAAACGACGGCGACGCGCGCCGATACCGCGCTCATGGAGCGGGCGATGTCGTCGGCGAGCCCGATCACGCGCGACGACTTGATGCCGGGCGCCGGCTCGAGTTCGTACAGCGTCACCACCGGGCCGGGATGCGCATTGATGATCTCGCCGCGCACGCCGAAATCGCCCAGCACGCTTTCGAGCGCCACCGCGTTGGCGTCGATGAGGTCTTTCGACAACGTGGTGCGCTCGGACACGCGCGGCGCGGTCAGCAGATTGAGTGAGGGCAGCACATAGCCGTTGGCGGAGCGGCGCGCGGGCGCGCGCGGCGCGGCGCGGCGGCGCGGGGTGGGCTGCGCTTCGTCGTCGTCCTCCTCGTCCGCGAGCGGCGTCTCAGCCGGCATGACCGTGCGGCCATAGCTGTCGAAACGCGGCTCTTGTCGCGAGCCGGATGACGCCGGCAAGTTACTCAAATTGGCGGCAGGTAGCTTGCTGCGCGGCGAGCGGCGCAACATGCGGCCGGCGCGCGCCTTCCAGCTCAGGAGCGCGTGGGCGATCATACCGAGCCAGGCCGAGGCGCGATCGCCCTCCTCGTCGTTATCGGCATCTTCATCGATTTCGCGCGCGGCGGTTCGCTCGGGACGGCGCTTTTCGCCGACGCCGACGGCGAATGCGACCGTCACCGCGGTGGCAATGCCGAACAATGCGGCGGCGATCAAGCGCACCATGCCGTTCAAGGGGGCCCCGAAGATAAACGACGGCGCGCGCAAGAGCGCGTCGCCGAAGACGCCGCCCAAGCCGGTCGGCAGCGGCCATGAGCCGACGCGCGGCAACGTGGAGACAAAAGCGGCGGCGAGGAAGGTGGCGAGGATCCACAACAGCCCGCGCCATTTCTCGCCGACCGGCCGGTGCGACAGCAGGCGCCAGCCGAGCAGCATTTCCGGCGCCAGCAGCATGACGCCGGCTAAACCCAGTAACTGCATCGCCAGGTCGGCGAAGATCGCCCCCGGGAAGCCGAGCAGATTGCGGATCGGCGTCTGCGTGGCGTGGCTGAGCGAAGGATCCTGCACCGACCAGCTGGCGAGCGCGATGGCGCCCAACAGCGCCAGCGTGATCAGCGCCAGGCCGGCCAGTTCGCTGAAGCGCCGCCGCAGGATGTCGCGGAAATGCTCGGAGACGAAAGCGAGGGCGTCGAGGCTGCGGTCAATCGCGGGCATGGGCGTTACCTAATTGAGTACCGCGACGAGGCGATGCAGCGCCTCCGCCGTGGTCGCCTTGTCCTGAACCATGGCGACGCGGATGTAGTCCGCGCCGGGATTGCTGCCGTCGGCCTGCTCACGCGCGAGATAGCGGCCGGGCACGACGCGCACGCCGGCCTCTTGCCACAGCCGCTTGGTCACGATCTCGCTGCCGCCGTATTTCGATACGTCGAGCCACAGAAAAAATCCGCCGGCCGGGCGCCTGTAGCCGTAGCGGTCGCCGATGATCTGATCGGCGAGATCGAACTTGGCCGAATAGAGCTTGCGATTTTCCTGCACATGCGCCTCGTCGCCGTAGGCGGCGACGGCGACGTGTTGCGCCGGGCCGGGCACCTGCGGGGCCGCGATATTGCGCAGCTCGAGAAAGGCCGACAGAAAGCGGCGGTCGCCGGCGGCGAAGCCGACGCGCAGGCCGGGCAGATTCGAGCGCTTGGATAGCGAGTGGAACACCACGACATTGGCGAAGTCGGGGCCGGAGGCTTCGAGCATGCCGGCAGGCTGCTGCTCGCTGTAGATCTCGCAGTAGCATTCGTCGGCAAACACCAGGAAGCCGAACCGGCGGGCAAGGCCGGCGAGCTTGTCGAGATAGGTGCGGCTCGCAACCGCGCCCTGCGGGTTCGACGGCGAGGCGAGGTAGAAAGCGACGGTGCGCGCCAGCAGTGCATCATCGAGCGCGTCGAGATCGGGCAGGAAAGAACTTGTCCGCGTCGCCGGCATATAGACCGGCTCGCAGTCGGCGGCGAGCGCGCCGGCGGCATAAGCCGCGTAGAACGGATTGGGGATCAGCACCGCCGGCAAAATTCCAGGTTTGCCGGCGCGCGACTTGACCCAGCGCTTGGCGGCGATAGCGCCCAGGAACAAGCCCTCGCGGGTGCCGTTGAGCACCAGCACTTCGTGTTCGGCATCGATCGGCCGTGCCAGATTGTAGCGGCGCCCGAGCCAGCCGGCGACCGCGCGGCGAAATGCTTCGCTGCCCTTGTTGGCCGGGTAGCGGCCGAACTCGTCGAGATGCGCGGCGATCTCGGTGCCGACAAAAGTCGGAATCGGATGCTGCGGCTCGCCGACCGACAGATTGATGGGGGGCTTGCCCGGCTCGATGCCGGCGATCAGTTCGGTCAGCCGAACGAACGGCGAGCGGCCCTCGACCGCCGGAGCAGGGATGCTGGTAGGTTCGCGCTGGGCGATCTTCATGGGCATAGCGCTACACAAGCGGGCTTTTGTTCGCGGTCCCGCGTCACAAGGGTTCGACACCATAGATAGGGCGAGGTTAAGACCCGATTAACCATCGGTGAATCGATTTGGGATGGGTTGAACCGGCGTTAAGGCTACAGCCCTAGGCTGTCTCCCGATGCAAACCTGGGGGGAGAAGATGAACGGTTCTTTCAAACCTGCGACATGGGGCGTGGCGTGTTGCTGCTTCGCGCTGATTATGGCAGCGGCATTCGTCCGCCTCGGGATTGACCCGATGACCTTGGCGATGCCCTGATCCGGCCGCCACTTCGGAAAGACGAATAATAAAGCCCGGCGCATGCGCCGGGCTTTTTCGTTTCGCGGCGGTGAAAAGAGAGAGGCCCCCGGCTCTTGCGAACCGGGGGCCTCGACGGAAGGGACAGTGCCGGGTTTCCGCCCCTACCGCTAGGGTGTTGTGCTTACTGCACCACCTCGCCATGCAGCGCGAGATCGAGACCGTCGCGCTCCACCTCTTCGGCGACACGCAGGCCGACGATCGCGTCGATGATCTTGAGGATGATCAAGGAGACGATGGCATCGTAGATGAACACGATGGCGATGCCCTCGATCTGGTTGATGACCTGGCCGGGATTGCCTTCGATCAGGCCGGAGGTGCCGCCGTATTCGTTGATCGCGAATACGCCGGTAAGCAGTGCGCCGACGATGCCGCCGACCGCGTGGACGCCGAAGCAGTCCAGCGCGTCGTCAACACCGAGCATGCGCTTGAGGCCGGTAACGCCCCAGTAGCAGAACACGCCGGCCGCGATGCCGATGACCATCGAACCGACCGGGCCGACGAAGCCGGACGCCGGAGTGATGGCGACCAGACCGGCGACCGCGCCGGAGGAGATGCCGACGACGGTTGGCTTGCCGCGGATAGCCCATTCCACCAGCATCCAGGTGAAGGCCGCGACCGCAGTTGCGATCTGCGTCACGGTCATCGCCATGCCGGCTTGCAGGCCGGCGGTGACAGCCGAGCCGGCGTTGAAGCCGAACCAGCCGACCCACAGCAGCGAGGCGCCGATCATGGTCAGCACCATGTTGTGAGCGGGACCGCTATCCTTGCGCTTGCCGAGGCAGATCGCGCACATCAGACCGGCGACGCCGGCGTTGATATGCACGACGGTGCCGCCGGCGAAGTCGAGCACCTTGATCATGGCGTCGGAATTGCCGGACGACAGCATGCCGTCCGAGCCCCAGACCCAGTGCGCGACCGGTGCGTAGACGAAGATCGACCACAGGCCGATGAACCACAGCATGGCCGAGAACTTCATGCGCTCGGCGAAGGCGCCCGCGATCAGCGCAGGAGTGATGATCGCGAAGGTCATCTGGAAGCACATGTACACGGTCTCAGGGATCGTCACGGCGAGGCCGTTCGGATTTCCCGCGCCCGAGGCGATGTCGCTCATGATGCCTTGCAGGAACACGCGACTGAACCCGCCGATGTAGGGCGAGCCGGGTGTGAACGCCAGACTGTAGGTCAGGATCGAGTAGACGATCGTCACCAGACAGGTGATGGCGAAGCTGGTCATCACGGTGTCGCCGACGTTCTTCTTGCGCACCATGCCGCCATAGAACAGGGCAAGGCCCGGGACGGTCATCATGAGCACCAGAGCCATGGAGGTGAGCATCCAGGCGGTATCACCCGAGTTGGGCGAGCACTTGGCTGTCACAGCCTTTTTCGGATCTGGATCGCTGGCGCAAGATGGCGTCGGCGCTGGCGCGGGAGCCGCAGCAGGTGCAGCCGCGGGTGCGGCCGGTGTCGCCGCCGGCGCGGCTGGTGCAGCGGCGGGAGCCGGCTGAGCGTAGGACGTATTATACGCCGCTACGCTCAGAAACAGGCTGAGCAGAACTCCGAGAGCGAGAGCTGCGAGTCCCGCACGGGAGGATTTCTTCAACGTCATGGTCTAACTCCTGTCCGTATTGTTTTGCGGTGCGGGTTACTAAAGGGCCGCAGCGTCGGTTTCGCCGGTGCGTATGCGCACGGCGTGATCCAGGGCGAAGACGAATATCTTGCCGTCGCCGATCTGGCCGGTCTTGGCGGCTCCGGTGATGGCGCCGATGACCTTGTCGACCTGGTTGGTCGCCACCGCCACTTCCACTTTGACTTTCGGGAGGAAGCTCACCGCATACTCGGCCCCACGGTAGATTTCCGTGTGACCCTTTTGACGCCCGTAACCCTTTACCTCTGTGACAGTCAGCCCTTGCACCCCGATGGAGGTCAGAGCGTCACGGACCTCGTCGAGTTTGAAAGGCTTGATAATGGCCATGACGATTTTCATGGATTCGATCCCCGCTTGGGCCCGTTTTGTACATTCACGCAGTGCGGGCGGGTTCACTGAGCCGGACCCGAAAAGCACGCTTTACGGGCATGGCCGGAACAGTAGAATCAAACGCCGTGCCAGATGCCGGACTGGGGCGTATCTGACTGATTCAATAAGCAAATTTTTACAATTGTGACGGCGGCCTAGCCGCCCCTTTGGGCGTTAGCCCAAAGTAGCGCCAAGACTCACAGGGCCTGCATAAAATTTAAGCAGACGGCCAGAAAGGTAAAATCGCACCCGCAGTGGCGGCGGGTGCGGCTTGTTTTGGCGCTACTGCAACGCCTCGCCGTGCTGGGTGACGTCGAGCCCCATCACCTCGTCCTCGTGGCGCACCCGCAGCGGCACCATGGCGCCGACGATCTTGAGCACGATAAAGGTCACGATGCCCGACCACACCAGAGTAACGACGATCCCATAGAGTTGGTCCAGCACCTGCTGCGGATTGCCCTCAAGCAAGCCCGATACGCCGCCGGGCATTTCCGGACTTGCGGACAGGGCTCCGACTGCCAGCACCCCGGCGAGGAAAGTCCCGGTCAGGCCGCGATGCCGTGTACGCCGAAGACGTCGAGCGAGTCGTCGTAGCCGATCTTGATCTTGAGCCAGGTGCAGGCCCAGAAACAGACCGCGCCGGCGATCAGACCGATCAGCACGCCTTGCATCGGCAGCACGAAGCCGGAGGCCGGCGTGATGGTGCCAAGTCCGGCTACCGCGCCGGAGATCATGCCGAGCACCGATGGTTTGCCGCGCATCCACCATTCCAGCACCATCCATGTGAAGGCGCCGGCACTGGCCGCGAGATGCGTCGAGGTGATCGCCATGGCGGCGCGTGAGTTGGCGGCGAGCGCGGAGCCGCCGTTGAAGCCGAACCAGCCGACCCACAGCAGGCCGGTGCCGATCACCGCCAGCGTGAGATCGTAGGGCGACAGATTTTCGCTGCCATAGCCGCGCCGCTTGCCCACGACATAGGCCGCGACCAGGCCGGCGACACCGGCATTGAGATGCACCACCAGGCCGCCGGCGAAATCGATCACGCCGTTGCTGCCGAGGAAGCCGCCGCCCCATACCCAATGCGCGATCGGCACGTAGACCAGCAGCAGCCAGAATACGCAGAACAAGAGAAATGCCGAGAAGCGCAAGCGGTCCGCGACCGAGCCCGCCACCAGCGCCACCGTGATGACGGCGAAGGTCATCTGATAGATCATGAACAGGCTTTCGGGGATCGTCTTGGCAAGAGGCGAAATCGTATCGAGCGTCATGCCGTGCAGAAAAATGCGATCAAGCGTGCCGATAAAGGCGCCGTCGCCGGTAAAGGTGAGCGAGTAGCCGATAAGCGCCCATAGAACGGAAACCAAGAAAGTGGCGGCCATGCACTGCGCCATGGTGGCGAGCACGTTCTTCTTGCGCACCATTCCGGCATAGAACAAGGCCAGACCCGGTATCGTCATCATCAATACGAGTCCGGTGGCGCCCAACATCCAGGCGGTGTCGGCGGCGTCGATCTTGGATGCTTGCGCGAATGCTGGCGATGCGGCCAGTGTCGCCGCTACTGCGGTTGCCACCGCGGCGAGGCGGAGTTGCGCCGATGTCATGTTACGTCCCCCGAAAATAATTTTTGGCTTCTAAAGCGCGCTGTCGTCGGTTTCGCCGGTACGGATGCGCACGGCTTGCTCAAGCGGCGTGACGAAAATTTTTCCGTCGCCGATCTGGCCGGTTTTGGCGGCGGCGGCGATGGCGTCGATCACCTGGTCGATGACGGCGCTGGAGACCGCGACCTCGAGGCGCAGCTTGGGCAGAAAATTCACCGCGTATTCGGCGCCGCGATAGATCTCCATGTGACCCTTCTGCCGCCCATAGCCCTTGACCTCGTTCACGGTCATGCCGTGAACGCCGAGGCGGGTGAGGGCGTCGCGCACTTCGTCGAGCTTGAACGGTTTGATGACGGCGATAACCAGCTTCATGGGTTTCCTTCCCGGCAGAGCCTCCGATAGGTGCCTGATTTAGTCCGAAAGCCGGGCCCCGCCCTTGATTTAAGTCGGGGGTAGGGCTTTTCGGGATCATGCGCCGTGCGACGAATAGCCCGCCCCGGCGGCTGCTGGCGGGCTCGTTTGCTTACCGTATCGACAGTCGGATCAAAAATTAAGCGGCATCATTGCCGTATCCCAACGCATTCGCCGCGTGAATAGGCATTTTATGACAGGGTTGCTGTCTTATTTGCCTCGGGCGGGACCAGCGAGGCCAAGGTGCTGGATCAGGCGCGGGAGCACGGCGCGTGCCTGCTTGGCGGTTATGCCGGGCTGGATGTGCGGGTCATACAGCAATGTGAGCAGCGCGCGGTCATAAACCGTCAGATAGCCGACCATGCGTCTCTGGTTGAGCGTGGTCCACGGATTGCGCCGGTCGTGGTTCGACAGGCCGAAGGCGTGCAGCAGCTCATGGTAGGCGCAGTCGAGGAAAACGGCGTCCCCTTTGTCCACGATGATGAAGGAGACCGAACGCACGATGCCGCCGTCGGCGCTCGATTTCACGCTGGTCATGCATTGCGGATCGGTGCGCGCGATGAAGGTCTTGGTGACCTTGGCGCCGAACGCCGCGCGCAGCGCCGCAGTGAAATCTTTTTCGTCGATCAGCCGCACCTCGATCTCGGCGGAGGCCGCGTCGGACGCAATGCTCAGGTGCAGGTTGGGAATTTTTTGCGCGTATTCATCGATGATGCGGTGCATCGCCGCGCGGCGATCGATGCTGCCGCCGGCGACCACGGCGACGCGGATCGGATGATCGAAGCGGCGAATGCCGCGTGGCGGCACGCCGATGCGCAGATCGGAGCCGAAGCTGAGCGCGAGAAAACCACGCATGAATTCGACGGGTGAGAACAGCGTGTATTGCGGCGGCGCGCCCGCAAACGAGCCGGGCGGTGGCGGCTGCTTGCCGGAGGCGGCGAGTGCAGCCGACAACATCGACATCAGTAAAATTATCGCAGCGAACGATCGCTTCATTTTGAATTACGGCGAGCGCCGCCGACGCACCAGGCCTTCCTGCGCCACCGAGGCGACCAGCGTGCCGTCCCTGGTGAAGATAAGTCCGCGGCCGAAGCCGCGCGAGCCGTGCAGGTTCGGCGAATCCTGCGCATAGAGCAGCCAATCGTCGGCGCGGAACGGCCGGTGCAGCCAGAGCGCATGATCGAGGCTCGCTGCCATGAAGTCCTTCTCGAACAACGTGCGCCCATGCGGCACCAATGCGGAATCGAGCAGCCCCATGTCGGAGGCGTAGGCCAGCACGCATTGATGGATCGCCAGATCGTCCGGCAGCTGGCCGGTCGTGCGCATCCAGAGGTTAAAGCGGCCGTCGGGATATTTCTTGCCGAGATAGCGTTCGAACTCGACCGGCCGCAATTCGATCGGCCGCTCGCGCTCGTAATAGCGCCGCACCGGATCGGGCATGGTCGGGAGGATCTTCTCGCGAATTTCCGTTTCGCTCGGCAGGCTTTCCGGCGGCGGCACGTCCGGCATAACTGCCTGATGCGCAAGACCCGGCTCGTCGACGTGGAACGACACCTGCATGGAGAAGATCGGATGGCCGTGCTGGCGCGCCGTGACGCTGCGTGTGCTGAAGCTCTTGCCATCGCGGATGCGATTCACGTCGTAGATGATCGGAACCTTGGGATCGCCCGGCAGCAGGAAATAGGCGTGCATCGAATGCGGCGGTCGCGTTTCCACCGTGCGCACGGCGGCGACCAGCGCCTGGCCGATCACCTGGCCGCCGAAAACGCGCTGCCAGCCGACCTGCGGGCTGTTGCCGCGGAACAAGTCGACGTCGAGCTGCTCGAGGTCGAGAAGATTGAGCAGGTCCTGGACGGCAGAGGTGGTCATGGATTGCTTTCGAGACGGGGCGTCGGCAGTGACGCCGGGGGGAGGTGCGAAGTCAAGGCGCGTGGGCCATATCCGTCCGCGCACGGTTGCGCTGAAAATGTTTCGGGCGGCAGTTGCCTGCCGCCCGTTCGGCGCACCAAACACAGCCGATTGCTACCACACGAAGAAATACGCGACCACGACGATTGCGGCGATAGCGACCGCCAACCAGATCATTTGTTGGGTCGTGTGATCGTGGGTTTGGGTTTGGGTTGTCATGGGATCCGCCCTTTCCTCCTCGGCGGGGACCGCAGGGCTGGGACCTCCCGGTCCTCGGCGACGCCCGCTAGACATTAGACTTTAGTCTAATACCACCGTTAAGTTTTTGATCCAAATCAAAAGTCCGTCACCGGTGCGACAAGTGCCTGAATAGATTAGGGTAGCGGCTCAGGGTGCCCATATTCCGGCTAAAGCGCCCGGGCACAAGGAGACGAATGGCACGAAGCGGAAACCAGCGGCGTGACGTGGTGATTGGAGGTGCCGGCTTTGCCGGCCTGGCGCTGGCGATCGCGCTGCGCCAGGGGTTGGGCGAGGCCTTCACGGTCACGGTGGCGGACCCGGCGCTGGCGGCGGCGCAATCGAAGGACCCGCGCGCCTCGGCGATCGCGGCCGCCGCGCGCCGGCTGTTCGAGGCGATCGAGGTCTGGGGGGCGGTCGCCGCGGACGCGCAGCCGATCCTCGACATGGTGGTGACGGATTCCAAACTCGACGACGCGGTGCGGCCGACGTTTTTGACGTTCGGCGGCGACGTCGAGCCGGGCGAGCCGTTCGCCCACATGATCGAGAACCGCCATCTGGTTGATGCGCTGGTCAAGAAGGCGAAAGAGCTCGGCATCGATCTGCGCGCGGGCGCGGTCAGCGGTTTCGAAAATGCGAACACCGCGATCGACGTCGGGCTCGCCAGTGGCGAGACAATTTCCACGCGGCTCCTGGTTGGCGCCGACGGCGCGCGCTCGAAAATCCGCGAGCAAGCCGGCATCGCCACCCATGGCTGGAATTACGACCAGTCCGCCATCGTCACCACAGTCGCGCACGAGCGCGAGCACCATGGCCGCGCCGAGGAGCATTTCCTGCCCGCCGGGCCGTTCGCGATCCTGCCGCTCTCGGGAACACGCGCGTCGATCGTGTGGACCGAGACGACGCGCGAGGCGGAGCGCATCGTCGTGCTGCCGGACGAGGAATTCCATGCCGAGCTGGAAAAGCGCTTCGGCCTGCAGCTCGGCGATCTCAAGGTGATCGGGCCACGCCGCGCCTTTCCGCTCGGGCTGTTCACGGCGCGTAGTTTCATTGCCGAGCGGCTCGCGCTCATCGGCGACGCCGCGCATATCATTCATCCGATCGCCGGGCAGGGGCTCAATATGGGCCTGCGCGACGTCGCGGCGCTGGCGGAGGCCATCGCCGACGCCGCGCGGCTCGGGCTCGATATCGGCACTGCGGAAGTGCTGGAGCGCTATCAGCGCTGGCGCCGCTTCGACACCATGACCATGGGCGTCGCCACCGATGGATTGAATCGGTTGTTCTCCAACAGCTCCGACGTCCTGCGCTTGGTGCGCGACCTCGGCCTCGGCGTGGTCGAGCGCATCCCGGCGCTCAAACATGTGTTCATCCGCGAGGCGGCAGGCTTTACCGGCGACGTGCCGAAGCTGCTCAGGGGCGAGATGGTCTAACCCGCCATCTGCCGCACGATCGCGTCGATATGGACGCGGGCGCAGTCGAGCATCGGGAACCCGGCATTGCTGTCTGTGAAAACGCCGGAGAGGTCGGTGCCGGCGATCAGAACGGCCTGCGCGCCGTCGCGCGCGACAAAGGTCTGCGCCAGACCGCGCAATTCTTCGAGCTGGGCGTTGGTGGCGCGGCCGGCAACAATGTCCGTGTAGTTGCGGTGGATGGTATCGATCTCCGCGGCCGAGGGCATCACGATCTCGACATCGCCGAGGGCGCCGAACATCCGCGTTTCCAGGGTGAAACGGGTGCCGAGCAGCGCCACACGTTTGAAGCCCCTGGCGCGCACCGCGGTCGCGACCTCGGCCAGCATGTCGATGAGCGGAATCGGCGACAGCGCAATGAGCTGCGCCGCGCAGATATGCGGCGTGGCTGCGACGATGGCCGTGAACTCGGCGCCGCCCGCCGCCATGTTCGCGGCGAGCCCGGCCAGATAACGCGCCAGCCCGTCGAAGTCCTTCGCCGCCACCGCCGCGTAAACGCGACCGATGTCGGCCTGCGCGACCAGCAGACGCGGCACGCGGCCTTGGCTTTCCAGCGCGGCAATCAGCTCGCGATAATAATGGATGGTCGCGCCTGGCCCGAGACCGCCGATCAGGCCGAGGCAGCGTGTTTCCTTGGCCGCCTGCATCACGTCAGCGGAATGCTGCCGACGTGATCCTGGAACGCCTTGCGCTTTGAGATCGTGTCGTACCAGCGATCGAGGTTGGGCGTGCCGGGGCGCCCGGGCACCAGATGCCGGTAGCGGTAGCACATCACGCCGACCGGAATGTCGCCGTAGGAGAATGCCGGGCCGGCGACGTAGGGCGTCTTGGCCAACTGCGCGTCGAGAATTTTCATGGCGTCGGCGGTCTTGTCCTGCGAGGCCTTGATCGCCGCGGCGTCGCGCTTTTCCGGCGGCGTGCGGATCAGGCCCCAGAACGCCGGCGTGATGGCCGGCCCGAGCACCGACAATTGCCAATCCATCCACTGGCTGGCGAGCGCGCGCGGCTTGGGATCTTTCGGCTCCAGCACGCCGTTCTTGTCGTGTTTGCCGGCGAGATAGCGCACGATGGAATTGGACTCCCACAGCAGGAAGCCGTCGTCTTCCTCCAGCGTCGGCACCAGGCCGTTCGGATTCATCGCGAGATATGGCGGCTCTTTGTTCTGGCCGAAGGCGCCGCCGACGTCGATACGGGTGTGCTCGAGCCCGAGTTCGCCCACCGCCCACATCGCCTTCTGCACGTTGGACGAGGTGTTGCGGCCCCAGATTTTGATCATGGCGGTTTCCTTCCCGGTCGACTTTTGGCGTTTCGCTTTAATCGAGCCGTCGCGCCTCTTCGGGCAGCATGATCGGGATGCCGTCGCGGATCGGGTAGGCGAGCTTGGCCTTGCGCGAGATCAACTCCTGCTTGGCGGCATCGTATTCCAGCGTCGTCTTGGTCAATGGGCAGACGAGGATTTCCAGCAGCTTGGGATCGGCGCTGCCGGCGGATTGTTCTGTGGAGGGGGTGGTGGGCATGCAAGGGCTCCAGGCGAATTCATCGGCTTTATAGCACGGCAGCGGATTACTGCAGCTGTGTCTCGCCTTCGGTGTTCTTCTTGGCGAGTTCGATTTCGGTGATAGCGACCAACAATTCAGCGCGTGTTTTCAGGTCGGGCGCCTCCAGCAGCGCCTGCTTTTCCGGCGGGCCGTAGGGCGACATCATCGCCAGCGCGTTGACCAGCGCCTCGTTCGGCGCCTGGTCGATGCCTTCCCAATCCGCCTGCAGCTTGTTGGCCTTCATGAAAGCGCGCAACGCCTTGAGCACCGCCTCGCGGTCGACCGCGCCCTCGCCCTTGCGCGCGATGAAATCGTCGGCGAACGGCGCATAGCTGACGCGGCACTGCCGGTAGTCGGTCTTGACCGGCAGTTCCTGCTCGATGCGGAAGCGGGCCACCCCCGTGAGTTCGATCAGATAACGGCCGTCGCCGCTTTCGGCGAACTGAGTGATGCGGCCGACGCAGCCCACCTTGAACAGCGGCGGCCTGTCGGCGGAGCCGGAATGCATGGCGTCCGGCTGGATCATGCCGACCAGCCGGTGGCTGTCGCGCAAGGCGTCGTCGATCATGGCAAGATAGCGCGGCTCGAAAATATTGAGCGGCATCTGGCCGCGCGGCAGCAGCAGCGCCCCCGGCAGCGGAAAAACCGGAATCACTTCGGGCAGGTCGATCGGCCCGCGGTATTCGGCGTTCATCGGCATCTATCGGCCCTCCTCAGGATGAGGGCGGAGCGATCCAGCAGAAATGCGGTTCAAAGTCACGAAAACAAGATCGACGACAGCCGCTTGCGGCCTTCCGCGGCCGCCGGGTCGGCGAAACCCCAGGCTTCGAAGAACTGCACCAGCTGCTTGCGGGCACCGTCGTCGTTCCATTTGCGATCGCGCTTTATGATCTCGAGCAGCTGATTGGCCGCCTCGTCGCGCTTGCCCTTGGCATTGAGCGCGGCGGCGAGATCGAAACGCGCCTGATGATCGAGCGGATTGGCGGCGACCTTCTTTTCCAGTTCGTCGACTGGACCAACCGATTTAGCCTGCTCGGCAACCTCGAGCGCGGCGCGCGCGGCGGCGACCGCTGCCTCGTTGCGCTTGGCTTCCGGCACCATGGCGAGCGTCTGCTGGGCCTGCTCGAGCGCGCCGGTCTGCACATAGCAGCGCGCGAGACCGGCGAGCGCCGCAACATTGCCGCCGTCTTGTTGCAGGAGTTGCCCGTAAAGATTGGCGGCCTCGGCGGCGTTGCCGGCGGCAAGCGCGTCGTCGGCGGCCTTCATCAGATCCTTTTCCTCGGCGCCGATCTTGCCTTTGGTCACCCGCTCCAGGAACGCGATCACCTGACTTTCCGGCAGCGCGCCCATGAAGCCGTCGACCGGCTGGCCGTTGGCGAAGGCGATCACCGCCGGGATCGACTGGATGCCCATCTGACCGGGGATCGCCGGATGTTCGTCGATGTTCATCTTGGCGAGCTTGACCTTGCCCTTGGCGGACTTCACCGCCTTTTCCAGAATCGGCGTGAGCTGCTTGCAAGGCCCGCACCAGGGCGCCCAGAAATCCACCAGCACCGGCTGGCGCTTGGATTCCTCGATCACGTCCTTGACGAAGCCTTGTGTGGTCGTCTCGATGACCGCGCTGTCGGCCGCCGCCGCCATTCCCCCGCCGTTTTGCAGCATATTCCCTCGCCTCATCGGCTATTCGTGGGCCGCGGCCCGGTTCCTGCCGGATTAAATGGGTTATCCGGGCGATGAATGCAATCGGGTCAGGACGTGCCGGCTGACGACCCGGAGACCCGCTCGATGCGCGGACTATGCCCGGTCGATTGCAGGAATTTCACCAGATCGTCGCGCGCAATCGAGGTGGTCATGGTGTTGACGAGCGGATGATAGTTGAGTGTCGCGTGGTCCATCATGGCGGCATCGAACACCACGGTGACGCGGCCTTGGTGGTCGTTGATGGCGCCGAACGGGGTCACCGCGCCGGGCTCGACCCCCCACACTTCGCGCAGCAGGTCGGAGGAACCGAACGAGAAGCGCCCGCTGGCGCCGATGAGCCGATGCAGGCCCTTCAGATCGATTTCGGCGTCCTCCAGTGCCACCACCAGGTAAAGTTCGTATTTCTTGTCGCGCAGGAACAGGTTCTTGGTGTGTCCGCCGGGAATTTGCCCGCGCAAGGCTTGGCTTTGCTCGACGGTGAACAGCGGCGGGTGCTTGATAGTCGAATGCCTGATGCCGAGGGCATCGAGCGCGGCAAACAACTGCTCCGGGCTTATTGTCATGGCTCAATTATTTGGTTTGGATTTGTGTTAGTATCATAGGGGTTTGGGGGGCAACCCTAAGAGGTCAAAGATGAATCGCATCATTGTGGCCGCCGCTGCCCTCATCGCCGTCACGGCTTTCGATTCACGCCCGGTGCAGGCCTTTGGTAACGCGCCTTGGTGCGCGCGTGTATCGCTTGGCTTTGGCGCGTTTCAAAACGACTGCAGCTACCGGACATTCGAGGAATGTGTCCCGAATGTGTTGGGAGGTAATCGCGGCTTCTGCAACCAGAATCCCAACTGGGCCGGCCGGCCCGCTGCGGTGCCCAAGGCCCACCGAAAGCACCACGTTAATCGGGATTAACGTGCCTGGACGGGTCGTGGTTGCAAAGGTGTCAACCTTTTGGCTATAGGAACGGGCTTGGCGGCCGATATCGCTCGTTCGGCCAAATATCTATCGGATGCGGGTGTAGCTCAGGGGTAGAGCACGACCTTGCCAAGGTCGGGGTCGAGGGTTCGAATCCCTTCGCCCGCTCCAATTTTCTCTCTTCACTGCACGACGGTTAGTACCCCGCAGCCAGCGCGCCGCGGGTACGGGTGTCGGCGGCGCCGACATAGCCATCGGGAGTGACGAGAATCGAATTCGCCGAGGTGTGCGGCTCGGTCGCCACGATCGTGTGGCCGCGGCGCTCGAGCGCTTCGAGCACATCGGGCGCAAAGCCCGGCTCGGCCAAGGTCTCGTCCGGCAGCCACTGATTGTAGACGCGCGGCGCGCTCACCGCCTTGTCTACGGCCATGTGGAAGTCGATCACGTTGCCGATGACCTGCAGGACCGCCGCCACGATGTGGCTGCCGCCGGGCGAGCCGGTGACCAAGAATGGCTTGCCGTCCTTCAGCACGATGCTCGGCGTCATCGACGACAGCGGGCGCTTGTTCGGGCCTGGCAGGTTGGCGTCGAAGCCGACCAGCTCGTAGGCGTTGGCCGTGCCGGGCTTGGCGGTGAAATCGTCCAGCTCGTTGTTGAGCAGCACGCCGGTGCCGTCGGCGACCAGGCCGAGGCCGTATGAAAAGTTCAGCGTATAGGTGTTCGACACCGCGTTGCCGTCGCGGTCGATGACGGAGAAATGCGTGGTGTTCCTGCCTTCGTAGTCGGCCGGCCTGCCGGGACGGATGTCGGCCGCCGGCGTTGCCTTGTCGCCGATACTGGCTCGCAAGCTGGCGGCGTATTTTTTCGAGATCAGGCCGGCGACCGGCATTTTCACCGCGTCGGGGTCGCCCATGAACACGGCGCGGTCGGCATAGGCGCGTTTCATCGCCTCGATCATGTCATGCAGCGCTTGTTCGCCGGGGCCGAGCTTGGCGAGATCGTAGCCCTCCAGGACATTGAGCATCTCGATCAGCGCCACGCCGCCGGAGGAAGGCGGCGGCATGGTGACAATGTCGTAGCCGCGATAGGAGCCGCGTATGACGGGGCGTTCCACCGCCCGATAATTGGCAAGATCGTCCTTGGTCATAATGCCGCCGGCCTTGCGCACGGCATCGGCGATCTGGACCGCGATGCGGCCCTGGTAGAACGCGGCCGGTCCGTCGCGCGCGATTGTACTGAGCGTTCCGGCGAGGTCGGCTTGCAAAAGGGTCTGACCCGGCATCAGCACGCCGCCGTCGGAATTGAGAAAAATCGGCGACGATGACGGCCAGCGGGCGAGGCGCGCCTGCGCGCGCGGCAGCGAATCCGCCACGTCGTCAACTATGTCGACGCCATTACGCGCCCGCTCGATCGCCGGCGCGATCAAGTCGGCGAGCGAAAGCTTGCCAGAGCCGTATTTTCGATGCGCCAGCGCAAGGCCGGCCACCGTTCCCGGCACGCCGACGGACAGTGCGCTGTCACGCGATTTCTTCGGATCCGGCTCGCCCGTGGCATCCAGGAACATTTCCTTGGTCGCCGCCGCCGGCGCGGTCTCGCGATAGTCGATGGCAATGTCGCGGTTGTCTTTGGCGAGATGGATCACCATGAAACCGCCGCCGCCGATATTGCCGGCGCGCGGATAGGTGACCGCGAGCGCGAAGCCCACCGCCACCGCCGCATCGACCGCGTTGCCGCCGCGGTCGAGGATTTCCACGCCGATGCGCGCGGCGCGTTGCTCCTGCGCCACCACCATGCCGTTGTGGGCAAGGATCGGCGTTGCCGGCGCAATGACCGGCGTGCGCGCAACCGGTGCGACCTGGGCGTAAGCGAGGACGCCGACGAAGAGTGCGAAGACGAATGGAACGATCCCGGCGAGGCGTTTCATATCGTTGCAGTATCACTCTGACGTCGTCCCGGCCAAGCGCCTGCAAGGCGCGCGATCCGGGACCCAGTAATCCCGGTGGTCACGATGCGGAAAGACAGGGATTACTGGGTCCCCGCCTTCGCGGGGACGACAGCATCACCTCGCCTGCCCATGGTAGACCGTGTTCGGCCGCATGTCGGTGGCGGAAGCGACGCGGTTCGACATGTTGAAGAAGCCGGCCACCGCCGAAATGTCCCAGATATCGCGGTCGGAAAATCCGGCGCGGCGCAGCCGCTCGCGGTCGGCCTCCTCCACGCTCCAGGGCGATGCGGTGAGCTTGACCGCGAAGTCGAGCATGGCGCGCTGCCGCTTGTTCACCCGCGCGGCGCGGTAATTCATCACCATGTGCTCGCCAAGCAGCGGATCGCGCGAATATTGCCGCACCGCGGCGCCGTGCGCGGTCAGGCAGTAGTAGCAGCGGTTCTGCGACGACACCGCGACCGCGATCATCTCGCGCTCGAGCTTGGACAGCCCGCTCTCGCCCAGCATCAGGTCGTTGTACATGGCGACGAAGGTTTCGAGCTTGGTCATGTCGAAGGCGTAGGCGACCAGCACGTTCGGGATGAAGCCGAGCTTGTCCTGACACTTCTTGAAATAGGAGGTCATGGCGGGCGTGAGCTTCGCCATCGGCAGATTGAGCGCGATGATCGGCGCGTCGTCGGCCGCCGGCGGTGCCGCCTTGAGCGGGATCGGCTTGGGCGCTTTGGCGGCGGGCTTTGCCGCGGGCGCTTTTGCCAGCGCCGGTTTTCCCGCCGTACCGGCCGCTTTGACGGATCGATCGATCTTGTTCATTGCCCCGCGTCCCTGACTGTCCACGCGACCCCCAGACTACAATGTATTCGAACCCCGCGATACGATCGCGGCGCTCCGTTTTTGTCTTTTATGTCAGCGCTTTAACTCCGGATCGCCAGGCATTTTTCACGCCCGTCACGGCGGCGTCACCAAATAGTGGGTTGCTCTCGACGGCCCGCCGCGGAAGGTGAAGACTTCTCGCCCATGCTCGACCGATTCCTTCAACCTGCGCGAGGCCCCATGGCCATTGAATCCCCTGGCAGCGAGCACGAAGACGCCGCCCGCGCGGCCATCGAACAGGCCGACGCCGCGCTCAGCGCGCGCCGCAGCGACATTCCGGCCGGATTTATCGCGCAGCTCTACGCACGCTCGGTGCCGGAGGACGTGCTTTGCTACGCGGTCGCCGATCTCGCTGCACTGGCCGAGCGGGCGTTCGATTTTCTCAAAGAGCGGCCGCCGGGCGCGCCGAAAATCCGCTGCGAAACCGTGGCGCTGAAAGAATCGGGCGAGCGCAAGTCGGTCTCGGTGATCGATATCGTCAACGACGACATGCCGTTCCTGGTCGACTCGGTGATGGGCGAAATCGGCGAGCGCCGGTTTAATGTGCAGCTGGTGGCGCATCCGGTGTTCGGCGTGCGGCGCGACGGCGCCAAGCTTGCCGCGCTCGGCGCCGGCGGTAGCCGCGAGAGCTTCATCCATATCCATCTCGAGCCGATCGCGGACGAGGCAGCCCGCGCCGACCTCGAGCGTGCGCTCGCCGACGTGCTCGGCGAAGTGCGGCTGGCGGTGCTGGACTGGCGCACCATGCTCGAGCGCGTCAACGGCCTGGTCGCCGATCTGAAAACCAATCCGCCGCCGCTGCCGGTGGACGAGATCGCCGAGGCGATCCAGTTCCTGCAATGGCTGCTGGCCGACAATTTCACTTTCCTCGGCGTGCGCAATTACATCTTCGACGGCAATACGCTCAAACCCGAATTCGACGGCGCGCTCGGTATCATGCGGTCGCCCGATCTGCGCGTGCTCAAGCGCGGCGACGAACTGCTCGAATACACCCCGGAAATCATGGCGTTCCTGCGCGAGCCGCGCCTGCTGATCATCGCCAAGGCCAACATCCACGCGCGCGTGCATCGGCGCGTCTATCTCGACTATATAGGCATCAAGCACTTCGACGATTCGGGCAATCTGGCGGGCGAACAACGCATCGTCGGGCTGTTCACATCCACCGCCTATACGCGCACCGCGCACAGCATTCCCTATCTGCGCCGCAAGATCGCGGGCGTCGAACAGCACACCGGCTTCGATCCCAACAGTCATTCCGGCAAGGCTCTCGCCAACGTGCTCGAGCATTATCCGCGCGACGAGCTGTTCCAGGTCGACGACGACTCGCTCTTTCGTTTCGCGCTCGCCATCCTGCAGCTCGACGAGCGGCCGCGCGTGCGCGTGCTGGCACGGCGCGATCGCTTCGACCGCTTCGTGTCGGTGCTGGTGTTCGTGCCGCGCGAACGCTACGACAGCGGCAAACGCGCCAAGATCGGCGACTACCTTAGCCGCGCGTTCATCGGGCACGTCTCGGCATTCTATCCGTTCTTTCCGGAAGGCCCGCTGGTGCGCGTACACTTCATCATCGGCCGCTCCGGCGGCCAGGCACCCGCGGTCGACAGCGCGACGCTGGAACGCGAGGTCGCGGCGATCGTGCGCTCATGGACCGACGGATTGAGCGACGCGCTGGCGCTGGCCAATTCGCCGGACAAGGCCCGCGACCTGTTCGGCCGTTACCGCGACGCGTTCTCCGCCGGCTTCCAGGAAGCCTATTCACCGGCGGTGGCGGCCGCCGATATCCGCATGGTCGAAACCTTGAGCGAGCAGCGGCCGCTCGGCGTGGATTTCCATCACCGCATGCAGGAAGAGCAGCGCGCCGTCGGCCTGAAAGTGTGGAGTTGGCAGCGCCCGCTGCCGCTGTCCGAGCGCGTTCCGGTGCTGGAAAACATGGGTTTCCGGGTGGTGGACGAGCGCACCTACCACATCGATTCGGAGGGCACGGAGCACGACGCCTGGTTCCACGACATGCTGTTGGAGCGCGGCGACGGCGGCATGATCGATCTCGATGCCGGCAAGGCGCGGCTGGAAGCCGCCTTCCTGGTGGCGATGCGCGGCGGCGCCGAGAACGACGGCTATAACGCGCTCACGCTCGCGGGCAATCTGGCTTGGCGCGACGTGGCGCTGATCCGCACGTTGTCGCGCTTCCTGCGCCAGGTGCGCGTACCTTTTTCGCAGGATTACATGTGGGCGACGCTGGTCAAGCACGCCGGCATCGCTGGCAATATCGTGGAACTGTTTCATGCCCGTTTCGATCCGCGGCCGGAGGCCGCGCAAGAGCGCGACGCCAAGCAGCAGGCGATCGCCGCGCGCATCGAAGACGGATTGCAGAAAGTCGAGAGCCTGGACGAAGACCGCATCCTGCGCCGTTTCGTCAACGCGGTGCAGGCGGCGATCCGCACCAATTTCTTCCAGGCCGACAAGGACGGCCAGCTCAAGACGCTGATCGCGATCAAGTTCGAGAGCGGCAAGATCACCGACATGCCGTTGCCGCGCCCGCTCTACGAGATTTTCGTCTATTCGCCGCGCGTGGAAGGCGTGCACATGCGCTTCGGCAAGGTGGCGCGCGGCGGTATCCGCTGGTCCGACCGGCCGCAGGATTTCCGCACCGAAATCCTCGGGCTGGTAAAGGCGCAGCAGGTGAAGAACGCGGTGATCGTGCCGGTCGGCTCCAAAGGTGGCTTCGTGCCCAAGCTGATGCCGAAGGGCGCGGCGCGCGACGTGGTGCAGGCGGAAGGCGTCGCGACCTACAAGCTATTCATTTCTACATTGCTCGATATCACCGACAACATTCATCCCGACGGCAGCATTATTCCGCCGCCTAGCGTGGTGCGCTACGAGGGCGACGATCCCTATCTGGTGGTGGCCGCCGACAAGGGCACCGCGACCTTCTCCGACATCGCCAACGCGATTTCGATCGAGCACGATTACTGGCTGGGCGACGCCTTCGCCTCCGGCGGCTCGGCCGGCTACGACCACAAGGCCATGGGCATCACCGCGCGCGGCGCCTGGGAGGCGGTGAAGCGGCACTTCCGCGAGCTGGACGTCGATATCGGCAAGACGCCGTTCACAGCGGTCGGCGTCGGCGACATGTCGGGTGACGTGTTCGGCAACGGCATGCTGCGCGAGAGCACCACCAGGCTGCTGGCGGCGTTCGACCACCGCGACATCTTCATCGATCCCGATCCCGATCCGGCGAAAGCCTTTGCCGAGCGCAAGCGGCTATTCGCGCTGCCGCGCTCGAGCTGGCAGGACTACGACAAGAAACTGATCTCGAAGGGCGGCGGCGTCTATCCGCGCGCGTCAAAGGAAATCCGGCTCAGTCCCGCGGCGCAGAAGCTATTCGGCGTCGGCGAGGCGGTGACGCCGCAGGCGCTGATGAAGGCCATCCTGCAGGCGCCGGTCGATCTCTTGTTCTTCGGCGGCATCGGCACCTACGTGCGCGCTTCGAGCGAGAGCGACGAGGCGGCCGGCGACCGCGCCAACGACGCCATCCGCGTCACCGGCGGCGAACTGCGCGCCAAGGTGATCGGCGAGGGCGCCAACCTGGGCATGACCCAGCGCGGCCGCATCGAGGCGGCGCTTGCCGGCATCCGTCTCAACACCGACGCCATCGACAATTCCGCCGGCGTCAATACCTCCGACGTCGAGGTCAACATCAAGATCGCCTTGAGCCGGCCGTTGCGCGCCGGCGCACTAACGCTGGAAGGGCGCAACGCGCTGCTCGCCGAGATGACCGACGAGGTCGCGCGTCTGGTGCTGCGCAACAACTATCAGCAGACGCTGGCGCTTTCGCTCGCGCAGCGGCGCGGACTGGAGGATCTCGGCTTCCAGCAACGCTTGATGCAAACGCTGGAAATGCGCGGCGCGCTCGACCGCGCGGTGGAATTCCTGCCCGACGAGATGGCCATCGCCGAGCGGCGCAAGCGCAATCTGACGCTGACGCGGCCGGAGCTCGCCGTGCTGCTGGCCTATGCCAAGCTCTCGCTTTACGGCGAACTGCTCGACTCAGCGGTACCGGACGATCCTTATCTCGGACGCGAGCTCGAGCGCTATTTCCCCAAGGAAATGTCGGAGCGCTACGACGAGGCGCTGCACGCGCACCGGCTGCGGCGCGAGATCATCGCGACGCAACTCACCAACTCGATGATCAACCGCGGCGGCGCCACGCTGATCGTGCGCATCGCCGACCAGACCGGCGCCGCGCCGGCAGCGATCGCCGCCGCCTTCGCGGCGGTGCGCAACAGCTACGAGCTGATCGCGCTCAACAGCGAGATCGATGCGCTCGACAACAAGGTGTCGGGCGAAACCCAGCTCGGCCTTTACGCGGCGGTGCAGGACCTGCTGCTCGACCGGCTGGTCTGGTTCCTGCGCAACGCCGATCTCAAGCAGGGCCTGGAGAAGATCATCGGGCACTACCGCGACGGCATCGCGCAGGTGGCGGCCGCGCTCGATACCGCGCTGTCGAAACAGGCACTGGCCGCGCGCGCCGCGCGCGTGGCGGAGTTGGCCAGGGCCGGCGTGCCGGAGGCGCTGGCGCACCGCATCGCCAGTCTCGGCGTGCTGAAGGCCGCGCCCGATATCGTGCTGGTGGCGGAGCAGGGCAAGAAGCCGGTCGCCGAGGTGACCGCGACCTATTTCGCAACCGAAGCCTTCTTCCAGCTCGACCGCGTCATCGGCGCGGTGCCGGGCATCGTGGTGTCGGATTATTTCGACCGGCTGGCGCTCGATCGCGCGCTCGATTCAATCGGCGACGCGGAACGTCGATTGACCGCCGCCATGGTCGGCAACGGCATGGCCGGGGCCGGCGCGGTGGAGGAATGGATCAAGCCGCGGCGGAGCGAAGTCGAACGCATCCGCGCGGCCATCCACGAGATCGCCGGCTCGGGGCTGACACTGTCGAAGCTCTCGGTAGCGGCGAGCCTGCTGGGCGATTTGGCGCAAAATTAGTGCGTGGATTCATAATTCGGCAGTTGAATCCTGATGCCGTCAATGTTCGCTCTTGGGGGTAATGCGGACATGAGGGCTTTTGGTCAGCAATCCTGACTGGTCGTCGTTTGCTCACGACTCCGTGAATTGATGGCGCATGCTATCGACAGCAAAATCTTGGTAGCAAGGATGGAAGAAGCCGCGTGGATTTCATTGCGGTTGTTGATCCAGAAGCCACGACTCCCCGCGCTTCAAAAACCTCTTCTTGCAGACATGGAGGAGCAAATGATCAGATTGATCGCTGTTGCGGCCTTCGCCTTCGCCGTGACCACGTTAGCACAGGCGATGCCAGTTGCGCCGGTTCACGAGCCGGACAGCATGATCACGCAAATCGCCGCAGCATGCGGACCGGGCATGACACGACGTGATGGTGTCTGCGTGGCCAGAACTTCCGTTCGCCATGCTCGCAGGTGTGCGCGATGGAATGGAGACGTTTGCGCTAGGTGGCACTAACTACTGAAAGGCAGAGCAATAATGGCCCCTAACGGCGTCCATCCGTTGGGGGCCGTTTGTTTTGGTTGAAGTCCCAAAATGTCGAAGGCAGTCGCTGCGCGAAGAGTTGGAAAAATGCGTCCGCTTTCAGGGGTAAAGCGGACGTGACAATGGTGCGTTGCAATGTCCGCTTTTGACCCATAGCGGACATTTATGATCGGTGGTGAATGCTGGGGGTTCTCAGGTGTTATTACCAGTGCCAACCACGGAGTTCAAAAATGATCCGCGTGATTTTCGGCGCTGCCATTGTTCTTGCAGCCGTAGTGTTCGCTCTGCAGCCGGCGAATGCGTCCGACGCCCCCTGGTGCGCGGTGGTCTCTATGGGCACAGGTGATGTGTATTGGGACTGCCAGTATCGCTCGTTCGAAGAATGCCGACCAAATGTGTTGGCTGGCAACCGCGGCTGGTGCAATCCGAACCCTTACATCGCCGCTTCGCCTAAGCCGAAAGAAAGCAGGCAACACCGGACGCATCGCGCTCGCCCGCAATAGCAGCACCGCTAGACATGGCGTGAGTGGAGATCAAAATACCTGTTATTAGCCGCCGCTTATTCCGGCGACTCCACTAGTCTGCCATCCGCGGCGCCTATACTCACACAGAACTGATTTTCAGGTCGTCTATTTTTTGAAGAACCCGATTATCAGCAGAAGAATAACAGCCCCGATGACAGCATTGATGATCGCCGCGATGATGCCGCCGCCGATAACGATCCCGAGTAGCGGCAAGAGCCAGCCGGCAATGATCGCGCCAACGATGCCGACCACGATGTTACCGATGAGGCCGAACCCGTAGCCCTTCATTATTAGGCCCGCGAGCCAGCCAGCAATTGCGCCAATGATGAGCCAAACTATCAGGTCGGAAATAGCATCCATGACCGCCTCCCCGATGAGTCGCGCTTGGACATGAGTAGGCTAGCCGGAAATCGAGTAAATTTGGCATAACAACGCGAACCGACAGTTCTGATTGTCAAATTGTCTCGGCTTCCGATTAACAGGCCAACCCATCGCGACAGAATAGACCCCTTCGCGTATAGTGTTAGTATTGCAAGGCGCGTCTTCGAGGGGCCAAATTCGATGGGTTTCGCACGGGCGGACGCAATGTTGCATCGGCTGATCGTCATTACCGTGGCGCTATTTTTTGGCTTTGCCGGCGGCAAGGTTCCAGCGCAGGAGGCGATCGGCGCGGTTAGTCGGATACAAGGAGACGCAAGCGCAACGAATGGCGGCACCACACGGCCGCTTGGCCTCAACGCGTCAGTCTTTCTCAACGAGGTCGTAACGACCGGTCCCGCAGCGCGGCTGGAACTCACCTTCAAAGACAATACACGACTAACGCTCAGCGAGACGGCGAAGCTGACGCTCGATCGGTACGTGTTCGACCCGGCCGCAGGCCGCGGAGCGATGAAAGTTGCCGTCGTCGGTGCCTTCCGGTTCGTCTCCGGCCAAGTGTCGAAAATGCAGCGCTCCGACGTCAACGTGACAACGCCGGTCGCGACCATTGGCATTCGCGGGACGGAGTTCTGGGGCGGGCCAATCGACGGTCAGGCACTCGGCGTGTTCCTTGCCGAAGGTGCCGTACGCGTGTCGAACCCGGCAGGCGCGAGGATCCTCAATAGGCCGGGTCAGGGCACTAATATCGCCACCCCTGGCGGGGCACCGGGGCCGGTCACCGTCTGGCCGCGGGACAAGGTCAATCGCGCTATCGCGACCGTGACGTTCCAATAGCAACCTAATGCCTGAAATGCCGCGTGCCGGTGAACACCATCGCCACGTTGTGCTCGTCGGCGGCCTTGATCACGTCGGCGTCGCGCATGGAACCGCCGGGCTGGATCACCGCGGTGGCGCCGGCCTCGATCGCCACCAATAGGCCGTCGGCGAACGGGAAGAAGGCGTCGGAAGCGACCACCGAACCTTTGGTCATTGGCGCCGGCAGCTTCAATTCCTTGGCGGCGTCTTCCGCCTTGTGCGCGGCGATGCGCGCGGCATCGACCCGGCTCATCTGTCCTGCGCCGATGCCGACCGTGGCGAGCCCCTTGGCGTAGACAATGGTGTTCGACTTCACGTGCTTGGCGACGCGGAAGGCGAAACGCAGGTCGGCCAGTTCCTTCTCGCTCGGCGCACGCTTGGTGACGGTCTTGAGCTGCATCTCGTCCACCACCGCATTGTCGCGCGATTGCACCAGCAGCCCGCCGGCCACCGATTTCACGGTCAGGCCTTCGGCGCGCGGATCGGGCAACCCGCCGGCCAGCAGCAGGCGCAGATTCTTTTTCGCGGCGACGATCTTGATCGCCTCATCGCTGGCGTCGGGCGCGATAATCACCTCGGTGAAGATCTCGGTGATAGCCTTGGCGGCCTCGGCGTCGAGCTTGCGGTTGAGCGCCACGATGCCGCCGAAGGCGGAGGTGGAATCGCAGGCCAGCGCCTTGCGATAGGCGTCGAGCAGGCTAGCGCCTTCCGCCACGCCGCACGGATTGGCGTGCTTGACGATCACGCAGGCCGCGGTGCGCCTGGCGTCGAACTCGGCGACGCATTCATAGGCCGCGTCGGTGTCGTTGATGTTGTTGTAGGACAGTTCCTTGCCCTGCAACTGGCGCGACGACGCCACGCCGAAGCGCTCGCTTGCGCCGCGGTAGAACGCCGCGCTCTGGTGCGGGTTCTCGCCATAGCGCAACGACTGGATCAGCTTGCCGCCGAAGGCGCGGTAGTCGGGTGCGCTGTCGTGCAGCGTGTCGGCGAACCAGTTGGAGATCGCCGCGTCGTAAGCCGCGGTGCGCGCGTAAGCCTTGGCGGCGAGCTTCTGCCGCAGCTCGAGCGACGTCATGCCGCTATGCAGGGCAAGTTCGGCCAGCACCTTTTCGTAGTCGGCGGGCTCCACCACCACGCTCACGTCGGTGTGGTTCTTGGCGGCGGCGCGGATCATGGCCGGCCCGCCAATGTCGATATTCTCGACGCAGTCGTCAAACGCGGCGCCTTTGGCGACGGTCGCCTCGAACGGATAGAGGTTCACAACCAGGAGATCGATCGGCTTGATGGCGTGCTTGTCCATCGCCGCGGCGTGCTCCTTGTTGGCGCGGATCGCCAGCAAGCCGCCATGCACCTTCGGGTGCAGGGTCTTGACGCGGCCGTCCATCATTTCGGGAAAGCCGGTGATCTCGGCGACGTCGATCACCCTGAGGCCGGCGTCTTTCAGCGCCTTGGCGGTGCCGCCGGTGGAGACGAGCTCGACGCCGTAGGCGGCGAGAGCTTTGGCGAACTCGATAAGCCCGGTCTTGTCGGATACCGACAGCAGGCCACGGGTAACGCGGCGCAGGTGGCTGGTCATGTGCTTTCCTTGGGCGAGGAGCTAGCACACGAAGCGGGCGGAAGTGTATGCGGCAGAATGCTGCCTGCCCTGCGCATCCACAGGCTTCATCGCAATAATGATTACAGCGGTAATTCCGGCTCGTCCGCCCGCTCGGGGCGGGTACCCGGCGGCACCGGCGGGCTATGGCGGAAGCTCCAGCGCACCTTGGGCTCGCCGCGGGCATGGCCGTAAATCACGATCTGGACGGTGCGGCGCGGGCCGTCCGAGCCGGACAGGAATACGCTTTCTTCGATCTCGACCGCCTCGCCATAGCTGCTGAATGTCCACAGCTCGCGGTCGGGCAGCAGCAGGATCACGCCGCGGCCGTCCGCCAGCCGGTTGGCTTTGATCGCCGGATGCAGATGAAAGCGGATGGCGTATTCGTCCGGCTTGTGCGCCGGCAGCGCGGTCCCGGCGGCCGACATGAAACTGTCCTCGCCGTCGAGCGCGCGGCCGTCGGGGCTAAGCCGCAGCATACGGTGGTGGATCACCCCGAAGGCGGCGGCATAGCCGTCGTGCGAGACGGTCAAAGTCGTGCCTTCGGCCAAGTCTTCGCGCGCCACGTCGATATTGCGGGGTCCGCCGACGATCGGCGTGCCGAACAACAACCGTCGCAACCGGCTGGATTCGAAAAACTGGCACGACGATGTTTCGTTGAACGTGACGGTGGAATGCGCCGCGGTGGCGCGCGCCACCTGCCGCCAGTTTTCCTTGTTCACCGCCGGCAGGCCGCAATTGACCACCAGCCGTTGTTGCTTCCACGACAATTCGAACGCCAGACAACCGGCATGCGCCTCCTGGCTCAAGGCCAGCGGCGGCGGGCGGCCGGTGTCCATCAGCAGCGCGGTCGATCCGGCGTCGATGCGCTGATAGCCCGAGTGCGGCGCGTTCGATACCGGCGTGCCGCGCGCGTCGTCATAAGCGAGCACGGTGGCGAGCAGGTCGACCGGCGTCGGACCCATGCCGTTGAATTGCGCGAAATTGCCGTCGGCGTGGCGGAAAAACCGCTGCATCGGCATCATGCGATCGATGGCGTTGTTGAGCGCCTGCGGCGGCTGCAGATGGCGGGCGGTGAACAATTGCCGCAGCGGCAACAGGTCCACCAGCAGATCGATCAGCGCGCCGGGATTGCGGCTGATATGGCCGCCGTCGGGAAGGATCTGGCGCCGCAGTTCCTCGATCAGGCGGCGCGCATTGGCGCGTATCTTGCCGGACTGCCCCTGCATGCACAGCGTCGCATAGTTGAGCGCGATCACCGCCTGCAGCCGCGGCAGCCCGTCGCGCGATTGCGTCAGCGAGCGGCGCAGGTAGCGTACCTGACGCGACAGGCTGCGCAGAAAGCGGCGATAAAAGCGCGCGTCGGCGTCCTGCAATATAAACGGCGCCTGGCTGACCCAGCAGATGATGCGGCGCGAGAGAATATCGATGCGCCAGCCGACCGGATGCCAGCCGCCTTGCAAATTGATCCAGTCGTCGATCAGCGAGCGCGCATTGGCGCGAGTGATCGCGCTATCGGCGGCGCGCAGGTGGCGCAGCCAGGAGAAGGAGAGCAGCATCACCGCCCATTCGTCGGACGGTGGCGTCATCTCGAATGGGGAACGGCGGTCGCAGATCACCACCTTGCCGGCGAAGGCGAAGCGGCCGGCATAGATCTCGCTGGCGCGGGTGGCGTCGGCGGTGCGCAGGTCCTGCGGCGCGATCACCAGCCGGTCGGTTTTGGTCGAACCGAACCGCCAGCGCAGCAGCGGATGCCCGCTGACGCGACCGAACAGACTGCGGAATGCGCGGCGCCCGATGAGCACGGAGAGCCTGGCCCGCTCCGCCACCGAAACCAGCATCATGAAGCCGTTCGTCCCCTGCGGCGCGGCCTGATTCTCGCGCACATTCCGTACGATAGCGAAGGGTCGCGAAAGGTCCAATATGCCTGCCCTGCCCTAGGCTTTGCGGGTGAGCCGGGCAGCATAGAATCCGTCGAGCCCGCCCCAGCGTGGATCGGGATCGGGCAATTGCGGCGGCAACGTGCGCAGGTCGCCATCCGCGGTCAGGAATTCGGCCCGGCCGTAAACCTCTTGCGCCGCAACAGGCGTGCGGACGACGCGCGGATCGCGTGCCAGCAGGGCCGCGATCTGGTTCTCGGCTTCCTCCGGCTCCAGTGAGCAGACGCAATAAACAAGCGTTGCGCCGGGCTTGAGCAGATCGATCGCGCGATCGAGCAGCCGCTGCTGCAAGGACGCCAGCACGGCGATATCGCCGTCGCTCTTAAGCCAGGGCACGTCGGGGTGGCGCCGGATGGTTCCGGTGGAAGAGCAGGGCGCATCGAGCAGGACGGCGTCGAACGAACCGCCATCGGACGATTCAGGCCACCATTCCAGCACATCGGCGGCGACGGTCTCGGCTTGCAGCGCAAGCCGCGTCAGATTCTCGGCGACGCGATTGAGCCGCGCCGCCGAGCGGTCGAGCGCGGTGACGCGCGCCCCGGCGAATGCAAGTTGCGCGGTCTTGCCGCCCGGCGCCGCGCACAGATCGGCGACCGCTTTGCCGCGCACGTCGCCGAGCAGGCGGGCGGGCAGCGCTGCGGCGGCATCCTGCACCCACCAGGCGCCTTCGCTGAAGCCGGGCAGCAGCGAGACCGCGCCCTGCGCGAAAGTGCGCACGGTTCCGGTCGGCAGTACGCGCCCGCGCAGGCGCTCGGCCCATGACTCGGCGTCGCATTTCACGGTGAGATCGAGTGCGGGCTCGTGGCCGTTAGTCTCCGCAATCGCGCGTGCGGTTTCGGCGCCATAGCGCTTGGTCCAGCGCTTGACCAACCATTCCGGCGTGTCGCGTGTGACCCGGGCCGGCAGAGCGGTGGGGCGGCTTTGCGTTACGCGGCGCAGCACCGCGTTGATCAGGCCGGCGTAGCGCCCCGCGCGGCGGTCGGCTTGCGCCAGGCGCACGGACAAATCGACTGCGGCGTGATCGGGCACCTCGAGCCAGAGGATTTGCGCGGCGCCGATCAGCAGAATGGTTTCCACGCGCGGGGCTTCGGATGGAAAGCCCTTGTCGAGAAATCCGCCAAGCAGGTGACGCAAGGTACCGAGCCGTCGCAGCACGGTGGCGGTGAGCCGGCGCATCAGCGCGCGGTCGCGGTCGGCAAGTCCGGCGAGGCCGGCATGAGCCGACTTGCCCGACAGTTGCTCGTCGAGCGCGATCTTGCGCCGCAGGACGCCGTCGAGAATATCGGCGGCGATCCGTCGGGCGGCGAGGCCGGGGACTTCCGGCTGCGGGGAGGTGCGCGGGCGAGGCATCGCTGCGATCATTGCCACGAATTGTGGCTGGGACGCGAAAGAAAGCGAAAAAACCTCAACGACACACAGGTTTAAGCTGAGCCGGCGGAGCACTATATGCTAGTAAAACATTTAATTGCTACCGTAGATTGCGTTTGCGCGAATCGATGCCAGGCGGCAAGATCGGACTATGTTCCTAGCGCAGCGATCCTCCGTGCTGCCGCAACGCGTCGGCGCGATGCGCTGACGCGCTTGCTCGCAGAAGGTGCGGTTGCCGTCTCGCGCATCGGGCAGGACAAATATGGCGGCCGCGTCGATGCCGATGTGTCTACCGCGCAAACGCCGAACGTTTCCGAGGCGCTGTTCGAGGGCGGCTACGCGCGCCGCTATTGCGGCGGCCGGCGCGAAAGCTGGTGCGGATAAATGCGCTGCGAGCCTCAGCGCTCGACGACCACCGGCGTGCCGACAGCGACCAGCCGATAGAGCTCGCGGATGTCGCTGTTGTACATCCGGATACAGCCGTGCGAGACGAAGCCGCCGATCGAACCCGGGCGATTGGTGCCGTGGATGGCGTATTCGCCGCCGCGTAAGGTGAGCGCTGCGGCGCCCATCGGATTGTTGGGAGCGCCGCCGGGAATGAGCTCCGGTAGCCGCGGATTTTCGCGCCGGATGGAATCGGGCGGCGCCCAGGCCGGCTGGATGTATTTGCCTTCGACTCGCGCGTTTCCGCTCCAGGTCATGCCGGCGCGGCCGACGCCGACCGGGAAGCGCAATGCGCGGCTGCCGTCGAGCACATAATAAAGCCGGCGCTCGTGGGTTATGACCACGATGGTGCCGGGTGCGAAGCCGGAAAAGCTGACGACATTGCCGGTGCCCGCAATCGCTGCCGGGCCCATCAAGAGCGCAGCCCCCGCCGCGACTGCAACCCATAATGCCGCACGCCGAACCATCGCGACTGCCCTAGGCTTTCAAGCTCGGGGCATCATAATCCCAGGGCACGAATTCGCGGGCGAAAGCTCGAAATAGCGTAAAAAATGATTAATAGGCCGGATACCCGCGCTTCCGGAGTTCCCTCAAGGACTTACCGCCCGTGCGCTCGCAAAGCGAGCCAAATAGGCGGTTTTCAAGGCCTATGATCTATGCGAATTATATGAAAGCTTGAATTTGACGCTGCTGCGACCTGTGCTGTGACCTGTAGAGTGGGGGAGTCACATCAATGCTGGCGCCGGCCGCCACCCAAAAGCGCCGTTTTCAACTGGTGCTGATCAAGCCGTCGCATTACGACGCCGAAGGCTACGTCATTCAATGGGCGCGCTCCTCCATTCCGGCGAACTCGCTGGCAACCGTCTATGCGCTCGCCGCCGACGCCAACGACCGGCAGGCGCTCGGGCTCGACGTCACCATCGATATCGAGGCGATCGACGAAACCAACACGCGCGTCAACGTCAAAGAGATCATCGCGCAGTTCAAGCAGCACGACGGCTTCGGCATGGTGGGGCTGGTCGGCGTGCAGTCGAACCAGTTCCCGCGTGCGGTCGATATCGCGCGCCCGTTGCGCGAAGCCGGCATACCGGTGGTGATCGGCGGTTTCCATGTTTCCGGCTGTATCGCCATGTTGCCGGACATGCAGGCCGACCTGCAATTCGCGCTCGACATGGGCTGCAGCCTGTTTGCCGGCGAAGCGGAAGAGGGCCGTATCGACACCGTGCTGCAGGACGCCGCGCACGGCACGCTGAAGCCGGTCTACAACTACATGGCCGAACTGCCTGGGCTCGAAGGGGTGCCGACGCCGTTCCTGCCGGCGGCGAACATCAAGCGCACCGCCGGCCACTACGCGAGCTTTGACGCCGGCCGCGGCTGCCCCTACCAATGTTCGTTCTGCACCATCATCAATGTGCAGGGCCGCAAATCGCGTCGACGCACGCCGGACGATATCGAACGTCTGCTGCGCGAGCACTTAAAGCTCGGCTTCCGGTGGTTCTTCGTCACCGACGATAATTTCGCGCGCAACAAGGATTGGGAGCCGATCTTCGACCGGATCATTGAGCTGCGCGAGCGCGACCGCCTCGACATCAGGATGATCATCCAGGTCGATACGCTCTGTCACAAGATACCGAACTTCATCGAGAAGGCCGCGCGCGCCGGCGTGCGCAAGGTGTTCCTCGGACTCGAGAATATCAATCCGGCCAACCTGCTGGCGGCCAAGAAGCGGCAGAACAAGATCACCGAATATCGCCAGATGATCCTGGCCTGGAAGACGGCGAAGGTGATCACTTACGCCGGCTATATCCTCGGCTTCCCAGCCGACACGGCGGCCTCGATCCGCGAGGATATCGAGATCATCAAGAAAGAACTGCCGCTCGACATCCTGGAATTCTTCTGCCTGACGCCGCTGCCGGGCTCGGAAGACCACAAGGTGTTATACGGCAAGGGGGCCTGGATGGACCCCGACATGAACAAATACGACGTCGAGCAGATCGTCACCGCGCATCCGAAGATGTCGAAAGAGGAGTGGGAAGGCATCTATCGCGAAGCCTGGGACATCTACTATACGCCCGAGCATATCCGCACGATCATCCGCCGCGCCGCCGCTTTCGGTCTCGGCGTGTCGCATTTGACCGCGCTCTTGTTCATGTTTTCGCAGGCGGTGCCGATTGAGCACCTGCATCCGCTGCAGGCCGGTATATTCCGCCGCAGATATCGGCTTGATCGCCGCTATGGCATGCCGATCGAATCGATATGGACGTTCTATCCCAAGCGCGCCCGGGAAGTCGCGACCAAGATTTTCCGCCTCGTGCGCTACTGGCTGCAGCTCGACCGCATCCGCCGCGACGTGCAGAAGGATCCGGACCGGCATCGTTACACCGACGCCGCGCTTACCCCTGTCGTGGACGGTGAGACCGAGACCATGGAGCTGTTCACGCACAACGCGGGTGCGCGCAGCGAAGTCGCCCGCACGCGCAAAATCCACGACCTGACCCACGGCACCGGCCATACGCTGGCCGACGCGTAGGCGATAGCTTTAGGTGGAAGCTTGCCGCGCACTAGGCGCGCTCCCTCTCCCCTGGGGGGAGAGGGTCGGGGTGAGGGGGCAAGTGACTCTCGATAGTCCGTAACGCCTCACCCGGCGCACTTTGTGCGCCGACCTCTCCCTGTGGGAGAGGTGAAGCGAGCAGGCTTTTTACGCCCCCGCCTTGGCCCCGACCTTCTTGTTCTGCCGGTTGTGCACCAGATCGTCGACCACGGCCGGCTCGGCCAGCGTCGAGGTGTCGCCGAGATTGCCGAACTCGTCCTCCGCGATCTTGCGTAAGATTCGCCGCATGATCTTGCCCGAGCGCGTCTTCGGCAGGCTGGGCGAGAACTGGATCAGGTCGGGCGAGGCGATCGGTCCGATCTCCTTGCGCACCCAGGCGACCAGCTCCTTGCGCAGCTCGTCGGTGGGCTGCTCGCCCGCCATCAGCGTCACATAGGCGTAGATGCCCTGGCCCTTGATGTCGTGCGGGTAGCCGACCACGGCGGCTTCCGACACCTTCGGATGCGCCACCAGCGCGCTTTCCACTTCGGCAGTGCCGAGGCGATGGCCGGCGACGTTGATCACGTCGTCGACGCGGCCGGTGATCCAGTAGTAGCCGTCCTCGTCGCGGCGACAGCCGTCGCCGGTGAAGTAGCGGCCGATATAGGTCGAGAAGTAGGTCTGCACGAAGCGCTCGTGGTCGCCGTAGACCGTGCGCATCTGGCCCGGCCAGGCGTCGGCGATGCACAGGTTGCCGCTGCCGGCGCCTTTGAGCTCGTTGCCTTCGGCGTCGACGATCTGCGGAATGATGCCGAAGAACGGCAGCGTCGCCGAGCCGGGCTTCTGGGCGATGGCGCCCGGCAGCGGGGTGATCAGGATGCCGCCGGTCTCGGTCTGCCACCAGGTGTCGACGATCGGACAGCGATCCTCGCCGACCACGTGGTAGTACCACTCCCAGGCTTCCGGGTTGATCGGCTCGCCGACGGTGCCGAGCAGGCGCAAGGACTTGCGCGAGGTCTTCTTCACCGGATCGTTGCCGCCCTGCATCAGCGCGCGGATCGCGGTCGGCGCAGTGTAGATGATGTTGACCTGGTGCTTGTCGCACACTTCCCAGAAGCGCGAGGTGGTCGGATAGTTCGGCACGCCCTCGAACATCATGGTGATGGCGCCGTTGGCGAGCGGGCCATAGACGATGTAGCTGTGGCCGGTGACCCAGCCGACGTCGGCGGTGCACCAGTAGATGTCGCCGTCGTGATAGTCAAACACGTATTGGTGGGTGATCGCGGTGTAGACGCCGTAGCCGCCGGTGGTGTGCAGCACGCCTTTCGGCTTACCGGTCGAGCCTGACGTGTAAAGAATGAACAGCGGGTCCTCCGCGTTCATCTCCTCGCACGGGCAATCGGCCGGCACGGTCTTGGCGATCTCGTCATAATAGACGTCGCGCCCGGCCTTCATGTTCACCTTCTCGCCGGTGCGGCGCACGACGATGATGCTGGTGACGTGCCCGACCTTGTCGCAGGCGGCGTCGGTATTGGCCTTGAGCGGAATCTTGCGGCCGCCGCGGATGCCTTCATCGGCGGTGACGATGACGTCGGATTTGCAGTCGTCGACGCGGCCGGCGAGCGAGTCGGGCGAGAAGCCGCCGAACACCACGGAGTGGACCGCGCCGATGCGCGCGCAGGCGAGCATGGAGATCGCCGCTTCGGGGATCATCGGCATGTAGATGGTGACGCGGTCGCCCTTCTTGACGCCGCGCGCCTTGAGCACGTTGGCGAAGCGGCAGACTTCGGCATGCAATTGCTTGTAGGTGATCTTCCGGTCTTCTTTCGGATCGTCGCCTTCCCACAGGATGGCGACCTGGTCGCCGCGCTTGGCGAGATGCCGGTCGACGCAATTGTAGGCGAGGTTGAGCGTGCCGTCCTCGAACCATTTGATCGAGACGTTGTGCGGATCGTAGGAGGTGTTCTTGACCTTGCTGAACGGCTTGATCCAGTCGATGCGTTTGGCCTGCTCGGCCCAGAACCCGTTCGGGTCCTTGATCGAGCGCGCATACATTTCGTTGTACTTGGCTTTGTCGACGAAGGCGCGTTTCTGCCACGCAGGCGGAACGTCATAGATCTTGTCGGACATCGGAACATCCTCCCACGCACATCCGGTTGCCCCGGCGGCGATTATGCATTTCTGCCTGAGCCCATTATGCGACGGCGCTTACGGGCGCGACAAGGCGCGGGAACCCCCACTTTGGTGGGGCATATAGGGCTACTTACACCCCCCAGGCGCCGATGATCGCGCCCATCAACAGCAAGACCGCCAGCCAATGGCCGCCATCGATGGCGATCAGTTTGGCGCTGCGCATGCCGAAGGTGTTGTTCACTATCAGGGTAGTGATAACGAAGCCGAACCAGACGAAGGCGGCGGTGACCACGCCGTTCTTGATCGTCACGGCGCCGAGATGGCCGATCACGCCGGCCAGCATCCAGGCCATGATCAGGTCGGCGACGAGCGCGATGACGAGCGGCCAGGGCGCCATGCCGGTGCCGTGGTGGGCGCGGATTTGCTCCGTGCTGAAACCGTGCGCCGCCTTCCATGGCTCGGCCAGCAGGCGATACCAGACGCCGCCGAAGCCAAAGCCGATAGCGCCTGCCACCAGCACCGCCCAGTAATTGATGCCTGCGAAGGTCATGGAGGTCCTCCCGCTACAGCCCGCCCATCTTGCACACGAGTTTCCACTCGGCGTCGGTCACCGGCTGCACCGACAGCCGCGTGTTGTTGGCCAGCACCATCGCCTTGAGCCTCGGCTCGGCCTTGATCGCATCGAGCGTCACCGGCTTGGGCAGCGGCTCAACCGCCTTCACGTCGACGACCACCCACGGCTCGCCCGGCTTGGCGGTCGGGTCGGGATATTGCGCGCGCACGATTTCGACGATGCCGACGGCGGCCTTCTCCTCGCCGGAGTGATAGAACAAGGCGCGGTCGCCCTTCTTCATTTTCATCAGATTGAGCTTGGCCTGATGATTGCGCACGCCCGACCAGGCTTCGCCCTTGGCGCCGCTTTTCATCTGCTGCTGCCACGACCACGCGCCGGGCTCGGACTTCATCAGCCAGTAGGCCATGTCATTTCTCGGCTTCTTTCCCTCTCCCCGTTTACGGGGAGAAGTGAAACTTATTCTTCCGACTTGATCGGGCGCGTGAGCAGCGACTCGATAGCGGCGTCCACGCTCAATTGTTCCGCCAGCACGGCGGCCACCGCAGCGCAGATCGGCATCTCCACGTTTTTCGCGCGCGCCATCTCCAGCAGCGCCGGCGCGGTGAATACGCCCTCGGCCAATTTGCCGTGCGCGGCGCCGTCGGGTTTTTCGCCTTTGCCGAGCGCGATACCGAACGAAAAATTACGCGACTGTGGCGTGGAGCACGTGAGGATCAGATCGCCCAAGCCCGAAAGCCCCATCATCGTCTCGGTGCGCGCGCCAAACGCCTTGCCGAAACGCACCAGCTCGGCGAACCCGCGCGTGGTCAAAGCCGCCAAGGCGCTCGCCCCGAGCCCGCGTCCGGTGACAATGCCGGCGGCGATCGCCAGCACATTCTTGGTGGCGCCGCCGAGCTCGACCCCGCGCACGTCGGTCGAGTGATAAGGCCGGAACGTACCGGAACTGATCGCCTGCGCCAGCGCGCCGGCGATCGTTGCATCGGGCGCCGCGATCGTCACCGCGGTCGGCAATCCGCGCGCCACGTCGGCGGCGAAGCTCGGGCCGGACAGGATGGCCGGCAGCGCGTTAGGCGCGCATTCGGCAATGATCTCCGACATGAATTTGTGCGTGCCGTGCTCGATGCCCTTGGCGCAGGCGATCAGCGGCAAACCCGCCGCGGTCGTTTGCGCCAGCGATTTGATGACCGCGCGCACGGCCTGCGCCGGAACGACCAGCAGGATCGCATCGCTGCGCGAGGCCTCGGCCAGCGCGCGCGTCACCTTGATGCCGTCTTCGAGGCGCACGCCGGGCAGGAAGCGGCTCTCGCGTTTGCTGGCGAGATGCTCGGCATTGCCGGCGTCGAATTCCCACAGCGTGACTTCGCGCCCGGCGCGCGCGCAAGTCAGCGCCAGCGCCGTTCCCCAGGCGCCGCCTCCGAGCACGGCGATGCGGTTGATCGCGGTGCTCATTTGTAGGCCGCCGTGCGTTGCAGCTTGCCCTTCGCCGCCGCGATCTCATCGAGCGGCCAGCGCGCGCGCGGCGCGACGTCGAGCGGATCGGTGAGCCCGAGCGCCAGCCGCTCGCAGCCGGCCCAGGCGATCATGGCGCCGTTGTCGGTGCACAGCTCGAGCGGCGGCACCACCAGCACGGTGCCGACCCCGAAGGCGAGACGGTGCAGCACTTTGCGGATCGCCTGATTGGCGGCGACGCCGCCGGCTGCGACCAGCGCGGTCGGCGCGCCGTAACGCGTACGGAACAGATGCAAGCCCGCGCGCAGCCGGTCGAGCACCACCTCTACCACCGCCTGCTGGAACGAAGCGCACAAGTCAGCGACGTCCTGGTCGGATAGCGGCGCTATTTTTTCCGCTTCGAGCCGCAGCGCGGTTTTCAGACCCGACAGCGAGAAATCCGCGTCCTTGCGTCCGTGCATCGGCCGCGGCAGCGCAAAGCGTGCGGCATCGCCGCGCGCGGCTTCTTTCTCGACCTGCGGCCCGCCCGGATAGCCGAGGCCGAGCAGCTTGGCGGTCTTGTCGAACGCCTCGCCGATGGCGTCGTCCTGCGTAGTGCCAATGCGTACGTAGTCGCCGATGCCGCGCACCGCGACGATCTGGGTGTGGCCGCCGGAAGCGAGGAACAGGCAATAGGGAAACGGCGTGGCGTCGGTCAGCCGCGCGGTGAGCGCATGGGCTTCGAGATGATTGATCGCGATCAGCGGCTTGCGCTTGACTAGCGCAATCGCCTTGGCGGTGGTCAGCCCGACAATCACACCGCCGATCAGTCCGGGCCCGGCGGCGGCGGCGACGCCGTCTATCTGGTCGTAGCCGCGATCGGCCTGCGCCATGGCTTTGGCGATGATCAGATCGAGCGCTTCGACATGGGCGCGGGCGGCAATCTCGGGCACCACGCCGCCGAATGCAGCGTGCTCGCTGACCTGCGACAGCACGATATTGGACAGAATCTTGCCGCGGCCGTCCTCTAAACGTTCCACCACCGCCGCGGCGGTCTCGTCGCAGGTCGTCTCGATGCCGAGAACGATCATTTCTTCCTCCGGCCCTCCCTTTTACAGGGAGGGTGCACTAAAAGGAGCCCCTAGCATCGAGAGGTAATATGACGCAATCCACCGCCCCCTTACGCATCGGCACGCGCGGCAGCCCGCTGGCGCTGTTCCAGGCGCGCACCGTGCGCGCCCGGTTGGCCGCGGCGCTCGGGCTGGACGAGGAGGCGATCGAGCTCAAGATCATCCGCACATCCGGCGATGCCATCCAGGACCGGCCGCTGGCCGAAGTCGGCGGCAAGGGCCTGTTCACCAAGGAGATCGAGGAGGCGCTGTTGGACGGCCGTATCGATCTCGCCGTGCATTCGGCCAAGGACATGCCGACTTTCTCGCAACCGGGGTTGATGCTGACGGCTTGCCTGGAGCGCGAAGACCCGCGCGACGTGTTCATCAGCCGCAAAGCGGGCTCGCTGGCTGAACTGCCGCAAGGCGCGACGCTCGGCACCGCCTCGCTGCGCCGGCAGGCGATTGCCAAACGCATACGCGGCGATCTGCGCGTGGTGCCGCTGCGCGGCAACGTGGAGACGCGATTGCGCAAGCTCGACGCCGGCGAAGTGGATGCAACAATTCTTGCGCTCGCAGGCATGAAACGGCTCGGACTGACGCAGCATGCGACCAAAATCATGAGCGAGGAAGAATTTCTCCCGGCGGTCGCGCAAGGCGCCATCGGCATCGAGGCGCGCGCGGACGACGCGCGCACGCGCGAAGTGCTGGCGCGTATCGATCACGCCGACACCTCAACGGCGATTGCCTGCGAGCGCGCCTTCCTGGCCGAGCTCGACGGCTCCTGCAAGACGCCGATCGGCGGGCATGCGACGCTGTCGGGCGATGTGCTGCAGTTCCGCGGGCTGATCGCTAAGCCAGACGGTAGCGCGGCGCATGAAACGTCGGTTACTGGCGGGCGCAGGGATGCGACGACCATCGGTGCCGACGCCGGCCGCGCATTGAAACAACACGCCGGTCCCGGCTTTTTTTAATTAATCCATGCGCCTCGTCGTCACCCGCCCGCAGGCCGACAGCGACCGCACCGCCGCCACATTGCGCGCGTGCGGGCACGATGTGCTGGTCGCGCCGCTCATGCGGGTCGACGCGGTGGCGGCCGATCTTTCCGGCACCTGGGGCGGCGCCATCATCACCAGCGCCAATGCGCCCGGCGCTGTCGCCGGCAATCCGGCGCGCAAGGCGTTGTTTAAGTTGCCGCTGTTCGCTGTCGGCCGGCGTAGCGCCGACGCCGCGCGCGAAGTGGGATTTGCCGACGTCACCTCGGCCGGCGGCGACGTCCGCGATCTGGTACGACTCATCGCCGGGCGGCACGCCGACGCGTCGGCGCCGCTGCTTTATCTGGCCGGCGAGGACCGCGCCGCCGACCTGGTGGGCGAGCTGGTCGTGCACGGCATTGCGGCGGAGATGGCGGTCGTTTACCGCGCGGCCACCGCACCGTTTCCGCCCGAGCTGACCGTGGCGCTGCAGGGCGGCGAGGTCGACGCCGTACTGCATTTCTCAAAGCGCAGCGCTGAGAATTATTTGGCTGGAGCGGCCCAAGCGGGCGTCGATAAGCAGGCGCTGGCGGTGCGGCATATCTGCCTGTCGGCGCAGATCGCCGAGCCGCTAAGTCGCGCCGGCGCCAGCCGTATCGCCATCGCGCCGCGGCCGGATGAGGCGGCCCTGATCGCAAGCCTGGAGCGGCCGCAGGGTTGATTGGCGCCTTTGCGCCAATTGCGTTATTTCCAGAATGCGGGTGGGCCGATTCGTCGAGGAACGGTATGGCAGACAAACACACGACGCCGGAAGCGCCCGAAGGAGCCTCGCCAAGCGCGCCCAAAGAAGCGGCTCAGGGATCGCGCCGCAAGAAGCGCGCGGCGCCGACCATCGATCTCACCGCCACGGAAATGCCGCCGCCGCAGGCGGCGGAGCCGGCTGCCTCCGGGTCGCCGTCGTCCGCGCAAGAGCCGCAGCCGACGCCTGCGGGTGACGCGTCTCCCCCTGCAAGCGGGCGCAATGGTTCTAGCGTTTGGGCAACCCTTGCTGCAGGAGTTGCCGGCGGGATCGTCGTGGCGCTGGTTTTGGTTGCGCTCTGGCTGACCGGCCTGGTGCCGGTGCGCTACGCGGTGTCGACCGATAAAACTCCGCCAGTTGTGACGGACACCAAAGCGATCGACGCACTGACCCAGCGCCTGAGCAAGATCGAAGAGACGATTAAAAGTATTCCGGCGAGCGACGCGAGTGTTGCCGAGCGGCTGACCGCCGCCGATAACGCCATGAAGTCGCTCGGCATTGCGCTGACCGCGCTCAATCGCCGAACCGACGATATCGCCGCTGGTGCGAGCCAAGCGCGCGAGCGCGCCGATGCGGCCGCCAAGGCGGTGGCGGACTTGCAGGCCAGCGTGCAGGACGTTGCGAAGACTTCTGCCGGAATTTCGTCGGCCGAGCTCGACGTCTTGCAAAAGCGCATCGCGGCGCTCGAACAATCCGCGAAGGCTGCGCGCGACGACATCGCCAAAGCGTCCTCAGCCGACGCCGCCGCGCGGCTGGCCTTGAGCGCGGCAATATTGCGCGACGCGGCGGTGAGCGGGGCGCCGTTTAGCGCCGAACTTGCGCAGGCCAAATCGCTCGGCGCCGACGAAAAGACTTTGGCGTCGCTCACTCCGTTCGCGGCAACCGGCGTGCCGGCGGCACCGGCGCTGGCGCAGGAATTGCGCGCGCTGCTCCCGGCCATGTTGAAGATTTCCGGCGCGCAGGCGCCGCAGGGCGGGTTTCTCGAGCGGTTGCAGGCCAATGCGGGAAGGCTGGTGCGGGTTCGCCCGGTCAATGCGCCAGTCGGCGACGACGCTTCCGCGGTCCTGGCACGCCTCGAGATCGACGCCGCCACGGCCGATATCCCGGCCGCGCTCGCCGATCTCGGCAAACTCGCCAATGCGACACGCGCGCCGGCGCAGGGCTGGATCGCGAAGGTACAGGCTCGCCAGGCCGCGCTCGCCGCCGCGCGTCAATACGCCGCCGACACGGCGCGCGCGCTCGGGTCTAAGGTGGGGACGCAATGATCCGGGTGATCACGTTCCTGCTGGCGGTTGCGGTGCTGGCGGCCGGCTTTGTCTGGGTCGCCGACCGGCCCGGCGATGTCGTCATCACCTGGATGGGCTACCACATCGAAACCTCGGTGATGGTGGCCGCGCTCGCCGTCGCCGCGCTGGTGCTCGTGCTCACGGCGGTGTGGGCCGTCGTGCGCGGCATCCTGCGTTCGCCGGAACAAGTATCGCTGTTCTTCCGGCACCGCCGCGCCATGAAAGGCTATCTGGCGATCTCGCGCGGATTGATCGCGATCGGCGCCGGCGATTTGCGCGGCGCGCACAGAGCCGCCGCCGACGCGGCGCGGTTGTCGCCCGGCGATCCGCTGGGGCTGTTGCTCACCGCCCAATCGGCGCAAATGTCCGGCGACCGCAGCGGGGCCGAGCGCGCATTCCGCGAAATGACCAGACACGACGACACCAAGGTGTTGGGCCTGCGCGGCCTCTATATCGAAGCGCAGCGGCGCGACGATGCGCTTGCCGCGCGGCTGGCCGCCGAGGAGGCGGGCAAAATATCGCCAGCGCCCGCCTGGGCCGGGCAGGCGGTGCTCGATTATCGCTGCGCCGCGGCCGACTGGGCCGGCGCGCTCGATGCGCTCGATGCCATGAAGGGCGCGCTCGAAAAACCCGACTACCGGCGCAAGCGCGCGGTGCTGCTGACCGCGCGCGCGCTGGCGCTGGAAGACATCGACCGCGATGCATCGCGCGGGGCCGTGCTGGAAGCAGTGAAGCTCGCGCCCGATCTGGTGCCAGCGGCGGCGCTGGCCGGACGGCGCCTGGCGGAAGCGGGCGAGCAGCGCAAGGCGCGCAAGATCCTGGAGAAGGCCTGGGTGGTCAATCCGCATCCGGACCTTGCCGAGGGTTACGCGAATTTGCGGCTCGGCGACAGCGCGCGCGAACGCCTCACACGCATGCAGAAGCTCGCCGGCCTGCTGCCGGGCCAGCTTGAAGGCGCGCTGGCGGTGGCGCGTGCCGCGCTCGATGCGCACGAATTCGCCGTTGCGCGGGCGGCGCTGGCGCCATATCTCTCGGCGCCGACGCGGCGCGTTGCCACGCTGATGGCGGAAATCGAGGAGATCGACCACGGCGACGAAGGCCGCGTGCGCGAATGGATGGGCCGCGCCATGCGCGCGGCCGGCGATCCGGTGTGGACCGCCGACGGCGTGGTGTCCGAGCGCTGGCTGCCGGTGTCGCCGAACGGGCGACTCGACGGCTTCGCCTGGAAATTGCCGTTGGCCGAACTCGGCGTCACGCGTCCGGTGATCGAGGTCACCCCGCCGCCAGCCGCCGCGCCGATCGCGGTCGTGCCGCCCGCGGCGCAGGCCGAACCGCAATCGCCGGTCCGCAAATCGCCAAAATTGGCCGTCAAGCCGAAGCCGGTTGAACCGGTGATTCCGCTGGTACACGCCCCCGACGATCCGGGGCCGGATTCCGCCGTGGTGGAGAGCGATCCGGTGCCGGAGCCCACCACGCCGCCGCCGCCGCCGCCCTGGCAGCGCTTCATGCAGCTGTTTCGTTAAGCCGCCGGGTGTATTGCCAATCCGGGTCCGCGCCACTATCAGTGGCCCGCATTACTAGCCGGCGTAGCTCAGCGGTAGAGCATCCGCTTCGTAAGCGGGTGGTCGGGGGTTCAAATCCCTCCGCCGGCACCACTTTTCACTCACACATCAGCCGGACTGAGCACGTCCGCCGGCGAATGCGCCTTGATCTCGCGCGCCGATGCCAACCGCTGCAAATGCGAGCCAAATTAGGACCCCCGTCGCCTTTTCGTAAAGACCTGTGCGGGCGGTTCGTCGAACGGGGGTATCCTTCATCGCTAATGTTCTTCTGTGAATACGTAACTCTGCCAGCTGTGCATCCTCAGCAGGATTTTGCGCAGCAGCGAAAGCTCATGCCAGTGCTTCGTGTAGATAGCAACCATGGCGGTAGAACCAAGTGGGATCTGATAATTACGCATTTCATCGGTGACATCGATGATGGCGACGGCGCGACCAGTCGTCGTGCGTGCTTCCGGCTCGATAAGGCGCAGCGAGCTTAGTATTTGGCCGGCCGCGATTGCATCGACGACGGTACGCACTTTTGCCTCGAATACGCGTCCTGGAACAGCTTCGAAGGCAACCTCGGCCTCATCGCCTGCATCGACCCGCTGCAATGAATTCTGCTGGAATGCCGCCGCCAGCTCCTGATCCTGAGGTCCGGTATTGACAAAAAGCATCGCGGTTCGGAGTTGCAGCGGGACTGCATACATTCCAGGTCGCAAAGAAACCTGCGTCACGAACCCCGGACCCGCCGCACGTGTTGTGGCCTGATCAAGGTCGAATTCAGCATCGGCAAGTTCGGCACGAAGCTTCGCCACGGCAGTGTTAACACCCCCGACATTTGAGGTGTAGGCGAGCCTCGCGCGTTCTTCTTCGGCTTTGGCCGCCGCGAGAGATTGTTTTGAAACATCGAGATTGCGACTGGCGGTGTCGAGGGTCGCTTGAGCTATAACGTTTGTCTTGAACAACTGAGCTTGGCGATCATAGTTCTGTTGCGCCAACTGGGTCTGGGCATCGGCCCTTTGCGCTTGCGCGCTCGCCTGGTCGAATGATGCCTTCAGCTGACCGACGTTCTGTTCGGCTTCTGCGAGCTCGGCCTTCTTCTCGGAAACACGGTATTCGAATGGCTTCGGGTCGACACGGAACAGGACGTCCCCTTCCTTAAGCGGGGTGTTCGCTTTGACCGGTACCTCAACCACGCGCCCTTTTACGGTCGGCAATATTGGAGTCACCGGAAAATAAATTCGGGCGTTCGTCGTGAACGGGTGATTGTAGTTCATAAACAGAAGGAGCAGAGCGATACCGAATATTCCACCTAGTGCGGCAGTCGCAAGCGACCATTCGTTGACCGGGATTTTAAAGAGTTTGAAAACGACAGTACAAAATGCAACGTAAATGAGGATGAGCAGAAGCTCCATGATCAGCCCCCAGGGTTCGCTCTATTTTTTTCAAGCTCGGCGACCCGGCGACGCAAATCTTCGATTTCATTTGCATCATTGGATGGCCCGTGTCCGGCCTCCGAAAATCCCCAGCCGCGTCCCGGTTGGTAAGCCATCGCCCAGATCCAGAGAAACGGCCACAACACATGGAGAGTGAACAGGCTGACCCACCCCGCCGCATGGATGGCGTCTGCGTGAGGATGATGGCGTTTTTCGGCGATCTTGGCCGGGATGTCATGGATCGCGATAATCCCGTAAAACATCACAATGACCACAAAAACAAGCAGTCCGAGTGCAAAATAATTGAGGAATGGATCGCCTATCATGTATCGGACTCCATTGAGGAGGAAATTTTCCTACTGAACGAGATACCGCTTTGTAAGATAGGTCAGACACAGACGATGAGATGTTAATGCATTAAGCGTTTGGCGGGAACCTAATATTCAGCTTGCCTAAACAACGGTCTAGCTATTGGCCCTCTTGCGATGCCGAGCGTCCGCTTTCGCGCATCGTGCTCGGAATCGAGCACTGGTTCGCGCGTCCAGTCGATCTCGCGCCCCCCCGCCATGTGTGGGCGCAGCCTCGCCATCCAGCACTTAGAACCACCCCAGCGCGTGCATTGGGACCTTCAGGCCGGCGGCGCCGCCCGGCGCCAGCGGCAGCCGATCAAGCAGAATGTGAGTTCCCGCGACGCGTTCCTCGGTGAGCAAGCGCTGGCGGGCCATGCCGGTTTCCCCCGGCTCGGCGGCGATCGTGCTCTCGTTGAAAATAGCGGCCATGGTGCCCCTTGGAACCTGACGCCGGCGCGCTCCAGCTTTAATCATTATCGCGGACAATCGTATGATTTTAGCATGACAATTGGTCACCAAAAATCTGCACCCGGTACCGAGAACCCAGGAACCAAACTCGGGCCGGCGCGTTGCTAGCCCCAGACTTCCCCGCGCGCGCCGCGCCAACGAGGAGGCTACGCCATGTGGACCCAGCTGTTCGCGATTACCTTTGTGATCGCTATTGCCTTGAGCATGGCCGCGATCGTCGTGGATTCCGCCGATGGAGGAAAGTTCCGTCTGTAGTTGCGTTCCGTAACTGCGTTCTGTCTGAAGCAAAACCTTGGGCGGCCGGTGGGCCGCCCATTTTTATTGCTTGGGGCGCCCGCTGGCGCGGGAACTTTGCAATACTGGGGGCAATGCCGCCGCCCCTGATGTTATCGAGGCGCTTCGCGCCGCTGTTCTGGTGCCAATTCTTCGCGGCATTCAACGATAATTTTCTCAAAACCGCGCTGGTCTTCCTGATCCTGTTCCGCTCGGGTGCTGCCGATACGGGAGCCTTGATCACGCTGGCGAGTGCAATTTTCATCGCGCCCTATTTCTTTCTGTCCGCGCTCGGCGGGGAACTGGCCGACCGTTACGACAAGGCGCGGGTGGCGCAGACCGTGAAATTTGTCGAAATCTTTGTCGCCGCTATCGCGGTCGCTGGTTACGCTTGGCAGTCGCTGATCATCCTGTATACCGCGCTTGCCGGTTTTGGTGTCTTGGGGGCGCTGTTCGGCCCGATCAAATACGGCATCCTGCCCGATCATTTACGGCGCGAGGAATTGCCGACGGCCAATGCGCTGGTCGAAGGCGCGACCTTTATTGCCATTCTCACCGGCACAATTGTTGGCGGTTTGGCCGCGCGCGGCGGCGATGTCACGGTTTTCGTTCCGCTGCTCATCGGCTTTGCGCTTGCTTGCTGGCTCGCCAGCCTGCTGATCCCGCCGACCGGCGAAGGCGCACCGCAGCTAAAGATTTCGGACAATATCGCAGCCTCGACCTTGACGATGATCCGTCATCTGCGCGCCGACGCGCGGCTGTGGTGGGGCGCCATGGTGACAAGCTGGTTCTGGTTGGTCGGCATTGTCGTGCTGTCGCTGTTACCGCCGCTGATCAAGACGCTGATCGGCGGTAACGAGGACACGGTGACCGCCTATCTCGCGCTGTTTACGATCGCGGTCGGCGCCGGCTCCGCGCTGGCGGCGGCCATCGCGCGTGGGCGCATCGTGCTCAAGACGACGCTCGCCGGCGCCGTGTTGCTTGGCGCCTTCGCGCTTGACCTCGGCCTTGCGACCCACGGCACCGTAACCGCTTTGACGCCGCAAGCGCCGGGCATGGTATTTTCAACGGCGCTCGGGGTTCGTGTTGCGGTTGACCTTGTCGGGCTGGCGATTGCCGGCGGGCTGTTCATCGTGCCGGCTTTCGCGGCGGTGCAGGCCTGGGCCGGCGCCGCCTACCGCGCGCGCATCGTGGCGGCAGTCAACGTGCTCAACGCGGCATTCATGACCGGCGCGACAGTGATAGTCGCGGTGATGCAGAAGTTCGGCGTCACCGTGCCAGCACTGTTCCTCATGATCGGCGTGGCGACGCTCATGGTCGCGCTGGCGATTTGGAAGACGATGCCGAAAAACACCTGAGGTTGTCGCTCCCGCCTTCGCGGGGACCGCTATTTCTTCCGCATCTTCAGCACGCGGTCGACCATTTCCCCGGCGACGCCCAGATAATTGGCGGGATCGACCATTTTCTCCAATTGCTTGCGGCTGGCGTGCTTGCTGATCTCCTTGTCCGCGGCGAGCAGGTCGACCAGCGGGCGGCCGGTTTTCACCACCTCGCGGCAGATGTCGTAGACGACGTCGTGAGCGCGGTTGCGTCCCATGGTGGCGCCGAGCCCCATCATCACCGCTTCCGACATGATCAGGCCGTTGGTGATGTCGATATTTTCGCGCATCTTCTTTTCGTTCACCTGCAGACCTTCGACTAGGAAGCGCGTCTGCGCCAGCGCGCCGGCTGACAGCATGAAGATTTCCGGCAACGCGATCCACTCAATCTCCCACGGGCCGGTGGAGCGCTCGTGGTCCTCGACCATCGCTTCGAGCAGCGCGGCGGCGAGCTGTTTCACCATGGCGGCCTGCGCCGTGATGTAGACCGACGAGATCGGATTGCGCTTTTGCGGCATGGTCGAGGACGAGCCGCGGCCCTGGTGGAACGGCTCGAAGACTTCCTCCACCTCGGTCTGCATCATGAGCTTCACGTCGAAGGCGATCTTGGCGCAGGTGCCGGTGACAAGACCGAGGAAGCAGCCGACCTCGGCGATGCGGTCGCGCACGGTGTGCCAGGAAATATCGGGCTGACCGAGCTTGAGCTCTTTGCACAGCTCGACCTGAACCTTCAGCCCGTCCTTGCCGAGTGAGGACAGTGTGCCGGCGGCGCCGCCGAATTCGCCGACCAGTACGCGGGCTTTAAGCTCCTTGAGGCGCTGCTTGTGGCGCTCGAAGGCGCCGAGCAGCGTCGCCATCTTGTAGCCGAAGGTGATCGGGACCGCCTGCTGCAGGTTGCTGCGCCCCGCCATCGGCGTGTCGCGGTATTTCTTGGCGAGCTTGGCGAGCGCATCGGCGATTGCCGCGATCTCGTCCTCGACGATGGCCAGAGCCTCGCGGATCTGCATGACGGTGGCGGTGTCGGTGATGTCCTGGGTGGTGGCGCCCCAGTGTGACCATTCGCCGAGCGTGCCTTTGCACAGTTTCACAAGCTGCTGAACCACGGGCAGCACCGGATAGCCGATGCGTTCGGTCGCCGCCTTGAGCGTGGCCATGTCGATCTTGTCGGCCGAGCAATGGCGGACGATTTCGGCGGCGGCGTTCTTCGGGATAATGCCGAGCCGCCCTTGCGCGCGCGCCAGCGCCGCCTCGAAATCGAGATATTTCTGCACGCGGTTCTCGTCCGACCACACGGCGCGCATCGCCGGCGTGGTGAAAATGTCGCGGAACACGGCGGAATCGAGGATCGTCGAAGGCATTCGGGGCTCCTGGGAAATGGCGCCGCGCACCCTAACGCTTCCTTCGGGCCGATCAACTCGCCCCGTTGCGCTCGGCCTGCTTTCCGTCGCAAATAGCCGGACTTTGCCGAAGGAGGCCCTCATGAACGTCAGAACCGAGCCGCAGCGCGGCTTCAAGCTCGAGCCGGTCCATCCGAAGCCGGAACAGGCCCACACCATGCCTTACGCCCCGGCGGTGCATATCGTCGGCGCCTGCGACCTGATGTTCCTGTCGGGCGCGACGCCGTCGCCGCTCTACCACAAGCACCCGCATGTCGACGCCGAGCACGTGCACCCGCATTCGATCGAGGAGCAGACCGACCGGGCGATGGAAGCGATCAAGTCGATCCTCGATCATGTCGGGGCGAGCTGGCGCGACGTCGTAAAGGTGACGAAATATCTGACCGACTTCCGCGAAGCTGACGCCATGCACAAGACCATGCACAAATATTTCGGCGACTGGCGGCCGGCCAGCACGACGGTCTGCATCAACTCGCTGTCTTCGCCGGGTGCGCGCATCGAGCTCGACATGATCGTGGCGCTGCCGAAGAAGGCGCAGTGACGCTCCCTCCGCAACTCACGGCCATCGTCGAAGCGGCGATTCCGCGTTATTCGGACGCGGAGATGGCGCGCCGGCGCGCCGCGATGGAGGCTCTGCTCGCCGAGCACGAATGCGATCATCTGGTGTTCTGCGGCGTCGCCCGGTTCGGCTCGGCGGTGCAATGGCTGACGCAATGGCCGGTGACCGCCGAGGCGGTCGGCGTGCTCAGCCCGGGCGAGCGCGATGCGCTGTTCGTGCAATGGGTCAATCACGAACCGCAAGCGCGCCTTGTTGCCGACAAGGCGGATGTCGGCTGGGGCGGCGAGTCCTCAATCGCTGCCGCGATCAAGGTGCTGGAGCAGCGCGGATCGCGCACCGGCCGTATCGGTTTTGTCGGGCCGCTGACCGCGGAGCAGCACGCGCGGCTTTCAGCGCGTTTCCCGAACATTGCCAATCTCACGCGCGGCTATATCGGGCTGCGGCAAGTGAAATCGGCGGAGGAAATCGACTGGCTACGCATCGGCGCACATTTCAGCGATCTCGGCATGGCGGCGCTGCGCGACGCGAGCAAGCCGGGCGTGAATGAGCGCGAATTGGGCGACGCGATTGAACGCGCGTACATTTCCCAGGGCGCGACCAACGTGATCCACTACATCGGCACCACGTCGATGAGTGCGCCCGATCTCGGCGTGCCGCGGCAGTTTCCGACCGCACGGCGTCTGCAAAAAGGCGATGTGGTGGTGGCCGAGATCAGCGCGGCGTTCTGGGACCATCCGGGTCAGGTGCTGCGCAGCTTCGCCTTGGGCGAGCCGAGCAAGCTCTATCGCGACCTGCACGCCGCGGCTGACGCTACGTTCGACACCATTGCCGCGGTGCTCAAAGCCGGCGCCACGCCGGCCGAGGTGATCGAAGCCTCAGGTGTGATCGAGGACGCCGGCTTCACCATCATCGACGATCTGCTGCACGGTTATGGCGGCGGCTATCTGCCGCCGGTGCTTGGCTGCAAGAGCCGCCCAGCTGGGCCGATTCCACAAGAGCCGTTCCGCGATGGGCAGACGGTGGTCATTCAGCCCAATGTCGTGACACGCGATCGTCAAGCCGGCGTGCAGACCGGCGAATTGGTGGTGATCCGGAAAACGGGCATCGAGCGCCTGCACGCGATGCCGCGCGGCTTCCAAGTTATTTAAGCTGCTCCGCCATCCAATCCGCACTCTGCGGGCGCCAGCGGTAGGCGCGGTTGGTCGCGATGTGATTGCCGTCCTCGATCATTATCAGTTCCACCGGCCCCTTCACTTCGCGCGCCAGGCGCTCGGCGTCGACGGCGGGCACGATGCGGTCGAGCCGGCCGTTCACGATGAAGATCGGGCAGGTGATGTTCTGCGCGACGCCTTCGAGCGACAGCGTGAGGGCATTGTTGCGCGCGTCTTCATCTGTTTTGCAATGGCTGCGCACGCGGAACGCTTCCCGCGTCAGTTCCGGCAATCCACCCCAGGCGGCGCCGAAATTGAACGGGCCGCCGAGCGCGATGCAGGCCTTGATGCGCTTGTCGAAGGCCGCGGCGCGCGGCGCGTAGTAGCCGCCGAGGCTGACGCCCCACATGCCGATGCGCGCGGCGTCGAGATCGCGGCGCGTGCCGATATAATCGAGCACGGCCTTGACCGGCACTTCGTAATCGCCGCGGATCGAAAAATCGTATTGCGCCTCGCCCTGGCCCGGCCCTTCGAACACCAGCGTCGCCAGCCCGCGCGCCAGGAATGGCACCTCGTAGGCGTCGGTTTCCTCTTTGGTGGAATCGAGCCCCACCGCCATCGCCACCACCGGCGGTTTTTCGATTCCGGCCGGCTTGCGCAGGATGCCGGCGAGCTTCTTGCCCTGATACGGGATTTCGACGCGCTCGCCGGGCGGGCGCAAATGAGGCAGTGCCGCCAGCCGGCATTCGATCTGCTTTTTGTGCGCGGCCTTCATCTGCGCCTGGTCGCGCACGAACAGAAACGACGCGAAATGATAGTAGACCCCGGCGCGCTGCAGGCATTCGCCGAAGGTGAGGAAATGCTTCTTCGCCAGCGCCTCGCGCCCGAGCTGTTCGTGGTGCGCGGCGCGCGCCGACCAGGCGCGGCACCAGTCGCTATAGGACGTGAGCGAGCCGGTGACTTCCTCGAAGTCGGTCAAGGTCACGCCGTTGGCGACAAAGCGCGGGCCCCAATGCGCGATCGCGGCCTTGATCATAGGGTCGGAAAACATATTGCGTCCTTGGTGAATTAGCTCGTTTTCTCGTCGCGGCGATACCACGGCATGAAGTGCCGTGTACACCAGTTCACCAGCAATTCGAAGCCGACGCCGAAAGCGGCGAGCAGCAGCACGCCGACAAAGGCTTCGTTGTGGTGATAGGAGCGCGAGTTGTAAAGAATGTAGTAGCCGAGCCCGCCGATCGACAGGAAGAACTCCGCCACCACCGCGCCGATCAGCGCGCGGCCGGCCGCCAGCCGGAATCCGGCGAGCAGATAGGGCATCGAGGCCGGCAAGACGATATCGATCAATATCCGCCAGCGGCCGGAGCGGAACGAGCGCGCGACCTCGAGATAGTCGCGCGGCACCGAGCGCGCGCCGTCGGCAACGTTCATGGTGATGGCGAATATCGCGGCGAAGATGATGGTGCCGATGCGTGCCGCGCTTGAATAGCCAAACCACAGCGAGAATAGCGGCAACATGATGATCATCGGCATGGCGTTAAAGCCATTAATGTAGACGCGGATCATCCGGTCGACAGTGTTGCTGCGTCCCATCAGTAGGCCGATCGCGGTACCGGCAACAATGGTAATCGCCAATCCTTCGGCAACCGCCGCGAGGGTGGCGCCGAGCGCCTGCAGGAACGCGGGGTCCGTTATCACCTGCGGAATGGCGAGCACGATCGTCGTCGGCTTCGCCACGTAAGCCGGCGCGATGGTGCGCACCACAGTTTCCCACACCAGCAGAATGCCGAGGCCGGCGATCAAGCGCGGCACCACAGCGCCACGCATCAGCACGGAGCCCGTGCGTTCGGCGGGGACGGGCGTCGCGATGGCGGCCTGGCTCATCGTCACTGCCTCCAGCGCGCGAAATGCTGCTCGATCTTCAAGCCGAGCCGCGTCAATCCGACGCCGATCACGCCAATCACCAGAATCGAGGCGAACACGCCGGCAGTATCGAAATCCTGCGAAGCCTCCATGATGAGTTTGCCGAGGCCGGTGGCGGAAAGAAAGAACTCGGCCGCGATCATGCCGACCAACGCGCGGCCGATCGCCTGGCGCACGCCGGTCATCATGTAGGGCAGGGTGTAGGGCAGCATGACCTCGCGCCACAGCGCCCATTCGGTGGAGCGGTAGGATTTCGCCACTTCGATCAGCTCGGGCTTGATGCTGCGCGCGCCTTCCACCGTGTTGTAGAGCACCGGGAACACGGAAAAGAGGAAGACGACCAGCACTTTGGGCGCGAAGCCGAACCCCATCATCGACAGGATGAATGGGATCAGCGCCACCATCGGCGTGGCATAGAGCGTCATGATGTAGGGCTCGACGGCGATGCGCAACGTGCGCACACGTGCGAGCAGCATGCCGAGCGGTGCGCCGACGATCAGCGCGAGCACGAAGCCGGTGAGGAAGAGTTCGGTCGAATCGACAAACTGCACGACGAATTCGCCGCGCGCGACGAGCTGCCACAGCCGCACCAGCGTCTCCGAGAACGGCACCATGAAAGCCGCACTCGTTAGGCGCCCGGCGATCTCCCAAAGCGCCACGCCGGCGAGAATGCTGATCCAGATCGGCGCGTTGCGCTTGATGGCCGCGGCTATCATTTCACCATCGCGTTAGCATCTTTCCAGATAGTGCCGTCGACCAGGTCGTCGTACTTTACCGGCTCCTTGTCCGGTTTGATCGAGCCGATCTTCTTCATCAGTGCGGCGACCGCCTCGATCTTGTTGCGCGGCATGCCGTCATCTTTGGCCGCCCAGAAGTCGATACCGAGAAACGCCTTGAGCGCGACTTTGTTGACCTCCTTGTCGTGGCCGGTGACGGCGGCGACGGCGGCAACCGCGTCGGCATTCTTCGGGTCCTGCATAAAGCGCGCCGCTTCGATCATGCCGGCGACCGTGCGCACGATGGCGTCGCGATTCTTGGCGAGATTATCCTTGCGTGCCACCATGATCAGGTAATGGCTGGTCGGATTGGTGTTCTTCATCGCCAGCAGGATGTTGAGCTTCTTGCCCTGATGCTCGATCTCGGCGAGGTCATCGAGATGCAGCACTGCGAAATGTAGCCGGCCGGCCAGCAGCGCCGGCCCTGGGCTCGAGCCGAGCGCGACTTGCTTGAGATCTTCGATTTTCACGCCGGGGCAGCCGACCAGCATCGAGCGCAGTGCCACCGAGCGCGCGCCGTTGATCGAATCGACCGCAACATCCTGGCCGACCATATCCTTGCAAGTCTTGCCCGCATCGGTGGTGCCGATCACCCAGTCGGGATTGGGCATGCCGTAGACCGCGACGAGCGGAACATCGGCATTGGAGACCTGATTTATCACCGGCGGGGTCGGCGACCACGCCACGTCGATGTCGCCGGCGACCACAGCGCGCGCCGCGGCGGTGCCATTGTCGAACGGACGGATTTCAACATCGGCACCGTACCTCTTGAAGAAGCCCTGCTTTTCAGCAACGAAGGCGATCATCACCGAAAAGATCGGCGGGATGCCCGGGGTGGCGATCACGATCTTCTTGCCTTGCGCGGCGGCTGGGCCGGCGCCCATCAGCAGCGCGGCCAGCAGGATGCCGGCGCCCATCAAACTTAAAGTTCTGCGCATCATGGAATCCTCCCTAATTGCCTTGACGTTTCTTGTTCAGCGTTCAAGTACGAATTCGGCTTCGCGCGCCTCCCGCATCAGTGTGCCCCAAACTTGTTCGCGCAGTTCAGCAAAGCGCGGCATGCGCAGCGTCTCGCGGGTGCGCGGGTTCGGCAGATCGATGGTGATGGTTTCGTGGATGCTCGATGGCCTTCCCTTGAGCACGATCACCCGATGGCCGAGCAGCACCGCTTCCTCGATCGAATGGGTGACGAACACCATCGCGGTCGGCCGTTCCTCCCAGATGCGCAGGAGCTCGAATTGCAGGATTTCGCGCGTCTGTGCGTCGACCGCCGCGAACGGCTCGTCCATCAGCAGGACGTTCGGCTCGACCGCGAGCGCGCGGGCGAGCCCGCAGCGCTGCTGCATGCCGCCGGACATCTGATAGGGAAACGCGGCCTCAAAGCCGGTGAGGCCGACCAGCTTGATGAACTCCGGCACCTTGCGCTCGACCTCGGCTTTCGGTGCGCCAGCCATCCGCAAGCCGTAGGCGACGTTGTCGAACACCGTCTTCCACGGGAACAGGCCGAAATGCTGGAACACCATGGCGACGCCGGCGATCGGCTCCTCGACCCGCTGATTGCCGACCCAGATTTCACCGGCATCGTGCGGCAGCAGGCCGTCGATACAGCGCAACAACGTGGTCTTGCCGCAGCCGGAGGGCCCGACCACTGCGACGATCTCGCGTTCGGCCACGTCGAAACTGATGTTGTTGAACACCTCGAGCGCGCCGTAACGCTTGGCCAGCCCTTTGACGCGAATGCGCGGCTCACTTGCGGCTTGCAACGCGCTAGCGCGAGTGGCCGATGTCGCCGTTGCCTGACTTGTCACTCGGCGGCCTGTGTCGAGGGTTTGGCGCTGATCTTGGCCCAATAGTCGGCGGCCTGCTTGGAGCGCTTGAGTGCTTCCTCGGTTTCAAAACCGGGCGCCATCGAGCCCTCCTGGCCTGCAAGAATCTGGTGGTGCTCGATATTCAACGTGCGCAACCAGCGCTGCTGGCCCATGGTTATGGCGACGAAATAACCGATCTCGACCAGTTCCGGTTCGCTGAAGTGCTTGTGCAGCCGCTCCCACAACGCGTCGTCGCTCGGCAGATCCCAGGTGATCGCCTCGGCATAGGCCAGTGCGGCTTTTTGCCGCTCGTCGTAGCGCGATGAACTCTCGAAATTGATCAGGTCGGAGTAGTCGTCTTCCTTCAGGCCGGCCTTGGCCGCCTTGATCGAGCGCTGGTTGCCGCAGAACTCGCACAGCACCGAGCGCGAAACGTAGATGCGGCAGAGCTCCTTGATGTTATGATCGGCCACCCCGTTCTTGAACACGTCGCGCCAGGTATTGGCGAACGACCAGAACGTCGCCGGCACATGGGCGCGGATCGCCTGGCTTTCTGGCCGCGGCGTTCCCTCCCGCGCGCAACGCTCGAATTCGGCGATCATGGCGGGGTCTTTAACCGTCGCTGGATCGACGTAGCTAATGCGCGGTTTCGGCATTGGCGATTTCTCCCGTTAAGAATTGTTGTTGGCGTCCGTGACGGACACGAGGATTGTTGTGACCTCGCACGCATGTTGCCGCAACCGCGCGGCACGGGCAACGCCGGTTATGTCATTTGGTAACCCTGAGTTTTGTTCGGCAGTACTCCGCCGCTGCGGCGGGCGGCGGCGCGGCGTGGGCGCGCGCCCCATATTTGCGGGCTTTTCGTCACCCGCAACAGATCGTTAGGCTCAATCATTCGTTACAGGTCGAGCGCGATTACCAGGCAGTATTCTTAATGTCGCGAAAGGTTACTCTAATGTTACGGAGAGCGCATACCGATTGTAAACAATAGTAATTCAGCGGCCCTTCAGCATAGATGCAATTGCATGGATCGAATTAGCAATTGAATACTTTGTCTCTCTTAGTGTCGCGACGACCGAGTTTCAGGGTCGCGTCAGACGGGGCAAAAAACCTTGCGTGCCAGCACCATCGTTATGATCGGGTTTGCCGTCGTGTTCGGCTTGCTCGCCGTATTCATCGCCCAGGTCTGGCTCAACAACCAGGCCAGCATGCAGGCGAGGAATTTCGATGCAAACAAAAAGCCGGTGGCAATGCAAACCATTGTCGTCGCCAAGCAGCCGTTGCGCTTCGGTACTGAGTTGACCGAGTCGGTCCTGGAGGAAGTGCCGTGGCCGGAAGCTTCCATGCCGAGCGGCGCCTTCACCAAGATCAGTGACGTGATGCACGGCGGTCGCCGCGTGGTGCTCACCGCGATCGAACCGAACGAGCCTGTTCTTTCGCTCAAGATCACCGGCCCCGGCCAGCGCGCCACGCTTTCGGCGCTCGTCAAGCCGGGCATGAAGGCAGTGACCGTTCGCGTCAACGACGTTGAAGGCGTCGGCGGCTTCGTGCTGCCGGGAGACCGCGTCGACGTCGTGCTCACGCGTCAGATCGACAAAGGTTCTGCCACCACCGAGGTCGTGTTGCAGAATACGCGCGTGCTGGCGGTCGATCAGAGCGCCGACGAACGCGCCGCCAAGGCGACGGTGGCGAAGTCAGTCACGCTCGAAGTGAGCACTGTGGAAGCGCAAAAAGTCTGGCTGGCGTCGTCCGTCGGCAATCTGTCGCTGCTGCTGCGCAAGGCCGGTGAGACCGCCGAAGCGAAGACGCGCAAGATCACGCTCAACGATTTGAGCGGCCTTGAGCCGGTGAGCACCGACAAGGTCCCGACCGCGACGGTGGTGGTCACGCGCGCAGCGGCGAAACAGGAATACACCGTGCCGGTCGAAGGCAGTCGTGGGGACCTGACGATCGGTCAGAATATGGGCGTCCGGTAGTTCCGGGCGCGGGGTTAATCAAGGGCGGGGGAGTGTGTCGTGAATAGCAAAAATGAATATGCCGTCGGCTTCGCCTGGCGGCATTCGGACAGGACCGCAGTACGTGGCAACTGGCTGCGCGATCTGGCGATCGCCTTAATGGTCGCGTTGGCGGCGACGCTTCTGTTCATGGCCGGTGGGGCCTATGCGCAGGATCGCGTCATCGAGATCAGCGGCAATAGCCGTACCGCCATGGTCACGGTCACTATTGGCAAGTCGCAGGACGTGCGCACCGGCACCAGCTTTGTCGACGTCATGGTCGGCGATCCGGAGGTCGCCGACGTCAATCCGCTGACCGATCACACGCTGTCGATTCTCGGCAAGAAGATCGGCACCACGCGCGTGCAGGTCTATGCCGAGGGCAAGAAGCTGATCGGCATCTTCGACGTGGACGTGAACTACGACATTAGCCGGCTGACTTACGAGCTCAAGCGCCGTTTCCCTGGCTCGCATCTGCAGGCGTCCTCGGTCAACGGACGCATCATGCTGTCGGGCGAGGTGGCGGACGGCGCCACCCTCGATAAGGCGGTCACCATCGCGCGCCAATTCGGGCCGGACATCATCAATTCGGCGTCGGTGATGGCTCCGCAGCAGGTGATGCTGGAGGTGCGCTTTATCGAAATCTCGCGCACCGCCGGCCGCGAACTGGGCGTGCAGTGGAACACCTTCGGCAACCCCAATATCAACGTCGGTAATGGCGTTGCCGCGGGCGGCCTGCCCATTACACAGGCTGCAGCCGTAGGGGCGGCCGGCGTGCTCTCCGGCTCGTCTCCATTCGGCTTCTTGATCGCCAACCTGGCAAAGGGCGGCATATCGGCCGACGTGGCGATCAATGCGCTCGAGCAGAAGGGCATCGCCCGCAGCCTGGCCGAGCCCAATCTGGTGGCGCTGTCCGGCGACACCGCAAGCTTCCTGGCCGGCGGCGAGTATCCGATCCCGGTGTCCGGCAGCTTCGGCCAGATCACCGTTGATTATAAGAAATACGGCGTCGGGCTTGCCTTTACCCCAACCGTGCTCAGCAACAGCTTGATCAATCTGAAAATCGAGCCGGAGGTGAGCCAGATCGACACCAACCATACGGTGACGGTGACCAACGGCATCTCGGTGCCGGCATTGATCGTGCGGCGCGCCTCGACCACGATCGAACTGCGCGACGGCCAAAGCTTCATGATCGGCGGCCTGCTGCAAACCGACAACAAGAACCTGATCGATCAACTGCCGTGGCTCGGCAGCGTTCCGGTGCTGGGCACGCTGTTCTCCAGCAAGTCCTATCAACAGAACCAGACCGATCTCGCCATCATTGTGACGCCGCGTCTGGTGCGTCCGACCCGGCCGGGCGACGTCGTCAAGACGCCGGCCGACGATTCGGTGCCACCCAACGACGTGGACTTCTTCCTGCTCGGCGAGGCCGAACTGATGCGGGCGCACGCGCAGGCGCTCGCTCTCACGCCCATCACGGCACGCTTCGCCGCCGCCGGTGACCGTCCGTTGACGGGGCACATGCTCGATTTGCCGAAAGGGGCTTCCGATGCAGCCATCCAGTAACATGTCACGCACGCTGGCGCTCGTCGCGCTCACCGCCGCGCTCGCCGGCTGCTCGGAATATCTCGATCGCCGCGAAACCATTTCGCTCAACGGCGGCAACGCGGTCGCGACCAACAAGGTCACCCAGATGGTCGATCCCTGGCCGCGCGCCAGCGCCAACAAGACTCTCGCGTTCAGCGGCGAGAAGATGCAATCGGCGGTCGAGCGCTATCGCACCAATAAGGTGGTTGCGCCGCAGGGCATCGGCACATCCGCCAACTACCAGCCGCCGCCTCCCCCGAACGCACCGAACAGCGCGGCGCCGGTCGGACCGACGGTGACGCAGTCGGCGGCGCCGGTGAAATAAACGGAACCGATTGCCGTCATGCGTTTAGGTCGCAGCCCAACCCCCGACACAAATCGGACCCGCGTGGTGGTGCTCACCGCCGACGCCGAGTTCGACCGTTCCGCGCGAGCCACGTTCGGCGCCTCGAACGCGATCGAACTCACCATGGTGCCTGGACGCATCGCGGAACGTGGCGACACGCTCGACGTGGCGAACGCCACCGTCGTGGTGATCGATCTCGACGCTGGCAGCGATGCGGAGATGGCCGCGCTGGCGCGGCTGATGGCACGCGTGCACGCCTGGCCGCCGGTGGTCGCGGTGACGCAGAGCTTCGATGAGAACGTCGCCCGCACGCTATTGCAAATGCGGGTCGCCGACTTTCTGGTGAAGCCGGTGGTGCCGATCGATCTGGTACGCGCTTGCGCACGCGTCTCCCATAGTCAAGCCGGCGGCGCCGCGCCGACCGAGGCGCAGATCTACACGTTTCTGCCTGCGGTCGGCGGCGCCGGCGTGACCACGCTGGCGGTGCAGACCGCGATGCTCATGCTCAACAGCGGCGGTCCGCGCGTAAAACCGTCCACCTGTCTGCTCGATCTGAATTTCCAAAATGGCTGTGTAGCCGATTATCTCGATCTCGAGCCGCGCCTGAACCTGGCCGAAATCGAGCCGCGGCCGGACCGTCTGGACCGGCAACTGCTCGAGGTCATGCTCTCGTATCACGCCTCCGGCCTCGCCGTGGTCGCCGCGCCGAACCGGCCGGCCGAAATGCGGTCGTTCGACCCCGACGTGGTCACGCGCTTGCTCGATCTTGTTTCCACCAATTTCGACTATGTCGTCTTCGACATGCCGCGCACCTGGTTCTCCTGGACCGACAGCGTGCTGCTCGGCTCCAACAAATTGTTCATCGTCAGCGAGACCACCGTGCCCAGCCTGCGCCATGCCAAGCAACTGGTGGCGGCGATCAAGGAACGGCTGGGTGAGGGACCCAATCCGCAGGTCCTCGTCAATCGCTTTGAGCACCGGATGTTCTCGTCCGGTCTGCGTCGCAACGACCTCATGCAGACGCTCGGCGATGCCTTCGTGGCGGCGATCCCCAACGATTACGCGTTGGTGCGCGAGGCGATCGACCGCGGCGTGCCGCTCGACGAGGTCAAGCCCGGCAACAAGATCACCGCGCAACTCAAAAAGCTGTTGGCGGAACCCGCGGCGGGTAAACCGCTGGCGGAGAGCAAACTCGCCGCGCCGCTGAAGAAGTTCAAGCTTTCGATCGCGCAATAGTGCGTGATCCGGAAAAGTGGGCACCGGTTTTCGGAACAGATCACGCGCAAGGAACTGAAGGACTAAGCGATGGCCGGCCGTTTCTCATTCCGCCGCATTACCGCGCCAGAACCGGCGGTGATCGAATCGCCGGAGCCGTCCGCGCCTGGCGGCGCGGCCTGGTCGGCGCTTCCGGAAGTGCCGGCGGAGCAAACCCCGCCGGTGCAACCGCAACCGGCCGCCAATCCGCTGCTCAGCGACAAGCTGCTCGACGCTAAGGTCCGCCTGCATCGGCGTCTGATCGAGGAGATCAATCTTTCGGCGCTGGAAAAGCTGCCGGAAGAAGAAACCCGTCGGCACGTCCAGCAACTGGTTTCGCAATACGTGCTGACCGAGCGGCTGGCGCTCAATACCCAGGAGCTTGCCGACTTCGTCTCCGAGATCCTCGATGAAATGACCGGCCTGGGCCCGCTCGAGCCGCTGCTCAAGGACGAAAGCATCAACGATATTCTGATCAACGGCCACGAATGCGTCTACGTGGAGCGCCGCGGCGTTCTCGAGCGGCTGTCGGTGCGATTCAAGGACGAACAGCATCTCCTGCGCATCATCAATAAGATCGTGTCCGCGGTCGGCCGCCGCGTCGACGAATCGCACCCGCTTTGCGACGCCCGCCTCCTCGACGGCTCGCGCGTCAACGTAGCGGTCCGGCCGATCGGCGTCGACGGACCGCTGATGTCGATCCGCAAATTCTCCAAGAAGCCGCTCAACCTCAGCAAGCTGGTCGAAGTCGGTGCGTTGCGGCCGCCGATGGCCGAACTCCTGGCGGCGGCCGTAAAGGCGCGCATCACCACGATCATTTCCGGCGGCACCGGCTCCGGCAAGACCACGATGTTGAACGCGCTCTCCGCCTTCATCTCGGAAAAGGAGCGACTGATCACCATCGAAGACGCGGCCGAGCTTCAGCTCCAGCAACCGCACGTCGGCCGCATGGAAACGCGGCCGCCCAATATCGAAGGCAAAGGCGAAATCCGCCAGCGCGAATTGGTGAAGAACGCGCTGCGTATGCGGCCCGACCGCATCATCCTCGGCGAGTGCCGCGGCGAGGAAGCCTTCGACATGTTGCAAGCCATGAACACCGGTCATGAAGGCTCGATGGCCACCATTCACGCCAATACGCCGCGCGACGCCATCTCGCGCATGGAGCAGATGATCGGCATGGCCGGCCTGCCGATGACGATCGCCTCGATCCGCGGCCAGATCGCCGGCGCCATCCAGCTCATCGTGCAGCTGCAGCGCCAGTCCGACGGCAAGCGCAGAATTACCTCGATCGCGGAATTAACCGGCCTGGAAGGCGACATCATCCAGATGCAGGAAATCTTCAAATACGTGCGCACCGGCACTGCGTCGGACGGCACCGTGCAGGGTCATTTCACGGCTACCGGCGTGCGGCCGCGGTTTCTGACCCATCTCATCAATCAGGGCGTGAAACTCCCCGGCAACTTCTTCGATCCCTCGCAGCCGCTTTAACGCTCATGTCGCACCTGTTCAACTTCAATCCGGTCCATCTGATCTACCTGCTGGTAGGCATCTCGGCGGCGATGTTCGCGGAAGGCGTCTATCTGCTGTTCTACAACAAGGCGTCGTACCGCAAGAACATCAACCGCCGCCTGCAAGTGATGGAAAACAAGCCAGACCGCGAAAGCGTGCTGGTGCAATTACGGCGCGAGCGCGGGCTGACCAGCGGCGGCGAATACCAGCTGCCGCTGCTCAACTTCAACAAGCTCGTGTTGCAGTCCGGCCTGACCATCGGCTTCGGACGGCTGATCCTGCTCGTCACTATCGGCATGATCGGCGCGTTCGTCGCCACCATGGTGGCCGAGGGTAATCTACTGCATGCCGTCTTCGCGATGCTGTTCACCGGTTTCGTGCTGCCCTTCGTAGTGCTGAAGTATTTGCGCTCGCGGCGGCAAAAGAAATTCGCCGCCCAGTTCCCGGATGCCATCGACATCATCGTGCGCTCGTTGCGTGCCGGCCATCCGGTCCCGATCGCCATCAACATGGTGGCGCGCGAACTGCCCGACCCGATCGGCAGCGAGTTCGGCACCGTCACCGACGAGATCACTTACGGCGCCGACCTAGAAACCGCGATGCGCAATCTTTACTTCCGCGTCGGCACCGACGACCTGCCGCTGTTCGTGACCGCGGTCGCGATCCAGGGCTCGACCGGCGGCAATCTTGGCGAAATCCTGGAAAACCTGTCGGCGGTGATCCGCCAGCGCTTCAAGATGCGCCGCAAGATTCGCGCGCTGGCGGCGGAAGGCCGCGCCTCGGCGCTGATCCTATCGTCGCTGCCGATCGGCATGTTCGCGGTGGTCAACTTCCTGGTGCCGAGTTTCTACGCCAGCGTCTGGAACGAGGATTTGACCAAGATCGCGCTGGCGCTGGCCGGCTGTTGGATGGGCCTCGGCAATTTCATCATGTATCGCATGGTCAATTTCAGGGTCTGAGCCATTAACATGATGTCCTCGATTATCAACAACGTCTTTCGCGACAGCGCCAGCCTAATGATGGCGGTGTTGGTATTCCTGGCTGCCGGCACCATGGCATTCTCGGTGATGGCGTTCGCCCGAGTGCGCGGTTCGGTCAAGCGGCGCGCCTCGAACATCCTGGATGGAAGCGAGCACCAGGCCAATTCGAAGCGCTCGTTGCGATATTCCAGCCTACAGGCGGTGACCCAGCTACTCGAATACACCACCAAGCACTATTCCGTGGCCAACGACGAGAATATGAAGGTGCTGCGCCGCCGCCTGATCCAGGCCGGCATCTACGATCCGCGCGGCGTCGCTTTTTTCTTTCTCGGGCGAACGGCGCTCGCCGTCGGCATCGCCGTCATCGTGTTCATGATGCGGCCGATGATTGCGTCGCATGGGCCCACGTTTTTTTGGCTGATGGTGATCGTCGGAGGCATCGCCGGCTATGTCGGCCCCAGCATGTATATCGACCGGCGTATTGCGGCCCGCAAAGTCGAACACCGCGCCGGCTTTCCGGATTTCATGGACTTGCTTGTGGTATGCGCGGATTCCGGACTATCGATGGAGGCCTCGCTCGAACGCGTCGGCCGCGAACTCGGCGACAGCTATCCCTCGTTGTCCACCAATATTCACATGGCCAATCTCGAAACCCGCGCCGGCCGCCCGCTCAAGGACGCGCTCGAGCATTTCGCCGACCGGTTGGCGCTCGAAGAAGCGCAGGCGTTCGCTACCCTGATCAACCAGTCGATCGATCTCGGCTCCAGCATCACCGACGCTTTGCGCGTCTATAGCGACGACATGCGCCACAAGCGGCTCTCGCTCGCCGAGGAAAAGGCCTATGCGCTGCCCGCCAAGCTGTCGGTGCCGATGATGGTCTGCATCTTCCCAGTGCTGTTCGTGGTCATCCTGCTGCCGGTGTTTGTGCGCCTACACATGAACCATTTCTTCTGATTGGCCGCTTTACGGCTGAGGGTGAAGAATTTCTTAACTAACCTCTCCTAGCTTAACCTTGGACCCGGTCTCGGGCGTTTGCGTCAGGCTTTGTCATGCGTATTGGAATTGCCCGGGCCTTGTTTCTTGCGGCGGCTGGTCTATGGCTGGCGGGCTGCAGCGCCGGCAAATTCTCCAATCCCTTCGAAGCCAAGACGACGGGCGCGGACGCTTTCGCGGCTGCGCCGGCGACCGAGGCAGCACTCGTGGAAGAGGCGCCGCCGCCGCTCGGTGCGCCGGAGGCGGCCGATCCCGGTCTGCTCGGCAGCGATCCGAACGACGCCCTGAGCCTCGGCAAGAAGCAATACCGCGCCGCCAATTTCGGGCTGGCCGAGAAATATTTCCGCCACGCCGCCGAACTGCATCCGCGCGACGCGGAGGCCTGGCTCGGGCTTGCCGCATCCTACGACCGCTTGCGCCGTTTCGATCTTGCCGACCGCGCTTACGCGCAGGCCATCCGCATCCTTGGGCCGACGACCGAGATCCTGAACAACCAGGGCTATTCCTACATGCTGCGCGGCGACTACAAGCGCGCGCAAGAAAAGCTGGCCGCCGCCGAGCGCAAGGATCCCGGCAATAAATACGTGCTGAACAATCTGCAGCTCTTGGCAGACAGCTACCGCAGCGGCAAGGCCATCCAATAGCTTTGCCGCGCCGCTAGCCAGATGGCCGGCGGGACTAATTCTCAACATGCATAGTTCTTAATACGGGCGCGGACGCTTTTGCGGCCGGCCGTTGGAAGGGCTTCCTGTCTTGCGCCCGGGAGCTGCCGTCCAGGCGTTCCGGCGCGTCACAAGCGTGGTCTGCCTTCAAATTCATTGTCTGGCGTGGTGGATGTGCAGATATTATCGAGCCGGCGAGGTTGATTGAGGGCAGGACGAGGACCCAAGCCGCTGCTATCTTAGGTTAAACCAATCACATAATTCTCAAACCGATTTCCCGCCGTAAGGGGAACGACTGAAAACCAGGGAGGCAACTGAAATGTCTACGAGGACCAGAAAACCGGGGGTGTCGCGCCGCACGCTGCTCAAGGCGGGTGCGGCGATCAGCTTATTTCCGGCGGGACGGGTGTTCGCGCAGTCGTCGGAGCCGTTCACTATCGGCTTCCTCACGGTCCTCACCGGACCGCTAGCGGCTGGCGGCAAACAGCAGGAAGAAGGCGCGGCATTCTTTCTCAAGGAACGCAACGGCATGATCGCCGGCCGCAAGATCGAGTTGATCACACAAGACACAGCCGGCAATCCCGCGCTTGCCAAGACCAAGACGCAGGAGTTGGTCGAGCGTCACAAGGTGCCGGTGATGATCGGTCCGTTGGCGACTAACGAAGCTTTGGCGATGGATGGTTATGTTCACGACAGCAAAGTGCCGCTGATCACCACGACGTCATCTGCGACCGTTGACCTCAAGAGCCGGGCGCCGAACCCTTACGTGCTGCATGCCTTCGGCACAGCCCCGCAGGTGACCTATCCGCTCGGTGATTACGCGGCCAAGACGCTCGGCTACAAGAAGATAGCCATCGTCGCCGAGGATTTCACGTACGGCCACGAAGGCGCCGGTGGATTCCACCTCGCTTTCGAGGCCGCGGGCGGCAAGATCGTGCAGAAACTTTGGCCGCCGCTCAACGCGCCGGAATACGGACCCTATCTTGCGCAGATCAAACCCGATATCGACGCGATCTACATGGGTTTTGCCGGGAGCAATCCGCTGCGCTTCCTCAAGCAATTCAGCGACTACGGACTGAAAGGCAAAGTCGCCGTGCTCGGCAACACCACCAGCACTGACGAGGGTATCCTCAAGGTGATGGGTGAGGAAGCCGTCGGCGTCTATACCGCAGGTTGGTACGCCGCCGGACTCGACACGCCGGACAACAAGAAATTCGTCGCCGGCATCAACGCGGAATACAAGCACGATCCGGGTTTCTACACTGCGGGTCCCTACACTGCGCTGCTGATCATCGAGGAGGCGCTTAAGTCCACCGGTGGAAAGACGGATGATGCCGCGGCGTTCCTCAAGGCTATGCGCAATGTGCGCCTCGCCCACGGGCCGATCGGTCCGGTCCGGCTCGACGAATATGGCACGCCGGTCCTCGACATTCACATTCGCAAAGTAGCGCGCGTAAACGGCAAGCTCACCAACACCATCATCAAAACCTATCCGCAGGTGAACCAGTTTTGGACCTACGATCCGAAGAAGGCCGTCGAGCAACCGGTCTTCTCGCGCGATTTCCCTCCGAGTAAATATCTCGAATAGCGCCGGTACAGCGGCGGAACGCGTATGACAAGATAACAGCCGGGTCGAGGACAGGGTCCAATTGCGAGCGCATGGCGGCGATATGACGAGCCTTCGCCCGATGACTTCACCGGTACACCGGCCGTCCAGGCTACCGGGCGGCCGATCGGGTTCATAGATGTGTCGTCTGGGCGCGCGCGAGGAATAATGTGGCCATGTTTGATTCGTTGCGAAAACTGATTTCCGACTTAGGCGAGGGCGGCAAGCATCCCAGCCGCTTCGAGGATGATGATTACCGCCTGGCCGCCGCCGCGCTGCTGGTGCACGCGGCTGCCATCGATGGTTCGGTCTCGGACGCTGCGCGCGACAAGCTGCACAGCTTGATCAAGCAGCGATTCAATCTGGACGATGCAACGACCGACGAGTTGGTCGCCGCGGCCACCGAGGCGGAACAGCGAGCGATCGATCTCTACCGCTTTACCGCGCGGCTCAACCGATCGCTCGATGAGACTGGTCGCGCGCGTATGGTCGAAATGATGTGGCAGATTGCCTATACCGATGGGGTCGTCAGCGAATTCGAGGATAATTTGATCTGGCGGGCCGCCGATCTGCTCGGCGTTTCGCAGGGCGAGCGGATTGCGCTGCGCGAGCGGGTGTCGGCATCCCGCATCGATGGGAGCGACGCAAAGCAATGAGCAACCTTCGCCCTGTCACCGTGATTACCGGCGCCTCCGCCGGCATTGGCGCGGAACTGGCGCGCGTGTTTGCGCGCAACGGCCACGACTTGGCGCTGGTGGCGCGGCGCGAGAATCGATTGCGCGCGCTCGCGGAGGAAATCGTGTCGTCCGGCTGCAGCAGGCCGCTGGTGATCGTCGCCGATCTGCAACACAGCGGTGCCGCCCGCTTGATCGACGAGGCATTGGCCGCCAAAGGGGCGGAGCCGCAATTCATGGTCAACAATGCCGGCTTCGGCCTGATCGGGAGCGCCGCCACGCTCGACCGCGCCGAGCAACTGGCGATGATCGACGTCAATGTGCGTATGCTCACCGAACTGTCGCTCGCCTTTGTCGACAGCCTGGCGCGTCATCGCGGCGGCATCCTCAATGTCGGTTCGATAGCCGGATTCATGGC
>DASXBN010000056.1:0-1552 GCA_036491675.1 Pseudolabrys sp. | reverse complement strand
GTCTTGCGAGTTGTAGCTAAGGAACCAGCGCCGCATACCGGGACCGTTTCGATTTCGGCTTGTAATTTTGTCGATCAAATCAGGAAAATGCTACCGACGGAATAGGGTCGAATGCTATTTCGCGCAGCAGCAATTCAGAGTCGCGCATGTCTGTTGAGGGTCAATAGCATCACGCCATGGATTTCGATCTCAGTAAATGGCCGGCCAGTCGATGGCGCGGTCATCCCGGCCATCCTTCCGGTAGCCGAACCCAACGCCAATACGGCGGAGGAAATGCTGGCAGCCTTCATTGTTGCGGCCGATGCAGCGTAATCGCGCGCCGTGCTCGCGCAGTCCGCACCGCCGCCCCGTCTAATGGCCGGCGCTCTTCAGAACACGCCGGCGTTCGAGCAGATGGCCAAGTCCGGCCTTGATGGCATCATGCTCGAAGCTGCGCAGGACGCCGGGAGCATCGTCATCCGCCATCGTGGCGCGTCGCGCGCTGATCTCGCCGGCGGTCAATTCATTGACCTCTCCGTAACGCATGGCCTCGAGCTGGACCGCCGCGTTGTCGAGCAGAGCGCGGCACAGCCGGATCATGTGACTGGCCGATCTGGCGGCGGCAACGAAGCCATGCCCGCGCAGCAGGACCACACGGCCTTCCTGGCCCAGGGTGGCCGCCAGATCTGCTCCATGATCCATTTCCTTGATCAGCATATCCGTCGAGTCGCCAAAGCGCCGGCGAATATCCCAGACCGGCACGTGCGCACCGATCTCGTCCGACGTCAGGAACACGGGGCGCATCGCCAGGCTGGTGACCGTGAACGGGATCAGCACGCGCGCATGCCCGTGCGCGACGCAGCTCACATGCGGACGTGCCGCATATATCGCCGTGTGGATGGCGCGCTCGATGTAAGGCGGGCGATTGTCGGGTCCTACGACATTGCCGCCTCTGTCGAGCTCCATGATGTCGGACAGCTCGACCAGCTCCGGGGCGCGCGAGCACGACAGCAGGAAATGGTCCTGCTTGACGGGATGGCGAAGGCTGACATGGCCGTATGCGTCAACCGCACCGATATGGGCGAGGACACGGTTGGCGATCACGAGATCGATGAGCGCGAGTTCCAGACTGCTCATGGCGATCGCTTGGTTCCGCTTGCCTCTACCCCCGAATGCTCGGGATCACCTCTCGGGCGTACAGCTCGATCGAGCGCCTGGCGGTCTCGTGCGGGAGATCGCCGAACATCAGTTGCGCGACGATGTAGTTGATACCAGACGCCTCGACCTGGCGCCGCATGAACTCAATCACCGTTCGCGGCGAGCCGGCAACTGCCCTTTGCGCCTTCATCATCTCGGGAAACGTTTCCGGCCACGCACCCAGCACGGGCTGGCGGCCATGCAGGCGATACAGATGGTTGAAGCTGCGGTGCCATGTGGCATAGGCCGAGCTGGCCGCCGACAGTGCGGACGCATCGTCGTCGCCGACCACGACGTGGTAGCTGATGCCGACCTTGCCCATATCTCCTGCGCCGCGTGCCTTGCGATAAGCCTCAACGCGCGAGCGCATCGCGGC
>DASXBN010000055.1:0-2341 GCA_036491675.1 Pseudolabrys sp. | reverse complement strand
CGCATTCTCAAGGGCGCCAAACCTGCCGATCTGCCGGTAGTGCAATCGACCAAGTTCGAGTTCGTCATCAACATCCCGACCGCCCGAGCGCTCGGTCTGGAAATTCCACCGACTCTTCTCGCCCGCGCTGACGAGGTGATCGAGTGATGAGGCGCCGCGAGTTCATCACGCTCCTCGGCGGCGCCGCGGTGGCGTGGCCGCCCGCCGCACGCGCGCAGCAGCCGGCGATGCCGGTGGTCGGATTTGTCAGCAGCGCCGCAGCGGACGCTTCCTACGTAGCCGCATTCCGGCAGGGCTTGGCTGATTCCGGTTATACTGAGGGGCGCAATCTTGCTGTCGAGTATCGTTGGGCCGAGGGTAAATTCGAGCGGCTGCCGGGACTTCTCGCAGACTTGATCCAGCGCCGCGTAGCTGTGATTGCAGTCGGCGGCATTACTTCGGGCCTGGCCGCCAAGGCGGCAACTACGACTATCCCGATCGTCTTTATTGCCGCGGATGATCCAGTGAAGTTCGGCCTGGTCGAAAGCCTTAATCGGCCGGGCGGCAACGCGACCGGCTTGAACCTTCTCACCTCCGAACTGACCACGAAGCGGCTGGAGCTGATCCGCGAACTCGTGCCCACCGCTCCGGTGGTCGCCGTCCTCGTCAATTCGCACAGCCCTGAGTCTGAACCGCAATCGAAAGACATCGAGCGGGCCGCGGCCGCGGTCGGCCAACAGATTAGAATCCTAAATGCCAGCAGCCGCCGCGAAATCGACGCTGCCTTTACCACGCTTGTCAAACCGCGCGACGCCGCACTGCTGGTCACCAATGATGCATTGTTTGACAGCAGCCGCGATCAAATCGTCGCGCTCGCGGCGAGCCATGCGATTCCCACGATCTATGACCGACGTGCGTATGCCGCCGCCGGTGGACTCATGAGCTATGGCACGCACTATCTTGATGGCCACCGACGGCTAGGCATCTACGCGGCAAAAATTCTGAACGGGGTGAAGCCGACCGATTTGCCGGTCGAGCAATCCACCAAATTTGAGCTGGTCATCAACAGCAAAACAGCGAAGGCGCTCGGCCTCGATATTCCCCCGAAACTGCTCGCACTCGCCGACGAGGTGATTGAATGAGTGCGAGCGTGAAACGGCGCGATTTCATCACGCTGCTCGGCGGCGCGGCGGCGTGGCCGCTCGCGGCGCGTGCGCAGCAGGCCGAGCGGATGCGCCGCGTCGGCGTGCTCATTCACCTCTCCGAAGCCCATCCCGCAGGACAGCGCTACGTTGCGGTGTTCCGGCAGGGGCTTAAGGAGTTGGGCTGGACGGACGGCGGCAACGTGCGCATCGATGTGCGCTGGATCGCGGGCGACCTCGAACGCCTTCGCTCATACTCAGGAGAATTGGTCGCGCTCGCTCCCGACGTTATCCTCGCCACCTACACCCCGGGCGTGCTGGCCGTGCAACGCACGAGCCGCACGATGCCGATCGTGTTCGTCGGGGTCATCGATCCGGTGGGATCGGGCCTAGTCAAGAGCCTGGCGCGCCCCGGCAGCAATGCCACCGGCTTTCTCGTCTTCGAATACTCCATTGCCGCCAAATGGTTCGAGCTGCTGAAGGAAATCGCGCCCCGCGTCAGCCGCGTGGCCGTTGTGCGCGAGGCCGCCATAGCCGCCGGAATCGGCCAGTTCGCCGCGATCCAGGCGCTGGCGCCGATCGGGGTTGAATTGAGCGTGATCGATATCGACGATTCCGGCGCGATCGAGCGCGACATTGCGGCATTCGCGGATGGGCCGAACGGCGGTCTGATCGTCACGCCAAACCGGTTCACCACGAACAACCCCGACGGAATCGCTGCGCTGGCAGCCCGCCACAGGCTGCCCGCGGTCTATCCGTTCCGCTACTTCGTCGACGCGGGCGGCCTGATCTCCTACGGGGCCGATGAGGCCGACGGCTACCGCCGGGCGCCGGCTTACGTCGACCGCATCCTCAAGGGCGCCAAGCCCGCCGACCTGCCCGTGCAGGCGCCGACCAAGTACGAGCTAGTCATTAACCTCAAGACCGCCAAGGCGATGGGTCTCACCGTGCCGGATAGCCTGCTCGCGCGCGCCGACGAGGTGATCGAGTGATGGGGTGGATGGCCCCCTTGCGGCATCTGAGTGCCAAACTGGTGTTTCGAAGAATCACCAGGAACGGGAGCCATCCATGAGCGAGATTACGACAATCGGCCTGGATCTAGCCAAGCATGTTTTCCAGGTTCACGGGATTGATGCGCAGGGTACAACGGTTCTGCGTAAGCGACTGCGGCGCGGGCAAGTGCTGGCGTTCTTCAGCCGCATTCCACGCTGTGTGGTCGG
>DASXBN010000054.1:0-95873 GCA_036491675.1 Pseudolabrys sp. | reverse complement strand
CGAGGTCCATGTGACGCAAAAGAGCTTTAGTCGGAGAAGACTGAACATGCCGTCGCCCCATGGGGCGTAGTAGAGCAGGCACCACAGGACGGCTAACACCCATAACGCAATCGCGATCTTGAACGGCGTTGACTGGGACTTTTGCGAGTAGGCCAAGGCTTTCCTCTCCTTCAAGCCGCTGACAGCGCGGGTTAAGTTGAACGCTGCGCTATGAGCAGCTAAAGCGACCTGCGCTGCTTGATTTTCGGTCATAACCGCTAACGATCGCGTTTGCGCGATGTAACAATAAATCAAGCGCTAATGTCTGTTTAGGGTCAAAAGCGCGAAAGAGGCCGCCAACTGAGGCGGCCAAAATAAAAAAACCCTGGTCAGGGCCGGGGATGGCGACCGGGGTTCTAGTCTTGGAACCAGGCAAGCGGAGGGGAAGCCCGGAACCACCTATCCAAGACAAAGCACGTGACACCGTTATGACTGTCTACCGATGCAAGGCCCCGAGGTTTTCGTGCCCGCGGCGATCAATGGCGTCGGCCACGTCGTTCCAGGCTTTTTGACCTTTGTAGTCGCCCTGCTGCTCAAGAGATTTGGCCTTGTTACGGGCTTCATTCATCGCCCGTGTGCCGTAGCGCGCATTCAAGAATTGGGCGTACATCTCGATTGATTCTTCGTAAGTAACCCACATGGCCCTCACCCTTACGCTTTGCCCTGTGTGAATGTTTGATGACCAGGTGTAGTTCCGTCAACCTCTAAATGTCATAAACGGGCAAGGCTTTGTCATAGTCGAAAACACGGCATGTACCCATTCGTCCAACGTAATACTTCTGTCATGGACGACTGACCTACTTGAAGTTCACTGGGTCTGCGGTCGCTCATCGGAGGGTCACGTGCGAAAAATTTATTTAATTCTGGCGGCGTCTGTATTGCTGTCAAGTTCTGCTGCGTATGGTCAGTATGTTGCAGCTATTATGGCCTGTAGCCGGGATGTCACTAAATTTTGCAACGGCGGCAAATTTGAAGAGAATCGCCTAGCCGAATGCAGCAAGGCGCATTTCGAAGAGTTCGGTGAACCGTGCAAGTCCGCTCTCGTCAAAATCGCCTCGGTGAGCGACGCCTGCAAGGCAGATACGCAGCAGCAGTGTTCCGGTACCAAGCTCGGCGCTGGTCGCTTGTTACTATGTTTCAAGAAACACTTCTCCGCGTTGAGCGAGTCTTGCAAGGACGCGATTGGCCATGCCGCAACAAAACGGCAATGAGCCTACATGCCGCCCCTCCCCCGCATGCGTCTACCGCACATCGTACTTTGCCAGCCTCCTAATGAAAGTGGCCTGACCGCTTTGGGTCAAAAGCGGAAGTAAAAGCCATCAACATCGATTTCCGCACTGCCCCCATAGCGGACATTGGACGGTGCGAGCGGCATGTCCGCTTCGGTCATAAGCGGACTCATGCAGCGCAGCTAAAAGGATCGTCATTCGATCACCTCGTCGGCGCGGGCGAGCAGCGCGGGAGGCACCTCGATGCCCAGTGCCTTTGCCGTTTTGAGGTTGATCGCCAGCTCGAATTTTGTCGGCAGGACGACCGGCAGGTCGGACGGTTTGACGCCTCGAAGAATGCGGCCGACGTAGTTGCCGGCTTGGCGAAATTCTGCAGTAAAGCTGGCTCCATAACTTACGAGGCCACCGGCCACGACGTACTCGCGAGAATAATAGACCGTGGGCAATGAATAGCGCGCCGCGAGCCGGGCGAACCGGTCACGTCGGCTCTGGTAGGATGCGTCCGGAATCACCAACAACGCTTCAACTTTTAATTCGACTAGATTGGCGAAGGCCGTATCGATCTCTTGATCGCTGATGGCACGCTGAATATGGGTCTGCAATCCAAGACCATGAGCTGCCGCCTGCGCGTCTGCCGTATCAGGTTCGGCATTCGGGGCATTCGGATTAAGTAGAATACCGACGACACCAGCTTTCGGCAGCAGTTCGTGCAATAGCTCAACGCGCTTGGGGCCCAATTCGCCAAGGATGAAGGTCACCCCAGTGATATTCCCGCCCGGCCGGTTCAGGCTAGCGACAAGACCCATTGCGACTGGATCGCCACCGGTCACGAACACGATGGGAATCGTAGCGGTCGCGCCTTTTGCCACTAGGGTAGGAACGTCGCCACCGCTGGTGAAAATCACATCAACCCGGCGCCGAATCAAATCGAGCGCAAGTGCGGGAACTCGCTCGAGATGTGATTCTGCCCAACGGTATTCGATAGCGACGTTTTTGCCCTCCACAAAACCCGCTGCGGATAGTCCCTCATGAAATGCCGCGGTAAATTGTGGTAGTCTGTCGGCGCTATTGCTGCTGAGGTACCCGATTACCGGCATTGTCGGCTGCTGCGCCCGTGCCGCAAGCGGCCATGCAGCCACACCTCCGACTAATGCAATGAACGCGCGCCGCCGCATTGCAGCCTCCGGCTAACGACAGGGTATCGTAACGGTAAAAACTGGTGGGCTGGAAGGGCCACCGATGTCCGCCTTCGGTTCAAAAGCGGACGTGCCGAAATGCGCGCGCCATGGCTGCCCTACCCTCGATAACCGGACATTGAGGGCGGCGGAAATTACGCTGACCGTTACGGGTCCGCGCCGCGCCGCGGTTATGTTGCGGTGCATGTTGCGTTTCGCGGGCAACGGCGACTATTCTGCCTAGGAATTCATCAGCTGCGGTTCGAGTCGGCTTTGTTGTCGCTCTCCGACGCTGAAATTCGCGATGACAGTGCCGGTAAAAAGGGCGGGCTCGTTCGCGAGTCCGCCTTTTTTCATTGCAAAGAGCAAACGTCCAGCGGCAAGCACCTTCGAAAATGGCTTGCACAGGCTTGGGTAACCTCCTCATCCTCCGCCAGCGCCCGTGCATGGGCGCTAACGTACTGACCGGGTTTCGAGAATCAGCGACTCTTGGGAACCGATCGTGCGGCTTTTCCCCGCCTTATCCACGACCCCGCCAACACGCGGATTTTACGGCTGATAACCGCCAAGCCGCGATTTTCCGTCATTTTTGTGTCACAGCGGGAGGGATTTAAACCTACCCCCGCCGGCCGATAAAAATGCTTTCCGCGACCTCCGGATCGCTCAATACTGCCGCTGGTTCTAGGCGGGTTATCCCCGAAGTTAGCCGCTTAACCACAAGACTTAGTGTTTGATTCAGATTTGATCACTATCTGTTGTTGACGACGGTAACGAGTCCTCCTAGCTTTGGTGTGTTCGGTGCAGTTGAGTTTCGGGTCCCTCCGAACCCTCATATCGACGTCAGTCGCGAGTGCACCCACGCCGGAAATGGTGTTTTGGGAGAAGGGTTTACCGCGCCCTGGAGGTCAAAAAACCGGGAGCAGCCGGTGCCGGAACCGGGTTCCAGGACCAACTTGAGTGAGTAAGAGGTCGTCAGACAGCGTGCCGAGCAAAACAGGCGGACAAGGACAGGTCCGTCAGGGATAATGGGGCGGTCGCCAGCCGCCCGGCATTCAAGGGGCTAGAGACAAAAAATGCGGATCGAACGGCGCTACACCAAGGACGGACAATCGGCCTACGCGGACATCAAATTCCGCCTCACCACCAGTGAGATCAAGAACCCGGACGGCTCGGTGGTGTTCAAGCTCGACAATGTCGAGGTGCCGGAATTCTGGTCGCAGGTGGCCTCCGATGTGCTGGCGCAGAAATATTTCCGCAAGGCGGGCGTGCCCGCACGTCTGAAGCGAGTCGAGGAGAACACGGTCCCCTCGTTCCTGTGGCGCTCGGTGGCCGACGAAGAACAGCTTGCTCTTCTGCCCGAGAAAGAGCGCACCGTCGGCGAACAGACCTCGCAGCAAGTGTTTGACCGGCTTGCCGGCACCTGGACCTATTGGGGCTGGAAGGGCGGCTATTTCGACAGCGAAACCGACGCGCAGGCCTTCTTCGACGAGCTGCGCTACATGCTGGCGACGCAGATGTGCGCGCCGAACTCGCCGCAATGGTTCAACACCGGCCTGCATTGGGCCTATGGCATCGACGGGCCAAGCCAGGGCCACTACTACGTCGATTTCCAGACCGGCAAGCTGACCAAATCGAAGTCATCTTACGAGCATCCGCAGCCGCACGCCTGCTTCATCCAAGGCATCAACGACGACCTGGTGAACGAAGGCGGCATCATGGATTTGTGGGTGCGCGAGGCGCGCCTGTTCAAATACGGCTCCGGCACCGGCTCGAACTTCTCGGCGCTGCGCGGCGAAGGCGAGAAACTGTCGGGCGGCGGCAAGTCGTCCGGCCTGATGAGCTTCCTCAAGATCGGCGACCGCGCGGCCGGCGCCATCAAGTCGGGCGGCACCACGCGGCGCGCGGCCAAGATGGTGATCGTCGACGTCGATCACCCCGATATCGAGACCTATATCGACTGGAAGGTGAAGGAAGAGCAGAAGGTGGCGGCGCTGGTCACCGGCTCCCGCATCAACCAGAAGCACCTGAAAGCCGTGCTCAAGGCCTGCGTGAATTGCGAGGGCTCGGGCGACGACTGCTTCTCGCCGGAAAAGAACCCCGCCTTGAAACGCGAGATCAAGCTCGCGCGCAAGGCCTACGTGCCGGACAACTTCATCAAGCGCGTGATCCAGTTCGCCCGCCAAGGCTACAAGGACATCGAATTCCCGATCTACGACACCGATTGGGACAGCGAAGCCTATCTCACCGTCTCCGGGCAGAACTCGAACAATTCGGTGCGCGTCACCGACGGCTTCCTCAAAGCGGTCGAAGCCGACGCCAAGTGGGACTTGACCTTCCGCAAGAACGGCAAGATCGCCAAGACGCTCGACGCGCGCGCGCTGTGGGAGAAGATCGGCTACGCCGCCTGGGCCTCGGCCGATCCCGGCCTGCAGTACCACACCACAGTGAACGACTGGCACACCTGCCCGGCTTCGGGCGAAATCCGCGCGTCCAATCCGTGCTCGGAATACATGTTCCTGGACGACACCGCCTGCAATCTCGCCTCGCTCAATTTGCTCACCTTCCGCGACGAGAAGACCGGCCAGTTCCAGGTCGAATCCTACGAGCACGCGGTGCGGCTGTGGACGGTTGTGCTGGAAATCTCGGTGCTGATGGCGCAGTTCCCGTCCAAGCAGATCGCGCAGCTCTCCTACGAGTTCCGCACGCTTGGCCTCGGCTATGCGAACATCGGCGGCCTCTTGATGTCGTCCGGCATTCCGTACGATTCGGACGCCGGCCGCGCCTATGGCGGCGCGCTCACCGCCATCATGACCGGCGTTAGCTACGCGACCTCCGCCGAAATGGCGGAAAAGCTCGGCCCCTTCCCCGGCTTCAAGAAGAACCGCGAGCCCATGCTGCGCGTGATTCGCAATCACCGCCGCGCCGCCTATAACGAGCGCACCGGCTACGAGAAGATCTCGCAGCCGCCGGTGCCGCTCGACCATGCCGCCTGCCCCGACCAGATCCTGGTCGCGCACGCCAAGGCGGCCTGGGACAAGGCGCTCAAGCTCGGCGAAACGCACGGCTACCGCAACGCGCAGTCGACCGTGATCGCGCCCACCGGCACCATCGGTCTCGTCATGGACTGCGACACCACCGGCATCGAGCCCGACTTCGCGCTGGTCAAGTTCAAGAAGCTCGCCGGCGGCGGCTACTTCAAGATCATCAACCGCGCCGTGCCCGAGGCCTTGCGCACGCTCGGCTATAGCGAAGCCGAGATCGCCGAGATCGAGGTCTATGCGGTCGGTCATGGCTCGCTGGCGCAGGCGCCGGCGATCAACCACACAACGTTGAAGGCCAAAGGCTTCACCGAGGAAGCGATCGCCAAGATCGACAAAGCGCTGCCGACCGCCTTCGACATCAAGTTCGCCTTCAACAAGTGGACGCTGGGAGAAGAGTTCTGCCGCGACAAGCTCGGCATTTCCGCCGAGGACCTCAGCTCTCCGACGTTCGACCTCCTGGCCGGCATCGGCTTTGGCAAGCGCGAGATCGAGGCCGCCAACATCCACGTCTGCGGCGCCATGACGGTGGAAGGCGCGCCGCACTTGAAGCCCACGCACTACCCGGTGTTCGACTGCGCCAATCCGTGCGGCCGCACGGGAAAACGCTACCTCTCGGTCGAAAGCCACATCCGCATGATGGCGGCAGCGCAGCCCTTCATCTCGGGCGCCATCTCCAAGACCATCAACATGCCGAACGAGGCGACCGTCGACGACTGCAAGGAAGCCTACCTGCTGTCCTGGAAGCTCGCGCTCAAAGCCAACGCACTCTACCGCGACGGCTCCAAGCTCTCGCAGCCGCTCAATTCGCAGCTCATTGCGGATGAGGACGACGAGGACGACGCCATCGAGACCTTCATCGAACGTCCGGCCGCGGCGCGCGCCACGGGCCTCGCCGAGAAAGTCGTCGAGAAGATCGTCGAGCGCATCACCGTGCTGCGCGAGCGCGAGCGCCTGCCCGCGCGGCGCAAGGGCTACACCCAGAAGGCCGTGGTCGGCGGCCACAAAGTGTATCTGCGCACCGGCGAATACGACGACGGCCGTCTCGGCGAGATCTTCGTCGACATGCACAAGGAAGGCGCGGCATTGCGCAGCCTACTGAATAACTTCGCCATCGCCATCTCGCTCGGCCTGCAATACGGCGTGCCGCTCGAGGAATATGTCGACGCTTTTACGTTTACCCGTTTCGAGCCGCAGGGCCCGGTGCAGGGCAACGACTCGATCAAATACGCCACCTCGATCCTCGACTACGTGTTCCGCGAGCTGGCGGTCTCCTACCTCGAGCGTTTCGATCTCGCCCATGTCGACCCGAGCGAGGCCGGCGGCTTCGACGCGCTCGGCAAGGGCGAGGCGGAAGGCAAAGCCGCGCCGGAGAAGAACTTCGTCTCGCGCGGGCTGACGCGCTCGCGCACCGATCGGCTCTCCGTGGTGAGCAGCGGCACGCAGGCGGTCGCGACCGGCGGCAACGTCACGGCGTTTTCTGGCGCCGCCACCGCGCTTAAAACGCCGGAGCCGGAGGCGAAGCTCTCGCCGGCGCAGCAGCTCGACCTGCGCATCGACCCGCAGGACGCGCGCGAGCACGCCAAGCACGCGGCCTCCGAGAAGCGCGCCGAGGCGCGCGCCAAGGGCTACGAAGGCGAGGCCTGCGGCGAATGCGGCAACTTCACGCTGGTGCGCAACGGCACCTGCATGAAGTGCGATACGTGCGGGTCGACGACGGGGTGTTCGTGAGGACAGCCGCGGAATAACGGACTAACTGCGTCATCGCCGGGCCCTCGCCCGGCGATTTCGTTTTGAGGATCAGCAAACGAAGGAGAAACGATGAAGCTCTGGTACATCTGGGCCAATTCACTCGGCGCCAAGCCCACCAAGCTTACCGACCGCCAGGCGGATTTCGCTGCTAGCATCCGTACCGTCTGGGTGACGATGCACATCGTCACCTGCGGCTTCATCATCGCCTCGTGCGGCCGGAATTTGGGGATGTGGTAGGACTGCAAAGCAGCCTACGATGCACTAACTCGTCATGGCCGGGCTTGACCCGGCCATCCATGATGACGTTCCCCGCTACACACTGTTCGTAACTTTTCCCGCGTGGCGCGGCATCATGGATGCACGGGTCAAACCCGCGCCTGACAGGGTGGGGTCACGCCTTCTGCCGGTCGTTGTCGATCGGCATCACCTGCCCGCTGATCGACTTCGCCGCGTCGGAGGCGAGGAACACCGCAAGCTGCGCGATGTCCTTCGGATCGACCATCGCCTTGATCGACTGCGCGGCAAAGGCGTCGGCCTGCACCTCCTGCATCGACTTGCCGCTGATCTGCGCGCGGCCCTGGAACACCCGCACGATACGGTCGCCCTCGACCGCGCCGGGCGCGATGGCGTTGGCGCGGATACCCCATTCGCCGAGCTCCATCGCCAGCGTCTTGGTGAGCCCGATCACGCCCCATTTGGTCGCCGCATAGGGGCTGCGGTTCTGGAAGCCGAAGCGCCCGGCGATCGAGGTCATGTTGATGATGACGCCGGCGCCCGATTTCTTCAGGTGCGGGATGGCGAGCCGCGTGACGTCGAACATCGCGGTGAGATTGACGGCGACCACTTTGTCCCACGCGTCGGCCGGCATCTGCTCGACCGGCAGCGTCAGCCCGGCGATGCCGGCATTGTTGATCAGCACGTCGAGCCCGCCCAAGCTTGCGACTGCGTCCGGCACCATGCGCTCGATGTCGGCGCGCACGGCCATGTCGCAGCGCGCGACGATGAGGCCGGGGATGTCCTTGGCGATTGTCGCGAGCGCCTTGTCGTCGATGTCGCAGACGAACACCTTGGCGCCGGTCGCGGTGAAGGCGCGCGCGAATTCGCGGCCGATGCCGGCGGCGCCGGCGGTGATCAAGACGCGTTGTGGCATGGAGGCCCCCTCTTCTTCGCTTATCCTCTCCCACAAGGACAGCGGGAAGAAAAGCGTCCGTCTCAGTTTCAACACGAACGCCGCCACCTATGGCCGGCGCGCCTTGCCGATTATCGTGCTAGAAGGCCCGTGATGTTGCGAATGATTTCCGTCGCTGTCGCCCTCGCCGTTGCGCTGTCGCTCGCGCCGGCCGCGCTTGCCGATCCGGTCCCAAACAAAAAGCCTTTGCCGAAGCACCCGGTGACGCGGCACTGGCACGGCTACGGTTTCCTGCCCGGCTACCGCCCGCCTGAGGTGATCGAGGCGCAACGCGCGCGGGCGTACTGGCGCAGCCACCCGCATTATTACGGGCCGGCCTGGCCGGGCTACTACCGCGGGCGCTGGAACGGCGGCGGCTTCGGCCCCTGCTACACCTACACGCCGATCGGCTATATGTGGAATTGCGGGCAATAGGCGGCGTTTGCGCCGCTCACGCGGTACGCGCCAGGTTTTGCCCCTACCCCTCTAGTGAACGAATCGTTCCGCCCAAACGACGAAAGCCATGAACTTGTCCGGATAGGCGACGCAATACATAATCGCCGCCACCGGGGCCACCGGCCAAAACCACTCTCGCATGGGACCCCCCTTGCAAGAACATCGGCGGTATTTTGCTATTGCCGCGTGTAGAAAAGCCTAGTTCAGCCGGAACATTTTGCGGAAAATTCGAGCGATGCGGGCGACAGTCTATTCTTCCTTTTCCGTCGTGAAATACAGCGGATAGCCCTTGGCCTTGCCCATTTCGGTCGCTTCCTTGGCCTTGGTGTCGGCGACGTCCTTGGCATAGACCGCGATCACGCAGGCGCCCTTCTGATGCGCGGTCATCATCACGCGGTAGGCCTGGCTTTCGTTCATGCGGAACACGGCCTTGAGCACCTGCACGACGAATTCGCGCGGCGTGAAGTCGTCGTTGAGCAGGATGACCTTCCACAGCGGCGGGCGCTGCGTTTGCGGCTTGGTCTTAATGCGCGGCTTGATGAGGATTTTTTCGGGCATCCACACACCCAGCGTCATGCACGGGCTTTACCCGCGCATCCATGATGCATGTCCACCAGTATAGTCTTGCGGCTAAACTCTTGGCCAGTCGTCACGACATGCCGGCTAGCTCCGGCAATGACGGGGATATGATCTACCGCTCAGCGGGCCGCCGGCGGCTCATCACGGCGTCCAGGCTCCACGGCCCGGCTCCGGCGACGGCGATGTACAGGAAGATGAAACAATAAAGGATCGCACCGTCGCCGCGGTTGAGGATCGGGAAAAACCCAGCCGGCGCGTGGCTGAGGAAATAGGCGAACGCCATCTCGCCCGACACAATAAGGGCTGCGGTGCGCGTGAACAGGCCAAGCGCAAGCAGCGCGCCGCCGACAAGTTCGATCGCGCCGGCGAACCAGTACAGGCTGAAAAGCGCGGGCGCCGGCAGCGGCGACGGGAACCCGAACAGCCGCGACAGGCCGTGTTCGAAGAACAGCAAGGCCGCCACGATGCGGACGATGGATAGCACCTGCGGCGCGTAACGGCCGACATCGTTGCGTTCAGCAGCGCCGGAATAAGTGTGCGCGCCATAGTGATCGGATTGTGCCACGTTCGTTTCTCTTTCTTGTTCAGGCCCCGGCGCGGATATAACGGCTGCGACAGCGGGCAACAGATCACAAACAGCTGAAATCGGCCGACATTCCCGCAGCCCAGCCATGCAAGACGCTGCTTGCTACGTGGATACCTCCGTTTTGCCGCAATGATTTCCGTCTACCGCCGCAACTTCGACTTAAAATTTTCGCGCTCCGTCGCAAAAATTTCATCGGACTCAGGTTTAGTTACGTCAGCCCTGCTGCTTCACTCCCGCGCGTATTTGATCATGATAAAAAACGGGACAAAAAAGAGGTCGGGGGCAGCGGCAAAGAAAATCGGAGGATGCCCAATGGATCTTCGCTCCCGTAGCGCCGCAAAATCCACGCGCTCACGCCCGCAGATCGCATGCGCCCAATGCGGCGAAGATCTGTTCATGCCGGAATGGTCGGAATTGGTCGACGAACTGCGTGTGCGCCATCTGTGGCAATGCGATACGTGCGGCTACGCTTTCGAGACCACCGTCCATTTCGCGGCAGCGGCCTGACCGAGGCCCCCGCTCACGGAATATTGCGCACAATTCGGCGGGCGCGGCGATTATACTGCGCCGCATGATCGACCGGCGACATTGGCTTTTGGGCGCCACGCTTATGGTGGTTGCGCCTCATATGGCGCAGGCTACCGGTATGAGCCGCCTTACCGCCTACGCTTTCACCTTCAAGGACCTGGATGGCGGCAATATCCTGCTCGCGTCCTATGCCGGGCATCCGATCCTCGTCGTCAACACCGCCTCGCTGTGCGGCTACACGCCGCAATACACCGGCCTGCAGGCGCTGTGGACGCGCTATCGCGACAAAGGATTGATGATCCTCGGCGTGCCGTCCAACGACTTCGGCGGCCAGGAGCCGGGCGGCAAAACCGAGATCGAGAAAACCGCCCAGGGCGACTACCATGTCACCTTCCCGCTCACCGAAAAGGCAATGGTCAAGGGCGCCGACGCTCACCCGTTCTACAAATGGGCGGCGCAGGAGCGGCCGCTGGAAGCCCCGCGCTGGAACTTTCACAAATACCTGATCGGACGCGACGGCCACCTGAAGGCGTCCTTTACCTCGGCAGTGGAACCCACCGATCCGCATCTGATCGCGGCAATCGAACAGGAATTGGCTGGCGAATAACGCTGTTTTGCGAGTGTGGCGCGTCTGTCACGCGGCCGGGACGCCGTCATAAAACCGATAAAAATCCGATTGACGAATCAGCCTGCCCATGACGAAGTCATGATTGAATTTTAGTCACGTGGGCCGGCACTTGATCGCCGACCCGTTGCGAGGTTCCTCCCGCGTGGCGTTCAGACTGGGCGGCCGCGAGGCCGCCCCTTTTACTTTGAGACATTGTGGATTGGTGCGCTCAGGCGGCGCTGGCTTGCGCGTCGGGCAGTTCCACTTTCGGCTCGGTTTCGATCAGTGTCGCTTTCGGCGCGGCGCCTGCCGCCGCCAGCGGATCGAGCGCTTCGACCAGTTGCAGGAAAGCCTTGCCGGGCAACGGCGGCGCGAACACGTAGCCTTGCGCCGAGCGGATGCCGAGTTCGCGCAAGTACATGACCTGTTCGAAATTCTCCACGCCTTCCGCCACCACGTCCATGCGCATATTGTGCGCGAGATCGACCAAGGTTTCGACGATGGTCGTGGAGTTGCGGTCGGTGCCGATGGCGTCGACGAACATCTTGTCGATCTTGATGATGTCGACGCCGAGCTTGAGCATATAGGACAAGCCGCTGTGGCCGGTGCCAACATCGTCGATGGCGATGCGCACGCCGAGACCTTGGAACGCCGCGATGGTCTGCCGCGTTGCGGTGAAGTTTTCGATCGGGTCGCGCTCGGTCACCTCCAGCACCACCTGCGAGAGCTTGATCGGCGAAGCGGAAAAGATCTTCCGCACGTCGTTGACGATGGTCTCGTCGCTGAACAGTTGGCCGGCGAAATTGAACGAAACCTTCAGCGCCGGCCTGGCGCCGACGGCGCGCCCTGCTTCGGCGCAGACGCGGCGCATGAGATCGCGCGTCATGCCGCGGATCAGCCCGCTCGACTCGGCGAGCGGAATGAACGCGCCGGGCAGCACCAAGGAGCCGTCGGGTTTCCTCCAGCGCACCAGGACTTCGGCGCCGCGCAATTGGCCGGAGCGGATATCCACGATCGGCTGGTAGTAGGGCACGAATTCGCCGGCCTGCAGCGCGGTTTCGATATCGGACACCGGATTGCCGGGCGTGCGCCGCGGCATCAGGATGGAAAAGATGCCGAGGATCATGATGATGGTGCCGGTGGCGAACACACCGAGCCACTGCAAATCCGCGTGGCCGGCCATCACGTGGCCGCGCGGCATCGATATTTCGGCGTTGAAGCCGAATTTTTCCGATTTCGTGTCGGCCTTAAACGTGGCGTCCGCTGCATCGGGACGATCACCGATATTGCCGATCACCGCGCCGTTGGCGGTGGCCATGTGGGCATAGGCGCTGAAGGGCCCGCCTTTACTGGACACCTGCGGCAAGAACAGGAAGGCTGGCACCAGGGCCGCTACACCGTTGGGACCGGCGCCAACAGTGCGGCGGAGCCGCACCATGGGCTGGCTGTTTTCGAGTTGGAGGATGTCGAGCAAATACCAATGGGCACCGACCAGCGGCTCCGATGAAACCACGTTGCGTTGCCCGAGCGGCAAGCCGAGATGGGTGCACAGCGTCTCCCCATCGGGACCGACGATCGAAATTTCCTTGACTGGAATGGTGTCAAAGGCGGCCTGACGCATCGCTTCGAGGTCGCTCGGCCTGCAGCTATCGACCCCGCGCACGGCTAAACCGTCGAGCGTGACGATAACTTGCGCGACGCGGGATTCGGCAAGCGCAATGGCACGCTTGGCGGAGGTGTCGACCTCCTCCTGGCCTCGGCGATCGATCAAATCGCGGACCCAGAAATCGAACGCAAGTAAGGGAGCGCCGGCGAGCAATACGCCAGCGATGATCGCAATGATATTCTTGCGCGTGAGTGCGCGCACAACCAATTCCATCCTGGCGCCTGGCGAGCCGAACCCGTCCTGGTCTGCGATAAGTGAGCCACGCCCGCCGTAAAGAGTGGCTTAAACGTAAGGCGGCGACGTCCAATAAGCGGTCGATATGGGGCTATGCGGCCCCGTATGGTTGACAAAGTGTTGACGGCCGCGGGCATGGATCAAGGCGCCTCTATTCCGCTACCCTATCGGTGACGCGATAAATCGCGGCCGGCCGGTTGCAGCAAAAATCAAACCGGACCATGGGAGGACCGATCATGACCGACGCCCCGCAGCGCTTTCTGCGATCCTGTGCTTGCTGCGGTCAGACGAGCGGCCTCAATCGGCGCGCCTTCCTGGCCCAAGCGGTTGCCGCCGGCGGCGTTGCGGCGGCCGGCATCCCACCGCGCCGGGCCGCGGCCGAGATCCAAAGCGGCCGCATTGACGTGCATCATCACTACGCGCCGACCTTCCACCGCGACGCCCTGGGCTCCCGCCGCGGCGGTGAGTGGCCGAAATGGTCGCCGCAGATGTCACTCGAGGATATGGACAAGAACGGCATCGCCACCGCCATCCTGCAGGTTGCCCAGCCGGGAAGCTGGACCGGCGATATCACTGAGACACGCGGCCTCACCCGCACGCTCAACGATTATGGCGCCACGCTGGTGCGCGACCATCCCGGCCGCTTCGGCCTGTTTGCCTGCATCGCGCCGCCCGACGTCGACGGCAGCCTGAAGGAAATCGAGTACGGTCTCGATACGCTCAAGGCGGACGGCATCGGCCTGCTCACGAGCTACGGCACGAGCTATCTGGGCGATCCGGCATTTGCGCCGATCTATGCCGAACTCAACCGGCGCAAAGCGCTGGTCTATGTCCATCCGCTGGCGCCGAACTGCTGCAAGAACCTCGTTCCCGGCATCCCGGTCGGCTCGATCGAATATGCCACCGACACCACCCGCACCATCGCGCATCTGGTGTTCAGCGGCACCAGCACGCGCTTTCCCGACATCCGCTGGATCTTCTCGCACAGCGGCGGCACGCTGCCGTTCCTGACCGGCCGATTTATCCGCCTCGCCAACGAGCGCAAGCCCGCGCATTTGCCGGACGGGCCACTGCCGGAATTCCGCCGCTTCTATTATGAGCTGGCGCAAGGCAATACGCCGGGGCAGATCGCGGCGCTGCTCAAGATGGTATCGGTGGCGCAAGTGCTCTATGGCACCGATTATCCATTCCGCCCGGGCGCCGAAGTCACCGCCGGCATCGCCGACTACGGCTTTGACGCCGCCACTTTGCGATCGATCGAGCGCGAGACCGCGCTCAAACTGCTGCCGCAGATCAAGGCCTAACCCGACCGCACCCGCCAAGGAGAAATGAGAATGAAACTCTACATGCACCCCGTCTCGATGACCTGCCGGCCGGTGCGGCTGTTTGCGGCCGACAACAACATCGCCATGGACGAGGAATTCATCGACCTGATGACCGGCGCGCATATGCAGCCGCCCTATTCCACCGTCAATCCGAATTGCCTGGTGCCGATGCTCGAGGACGGCGACCTCAAGCTCACCGAGAGCTCTGCGATCCTGAAATATCTCGCCGACAAAGTCGGCTTGCCAGCTTACCCTAAAGACCTCAAGCAGCGCGCCAAGGTCAACGAGGTGATGGATTGGATCAACACCAATTTCTATCGCGAGTGGGGCTACAATCTCTGCTATCCGCAGCTTTTCCCGCATCTCAAGCGGCGCAGCGACGAGGCGCAGGCGGCCACGCTTGAGTTCGGCAAGGAAAACGCCAAGCGCTGGCTCACGCTGCTCAACGACTATTGGATCGGGCCGAACAAGACCTATCTGGTCGGCAACACGATCACCATCGCCGACTATTTCGGCGCCGGCATCGTGACGCTGGGCGAGATCATCGGCGTCGATTTTTCGCCTTATCCGAACGTGCAACGCTGGCTCACCGCCATAAAGAAGCTGCCGAACTGGAGCAAGATCAACGAAGCCTTCGATGGCCTGCGCGAAGCGGTGAAGGGGCAGAAATTCGTCACGCTGGCCTGACGCGAATGGAAAGGAGCGGCGCATGAGTTTCTTCCCCGGCAAGGACCCGCAGGCGGGCGATGTTTACGCCTGCGACGCAATCGCGCATGTGGTGGTGCCGCGCACGGTCGATCTCGGCGACGGCTTCTCGGTGCGGCGCGCGCTGCCGTCGGCGCGCTCGCGCATGGTCGGGCCGTTCATTTTCTTCGACCATTTCGGGCCGGCTGAATTCCGCGCTGGCAACGGCCTCGACGTGCGCCCGCATCCGCATATTGGGCTCGCAACCGTCACCTATCTGTTCGACGGCGAGATCATGCACCGCGACAGCCTCGGCACCGCGATGGCGATCCGGCCGGGCGAAGTGAACTGGATGACGGCCGGGAGCGGCATCGTGCATTCCGAGCGCACCGGGCCTGCGAAGCGCGCCGCCGGCGGGCCGATCCACGGCTTGCAGATGTGGGTGGCGCTGCCGGCCGCGAAGGAGGAAATCGATCCGGGCTTTGCGCATCACGCAACCGACGAATTTCCGCTGGTCAAAGATGACGAGAAATTCGTGCGCGTGGTGGTCGGCTCGCTCTACGGCGCGCAGTCGCCGGTACCGACCGTGCACGAAACGATCTTCGGGAATGTCGCGCTACGCGCCGGCGCCAAGCTTCCGCTCGATACCGATCACGAGGAACGCGCGATCTATGTCGTCGACGGCACGATCGATATTGCCGGCGACAGGTTCGAAGCCGGGCGCCTGCTGGTGTTCAAGCCCGGCGACAACGTGACGATCGCGGCCGCAACCGACGCACATTTCGTCATCCTCGGCGGCGCGTCGATGGACGGCCCGCGCCACATCTGGTGGAACTTCGTGTCGTCGCGCAAGGAACGCATCGAGCAGGCCAAGGCGGAATGGGCCGCCGGCCATTTCGGCAAGGTGCCGGGCGACGAGATCGAGTTCATTCCGCTGCCGGAGAAGTAATAACCGTCATCCTGAAGTGCCGATTATCATCGGGCCGCGCTTCGCGCGGACCCGTTGGCTCGCACCTCCGGATGAAGGGATTATTTCTTCGGCAGATCGAGCCGAATGCTCAGTTCCTTGAGCTGCTTGGCGGTGACTTCCGACGGCGCGCCCATCATCAGATCCTCGGCGCGCTGGTTCATCGGAAACAGCACGACCTCGCGCAAGTTTTCCTCACCGGCGAGCAGCATGACGATGCGGTCGATGCCGGGCGCGATGCCGCCGTGCGGCGGCGCGCCGAGCGAAAGCGCGTGCAGCATGCCGCCGAATTTCGTCTCCAGCACCTCTCCCGGATAACCGGCGATGGCGAAGGCCTTCTTCATCACCTCGGGGCGATGATTTCTGATGGCCCCCGATGACAGCTCCACGCCGTTACAGACGATGTCGTACTGGATCGCCTTCAGGCCGAGGATCTTGTCCTGGTCGTTGGCATCGAGCGCCAGGAATTCCTCCACACTCGCATTCGGCATCGAGAACGGGTTATGGGAGAAGTCGATCTTCTTCTCCTCTTCGTTCCACTCGTACATCGGGAAGTCGACGATCCAGCAAAGCTCGAAACGGTCCTTGGCGATCAGGCCAAGCTCTTCGCCGACTTTGGCACGCGCGGGTCCGGCGAACTTGACGAAATCCTTCGGCTTGCCGGCGACGAAGAAACACGCATCGCCCGCTTTGAGCCCAAGTTGCGTGCGAATTATCTCGGTTTTCTCCGGCCCAATATTATTTGCGAGTGGGCCTTTGCCAATAGCGCGTTCGGGATCAAGTTGCTGATAAGAGACTCCCTTCTCTTCTCGTCCGCTTATCGCCTCGACTTCTGTCGTCTTCACCGTTTCTGTGTATCGGTCGAATATGATGTAGCCGAGCCCCGGCTGCCCTTCACCCTGCGCCCACGAGTTCATGCGGTCGCAGAATGCGCGAGAGCCGCCCTTCGGCGCGGGGATGGCCCACACGGCGTTGCCCGGCGTCTCCAGAATCCTGGCAAAAATCTTGAAGCCGGAGCCGCGGAACGCCTCGCTCACGTCCTGCATCACGATCGGATTGCGCAGATCCGGCTTGTCGGTGCCGTATTTGCGCAGCGCCTCGGCGTAGGGGATGAGCGGAAACTTCGGCGTTACCGCCTTGCCCTTGCCGAACTCCTCGAACACGCCGCGGATCACCGGCTCGACCGCGTCGAACACGTCTTGCTGCGCGACGAAGCTCATCTCCAAGTCGAGTTGATAGAACTCGCCGGGCGAGCGGTCGGCGCGCGCGTCCTCGTCGCGGAAACAGGGTGCGATCTGGAAATAGCGGTCGAAGCCCGCCACCATGATCAACTGCTTGAACTGCTGCGGCGCCTGCGGCAGCGCGTAGAATTTTCCCGGATGGATGCGCGAAGGCACCAGGTAATCGCGCGCGCCTTCCGGCGAGGACGCCGTGAGGATCGGCGTCTGGAATTCGAAGAAGCCGCCCTCCTTCATGCGTCGGCGCAGCGAATCGATGATCTGGCCGCGCAGCATGATGTTGTTGTGCAGATGCTCGCGACGCAGGTCGAGGAAGCGGAATTTGAGCCTGATCTCTTCAGGGTAGTCCTGTTCGCCGAACACCGGCATCGGCAGTTCGGCGGCGGGCCCGAGCACCTCGATCTCGTCGATATAGACCTCGACCTGGCCGGTCGGCAGCTCGGGGTTCTCGGTGCCGGCAGGCCGCTGGCGCGCCTTGCCGTCGATGCGCACCACCCATTCCGAGCGCAGCGTCTCGGCGAGCTTGAACGCCTTGCTGTCGGGATCGGCCACCACCTGGGTAAGCCCATAATGGTCGCGCAGATCGATGAACAGCACCCCGCCGTGGTCGCGGATGCGGTGGCACCAGCCCGACAAGCGAACAGCCTTGCCAATGTCGCCCTCGCGCAGGGCGCCGCAGGTATGTGAGCGATAGCGATGCATAGGTTGTCCCGGCCGACGATTCATTTCATGGGATGAGGCGCGCGAAAAGCGCATGGGGGGTCGGCTTTGTCAAGGTAACGCGTCGGCAGGCGGCTCGACAGGGTGCGAGCAATCTGCACATTCTGCCCCGCGAAGAGCCGGACAGCGCCATGCCTAAATCCAAAAGTCCCAAAAAGCCAAAGCCGGCCGTCGCCGAGATGTCGACCGGCGAGGCCACCGCCGCCACGCTGATCGCGCATGGGCTCGACACCGTCTACGCACTGCCGGGCGTGCACAACGATCACCTGTTCGACGCTTTCCAGCGCTCCGGCGACGCCTTGCGCGTCGTCCATACGCGCCACGAGCAGGGCGCGGCCTATATGGCGCTGGGCGCGGCTTTGGCGACCGGCAAACCGCAAGCCTATGTCGTCGTCCCGGGTCCGGGCCTGCTCAATTCCGGCGCCGCGCTGCTCACCGCCTACGGCATGAATGCGCCGGTGCTGGCGCTGATCGGGCAAATTCCGGCGGGGGCAATCGGCAAAGGCCAAGGCCACCTGCACGAAATCCGCGACCAGGCCGGCATCATCGCGCGGCTGGTCGATCATTCAACCTACATCAAGGGGCCGGTGGAAGCTTCGGCGAAAGTCGCCAAAGCGATTGCCTCCATGGGCCAAGGGCGACCGGGACCGGCCGCGCTCGAATGCGCCATCGATGTGTGGGGCAAGCGCGCGCCGGTCGCGCTCATACCGCCCGCGGCCGCGCGCGCGCCGCGCATCGACGAGGACGCCGTGCGCGCGGCAGCCAAGCTCCTGGGCAAAGCCAAGCGCGTGTTGATCGTCACCGGCGGTGGCGCGCAAGATGCTTCGCCCGAGGTAACGCTGCTCTCCGACATGCTGCAGGCACCCGTGCTGGCCTATCGGCGCGGACGCGGCGTGCTCGATGGCCGCAGTCCGTTCAGCGTCACGCTCCCGCTCGGTCGCGAATTGTGGGGCGAAGCGGACGCAGTACTCGCCGTCGGCACAAGGCTGCTCACGCCGATGACCGCCTGGGGCGTCGACAAGGATTTGCAGATCGTGCGCGTCGATGCCGACCGCGAAGAGCTCGCGCGTCTGCGCAAACCGAAAGTGGCGCTGATCGGCGATGCCGCGCCGGTCCTGCGGCGTCTGATCGACGCGCTCGCGAAAACTAATTCGCGCCGGGCCTCGCGCCGCGACGAGATGCCGGAGCGCCAAGCCAAATGGCGCGAGCGGCTCAACAAGATCGCGCCGCAGCTCGCCTTCGTCGACGTCATCCGCGCAGAATTGCCGGAGGACGGCATCTACGTGGACGAGGTGACGCAGGTCGGCTTTGCCGCCCGCCTCGCCTTCCCGGCCTACAAACCGCGCACGTTTTTATCGCCCGGCTACCAGGACAATCTCGGCTGGGGCTACGCCACCGCGCTCGGCGCACAATCCGCGCGCCCCGGCGTGCCGGTCCTCTCGATCAACGGCGACGGCGGCTTTCTCTATACCGGCAACGAGATCGCCACCGCCATGCGCCACCGCATTCCGCTGGTCGCCGTCGTGTTTGCCGACGGCGCCTTCGGCAACGTACGGCGCATCCAGCAGGAGTTGTTCGGCAACCGGGTGATCGCGTCCGACCTCGCCAATCCGGATTTCGTCAAATACGCCGAGAGCTTCGGTGCGGCAGGCCGGCGCGCGCGTAACCCGCAGGAGCTGGCTACCGCACTCAGGGCCGCTTTTGCCGCCCGCGAGCCGACGTTGATCGAGGTGCCGGTCGGCCCAATGCCCAGCCCTTGGGAATTCATCCATATGCCTCGGGTTCGAGGGAAGTGAGTTGCCATGACCGGCCGAGATCGGGTTAGGTTGCCCGCGACATGGACCTGATTAGCACCACCGACCAACTGGCCGAAGTTTGCGCGCGCATGGCGCGGCATCCTTACGTCACCGTCGATACCGAATTCCTGCGCGAGACCACTTATTATCCCCTTCTCTGTGTCGCGCAGCTGGCCTCGCCCGACGAGGCGGCGGTGATCGACGCACTCGCCCCCGGCATCGACCTTGGCCCGCTGTTCGACCTGATGACCGACGAGAAGGTGGTCAAGGTGTTCCACGCCGCGCGCCAGGACATCGAAATCGTCTGGAACATGGCGAAGAAAATCCCGCATCCGATTTTCGACAGTCAGGTAGCCGCCATGGTGCTCGGCTATGGCGACTCGATCTCCTACGACCAGTTGGTGCAGCGCATCACCGGCGACCAGCTCGACAAGTCGCACCGCTTCACCGACTGGACGCGGCGGCCGCTCTCCGACGCGCAGGTGTCCTATGCGCTTTCCGATGTCACGCATTTGCGCGCGGTTTACCTCAAGCTCGCGGCCGATCTCGCCAAGCGCGAACGCACCCACTGGGTCGAGGCGGAGATGGGCGTGCTAACCTCGCCCGAAACCTATCGCATGGACCCCGAGCGGGCCTGGGAGCGGCTCAAGAGCCGCGTGCGCAAACCGAAAGAGCTCGCCGTTCTGATCGAGATCGCCGCATGGCGTGAACGCGAGGCGCAAACCCGCGACGTGCCGCGCTCGCGCGTACTCAAGGACGACGTGGTTGGCGACATCGCGGTGCAGGCGCCGACCACGATCGAGCGGCTCGGGCATTTGCGCTCGCTACCGAAGGGCTTCGAGCGCTCGCGCTGGGGCGAGGCGATCGTGGAAGGGGTCAAGCGCGGGCTCGAGCGCGATGCCAAGGCGCTGCCGCGGCTCGAGCGCTTCCGCCCGGCGCCGAACGGCGCCGCCACGGTTGAGCTACTCAAGGTGCTGCTGCGCATGACCGCCGAGCGCCACGGCGTCGCCGCCAAGGTGATCGCCACCGTCGATGAACTCGACCGCATTGCCGCCGACGACGAGGCCGATGTGCCGGCGCTCAAAGGCTGGCGGCGCGAACTGTTCGGCGAAAAGGCGATTGCCCTCAAGCACGGGCAGCTGGCGCTCGCGGTCGACAAAGGCCGCGTGATAACTGTGGATAAGAACTAGTCTGTGCCGTCATGTCCGCTTAGCGGCCAAAAGCACAAGAAAAATGGCTAACCAAGGCAATATTGGCTCATGAATTATTTCTTAAGCACTTTGCCTTAGTTAGTATCGAGGTACCACGGCCTTATTGGCAATTATTCGCGTAGATCGTCGAGTTTTTAAGCCATGTCTGATTCCGCCGCGGTCGATGCGACAGCAATTTGTCCGCAGTGCCGGACCTTGATGGTGCACGTCGCGGTGACGCCGCATCCGGTCGTTCGCAACATGCAGCGAAATACTTACCTCTGTTCGCCTTGCAACCGGACGCGAACCTACATGCTTCCGGTAAAGGCGCTTGAGAACGTCGCCGGTCTCGCCCAACCACAACTTCAGCCAACACGCGCGTGACCAATGTCCGAGCGTCGACAAGATCCACGCATCTTGATGTCCAAACGTGGGCTGATCAAATTTGGCGCGGCGGGAACACAGCTGCCGTGTAGCGTCAACGACCTGACGCCGCGCGGCGCCGGTCTTAGCGTCGTGAGCAGTTTCGGTTTGCCGCGTGTCTTCCAATTAGTGATCGACGGCGAAGCGGCAGCGCGGCACTGCAACGTGATTTGGACAGACGGCAAAAAGCTCGGCGTTTCATTTGAGTAAACTGTCGGCGGCACATCCGTGTCAGCGTTGGGCTGCCCGTTTATGAGCGCGCGCTCTTAAGTCTCGATCACCGGCTCGCGCCCCACCAGACGCGCGAGCTGACGCAAGCGGTTGAACAGCCGATCGCTGCCGAGCGGCGCATATTTGCCGGGCAAGGTCAGCACCAGCTTGCCGCGTCTTACTTTCATCGGCGTCTTCGACAGCACGCCGCCCTGCCCGGCGGTGATGATGTAGGCAACCCGCATGGAAGCGCCAAGCACGCGCGCGCGGTCGAGCATGCGCGTGGTGGCGAGTTCGCGTAAGCGCGGCGACAAGTCCTCCTCGCTCAGGCCCGCATGGCGGAAATAGACCGAGAGCGCGAGATAGGCGCGGCTCGGGTGGTCGATCGCGACGAAGGCGCCGTGCGCGATGATGTTCATCGACTGCTCGCCGCGATAATCCGGGTGCGCGCGCCAGCCGATATCGGCCAACAGGCAGGCGGCATGGCGCAGCCGGCGTTCGTCGGCGGTCTCATCCAGGCCGGACGAGGCCATGAAGCGGTCGGTCCAATCGATCAGCTCCTCGCCGTGATGCGGCGAGCGCGAGCGCAGCACGTTGAGATCGGCGGCCGCCGAGATCAGCGGGTCGCGCACGCGTTCATTCGGCTTGAGCAGCGAATAGAGCAACCCCTCGCGCACGCCGAGCACGGAAATGATCACCTGCTTGGGCTTGATCGTGCGCACCAGGTTTTCCATCACCAGGGCGGCATAAGCGAGCAGCGGGCGGCGGGCAGCGTTGACGACTTCGATCTTGGACAGCGTCTCGGTATCGACCCGGTGCACCAGCCGCGAAAACTCCAGCGCCTCGCGCGCGGAGATGCGATAGTTATGCATCACGTGGAACGGATAGCCGGTCTGCCACATGTGCAGCCGCGCCAGCGCGCGCCAGGTACCGCCGACCGCGTAGAAGGTGCGGCCCTCGCCCTCGTGCAGCATGTCGAGGTCCTCGAACGCCTCCTCGACGAATTTTTCAGCCTTCTTGAGCGAGCGGCCGGCGATGTCCTGCAGAGCCAGCCCGCCGAGCGGCAGCGTCACGCCGCCGCGCACACGCGAGCCGTGCACGTCGACCAGTTCGAGCGAGCCGCCGCCCAGGTCGCCGACGATACCGTCCGGCTTGTGGATGCCGGACACGATGCCGAGCGCGGTGAGATGGGCTTCGCGTTTTCCGGACAGGATGGCGATCGGCGTGCGGCAGATGCGCGTCGCCTCGTCGATGAAGGCGCGCCCGTTGCGCGCGTCGCGGCAGGCGGCGGTGGCGATCGCCCAGATCTTGCGTACATGCAAGGTGTCGCACAGCGCACGGAAGCGTTTGAGCGCGTCGAACGCGGCATCAATGGCAGCCGGTGCCAGCAGACCCGTTGTCTGCACCTGACGCCCAAGGCCGGCCAGAACTTTTTCATTGAAGATCGGCGTGGGTGAGCGCGTCAGCCCTTCGTAGACGACGAGGCGGACCGAATTCGAGCCGATATCGATGACCGCGATCGGCGGCCCATGGTCGAGCCGCCCCTTCGCCGAATTCATGGTCGGATGCGTGACGGCCGAACGCTTACGCCCCCTCGGCGAGGCGGCGTATAAGGCTGCGCGGTGAGGATTCCTTGAGCGATTTGCCACGGCCCGACAGGCTCGGATTTGTCATGAAATACTTGTGGGCGTTGAAGGGTTCCTCGCCCGGCGCCGCCTTTATGCGCGTGGAACTGCCGTCCGGCAAGAGCGTCCAACTTTGCTCGTTATCCTTGAAGTTTGCGACCATGATCTGGCCGAGGACCTGCTCGTGCACGGTCGGATTGAGAATCGGGCAGAGCGCCTCCACCCGGCGGTCGAGATTGCGCGGCATCATGTCGGCGGAGGAAATATAGAGTGCAGCCTTGGCGTGCGGCAGCGCGTAGCCATTGCCGAAGCAGAAGATACGGCCGTGTTCGAGGAAACGGCCGACGATGGATTTCACACGGATATTGTCGGATAGCCCCGGCACGCCCGGGCGCAGGCAGCAGATGCCGCGCACCACAAGATCGATGGCGACGCCGGCATTCGACGCATCGTAGAGCGCGTCGATAATTCCGGGGTCGACTAGCGAATTCATCTTCATCCAGATCGCCGCCGGCTTGCCGGCTTTGGCGTTGGCGATTTCCTGAGCGATGTGGTCGAGAATTCGCTTGCGCAGATTGATCGGCGAGATCGCCAATTTCTCGAGCTCGGCCGGCTCGGCGTAGCCGGTGATATAATTGAAGATACGCGCCACGTCGCGTCCGATCACCGCGTCGGCGGTGAAGAACGACAGATCGGTATAAATGCGCGCGGTCACCGGGTGATAGTTGCCGGTGCCGGCATGAATATACGTCGCCAGCGCACCAGCCTCGCGCCGCACCACCAATGACAGCTTGGCGTGCGTCTTCAATTCGATGAAGCCGTAGACGACCTGCACGCCGGCGCGCTCGAGATCGCGCGCCCAGCGGATATTGGCCTCTTCGTCGAAGCGCGCCTTGAGCTCGATCAGCGCGGTGACCGACTTGCCGGCCTCGGCCGCTTCGACCAGCGTCTTGACGATCGGGGACTCGGCGGACGTGCGGTACAGCGTCTGCTTGATGGCCACCACGTCGGGATCGCGGGCCGCCTGCTGGAGGAATTGCACCACCACGTCGAATGATTCATAAGGGTGGTGGACGATCAGATCCTTCTGCCGGATGGCGGCGAAGCAATCGCCGCCATAATCGCGAATGCGCTCGGGATAACGCGGATTGTAAGGCACGAATTCCAGATCGGGGCGGTCGAGCCGGTTGAGCTGGGACAGATCGTTAAGCGCGATCACGCCGTTGACCAGAAAGACCTCGTCGTCCGCCACCGCCAGCGCGTGCTGCACGAAGCTGCGCAACTCCACCGGCATCGTGGCGTTGAGCTCCAGCCGGATCACCGAGCCGCGGCGGCGCTGCTTGAGCGCGGTCTCGTACAGCCGCACCAGGTCTTCCGCCTCTTCTTCGATTTCCACTTCCGAGTCGCGGATGGCGCGGAAGGCGCCCTGGCCCTTGACCGTATAGCCGGGGAACAGCCGACCGATGAACAGCGCGGTCGTCTCCTCAAGCGTGATCAGGCGGATGCCCTGGTCGTTCCCGCTCGGCAGCCTGATGAATCGCTCGATCTTCTGCGGCATGCGGATCAGTGCGTTCATCGTCCGGCCATCCTTGGCGCGCGACAATTGCAGCGCGATCGAGAAGGCGAGATTGGGAATGAACGGGAACGGATGCGCCGGATCGATGGCGAGCGGCGTCAGCAGCGGGAACACGTGGGTGAGGAAGCGCTCCTCCAGCCACACCCGCTCGGCCTTCTTGAGGTCCGGTCCATCGACCAGAACAACACCGGCGCCGGCCAACGCCGGGCGCAATTCCAGCCAGCGTTTTTGTTGATCGCTGGCGAGTTGTGACACCGCCTCGCCGATGCGCGCGAGCTGCTCGTTGGGGGTGAGCCCATCCGGGCTATGGGTGGTGATGGCCTGGCGCACCTGGCCCTTGAGGCCGGCAACGCGCACCATGAAGAATTCGTCGAGGTTATTGGCCGAGATCGACAGGAAGCGCACCCGCTCCAGCAGGGGATGGCTCTCGTTGGCGGCCTCCTCGAGAACCCGGCGATTGAAGTGCAGCCAAGACAGTTCCCGATTGATGAACCGCTGCGGCTGCGACCTTAAGCCCGCTTCGGGTGCGGGAGCGGAGGCCGAAGGGTGTTCGTCGCGGCCGGCGACCGGAGCGATTTCCTCAACCGTTGCAATTGCTTGTGCGCGATCTGCCATTGTAATGAAGGCCTGAAAGGCCGAATCCCTAACCGAAAATAGTGGCCGGCGGATGACAATTCCGCCTGGGAAGGGCTGTCGCGTCAAGCCCGACGCATTAACGAGCTTAAGGGGCGCGAAACAGCTCCGCCGCCAGCGCCCGCGTCACCGGACGGTGCTGGCGCATTGCCTCTTCATCCAGCAGCACAACCGCGGCGCGCACGCCCGCAAACGACCGTTCGATGCGGTTGACGAGATAGTTCACCAGCGCCTCGTCCAGACTGAGCTGGCGGTCGGCGGCGAGCTTGACGATCAGCGAGCGCAGCAGCGCGTCGTCGGGCGCGGACAGCGCGACGCTCGGTAGTGCGCGCAGGCGCGAGGCGAGATCGCGGATCGCCACCGGAAAAGTCGGCAGCGGCGAGCGCGAGGTGATGAGCACAAAGGCGCCCTCCTCGCGCGCGAGATTGATCAGATGAAAGAGCGCGCGCTCGTCGAGCCCGGCGAATTCCAGATCCTCCAGCACCAGCGCGCCGGTGGCCAAGGCCGCCGGCAAATCGCCATGCTCGAGCAATTTTGCCGCGAGCACGCGCGCGCCCGCCGCCTCCGCCCAAATCGCGGCGAGATGGCTCTTGCCCGAGCCTTCCGGCCCAATCAGCGCGACGATGCGATCCGGCCAATCCGGCCAGCGATCGATCAGCGTAAACGCTGTGGCGTTCGATGGGCCACGCAGAAAATCCTCGCGGGCGAAACTCTCCGCATGATCGAGTGCGAGGACGAGCTGACGCGGATTGACCGGACTGCCCATTGCTCAATGCTCGCCGGTATAGAGCGCGCTTGCTTGATAGCGCTGCAACGCAAAGCGCACGAGCACGCCGATGGTGGCGGCGAGCGGCACCGCCACCAGCAGGCCGACGAAGCCGAACAGATAGCCGAAGGCGAGCAGCGCGAAGATCAGCCAGATCGGATGCAGACCGACGCTGTCGCCGACCAGCTTGGGCGCCAGCAGATTGCCCTCGAAGAATTGCCCGACCAGAAAGATGCCGAGCACCATGAGGATCGAGCTGCAGTTCGGCCAGAACTGCGCCACCGCCACGCCGAGCGCCAGGATCAGGCCGGTCATCGACCCGACATAGGGAATGAAGGTGATCACGCCGGAAATCAGCCCGATCAGCAGGCCGAAATTGAGCCCGCTGAGCGTAAGGGCGACCGCGTAGAATGAGCCGAGCAGCAGGCAGACCGCGGTTTGCCCGCGCACGAAGCCGGCAATGGCGGCGTCGGTCTGGCGCGCGAGCTGGCGCACGGTTTCGCGCTGATTGACCGGGACCCAGCCATCGACGGTGCGGATCATCCGGTGCCAGTCGTAGATCAGGTAGAACGCGACCACCGGCGTCACCACCACCAGCGAGAACAGCGAGACCAGCGCGCGGCCGCCCGACCAGAGCGATTGCAGGAAGGCGGTGAGCCAGCCCACTCCCTGCGCCACCAGATCGCCGATCGATTTGTCGGCATTGAAGTCCGCACCCAAGAGCTTGCGCAGCCAGGGCTGGCTAGGGTCGCTGAGCAGCGATTGCAGTTTCGTCACGTAGCCGGGAATGGTGTCGAAGAAGGCCGACAATTGGGCGCCCAGGATGGGCGCCACCAGCAGAATCAAGAGGACGATCGCCATCACCACCAAGGTGATCATCGACAGCGCGGCGGCCAGCCGGTTGACGCCGAGGCTTTCGATGCGGTCGGTGACCGGGGTAAGCAGAAATGCGATGCCGAGGCCGGCGACGAACGGCAGCAGGATTTCGCTCAAGAGCCGCAGCAGCAGCACGACGACGGCGAGCGCCGCCAGCCAAAGCAAGATTTGCCATTCGAACGCCATGCGCTCGCCCTTTGGCAAATCGCGATGCGGACGCTGGCTCGCACGTGGGCTCACGGTGCGTTCGCCGTCGTATTCATGTGCCGCACCCATTCGGCGACATAGGCGGCCACCGATAGCAAGGTCAAGACGGCGACCAGGCCCATCAGGATGAGCGTGAGCGTCGGCAGTTCGTAATTGAAGCCGAGCGAGCCGAGCACGACGGAGGCGAACAGGATCTGCGCCACCGTGTTGAGCTTGGACACCAGCAGCGGCTTGATCTTGAGCGGGTTGCCGACCAGCCACGACAAAATGATCCCGCCGACGATCAAGATATCGCGCGATACCACCATGATCACCAGCCAGGGCGGGATCAGGTTGTTGATGCCGAGCGTCAGATAGATCGAGACGATCAGCGCCTTGTCGGCGAGCGGATCGAGATAGGCGCCGAGCTCGGTGGTCATGCCGAAGCGTTTGGCCAGATAGCCGTCGACGGCGTCGCTGACACCGGCGGCCAGGAACAGCACGAAGGCAATCCACATGGCGCCGGGCGTGGCGATCGCCCAGACCACAATCGGCACCAGTAGAATACGCCCTAGCGTAATGAGGTTTGGAATACTCAAGGCAATCCCGGCTTGTCGATCCGTACCGGCCTGTTCCGCCGGCAGCGTGTCAATCTCGGCAGAGTATAACGGCGCTTCGACCATTGCGCGACTTGCGATTTCCACGTAGGACCCCGGCAATCGAGCGTAATCTGCAGGACCATCATGGCAGAAAAGGAGCGCGGCCTCACTTACGCGCAAGCGGGCGTCGATATCGACGCCGGCAACCGGATGGTGGAGCTGATCAAACCGCTGGTGCGCTCAACCGCGCGCGCTGGGGCCGACGCTGAAATCGGCGGCTTCGGCGGCCTGTTCGACCTCAAACCGCTGGGGTTCAAAGATCCTGTCCTGGTGGCGGCCAATGACGGCGTCGGCACCAAGGTCAAGGTCGCCATCGAGACCGGCCTGCACTCCACCATCGGCATCGATCTGGTCGCCATGAGCGTGAACGACCTAGTGGTGCAAGGCGCCGAACCCCTGTTCTTCCTCGATTACTACGCCACCGGCAAGCTCGACCCGGAAATCGGCGCCGCCGTCGTTGCCGGCATCGCGGTCGGCTGCAAGCAGGCCGGCTGCGCGCTGATCGGCGGCGAGACCGCGGAAATGCCCGGGCTCTACCAGGGCGACGATTACGACCTCGCGGGTTTTGCGGTTGGCGCCGCCGAGCGCGGCGCGCTACTGCCGCGCAGCGACATCACCGATGGCGACGTCATCATCGGGCTCGCCTCCTCCGGCGTGCATTCCAACGGCTATTCGCTGGTGCGCAAGGTGGTCGCCAAGTCCGGACTGCTTTGGTCGACGCCGGCGCCGTTCGCACCCAAAATGACGCTGGGCGAAGCCATCCTCACGCCGACCCGCATCTATGTGAAGTCGTGCCTGGCTGCGATCCGCGGCACGCAAGGCGTCAAAGGGCTCGCGCATATCACCGGCGGTGGTTTTCCCGACAACATCCCGCGCGTGCTGCCGAAAGGCTTAGGCGCGCGCATCGATCTTGCAAGCATCCCCGTGCTGCCGGTGTTCAAATGGCTGGCCAGCGAAGGCAACATCGCCGAGAGAGAAATGCTGCGCACCTTCAATTGCGGCATCGGCATGATCGTGGTCGCCGCGCCCAAGGACGCAGCCGGCGTGGCGCAAGCCTTCATGCAAGCGGGCGAAAGGGCGGTCACCATCGGCAGCGTGATACACGCAGCGGGCGAAGCGCGCATCGTCTACGACGGCACGCTCGATCTTGGGTGACGCGATGCAGCGCAAGCGCGTCGCCGTTCTCATGTCCGGTCGCGGCTCCAACATGACCGCGTTGATCGAGGCGGCGAAGGATAAGAACTATCCCGCCGAGATCGCGCTGGTGCTGTCGAACCGACCGGACGCCGCCGGGCTCGGGATCGCGCGCGCGGCCGGTATCACCACCGAAGTTGTCGATCATACCGTCTTCGGCAAGGACCGCGCCGTATTCGACGGCACAATGCAAGCGATACTGGAGGCGCAGGGCATCGACATCGTCTGCCTGGCCGGCTTCATGCGGCTGCTGACGCCCGCCTTCGTCGAACACTGGCGCGGGCGCATGATCAATATCCATCCCGCGCTGCTGCCGGCGTTCAAGGGTCTCGATACCCACAAGCGGGTCATCGAAGCAGGCGCAAAAATCCACGGCGCGACGGTGCACTTTGTGGTGCCGGAAATGGACGCCGGCCCGATTATCGCGCAAGGCGCGGTTGCAGTGCACACCGACGACACCGAAGAGGCGCTCGCGGCGCGCGTGCTCGCGGTCGAGCACAGCATCTATCCGTTGGCGCTCAAACTATTGGCGGAAGGCCGGATTCGCGTCGAAAACGGGCGCTGCCTGATCGACGGCGTGCCGGTGCCCGACAGCGCTTCCCTTGTTCCGGGCTCCTGATTCGGACTTTTCCCCACACATCAAAGTGAATTTTGCGCACGTGCGCGGTGTTAGTACTGCGCAACGCCGCCGCTTTTGGGCGGCCAACAAAAACGATGGGGGCGACGCTATGTTTGGAAGAGCCGGCAGCGAACCGAAGTTACTATTTCAGGGTCTAGCCGGGTTTTATGCGACGGTTTCCGATCTCTGGTACCCGATGATCCGCGCTGCCGCCGGCGGCTTCCTGCTTTACCACGGGTGGGGCAAGCTCATGAGCGGCGTCGCGCCGGTGGCTGCCGCCATGACGAAAAACGGCATCGAGCCGCACCTGGCATTCGCCTATATGGCGATCTTCCTCGAAACGATCGGTGCGGTCTGCATTATTCTCGGCCTGTTCACGCGGTTTTTCGCGGCAGCGATCGCGATCGAATTGGCGGTCATCGCCTTCGCAGTGCAGATCCACCAGGGCTTTGCTCGGATGGAATTGTTCTTGCTATGGGGCATCGTGATGTTCGCGATCTCGTTGCGTGGCGGCGGTCCCTATTCGCTCGACCGCAAAATCGGCAAGGAACTGTAGGCGCGGCGTGCCCACGCCGCCCGCTTGCCCACTGGGGATGAAACGGCGAGCGGCAATTGCGCGCTGCCGCGCGGGAGATCATCATCGGCCCATGCGGGAGCACCACTCCTGCCGGGTCACTTAGGGGAGGTCCGTCGTGCCGAATTATCTGCAAGCAATCAGCCGGGTGCTGATTTCGGCCGTTTTCATCGTGTTCGGATATATCCAGTTCACGCACATCGGCAATTACATCGCCAATCCTGCGATCGTCAAAGTTGCTGGTTGGACGGGGATTCTTACCCCGACCATCATCGCTTACATGGTCGCGACAATCGATCTGTTCGGCGGCATTCTAATTCTCGTCGGCTATCAAACGCGCTGGGCGTCGATCGTCCTCATCGTGTTCGTCGCACTCACGTGCATTTTGGTGCACAATTTCTGGTCCATGGAGGGTCCAGCGCGCGCGGCCAATCAAGGAAACTTCTACAAGAACCTCGCCCTCATCGGCGGGCTTTTGCTGATCTACGTGCACGGCCCCGGGACCTGCTCGCTGGAGCACCGCTTCGGAAAAAAGTAACCGGCGAACGCGCGGTTTAGTCTGTCAACGCGGACGCGCCGGCTCAGGCGAGCCGCTTGATCCACACCTTGCTGTCGTGGACCGCGGCGCCGCCATAGGGCGCGATCGAGTCCGCGCCGGTCAATGAGTTGATGCCGCAGCCGTCGGCATAGGCCGCGTTCGGCCAGATCGACTCGGCGATCAGCACGCCGCGCCGCACGCCGGCAAACAGCCGCGCGTGCAGGCGCACCTGACCTCGCTTATTGCCGAGCACGACATAATCCCCCTCGCCGATGCCGCGCGCCGCGGCGTCGTCGGGATGGATCATCACCGTCGGCCGCTTCTCCTGCGCCAGCGAGGTCGGCGTCTGGTTGAACGTCGAGTTCAGGAAGCCACGCGCCGGCGAGGTGGCGAGACGGAACGGGTGCTCGCCGTCCGCTTCCTCAATCGAGGTCCAATGATCCGGCAGTTTCGGCATTTGGTCGACCGGCCCGCCATGATACGGGCTGCGGAACGGCACGTTGAACCAATCGGGCTTGAAACGAAACTTGCCGTCCGGCCATTTGAAGCCGTCGAGAAAATGCGACTGGCGGAACGGCGGCTGGCAATCGAGCCAGCGGTTGGCCTCGAGGTCCGCCAGCGTGCCGCGTTTCGACACTTGCAGCATCTGGTCGATCAATTCGCGCGGGCTCATGGTGAAGCCGCAATGCTCGACGCCGAGTCGCTTGGCCAAGCCTGAGATCACCTCGTGGTTGTTGCGGCATTCGCCCGGCGGCTCGACCAGCTTGGGGCCCAGAATGAGATATTGGTGGCCGCCGCCGCGATAGATGTCGTCGTGCTCGAGGAACGTCGTTGCCGGCAGCACCACGTCGGCCATCTGCGCGGTCTCGGTCATGAACTGCTCGTGCACGCACACGAACAGGTCCTCGCGCGCAAAGCCGCGCTTGACCTGATTCTGATCGGGCGCGACCGACAGCGGGTTGGTGCTCTGGATGATCATCGCCGTCACCGGCGGGCCATGGCGCAGCGCCTCGGCGTCTCCGGTCAGGATCGCGCCGACACGCGACTGGTCGAGCATGCGCACGCTGCGGTCCCAGACGTCGAGCCCTTCGATCAGCGTCTTGTCGAGCTTGAAAATGTCGGCGTTGATGTGGAAGGCACCGCCGCCCTCCAGCTGCCAGGCGCCGGTTACCGCCGCAATGCAGCTCGCCGCGTGCATGTTGGCAGCGCCGTTGCGCGAGCGCGAAAAGCCGTAGCCGAGCCGGAAAAAAGCACGCTTGCGCTCACCGATCAGGTGAGCGAATTCTTCGATCGTCTCCACTGGCGTGCCGGTGATCGCGGACGCCCAATTGGGATCGCGCGTACGTAAGTGCGCCTCCAATTCGCGCGGAGCGTCGGTGTATTTGTCGAGATAATCCCAATCGGCTTTGCCGTCGCGGAAAAGGCAATGCATCACCGCGCAGGCGAGCGCGCCGTCGGTGCCCGGCTTCACCAGCACGGCCAAGTCGGCCTGCTCCATGGTGCCGTTCATATAGACGTCAACCGCCGCGATCTTGGCCGCCCGTTCCTTGCGCGCGCGGATGGCGTGGGTCATCACGTTGACCTGGGTATTGACCGCGTTGGTGCCCCAGATCACCACCAGATCGGACTTCGCCATCTCGCGGGGATCGACGCCGGCGACCGTACCGGTGCCTGCGGCAAAACCCGAGTAGGCCGGATTGACGCAGATCGAAGAGTGGAAGCCGGAATATTTCTTGGCGTGGCGCAACCGTTGAATGCCGTCGCGCATCACCAGGCCCATGGTGCCGGCATATTGGTAAGGCCACACGGCTTGCGCGCTGTTACGTTGCTCGGCTTGCAAAAACCTTTCGGCGACCAGATCGAGCGCGTCGTCCCAGGAGATCGGCGCGAACTGACCCGAGCCCTTGGCGCCGGTGCGCCGCAGCGGATGCAGCAGGCGGTCCTTGTGATGCTCGCGCTCGGCATAGCGTGCGACCTTCGCGCAGATCACGCCGGCGGTGTAATCGTTGTCTTTGGAGCCGTGCACGCGGCCGATGGTGCGCTCGTCGATCAGCTCGACTTCGAGCGCGCAGGTCGACGGGCAATCGTGCGGACAGGCGGAATAGCCGATCCGCTTCGGTGTCGGGAACCGGACGGTCTGATTCATCGCGGCAATATAGCGGGCATTCCGCACGCTGCGAAGCGGCGATCCGCAGGCGGCTACACGTCGCTCACCACCCTGCTCTGCCGCCACAGGCCGCCCACAATCAGTACGAGCACCGCGCCGGCCGCGGCCGCAACGTATTCCACCGTATGCGCGACCGGAACGCTATAGGCGCGGATCAGATAGGCCGTCACGACCGGATCGGTCGCGATCACCTCGCCGACGATCCAGCCGAGCAGCGCGGCGCCCGCCCAGACCAGGATCGGGAACCGGTCGAGCAACGCCATGATCACGGCCGCGCCGGCCACGATCATTGGAATGCTGATGGCCAAGCCCAGCACCAGCAGTGCCATATTGCCGCCGGCCGCCGCCGCGATGGCGATGACATTGTCGAGGCTCATGATGATGTCGGCAATGGCGACGATACGCACTGCGCGCCACAGATGCTCGACCGCCTCGGTTTCGCTCTCGTCCGGCTCGTCTGGAACCAGCAGCTTGGCGGCGATGTAGAACAGCGCCAGGCCGCCGACAATTTTGAGATACGGCAGCAGCATCAGCGAGGCGACCACGCCGGTAAACACAATGCGCAACAAGACCGCCACGCCCGCGCCCAGCACCATGCCCCACAGCCGCTGCCGGGGCGGCAGGCCGCGGCACGCCATGGCGATGACCACGGCATTGTCGCCGGAGAGCAGGATATTGATCCAGATGATCTTGGCGACCGCGAGCCAGAATTCGGTCTGGCCTAACTCGCTCCAGCCGCTGAGCAGCATGGCGGACCATGCGGCCGGATCCAGCATCTGCGCGAATGAATGCACCCGGTCTCCCGCCGCGCGCGTGAAGCGCTAGCCGATGATCTCGTTCTCCGAGAAGAACTGCGCGATCTCGCGGCGCGCGGTATCGGGCGCGTCGGAACCATGCACCGAATTCTCCCCGATCGACTTGGCGTGCACCTTGCGGATGGTGCCGGGCGCGGCCTTGGCCGGGTCGGTGGCACCCATCAACTCGCGGTACTTCGCGATGGCGTTGTCGCCTTCGAGCACCTGCACCACCACCGGCCCCGACACCATGAAGTCCACCAGTTCACCGAAGAACGGCCGCTCCTTGTGTACGGCGTAGAATGTGCGCGCGTGCGGCAGCGAGATGCGCAGGCGCTTCTGCGCGACGATGCGCAAGCCGGCCTGCTCGATCATGGCGTTGATGGCACCGGTCAGATTGCGCGCGGTCGCATCGGGTTTGATAATCGAAAAAGTGCGCTCGAGCGCCATCGGGTCATCCTTTACTGAGTTTGATCGGAGAGTTCAGCCGCATTGATTGGAGGTATGAACTGGCGCGGCTTATAGCGGGGTGCGTTTGGCGCGGCAAGTTCGCCACTTCTACCATCCGAATTTGCTATAATTTGGCGCGCACAGGAGCGACCCATGATATCCCGTTACCGGATGTTCGCCGGCTACAACGCCTGGTGCAACGAGCGACTCTATGCCGCCGCCGCCAGGCTTAACGACGCCGATTATCGCGCCGACCGCGGCGCTTTCTTCAAATCGGTGCACGGCACGCTCAATCATTTGCTGGTCGGCGACCGCATCTGGATGAAGCGCTTCACCGGGGCCGGCGACATGCCGCCAAGCCTCGACGTCATCCTCTACGACGATTTCGAAGCCTTGCGCGCCGCGCGGCGCAGCGAGGATACGCTGATCAGCCGCTACATCGCGCGGCTCACCGACAAGGACCTCCTCGGCACCCTTCGCTACCGCACCGTGGTGCCGCCCGTCGAGATCAAGCAGCCGCTGGCGCCAGCGCTCGATCATTTCTTCAATCAACAGACCCACCACCGCGGCCAGGCGTACGCCTTGCTCTCCTCCGTCATCGGCAACGACCAAACGCCGAGCTTCGATTTGATCATCTACCAGCGTGAGACCGGCGCGGGGCTGCTCAAGGCCGGCTGAGCGTGCTAGGCAATTTCCGTTCGTCCCCGCGAAAGCAGGGATCCGGAGCAAAAGATTAGCGCGCTGCGGTCTTGGTTCTGGATTCCCGCTTGCGTAGGAATGAGCGAATTTACGACTATTAGCGACAAGGATCCGCTTTATGAAGACCAATCGAGTTTACCGCGTCGCGGTCGTTCCCGGCGACGGCATTGGCAAGGAAGTCATGCCAGAGGGCGTGCGCGTGCTGGAGAAGGCGGCGAAAAAGTTCGGCTTCGAGCTACGCCTCGACGATTTCGATTTCGCGAGCTGCGATTATTACGAGAAGCACGGCCGCATGATGCCGGAAGATTGGAAGGAGCAGATCGGCAAGCACGACGCCATCTATTTCGGCGCCGTCGGCATGCCAAGCCGGGTTCCCGATCACATCTCGCTATGGGGCTCGCTGATCCTGTTCCGCCGCGAATTCGACCAGTACATCAACCTGCGCCCGGTGCGGCTGATGCCCGGCGTCCCCTGCCCGCTCGCCAACCGCAACCCGGGCGACATCGATTTCTGGGTGGTGCGCGAGAATACCGAGGGCGAATATTCCGCCATCGGCGGCAAGATGTTTCCGGGCACCGAGCGCGAAGTCGTGGTGCAGGAAACGGTGATGAGCCGGATCGGCGTCGACCGCGTGCTGAAATTCGCCTTCGAGCTGGCGCGCTCCACGCCGAAGAAACACCTCACCTCCGCCACCAAATCAAACGGCATCGCCATCACCATGCCGTACTGGGACGAGCGCGTGAAGGAAATGGCGAAGAATTATCCCGACGTGAAATGGAATCAATTTCACATCGACATCCTCACCGCCCGCTTCGTGATGAATCCTGACTGGTTCAATGTGGTGGTCGCCTCCAATCTGTTCGGCGACATTTTGTCCGACCTCGGCCCCGCCTGCACCGGCACCATCGGCATTGCGCCGTCCGGCAACATCAATCCCGAGCGAAAATTCCCGTCCGTGTTCGAGCCGGTGCACGGCTCGGCGCCGGACATCTACGGCCAGGGCATCGCCAATCCGATCGGGCAGATATGGTCGGGCGCCATGATGCTCGATCATCTCGGCGAGCCGGAAGCCGCACAGGCCATCGTGCGCGCAATCGAAAAAGTACTGGCCGAACAGAAGCTGCGCACCCGCGACCTCAAGGGACCGGCGGATACGGTCACCTGCGGCAAGGCGGTCGCCGCCGCGCTCGGCTGAACGGCAAGGGTTGCATCCCGTCGCCTCCTCGGCCACAAGGCGGCCCCATGCTCATCATCGACGATCTCACCGTCCGCATCGCCGGCCGCGCTCTGCTTGAAAAGGCCTCGGCCCGGATTACTCCCGGGTCCCGCGTCGGCTTGGTCGGGCGCAACGGCACCGGCAAATCGACGCTGTTCAACGTCATCACCGGCGACGTCGGCGCCGAGCAAGGCACCGTCGAGTTCCCGCCGCGCTGGCGCCTCGGCCGACTGGCGCAGGAAGCGCCCAATGGGCCGGAAAGCCTGCTCGAGGTGGTGCTCAAGGCGCACACCGAACGTACGCAGCTCTTGGAAGAAGCCGAAACCGCCCACGATCCGCATCGCATCGCCGAGATCCAGACCCGGCTGGTCGATATCGGCGCGCATGCGGCGCCCGCGCGCGCCGCCGCTATTCTGTCGGGCCTCGGCTTTTCCACGGCCGACCAAGCGCGGCCCTGTTCGGAATTCTCCGGCGGCTGGCGCATGCGCGTCGCGCTTGCCGCCACACTGTTCGCCGAGCCCGATTTGCTGCTGCTCGACGAGCCGACCAACTATCTCGATCTCGAAGGCACGCTCTGGCTGCAAGATCATCTGGCGAAGTATCCCAGCACCATGATCATCATCAGCCACGACCGCGACCTCTTGGATACCGCGGTCAATCAAATTCTGTCGCTGGAAAACAAACAGCTCACGCTCTATCGCGGCGGCTATTCCGACTTCGAACGTCTGCGCCGCGAGCGGCTATTGCTCGACCAGAAAATGGTCAAGAAGCAGGAAGCCCAGCGCAAGCACATGCAGGCTTTCGTCGACCGCTTCCGCGCCAAGGCGACCAAGGCGCGGCAGGCGCAATCGCGCCTCAAGATGCTAGCCAAGATGGAGCCGATTGCCTCGCTGGTCACCGAGGAGGTGCGGCCGATCCACATCCCGGCGCCGCACAAGCTCTTGTCGCCACCGATCATCGCGAGCGACGAGGTCGCGGTCGGCTACGACGGACGCACGGTGCTGGCGGACCTGTCGCTGCGCATCGACAATGACGACCGCATCGCTTTGCTCGGCGCCAACGGCAACGGCAAGTCCACGCTGGTCAAGCTGCTGGCCGGGCGGCTCGCGCCGATGCAGGGCACCATCACACGCGCCGCAACCCTTAAAGTGGGTTATTTCGCGCAGCACCAGCTCGACGAACTCGATCCCGAGGCGAGCCCTTACGATCACGTGCGCGAACTGATGCCGGACCAGCCGGAAGCGAAAGTGCGCGGGCGCGTCGGATCAATCGGCTTTTCCGGGCTCGCCGCCAATCACGCGGTCAAGACGTTGTCCGGCGGCGAGAAATCGCGCCTGCTGCTGGGGCTCGCGACCTTCGGCGCGCCACAGCTCATCATCCTCGACGAGCCGACCAACCATCTCGACATCGACAGCCGCAGCGCGCTGATCGAGGCGATCAACGATTATCCGGGCGCGGTGATCCTGGTGTCGCACGACCGCTATCTGCTGGAGGCCTGCGCCGACCGGCTCTGGCTGGTCGCGTGCGGCAAGGTCGCCCCGTTCGACGGCGATCTCGACGATTATCGCCGGCGGGTGCTCGCGGACGGCAGCCGGGGCGATTCCGTCGGCTCGAAATCCTCGCCGCGCTCCGATCCGGTCGAGCTGCGCCGCGCCGCCGCCGGCAAACGCGCGGAAACCGCGCCGTTGCGCAAGCGAATTTCGCAAGCCGAGGTCGTGATTGCGCAGCTCACCCGCCAGCTCGCGAAACTCGACACTACGCTCGCCGACGGCGCGTTGTTCGCCAGCGATCCGCCGCGTGCCGCCGAGTTGTCGAAGACGCGCGCGCAGGTGGTGGCCGCAATCGCCAAAGCGGAAGAGGAATGGCTTGCCGCCAGCGCGGCGCTGGAGACGGCCTGAACGGCCAACGGCCGGTCACCGCACGGTGGGGCGCTCGATCGCGGCGTCGGTTTTCGGTTTCGTCGCCTTCTTGGCTTTTTGTTTTTTCGCCGGCGACTTGGCCGGGGTCTCCGGCACGGGCGCGCGGTCGACGATCTTCAGCCGGCCGCTGTCGAAAGTGTAGATGCCTGGCCAGGTGCCGCTCAGGTAGGTGAGCACAACATTGCGTCCGCCTCGGTCGCCGACGCCGATATTGACATTGCCGGGAAGGCCGGCGCGGCGCACCACGTCGCATTCAGTCATGCCGAGCGCAATGCCGCCCACGACCTGGGGCGCGCCGGGCTGCTGCTCCGGCAGGCCAGCGTTGGGATTGGCTGCCACAGGGGTGGCCGCCGGCATCGGGGCACTCGCGAGATCGCCGGCGATGGAGCCGACCGGCCGGTCGCCTGGGCGCTCGGCCGGCGGGGGCGCTGGCGCCGCCGGCACAGCTTCCGCGACCGGCGCGCCGCAGCGGCCATCGACGCCGACCAGTTCCTCAGGCGCGACAGGGGTGGTCGGGTTGAGCTGGATATTCCGGTTGCCGACGGCGGAACTTGCCCAACTGGGCTTGGCGAAGAGGTCGACCGGCTTGGAAAAAAAGCCGCCTTCACTGGTGTCCGGGATGAAAGAAAACGAGTTCGTACAGCCGGCGCCGCTCGCGGCCAGCCCGGCGGCACACAAACCGAGCGCGATCCTGGAAATGGCGCGAAAACGCAAAACAATCTCCCCGTACGGTCTATCCGCCTGTCCCTTAAAAGCTATTTTGCGTCATCACAATGGCGGCCACAAGCCGAGCCCTGCCAAGGGGTTAACCGAGCCATTGGCCGATAGGGCATTGGCCGATGAGCCATTGGTCTAGTAGGCCGACGCCCTCTCACGCCTTCTTCGCCCAACGTCCCTGCCCGTCTGGCTGCCAATAGGTCGCCTCGAAGCCTTTCGCCTTGGCGTCGCTCCAAGCGCTGCGCGCGGCGGCAACCGCGTCCTCGTCCTCGCCGTTAAACACCAGAACGATGCGCTGGTAGGCCGCGGCATCGGCCGGTATGGCTGCGCCGTCGATCAGGAAGCGCACGCTCGCCGCATTCGGGTTGCCGTCATTGACCGTGAGCAGCACCGGCTGCGCCGCGGCGTCCGGTTCGCGCCAGGTGCCGTGCGGCAGGAAGCCGTCGTCGCGGTAGGTCCACAGATGCGCGTCGAGCGCGTCCAGGCGCTCTTCGGAAGCGCCCTGCACGATCACCTTCCAGCCGCGCTCGAGCGATTTCTCTAACAGCGCCGGCAGCACGCCTTCGAGCTTTTGGCCTTGCAGGTGGTAGAAGAGAATTTCGGTCATGGCGCGTACGCCTTCAAGGGGCCGCTACCGTTCGTAGTAATCCGCGACCAGCTTATCGAGCAACCGCACACCCCAGCCGGAGCCCCAGCTCTTGTTGATGTCGGTCTGCCGCGAATCGAATCCGGTGCCGGCGATGTCGAGATGCACCCACGGCGTCTTGTCGGCGACGAAGCGCTGGATGAATTGCGCCGCGGTGATGGCGCCGCCCCAGCGGCTGCCGCCAGTGTTCTTCATGTCGGCGAATTTGGAATCGATCATCTTGTCATAGGCGGCATTGAGCGGCATGCGCCAGACCAGTTCGCCGGTTAATTCGCCGGCCTTGCTCATCCGCTCGCACAGCCTGTCGTCGTTGGAGAACATGCCGGAGTATTCCTGGCCGAGCGCGATGATGATGGCGCCGGTGAGCGTCGCCAGATCGACCATGAATTTCGGCTTGAATCGCTTGGCCGCGTACCAGATCACGTCGGCCAGCACGAGGCGGCCTTCGGCGTCGGTGTTGATGATCTCGATAGTCTGCCCGGACATCGAGGTGACGATGTCGCCCGGGCGCTGCGCATTACCGTCCGGCATATTCTCCACGAGGCCGATGACGCCGACGGCGTTGACCTTGGCTTTGCGCGCGGCGAGCGCCTGCATGAGGCCGGTGACGCAGGCGGCGCCCGCCATGTCGCCTTTCATGTCCTCCATGTTGGCGGCGCCCTTGATCGAGATGCCGCCGGTGTCGAAGCAGACACCCTTGCCGATGAAGGCGACCGGCGCATCGCCTGCCTTACCGCCGTTCCAGCGCATCACCACGACGCGGCTTTCGCGCGCCGAGCCTTGCCCGACGCCGAGCAGCGCGTTCATGCCGAGCTTCGCCATCGCCTTGCGGTCGAGCACCTCGACCGCGACGCCGGCTTTTTTCAAGACGGCCGTGCGGCGGGCGAATTCTTCCGGGTAGAGGATGTTGGCCGGCTCGTTGACCAGATCGCGCGCCATCACAACGCCGCCGGCGATCGCCTCGCGCCGCGCATAGGCTGAGCGCGCACCGGCAACGTTGCCGACCGCGACGGTCATGCTGCGATCGGCGGGCGGCTTCTCGTCGTCCTTGCGTTTGGTCTTGTAGCGGTCGAAGGCATAAGCGCGGAGCACCACGCCAAGCGCAAGATCGGCGGCCTGCTCGGCCTTGAGCGCGCCGCCGGGCAATTCGGCGAACACCGTGCCCGCGCTGGCGCTGACCGGCAGCTTGCCCATGGCGAGCCCGCCGAGTTTGAGTATGTCATTCTGCTTGAGATCGGCGGTCTTGCCGGCGCCGATCACCACCAGGCGCGCGACGGTGAGACCTTCCGGCACGATCAGCTCGAGTGCGGAGCCGCTCTTGCCGGTGAACCGCTCGGCCTTGGCCGCGCGCGCCACCACGGCGGCGGCCGCCCCAAGAGCCTTGGCCGTGGCGCGTCCGAATTTGAGGCCGTCGTCGCAGAACACGATGAGGGCGCCCTCGGTCGGGGCGGCGAAGGGGGCAAATGCAACCTTCAGAGCATCGGACATCGGCGCGATCCTTGAATGGGGGGATGTCGGTCGCAGGCGGTATTTGGCGTCCATATGGCCCGCCGCCGACCTCTCTGCAAAGCCCAAATTTAGTGGATTTCCTGCGTTTTCAGCGCGGTCGGCGGCCGGCCCCATGCAAAGCCGTCAAGACGGGGCCAAATTCGCCTCCCAAACGCCTGCGGGGTATCTGGATTGGGCGTGCGATTTTTACTTTTTGTTGTGCATGTTCAACGGCTTTGCCTTTGGGAGGCCACTTTGTCGAGAGATCAAGGTAATGCTGGTGGGGGTGGGATAAGGCTGATTGCGCTTTGCGTCCGGGGCGGGAAACCGGGCGCGGGGCGTTGCATGGTTGAACTTGGGGGACGACGGGTCGGATGGGGTCGATCAGCCGATACATCTTCCGCACCACGTTCGGTGCGTTCCTGCTCATATTGGGCAGCCTGACCGCGGTCATCTGGGTCACGCAGGCGCTGCGCGACTTCGATCTGATCACCAGCCAGGGTCAGTCCATTGTCGTTTTCGTCGGCATCACCGGCTTGATCATTCCGCTGCTCGTGCTGGTGATCGCGCCGATCGCGCTGGTAATCGCGGTCGCGCATACGCTGAACAAGATGTCCACCGACAGCGAAATCATCGTGATGAACGCCGCCGGCATGTCGCCGTGGCTGCTGTTCCGTGCCTTCCTGGCGGTGGGGCTCGCCGTTTCGCTTTTGGTGATGGTGATCAGCGCCTATTTCGCGCCCAAGGGCCTGCGCATGCTGCGCGACTGGCTGACCGCGGTGCGCACCGACGTGGTAACCAATCTGGTGCAGCCGGGCCGTTTCGTCACCATCGAAAACGGCGTCACCATCCGCATCCGCGAGCGGCGCAGCAACGGCGAACTGGCCGGCATTTTCCTCGACGACCAACGCAACCCGGCGGAGCGCGTCACCGTGATCGCGGACACCGGCGACCTGCTCGACAACGCCAAGGGCACCTTTCTGCTGCTGCAGAACGGCATGGTGCAGCGCTTCGAGGCCAAGCAGCGCGATCCGACGATGGTGGTATTCGACCGCTACGCCTTTGACCTATCGCAATTGATGGCGGGACCGCAGGCGGCGAAATATTCGATCCGCGAGCGTTATTTGTGGCAGTTGCTGTTTCCCGATCCGAAAGATCCGCTCTACATCGAGCAGCCGAACCAGTTCCGCGCTGAGCTGCATGACCGGATGATCGCGCCGATCTACCCGCTCGCTTTCGCCGTGATCGCTTTTGCCTATCTGGGCGCGCCGCGCACCAACCGGCAAAGCCGCACGATTTCCATGCTCGGCGCAGTCGGTGGCGTGGCGCTGTTGCGGCTGGCCGGATTCGTCTCGACCGTGTTCGGCGCCAGCATGCCGTGGATGCTGTCGCTGCAATACGTGGCGCTCGTGCTCGCGTTCGGCGGCGGCCTGTTCGTGATCGGCCGCGGCGTGATTATTGAGCCGCCGGCTTTCATCGCCGATTGGCTGGCCGCGCTCACCGAGCGCGTAACCCGGCGGGTCGCCGCGCAATGAGTTGGTCATGCCGCTGATCGGTGGAACACTCGGGCGTTATATAGGCAGGCGCTACCTGAGCGCGGTGCTGATGGTGTTCGGCGGTATCTTCGCGCTGGTCGCGCTGGTCGACTACATCGAGATGATGCGCCGCGCCACCGATATTCCAAACGTCTCGGCGATTCTGGTCTTGAAGGTTTCGATATACCGCGTCCCGCAGATTGCCGAACGGATCATGCCGTTCTGCGTGCTGATCGCCACGATGGCTTGTTATCTCAACTTGTCGCGGCGGCTGGAATTGGTGGTTGCCCGTTCCGCCGGCGTATCGGCTTGGCAATTTATCTCGCCGGCGGTGATCGTGACACTCGGGCTCGGCGTCTTAGCCACCACCGTCTACAATCCGGTCTCGGCGATCCTGCAGGAGCAGTCGAAGCGCTACGAGGCCATAGTCTTCGGCGATAAGTCGGACGCGAGCGGCGGTGGTCCGTTCTGGACCAGTCAACGCAGCAGCGAAGGCCAAGCCATCATCAACGCAAAGTCGAGTCGCGACCAGGGCGTCAACCTCAGCGGCGTGACGATCATCGCCTTCGATAACGCGGGACATTTCAAGCAGCGAATCGAGGCCCGCTCAGCCAAGCTGGAGCCGGGGGCCTGGCGACTCACGGACGCGCGCGTCAACGAATTAGGGACCTTGCCGACCAATCATGCGGTTTATCAGTTCAAGACTAACCTGACGCCGGAACAAGCTCGCGAAAGTTTTGCCACGCCCGAATCTGTGCCGTTTTGGCAACTACCAACGTATATCACCATCGCGGATCATGCTGGTCTTGCAGCCGCAGGCTATAGATATCAACTCCAAAAGCTTCTGGCGCAGCCATTTTTGCTAGCCGCCATGGTATTCCTTGCCGCCTCCGTCAGTTTACGCTTCTTCCGCTTTGGCGGGGTGCAAAAGATGATTTTAAGTGGCGTGGCATCGGGCTTTCTGCTTTATATTTTGGGGAAAGTTACCGAGGATATGACGAAGGCCGAGCTGATGCACCCTGCGGCAGCGGCTTGGCTGCCCGTGCTTGCCGGGGGCCTGACGGGGTTTATTGCGTTGTTGTACCAGGAGGACGGGTGATGACGGGGCCGCTTTGCGCTCGTCCACCTATGGCCCGCCCCCATCGCTGTGGGGTTGCAGGTGTGCTTGTCGTCCTCGCCGTTCTGGCTTGCGGCGACGCGTTCACGTGCGCGCCGGCGCTTGCCCAAACGAACATATTCAATTTCCCGGCAAGCCCGCCGGCGCGGCCAATGTCCCCGATTGCTGTCGAGCGGGAAAAGGCCGGCAACCAGCAGCAAATGCTCGTGAAGGCGAATGAGATCGACTACGACGACGTCAATCACCGCGTATCCGCCGTCGGCAATGTGCAGATCTATTATCGCAACTCCACGCTCGAAGCCGACAGAGTGATCTACAATCAGGGCACCAAGCGCCTGCACGCCGAAGGCAATGTCCGCCTCACCGAAGTCGACGGCAGGGTTACCTACGGCTCCATCATGGACCTGTCGGAGGACTACCGCGACGGGTTCGTCGATTCGCTGCGCCTGGACAGCCCCGATCAGACGCGCATGGCGGCGGCCCGCGCCGAGCGCTCAAGCGGAAACACCACCATCTTGCATAGCGGCGTCTATACCGCCTGCTTGCCTTGCAAGGACGATCCGAAGAAGCCGCCGCTCTGGCAGGTGAAAGCCGCGCGCATCATCCACGACCAGGGCGAGAAAATGATCTATTTCGAGGACGCACGCCTCGAATTCTACGGCTACCCGCTTGCCTGGTTGCCCTACTTCTCGGCGCCCGATCCGACCGTCAAGCGCAAGACCGGCGTGCTGATGGCCTCGGCAACCTCGAGCACCATTTACGGACAGGCGATTGAAATTCCCTATTACTGGGCGCTGGCGCCCGACTATGACGCCACGTTCTCGCCCATAGTCACCACCAAGCAGGGCGTGCTGCTGCAAGGCGAGTTTCGCCAGCGCTTGCTCAACGGCGCCTATTCGATTCGCGCCGCCGGCATCTACCAGCTCGATCGCGCCTATTTTACCAACCTCGCCGCGCCCGCGCCCGGCGACCGCAATTTCCGCGGCAGCTTGGAAAGCTCGGGCCAGTTCGCCATCAACGACAAATGGGTCTGGGGCTGGGATGGAGTGCTGCTGACCGACAAGACATTCCTGACGGATTACAATCCGCGTCTGTCGGCCTATCACTATGTCGATACGCTCGGTGGCGCCGCCAATTCGGGCCTCTCGCAGCTTTATCTCTCTGGCAAGGGCAACCGCAGCTATTTCGACATCCGCACGCTTTACTACTACGGCTTCTCGACGGCCGACATTCAACAGCAGATTCCAGTCATCCATCCGGTCATGGATTACGACTACATCTTCAACCATCCGGTGTTTGGCGGCGAGGTCGGCTACAACCTCAATTTCACCAGCCTGACGCGGCAGCAAGCCAATTTCGATGCCATCACCCAGACCGCGCTCACCGCCGGAGCGGGCGGAGAGAACGCCTGTCTGACGGCCGATCCGGCGGTGAAGACGTCCGCGAACTGTCTGCTGCGCGGCATTCCCGGCACCTATAGCCGCTTTTCGGCGACGGCACACTGGAAGACGACCATCACCGACTCGTTCGGCCAACAGTTCACGCCGTTCATGCAGGTGCGCGCCGACGCCGGTTCCATGCAGATCAACAACGATCCCAGCGTCGCAAATTACATCTCCACCGGCGACACCAACCTGGTGCGCGCCATGCCGACCGTCGGCCTGGAGTACCGCTATCCATTCATCAACGTCCAATCCTGGGGCACGCAGACCATCGAGCCGATCGCCCAGATCATCGCGCGGCCGAACGAGCCGCAGGTCGGCAAGTGGCCAAACGAGGACGCGCAAAGCCTGATCTTCGACGATGGCAATCTATTCCGGGTCGACAAGTTCTCCGGCTGGGACCGGGTCGAGGGCGGCGGACGGGCGAATTACGGGGTGACCTACACCGCGCAATTCAATCGCGGCGGCAACTTCAGCGCGTTGTTCGGCCAGTCATACAGTTTGTTCGGGCAGAATTCGTTCGCGCAAGGTGGCGTCAGCAATACCGGCCTCGACAGCGGGCTGGATACCACCCGTTCCGACTATGTGGCGCGGGCGACGTATCAGCCCAACAGCATCTATAGATTCAGTTCGCGCTTCCGTTTCGACAACGACACCTTCACCCTCAAGCGGACGGAGCTTGAAGCCGCCGCCAATTTCGATCGCTGGAGCGTCAGCCTGCTCTATGGCGACTATGCCGCCCAGCCCGATATTGGCTTTCTCACTGAGCGCGAAGGCCTGTCGGGCTCCGGTTCGGTCAAGCTCAGCACCAATTGGCTGCTGCGCGGCGCCTTACTCTACGACATTAAACAGAGCAAAATCGCCCAGGACTCGATCGGAATCGGCTATGTCGATGATTGCCTAATTTTAGGCCTAAATTACATTACCAATTACAGCTACGGGACCGGAGCGCCGGTGCTCAACCATACGGTCATGTTGCAGCTGAGCCTACGTACCCTCGGCGACACATCGGTCAGCCAGGCCGTTGGGCTAAATGCGACCACGCATTGATGCGAACCGACGATGACGAATCCGATCTGGCCGAGCCCGCCGCGATGGATACAGCGACGCGGAGAACCGGCGTGAGATTTGCTTCATTCCGCCGCTGGCTGGCAAGCGCCGCGCTTGCCGTGGCCGTCTCCATGCCGGGCGCGGCCTTCGCGCAGGTGGTGGTGATCGCTAACGGCTCGCCGATCACGGCTTACGACATCGAGCAGCGTGCCAAACTGCTGGCGACATCGACTCACAAGACTCCCTCGCGCCAGGAAGTCATCCAAGAACTCATCGACGACCGCATCAAGCTCGCGAAGGCCAAATCCTATGGCTTCGAGGTATCCGAAGCGGAAGTCGACCAGGCGTTCGGCAATATGGCCAAGAACCAGCGCCTGACGCCGCAACAGTTCGCCCAGGTTATCGAACACGCCGGCATTACTGCGTCCACGCTCAAGGCGCGTATCCGCGCCGAACTGACCTGGAACCAGTTGGTGCGCGGCAGGTACAGCGCGTCCCTGGAGGTCGGCGAATCCGATATTTCCAAGGCGCTGCTCGATCGAAAAGAATCCCAAGAAGACGTCATCGGCTTCATCTACACGCTCTATCCGGTCATGGTCCTGGTTCCGTCGGGATCAAATGCGGCCGTCGTCGAGGCCAGGCGTCGCGAGGCGGAAAACCTGCGCGGCCGCTTCGTCTCCTGTAACGAGGGCCTGGCGTTCTCGCGCTCCCTGCGCGACGTCGCGGTGCGCGAGCCGATCACCCGCAGCTCGAGCGATCTGGCGCCGCAACTGCGCGAACTGCTCGGCAGCCTCCAGGTCGGCCACCTCACTACGCCGGAAGTGACGGAGCAGGGTCTGCAAATGTTCGCGTTGTGCAACAAGAAGGAGAGCAAGACCGACTCTCCGCTCAAGAGCCAAGTGCGCCAGGAGCTTTACGCCAAGCGGTTTGAAGTCGAGTCCAAGAAGTTCCTCGACGAAATCCGCAAACAGGCGATGATCGAATACAAATGAGCACGCCGGCGCGGCTTCCTCTGGCGTTGACCGTCGGCGAGCCGGCGGGCATCGGCCCCGATCTGACGCTTGCGGTCTGGCGGCGCCGGGTCGAGCTCGACCTGCCGGCCTTCTACCTGATCGGCGACGCGGATTTTCTCGGCAGCCGAGCGCGCGCTCTCGGCCTCGACGTGCCGCTCGCCATCGTCGCACCGCACGAGGCGCCCGCCGTCTTCGAGCGCGCGCTGCCGGTGGTCCCGCTCGGCCTGCCGGTGACCGCCGCGCCCGGCAAGCCCGACGCCAGCAGCGCACCGGCTGCGATCGCTTCGATCCGCCGCGCGGTCGGCGACGTGTTGGCCGGCCGCGCCGCGGCCATCGTCACCAATCCGGTCGCCAAGAACGTGCTCTACAAGTCCGGCTTTGCCGAGCCCGGCCACACCGAATTCCTCGCCAAGCTCGCCAGCGAGGCGACCGGCAAAACGGCGCATCCGGTGATGATGCTGTGGTCGGCGGAGCTCGCCGTGGTGCCGGTGACCATCCATCTGCCCTTGCGCGAGGTGGTGTCGCACCTGACCAGAGAACTCGTGCTGGAGAGCGGGCGCATCGTTGCGCGCGATCTTGCCGCGCGCTTCGGCATTGCTCGCCCGCGTCTCGCGGTCGCCGGCCTCAATCCGCATGCCGGCGAGGAAGGCGCCATGGGCGAAGAGGACCGCGTCATCGTTGCGCCGGCCGTCAACCAGCTGCGCGCGGAGGGCATCGACGCGATCGGGCCGCTGCCGGCCGACACGCTGTTCCACGCGAAGGCGCGCGCGACTTACGATGTCGCGCTGTGCATGTATCACGACCAGGCGCTGATCCCGATCAAGACGCTCGCCTTCGAGCGCGCGGTGAACGTAACGCTCGGCCTGCCCTTCGTGCGCACCTCGCCCGATCACGGCACCGCCTTCGACATCGCAGGCCAGGGCAAAGCCGATCCGTCGAGCCTGGTGGCGGCGCTGGCACTGGCCGCGCGGCTTTCCGCCAATGCGCCCGCGCTCGCTTTGGCAAAATAATATATGGCGCAGATCGACGACCTGCCGCCGCTGCGCGAGGTGATCCGCCGGCATGGCTTGTCGGCCAAGAAATCGCTCGGCCAGAATTTCCTGCTCGATCTCAATCTGACCGCGCGCATCGCCCGCGCCGGCGGAGCGCTTGCGGGCACGACCGTGGTCGAGGTCGGGCCCGGGCCGGGCGGCCTGACGCGCGCGCTGCTGGCGGAGGGCGCGCGGCGCGTCATCGCCATCGAGCGCGATGCGCGCACGATCGCTGCACTGGAAGAAATCGCGGCGCGCTATCCGGGCCGGCTGGAGATCGTGGCGGGCGACGCCCTCGCATACGATGCGCGCGCGCATCTTGCCGGCGAGCGCGCCCGCGTCATCGCCAACCTGCCCTACAATATCGCGACCGCGCTACTGATCGGCTGGCTCACCGCCGAACCCTGGCCGCCTTGGTACGACGCGTTGGTGCTGATGTTCCAGCGCGAGGTGGCGATGCGCATCGTCGCCACCCCTGGCAGCAAGGCCTACGGCCGGCTTTCGGTGCTGGCGAACTGGCGCTGCGAGCGCAAGATCCTGTTCGATGTGGCGCCGTCCGCCTTCGTGCCGCAGCCCAAGGTGACATCGTCGGTGGTGCGGCTCGTGCCGCGTGCGCGGCCGCTTGCCTGCGACGCCGGCACTCTGCAGAGGGTGACCGAGGCGGCCTTCGGCCAGCGCCGCAAGATGCTGCGTCAAAGTCTGAAGTCGCTGGGTGTGGACGCCGCCGCGCTGCTCGCGCAAGCCGGTATAGAGCCGACCGCAAGAGCCGAGGAAATCCCGGTCGAGGGCTTCGTTGTGCTTGCCAATATTTTAGCTGGGCAGTCGAACGGCCGCGTGTAAAGCTCACTGCCCATGCAGATGCACCGCCAATCCCTCACCGCCTATGGCGCGCCGCTGTGCGAAACGGTGGTCGATGCCCCGCAACCGCAAGGCAGCGAGGTGCTGGTGCGGATCGCGCGCTGCGGCGTCTGCCATTCCGACCTGCACATGCAGGACGGTTATTTCCTGCTCGGCGATGGCAAGCAGCTCGACGTGCGGCAAGGCCGCACGCTGCCGTTCACGCTCGGCCACGAAATCGCCGGCGTGGTCGAGAGCGCAGGCCCGGATGCCGACGCCAAGCCCGGCGCCAAGGTGGCGATCTATCCCTGGATCGGCTGCGGCACGTGCGCGGCCTGCAAGGTCGGCGACGAGAACATCTGCTCAGCGCCGCGCCATCTCGGCATCACGGTCGACGGCGGCTTTGCCACGCATGTGCTGGTCCCGCACCCGCGCTATCTGATCGACTATGCCCCGCTGTCGCCGTCCTATGCCGGCGCGCTGATGTGCTCAGGGCTGACCGCCTACGCCGCGCTCAAGCGCCTAGCGGACCGCGCCGCACGCGCGCCGCTTTTGCTAGTCGGCCTCGGCGGCGTCGGGCTGATGGGCCTGGCGCTGGCGCGCGCGATGTACGGCACGACGCCTTACGTCGCCGACATCGATGCTAAGAAACGTGAGGCCGCGCTCGCTGCCGGCGCGCAGGCCGCTTTTGATCCGGCCGATGCGGGCGCGCGCAAGGCGCTGCTGAAAGCGAGCGGCGGCATCTACGCGGCCTGCGATTTCGCCGGCTCCGACCTGTCGCTTGCTTTTGCGACCGGCACACTGGCCAAGGGCGGCAAGGTGGTGGTCACCGGACTGATCGGCGGCGCCTATTCCACCGCGGTCGCCATGTTCCCGCTCAAAGCCATGACCATCGAAGGCACCACCACCGGCACGCTGGCCGAAGCACGCGAGCTGATCGATCTGGTGCGCGCAAAGAATATCGCCGCGCCGCCGATCGCCGAGCGGCCATTGGCACAGGCGCAGGCGACGCTCGACGATCTGCGCGGCGGGCGCATCGTAGGGCGCGTGGTGCTGACGGGGTGAACTTAAGCCTATTAAAGCTCGCGCAGACTACGCGGCCCGTGTGAGCAGCGGCCGTGCGCGCGCGTCGACGCGGGTGCGGAAAATCGTCGGCCGGTCCGTTGTGCGCACATCGTCGCAGGCAAAGCAGCGGAACGTGCGTACTTCGGAAAAGGACGCCACGCGCGGATCGATGCGAACAAGCACCATCGGCGTTGCGCAGATTGGGCAGGTCGGCTCACATTGATTGTGAATCATGTGCGTCATGGCGCCTGGATATAGCGACGCCCGGAAAGTGAATTGATATATGTCAATCGGCGCGAAAATGGTCGTAAGATATTGTAATTACTTACCTTATAGCTTCGCCTGCAGGCCGCGTACGAAGTCGGACAGCCCCGGCTGACGCTCGCGCCTGAGCCGCTCGGCAGAAAGAACCGCCTTCACCTCTGAGAAAGCCCGGTCGAGATCGCGGTTGATCACGACATAGTCGTACTCGGCCCAATGGCTCATCTCGTCGGCGGCCTTCGCCATGCGGCGATGGATGGTCTCGTAATCGTCCTGAGCGCGCGACCTCAGGCGGCGTTCCAATTCGGGGATCGAGGGCGGCAGCACGAACACAGCGACCAGATCGCCGCGCGCCTTTTCGCGCAATTGCTGGGTGCCCTGCCAGTCGATGTCGAACAGCACGTCACGGCCTTGGGCGAGCGCGTCCATCACGGGCTTGGTCGGCGTGCCGTAGTAATTGTCGAAGACTTCGGCCCATTCCAAGAGCGCGTCCTGCTCGACGAGCGCGTCGAAGCGCCGACGGTCGATGAAGGTGTAGTCGCGGCCGTCGCGTTCGCCGGGCCGTATCTTGCGCGTGGTGACCGACACCGACAGCGTCACGCCTTTATCCTCTTCGAGCAGGCGGCGCGACAGCGTGGTCTTGCCGGCGCCCGAGGGCGACGACAGCACCAGCATCAGTCCGCGCCGGGCAACGGCTTCTTGTTGTAGCTGTTGCGCCATCATCACTCCAGGTTCTGCACCTGCTCGCGGAACTGCTCGACCACGCTTTTCAGTTCCAAGCCGATATTGGTGAGCTCGACGTCGTTGGCCTTGGCGGTGAGCGTATTCGATTCGCGGTTGAGTTCCTGCGCCAGAAAATCGAGCCGGCGGCCAACCGGCCCGCCGTCGGCGATCAGCTTCTGCGCCTGCGCGACATGGGAGGCCAGCCGGTCGAGCTCCTCGCGAATATCGGCCTTGCTGGCAAGCATGATGGCTTCCTGGTGCAGGCGGTCGCTGTCGAAGCGTTGCGAGGCGGACAACAGCGTCGCCACCTGCTCGGCGAGCCGCGCCTTGATCGCTTCCGGCTTGCGGCCGGGAGCGGCTTCCGCGCGCGCGGCGAGCGCGGCGATTTCGGCAAGCCGTGTCGACAGCAGTTTGCCGAGCGTTGTGCCCTCCTCGCGCCGCATGGCGACAAGATCCGCGAGCGCCTTGTCGAAGCCGGCGAGAATCGCGGCCTCGGCGGCACGGCGATCTTCCTCTCGCTCGTCTTCCTCGGCGACTTCGATCACGCCCTTCAGCGACAGGATACCATCGAGCGTGGGCGGCGCGGCCTCGACTTTGCCGCTCAAACTCTTGAGCGTCGCCAGCACGGCGTTGAGCACCGGCTCGTTGACCTTGACGGCGGGCGCCACGCCTTTGCGATCGACCGTGAGATTGGCGTAAGCCGTGCCGCGGTTGAGCTTGTCGGCCGCGCGCGCGCGCGCCGGCACCTCGATCGCATCCCAGCCCGGTGGCAGCCGCAGCCGCAGATCGAGCCCCTTGGCATTGACCGATTTGAGCTCCCAGTTCCAGGAATAAGGACCACTTACTCCGTGGCCACGGGCAAAGCCGGTCATGCTCGACAAGGCCATGGATTCGAATCTCGTGTTGCTAGAAGCCGTTGAAAGTGGCGGGACCTTAACCGCGCGCCATCGCGCTCACAAGGCCAGCACGGTCGTCCTTCTTTCAGCGTGCACTAGGCCTGCAACAACGGCCGCAGCTTGGACACCGGGCCGAAGCTGTCGAACGTATCGACCGCCGCGATGAGTTCGTTCGCCCGCTCCTTGCCGAGAATCGGCGCCATCAGGTCGAGCGCCTTGGCGGCAACTTCCTCAGCCGTCATCGGGTTGCCCGGCGTGCCGCGCACCTCGTAGGTGCGATGGTTGAGCGTGCGGCCGTCGGTGGTTTCGATCGTCACGATCGATTGCCGCGCCGGCACCGCGGTCACCAGTTCCTGATTCGGCACCGCTTCGACCAGTTTGCGCACCGCCAGCACCTTGGGGTCGCTCATGCGGGCGTTGTCGTGAATGCTGGCGAAGGTGGCGCCGCCGTCCACGATCATCATGGCGACCAGGTGTTGCAGGCAGATATCCGAGATGGTGCGGTTATCGACGATGTGCAGCCGGTCGGCCGGCATGTCGACCACGATGCGCTTGATCTTTCCGGCGCGCACGGCGGGATCGGCGAGCAGCACCGTGACGCCATCGAGCACCGATTGCAGCGGCGAGCCGACCGTCCACTTCTTGATCGACGTGTTCATGATCTCGAAGCGTTTGCCGAGATCGGCAGTAAGTTCGCCGGGCAACGGCTTCTCGCTGCCGATCGCGGTGAGCAGGTTCCTTTTGCCGCTGAGGAAATCGTCGACCCCGGTGAAGCCTGAGGCGATCATGGTCGCCGCCGTGACGCCGTTACGCGCACCCATGCCGCCGAAATCGAAGGCCTTCTCCACGTGCTCGCGGTCGCGCTCCCAATATGGCACGCCGGAGGCTTGCTGGGCCGCAAACGAGAACGCGTGGCGCACTCCGCGCGAATCGAGCCGCATCATCGCGGCCGCCGCCGCGGTCGCCCCGAACGTGGTCGACGTCGAGTGCGTGCTGTGACGTTCGCTGTACACCTTGCCGAAGCCAAGCGCGAAAGTGAGCCGCGCCCCGATGTCGTAACCGAGCGCGACCACTCGCAGCACGTCGTTGCCGCTGCGCCCGGCAAGCTCCGCGGTTGCGAGAGCCGCCGGCACGATGCCGCAGCCGGGATGGAAACGGCCGCGCAGATGGGAATCGTCGGTCTCGTCACCATGCGCCGCCATGCCGTTGGCGAGCGCCGCATTGACGGCCGATGTCAAAATACCGGTACCGACGACTGCCGCCTGCGGCTTGCCGCCCAGGCCGTCCACGTAACGGGCCGCCATTTGGCCTGCCTTGAGCCGTGAGCCCGACACCATCGCGGCGATGGTGTCGAGCGTATGCAGCTTGGTTTTTGCGACCACCTCGGGCGGCATGTCGCGGTCGAGCGTCGCCGCCACATAGTCGCAAAGCGCCGCCGTGACGGGAGAAATCGCAGCGTCCGCAGCGGGCTCCTCAGCGTCCGCTTTGGCGGACGGTGCGCCGGCGCTCTGCGCGAAAGACGGGGAGCCCGCAAGCGCGTTCGATAAAATCGCCGCGCCGCTCGCATTGATCAGCCAACGTCGGGTGTGATCCGGATCGTCACGCATCGGCCGGCCTCCTGATGAACGCTGGAGCGGCGTGGACGATAGCACACGGGCGGCGTTGCCAAGAACCAAGCGGGGTGCCCCCTGCCCCCGACATTTCGCTTGCCGCAACGAATTATTGTTTGGGGCGGTCCGCTGCCGGCTGTGTATCGGGCGCCCCGTTCCTCTCGATTACGCGCAGGCGCGCCACGTTCTTCTGGTGCTGATCGTAGTTTTCCGAGAACAGATGGCCGCCGTTGCCGTCGGCGACAAAATAGAGGTCCTTGGTGCGCGCCGGATTGGCGGCGGCCTCGAGCGAGGCGCGGCCGGGATTGGCAATCGGGCCCGGCGGCAGCCCGTCGATCACATAGGTGTTGTAAGGCGTCGGCTGCTCGATCTCGTTTTTCTGGATCGGGCGGCCGAGCGAACCTTTGCCGCCGGTTAGGCCGTAAATGATGGTCGGGTCGGACTGCAAGCGCATCTTGGTCTTCAGGCGATTGACGAACACCGAAGCCACGCGCGAGCGCTCATCCGACTTGCCGGTTTCCTTCTCCACGATCGACGCGAGGATAACCAGTTGCTCGGGCGTCTTGAGCGGAAGGTCCGGCGTGCGGTGTTCCCAAGCCTCCTGCAATAAACGTTGATGCGTCTGCTGCATGCGCTGGATGATCTGCTCGCGCGCCATGCCGCGGGCGAATTTGTAAGTTTCCGGCATCAACGTACCCTCGCGCGGGATTTCGTTGATCTTGCCGGAGAGAGCGTCGTTCTCCAGCAGCTTGGCGACGATCTGCGCGGAGGTCAGCCCTTCGGGAATCGTCAGCGTATGCTGCACCACCTTGTTTTCGACGATGGTGCCGACCACCTCGGCAAGGCTCGCGCTCTTGGTGAACTGGTATTCGCCATGCTTGAGGTCGCCGCGCGCTTTGAGCACCAGCACCCCGCCGATGAACACCCAAGGCTGGTCGATGACACCTTCGCGCTGCAAGAGATCGGCGATATCGCGGATGCCGAGCCCGCGCGGAATGTTGACCACCTTGTCCTGCGTCAGCCGCCCGGGCGCTTCGAAACGTTGCTTGCCGACGTAAAGCGCGCCGCCGACGACGACCGAGACCACGATCAGAACGGTGAAGATCGCATTGCCGGCGATCACCAGCGGATGCCGCACCCGCCGGGACGGCCGCTTAGGCGAGACCGGCACGCGTTCCGGCTCAAGCGCGGCGCGCGGACTGCGCGGCGGCTTGCTGTTCGCCGGCGGCGGCGGCACCGGCACGGCGCCCAGTTTGCTCGCGGCACTGCGCGGCGCGCCGCCATGCGGTGGATTGGAATTCACGCGCCCGCTCCCGCTATCGTCACCGGCAAGCTCACCTTCGACACTCTCCAGTTCGGCGACCGGCCACGTCGTAGTCCGAAAACACTAGCACCTTTCGCACGTTAGGAAGAAATATGGCGAAAGCTTGGGGAGCGTCTTGCTAGCCTTCATAGCGGCTGAAGATCAGCGAAGCATTGGTTCCGCCGAAGCCGAACGAGTTCGACAGCGCGGTGTCGATGTCGCGCTTGCGCGCCGCATGCGGCACCAAGTCGATCGGCGTTTCGACCGACGGATTATCGAGATTGATGGTGGGCGGCGCAACCCGGTCGCGGATCGCCAGGATCGAAAAGATCGCCTCCACCGCGCCGGCGGCGCCGAGCAGATGGCCGATGCAAGACTTGGTCGAGGACATCGAGATACGTCCGGCGGCATTGCCGACCACGCGCTGCACGGCGCCGAGCTCGATCTCGTCGCCGAGCGGCGTCGAGGTGCCGTGCGCGTTGATATAGTCGATATCGCCCGCGGAAATTCCGGCGCGCTTGATGGCCATGCTCATGCAGCGGAAGGCACCGTCGCCATCCGGCGAAGGCGCGGTGATATGATAGGCATCGCCCGACAGCCCGTAGCCGATGAGTTCGGCATAGATCTTGGCGCCGCGCGCCTTGGCATGGTCGAGCGCTTCCAGCACCACCGCACCGGCGCCCTCGCCCATCACGAAGCCGTCGCGGGCCTTGTCGTAAGGACGCGAGGCGCGCGTCGGATCCTCGTTGAAACCGGTCGACAGCGCGCGCAACGCGGCAAAGCCGGCAAGCGATATGCGATTGACCGGCGATTCGGCGCCGCCGGCCAACATCACGTCGGCATCGTCCAGCGCGATCATGCGCGCGGCATCGCCGATGGCGTGCGCCCCGGTCGAGCAGGCGGTCACCACCGCGTGGTTAGGACCCTTTAGACCGAACTCGATCGACACATAGCCGGAGGCGAGATTGATGATGCGGCCCGGAATGAAGAACGGCGTCACCCGGCGCGGTCCCCTTTCGTGCAGCGTCACCGCCACATCCGCGATGCCTTCGATGCCGCCGATGCCGGAACCGATCAACACGCCGGTGCGGGTCTGGTCCTCATAGCTCTCCGGACGCCAGCCGGCGTCGTCGAGCGCCTGCTTGGCCGCGCACATGGCGTAGACGATGAAGTCGTCGACCTTGCGCTGCTCCTTCGGCTCCATCCATTGATCGGCATTGAAGGTGCCGTCGGCACCGTCGCCGCGCGGGATCATGCACGCGATCTTGGAGGAAATGTCGGAGACTTCGAAGGTGTCGACCTTCTTGGCGCCGCTCTGACCCTTGAGCAAGCGCTGCCACGTCGCCTCCACGCCGCATGCGAGCGGCGTGACCATGCCCATTCCGGTGACGACGACACGTCTCATGAACGGCTCCGAGCCAAGCACCGCGCTCCCATGCTCCACCGGGGCATAGCCCACACGTCAGCGGCTAATGGTGCGATCGAGCAGCCGTGCAGGCTTTCGCTCAGCTTTTGGCGTTCTTTTCGAGAAATTTGACGGCATCGCCAACGGTCAGGATCGTTTCAGCGGCATCGTCGGGAATCTCGCAACCGAATTCCTCTTCGAAAGCCATCACGAGCTCGACGGTGTCGAGACTATCGGCGCCCAGATCGTCGATGAAACTCGCTGCTTCGGTCACCTTGTCGGGTTCGACCCCGAGGTGCTCCACGACGATCTTTTTTACCCGCTCGCCAATATCGCTCATCGTTCCAACCTCGTGCTTTTTAGATTTGGGCTGCGGCCAGGTGGCGATCGCAACCATCGCGGTTAAGGCCTCGTCGTGGGTGACGGTGGTGTGACGACCTTCAATTGCAGGACATCTGCTGCGACGCCTGCCATTGGCCGCCCTAGCCGGGCCGAATTTCGGTTACCATACTTCAAATGCGTTGACTAGCGCAGCGCAGCGTAGCCGGATGCTCCCTGAAAAGCCAAGCAATTACGCCTCTTTCTTGCGCATAATCTCGCCCGCACACCGCTGTCCGATTTTCTGGATTATGCGCTATATCATGGCCATTCCACCGTTGACGTGAATGGTCTGTCCGGTGACGTAGGCCGCTTCCTCCGAGGCCAGATAAACCGCGGCCGCCGCCACGTCGGCGGGCGTTCCGAGCCGGCCGGCGGGAACCCTCGCCATAATGCTCTCGCGCTGCTTGTCGTTGAGCCTGTCGATCATGGCGCTGGCGATGATGCCGGGGGCGATGCAGTTGGCGGTGACGTTGCGCTTGGCGTATTCGGCGGCGACCGACTTCAGCATGCCCACCAGGCCCGCTTTCGACGCGGTGTAATTGCCCTGCCCCGGATTGCCGGTATAGCCGACGATCGAGGAGATACCGATGATGCGGCCCCAGCGCCGCCGCATCATGGTCTTCACGGCCGCGCGGGTCAGCCGAAAGGTCGCGGTCAGGTTCACCCCAATAACCTTCTCCCAATCCTCGTCGCGCAACTGCACGAACAGGTTGTCGGCGTTGACGCCGGCATTGGCGACCAGGATGTCGAGTTTGCCCATTTTCTCTTCCGCGCTCGGCACCAGCGCCTCGACCGCGTCCTTGTCGGCAAGATCGCAGGGCAGCACGTGCACGCGATCCTTGAGCTCGCCGGCGAGCGCATCGAGCACCTCGCGGCGCGTACCGGAGAGCGCGACGGTCGCGCCCTGCGCATGCAGCGCGCGGGCTATGGCTGAGCCGATGGCGCCGGTCGAGCCGGTCACCAGCGCGGTCTTGCCGCTGAGATCGAACATCAAAAGCTCCTTCTCGCCTTGAACGCGGCGATGTCGTCGGGGTTGTTGATCGCCGTCGCGGTTGCGCCCTCGGCGATGCGCTTGATCAGACCGCTCAACACCTTGCCGGCCCCCACTTCATAGAACGCCATGACGCCGGCGCTCGCCATGGCGGCGACCGATTCGCGCCAGCGCACCGTGCCGGTGACTTGGGCGACCAAGGCTTGCACGATGTCCGCCGGCGCATTGATCGGCTTGGCCAGCACGTTCGCCACAACCGGCACGACCGGCGGCTTGATGTTCACCTGCGCCAATGCCTGCGCCATCACATCGGCAGCCGGCTGCATCAAGGCGCAATGGAAGGGCGCGGACACCGGCAACAGCATGGCCCGCTTGGCGCCCTTGGTCTTGGCGATCTCTACGGCGCGCTCGACGGCCGCTTTGTCGCCCGACACCACCACCTGACCGCCGCCATTGTCGTTGGCGGCCTGGCAGACTTGGCCCTGCGCCGCCTCTTGGGCGGCCGCGGCCGCCGCGTCGTAGTCGAGTCCGAGTAGCGCAGCCATGGCGCCGACGCCGACCGGCACCGCCTTCTGCATCGCCTGCCCGCGCGTTCGCAACAGTCGCGCGGTATCGGCGATCGAGATGGAGCCTGCCGCGGCGAGCGCGGAATATTCACCAAGGGAGTGGCCGGCGACGAATTGTGCATCGCGTTTAAGATCGAGCCCGGCTTCGGCTTCCAGCACGCGCAAGGTGGCGAGCGAGACCGCCATCAGCGCCGGCTGGGCATTCTCGGTGAGCGTCAGAGTCTCGGCCGGGCCCTCTAATGCAATGGCCGAGAGCTTGGCGCCGAGCGCCTCGTCGACCTCGTCGAACACAGCCCGCGCCGGCGCGAAATTCGCGACCAGCGCCTTGCCCATGCCAACTGTCTGACTGCCCTGGCCCGGGAATACGAATGCGACCGCCATGCACCCTCACAATCTCGTCTCTTTGTCGGAAACGTGTTTTTTGCAGGAATGGGGTCGAAAGACACCGCAGGAAAGGTCCTGTCAAGTTAGGCAAGGCCCGGTAACCAAGCGAAAAGACTAGCGGGCTAAGATTGGTTTTTATTGGCGATCAGGGCGTCTAATGAGCGAATCGGTTAGCGACCAGGACCTCGCGCGCGCTCGTAGCGATGCCGCGTTCCGCCAGCAAATGTTGGCCGACAACCTCGAGCGGCTGCTGGCAGCGCTCAAGAAATTGCGCAACGTTGCCAGCCCCGGCCCGCAATCGGCCCGCCAATTGCGCGAAGGCGTGGAGCTCGCGGTCATCCTTGCCGACCGGCTGCAGAAAACCGCCCAGCACCAGGACACCGCGGCGGCGTGATCTTCCGGCGGCGAGCCGGCAACCTCACCGAGCGAGATTCAACCGACAGCGGCCTACATAGGCCGCGTGACACGTTCGCCATCGAGACGCGATCATATGAGTTCCGCCCTTGCACGCCCCTTTAGCGACTCTACTTGCCTTTTCCGCCCTAATCCGCCTATAACCCGCCCGCTCCGTCGATCCTGGTTGGGAGCTGAACGGACGGCCGCTTTTCCTGAGGAAACGAAGGAAAAACGGTAGGGCCAGTGGGCTCGTCGTCCCGTGTTTCCGCCTTCAGAGCATTCGAGCCTTTCCCGAAGGGCTCGAGGGGCTAGGCGCCAGGGTCGAGGACATGGGTTAACAAAGGAAAGGCATTTCATGCCGCTATACGAACACGTCTATCTTGCGCGCCAGGATCTCTCGGCGCAGCAGGTCGAGGAGTTGACCGCCAAGCTCTCCGCCGTCATCGGCGAGAACGGCGGCAAAATCACCAAGACCGAATATTGGGGGATGAAGTCCCTCAACTACCGCATCCGCAAGAATCGCAAGGCGCACATGACGCTGCTCAACGTCGATGCGCCGCCGGCAGCGCTCAACGAAGTCGAGCGCCAGGAACGCCTCAACGAAGACGTACTGCGCTACCTCACCATCCGCGTCGAGGCGCACGAGGACGGCCCCTCCGCAATGATGCGCAAATCCGACCGCGACGAGCGCGGTGATCGTGGCGACCGAGGTGATCGCGGCGATCGTGGACGCGGCGAGCGCCGTCCGCGGCGCGACGAGGCCGAAGACGACACGGCCGTCGCAGCGGTGGAGGAATAGACCATGGCATTCGGATCGCAAGGTGGCGGTGGTGGCGGCGCTCGCCGTCCGTTCTTCCGTCGACGCAAGACCTGTCCGTTCTCCGGCGCCAACGCGCCGAAGATCGACTACAAGGACGTCAAGCTGTTGCAGCGCTACGTGTCGGAGCGCGGCAAGATCGTTCCGAGCCGCATCACCGCGGTGTCGGCCAAGAAGCAGCGCGAATTGGCGCAGGCGATCAAACGCTCGCGCTTCCTCGGCTTGCTGCCGTATGTGATTAAGTAGTGTTACTTTCGTCCTCACCCTGAGGAGCGCACCACTAGGTGCGCGTCTCGAAGGGTGAGGATTAAAGACGAGGCCGGCGGGGACACCCGCCATGCCGATGGTTGGGACGGACTTTCAGTCCGTCTCTAACCGCTCGAAAGGAGCGGGACAGCTCGTGATGATACAATTCGCATTGATTGTGATCGGTGCCGGCACCGCGGCGGCTTTGCTGTTCGCTTCGGTGACCTCGGGCGCGTGGCTATCGATCCCCCTGTTCTACTTGGCGCCGCTGCCGATCATGATCGCCGGGCTTGGCTGGAGCCATTGGGCGGCTTTGATCGCTGCCGTGGCGGGCGCGCTGGCGCTCGCGCTCGCATTCGGTCCGGTGTTTTTCTTCTCGTTCCTAGCAGGCGCCGGGCTGCCGGCCTGGTGGCTAAGCTATCTCGGGATGCTGGCACGTCCCGCCGACCAAGGCGCCGCGCTTGAATGGTATCCGCCCGGCCGGCTGGTGGTATGGGCGGCCATCCTCGGCGCGTTGGTCGTGCTGGTCGCCATCCCCAATTTCGGCCTCGATGCGGAAAGCTTCCGCGCCGGCCTGAGCCGCGCCCTGACGCACGTCCTGCGCGCGGAAACCGACACAGCGGCGGATGCCCCGCTCACCGTGCCAGGAGTGTCGAACGCCAGCCGGCTGATCGATTTCCTGGTGACCGCCATTCCGCCGGCGGCGGCGGTGCTCGCCACGATCACCAACGTGCTCAATCTGTGGCTGGCCGCGACGGTCGTGAAGTTTTCCGGCTTGCTGAAGCGGCCGTGGCCGCCGCTAGCGGCCATGACGTTTCCGCGCATGCTCACGCTGGCGCTCGCGATCGCCGTGGCCTTGAGCTTTGTCGGCAGCCTGATCGGCATCGTCGCCGGCGTGTTGTCGGCGAGCCTGCTGATGGCCTACGGCGTGCTCGGTTTCGCGGTGCTGCATGCCGTCACCCGCGGTATGGCGAGCCGCATCTTCCTGCTCGGCGGCGTTTACACCGCCGTGCTGGTGCTGGGCTGGCCGGTGCTGGTGCTCTGCCTGCTCGGCCTGATCGATGCGGCGATCGACTTGCGCGCGCGCATTACCCCCACGCGCGGGCCTCCGGCCCTCACCTGACGACGAAGACATTCATCAACGGCTTAAATTCGGTTCAACCAAGTTCAAATCAAGGAGTAACGACAATGGAAGTGATCCTGCTCGAGCGCATCGGCAAGCTCGGCCAAATGGGCGACGTCGTACGCGTGAAGGACGGCTTCGCCCGCAATTTCCTGCTGCCGCGCGGCAAGGCCTTGCGCGCGACCGCCGATAACAAGTCGAAGTTCGAGGGCATGAAGGCCGAGTTGCAGGCGCGCAACATCGAGCTGAAAGGCGGCGCCGAGAAAATCGCCGCCACGCTCGACGGCAAGACCATCGTGGTGATCCGCCAGGCGAGCGAAGCCGGCCAGTTGTTCGGCTCGGTGTCGCCGCGCGACATCGCCGGCATGCTCAACGCCGACGGCGGCGAGGTGAACCGCTCGCAGGTCGTGCTCAACGCGCCGATCAAGACCATCGGCCTCTACAAGGTGCCGCTGTCGCTGCATCCGGAGGTGGAGACCAACATCACCGTCATCGTTGCGCGCAGCGCGGGCGAAGCCGAGCGGGTCGCGCGCGGCGAAGACGTCACGGTGCGGCGCGAGCAGGCCGAGGAGGATGCCGAAGCCGCGCTGGCGGCGGCGGAAGCCTTCTTCGAGCCGGAAGCGGCCAAGGCCCTGCACGAGGGCGAGGAGCCGGAAGCCGAGGCTACGGCGGAAGCGGTGGCGGATGAGAACAAATCCGCCAAGCCGGCCAAGAGCAAAAAGAAGGATACCGAGAAGAGCGAAAGTTCGGAGTGATCGACGCCCACTTCTGGATCAGCTAATCGCTCTTTTCGGGCTTGTCCCGTTTGGCGGCCGGCGCGGCGGCGGGTTTCGCGTCGCCCGACTTTTGGTCGGTCGACTTAGGCTCGGCTTTCGGCTTGCTTTCGGATTTGGCTTCGCCAGATTTGGGCGCGTCTTTTTTCTCACCGGCCTTGGCCTTGTCGTCGCCCTTGGGCGCACGCTTGGCCGAGCCGGTGCGTTTGCCCGGCGCAGGCCTGAGCGATTCCAGATAAGTAGCGACGGCGCCTGCCGTTTCGCGGCTGGACGTGTAGTGCTCGCGCAGAAAGGTGGATAAGCCGAACATGCCGCCGGACTTGCTCAGGGTCTGCGGGCTCTTGTGGCAAACCGCGCAGTTTGCGGCGAATAGTTGCGCGCCGCTCTTGCCTGAATCGAGGTTTTCCTGCGCGTCCGCCGGTACGGCAAGAGCAAGCGCCAAAGCCCCCATCGCCAGAACGAAAGCGCGATTGCACCCCATCATTTCTCAAACCTTTCAATAGCTTGCCTTGCACCGCCCATCGCGCTTATGGCGCGAGCGCGGTGTTGATAGCCTATTATTGCCGGATTGTGACCCCCAGCTTCGAGTTGCATGCTTGTTATTGATTTGTGGCATTGCTGGGCCGATGGAACTTTGATTGAATACTACCGTTGAATACGGGAGCGCCCGCCGCATTGCACGGACGCCGGGAGATTAAAGCAAGACTTCGCGGTTTTTTGCGTGACGGAGGCGGCCGATGGACCGGTTGCTTCAGTTTTTGCTCAAGACCTTTATCCGGCGGGGGACATTCCGAGTTACCACCTCGCGCGGAACGGTCTTGACGTTCGGCGATGGGACCGGCCAGCCGGTGTGGGTGCGCTTTGTCACCCGCGCCGCCGAATGGGCCATTCTGCTCGATCCCGAACTCAAATTCGGCGAAACCTACATGAACGGCACGTTCGTGGTCGAGCAAGGCTCGATCGCCGACGTGCTTGCCGTCATGCTCGGGCAGAACACCGACGTTCCGCACTGGGCGCGGCCGCAGTGGTGGCTGCGTTACCTTCATCGCCGCCTGCTGCAGTTCAATCCGCGCCGGCGCGCGCGTCACAACGTGGCGCATCATTACGATCTCGACGGCCGGCTCTATTCGCTGTTCCTCGATGCCGACCGGCAATACAGCTGCGGTTATTTCGAGAGCCCCGAGCAGTCGCTCGACGACGCTCAACTCGCCAAGAAGCGTCACCTCGCCGCCAAGCTGTTGCTCGGGCGCGACCGCCATGAACGAGACCTGCGCGTGCTCGATATCGGCTGCGGCTGGGGCGGGCTCGGCTTGTATCTCGCCGAAGTCGCCGGCGCCGATGTGACTGGCGTCACGCTGTCGCAGGAGCAGCATGCGATCGCCAACGCGCGCGCCGCCGAAAAAGGCCTCGCCGAGCGGGCCCGCTTCAATCTGCAGGATTATCGCGACGTCGCAGGGCCGTTCGACCGCATCGTCTCGGTCGGCATGTTCGAACATGTCGGCGTCAATCATTACGACACCTACTTCCGCAAAAGCGCGCAGCTTCTGGCCGACGACGGCGTGATGGTGCTGCACTCGATCGGCCGTTCGGAAGGCCCGAACGTCACCAATCCGTGGATCGCGAAATATATATTCCCCGGAGGCTATATTCCGTCGCTGTCCGAAGTCGTGCCGCACATCGAGAAATCCGGGCTGCTGATCACCGACATCGAAATCCTGCGCCTGCATTACGCCGACACGCTCAGGCACTGGCGCGAACGCTTCCTCGCCCACCGCGAGGAGGTCGAACGGATTTACGACGGCCGCTTCGTGCGGATGTGGGAATTCTATCTGGCCTCCGCCGAAATGTCGTTCCGCGAGCAGCACTTGATGGTGTTCCAGATCCAGCTCACCAAGCGCCAGGACGTGGTCCCGACCACCCGGGACTATATGACCCGCGAGGAGCGCCGGCTGCGCGGCGCCGAGGGTGCGCGCCACCCGCCGCTGCGGCTCGCCGGCGAGTAACGCTTAGAAAACCGCCGCGCCCACACCACTCCGGTCAAGAAAAAACCGATCTTGTTCACCGTTGATTTGCCCTTGTGAATTGCGGGGCAACTGCATGCGGCAGCCGCGCCCTTCGGGAAGTCCGTGCTATGCCACAATCTCCGGGTAAGCACACACATCCATGGCTCCTCTCGATTCGGCGCTCCGCAAGCAGGTTGAAGAACCTGCCCAGCAATTTCGTTCCGCTCCGCACAATATCGAGGCGGAGCAGGCGCTATTGGGCGCGATCCTGGTCAACAACGAGGCCTTCTACCGGGTCTCCGATTTCCTCAATCCGGAGCATTTCTTCGAGCCGATTCACCAGAAAATCTATCAGCTTACGCGCGACCTGGTCCGCGCCGGCAAGGTGGCGACGCCGGTCACGCTGAAGACCTTCATCGGCGCCGATACCGATATCGGCGGCATGACGGTCGGCCAGTACCTGGCACGGCTCGCCGCCGAGGCGACTACCATCATCAATGCCGAGGATTACGGCCGTACCATCTACGATCTGTCGATCCGCCGCGCGCTGATCATCGTCGGCGAGGACATGGTCAATCTCGCCTTCGACGCGCCGGTCGATTCCTCGCCGCGCAACCAGATCGAGGATGCCGAGCGCCGGCTGTACGAGCTGGCCGAGACCGGCCGCTACGACGGCGGCTTCCAGCGTTTCGCCCAGTCGCTCACCACCGCGATCGACATGGCCGCGCACGCTTTCCAGCGCGACGGAAAATTGTCCGGCATCGCCACCGGGCTCGACGATCTCGACCGCATGATGGGCGGCCTGCAGCCGTCCGACCTGATCATCCTCGCCGGCCGGCCCGGCATGGGCAAAAGCGCGCTCGCCACCAATATCGGCTACAATATCGCGCGCGCCTGGCGCGGCGAAGTGCGCGCCGACGGTCACACGGTAACCGCCAATGGCGGGATCGTCGGCTTCTTCTCGCTGGAAATGTCGGCCGAACAGCTCGCCACCCGTATCATCGCCGAGCAGACCGGCATTCCGTCGAACCAGATCAGGCGCGGCGGCATCAGCGAGGCCGAGTTCGAGCGCATCAAGGACCACTCGATCGAATTGCAGAACTTGCAATTCTTCGTGGACGAAACCGGCGGCCTGTCGGTGGCGCAACTCGCCGCGCGCGCGCGGCGGCTCAAGCGCCAGCGCGGCCTCGATTTGCTGATCATCGACTATCTGCAACTGCTGCAGGGCTCGACCCGGCGTGCCCAAGAAAACCGCGTGCAGGAAATCACCGAGATCACCACCAAGCTGAAAGCGCTGGCGAAGGAACTCAACGTCCCGATCTTGGCGCTCTCGCAGCTCTCGCGCCAGGTGGAAAGCCGCGACGACAAGCGCCCGCAGCTTTCCGACTTGCGCGAATCCGGCTCAATCGAACAAGACGCCGACGTAGTGCTGTTCGTGTTCCGCGACGAGTATTATCACCAGATGCGCAAGCCGCTGGAGACCAACCGCGAGAAATTCGCCGAATGGCTGGCGGAGGGTGAAAAGGTGCACGGCCGGGCCGAGGTCATCATCGGCAAGCAGCGCCACGGACCCACCGGCACGGTCGAACTGCAATTTGAAGGCGCCATCACGAAATTCTCGACCCTGGCCAAGCCCGACCACCTGCCGGATCGGATCGGCTGAGGCTCGCAATAGACGGCCCGCATCGGGGCGGCTAAACCCTAGCCCATGGCCGAGGCAGAACCCGCCGCTCAACAGGACTTAAAAACCCCGGTCGATAGCCGGGCGGACAAGCTCGTCACCGCCGGGCCGCCGGCCGCGCAAGCGGGCGGCATCCTGACGGTCGATCTTGGCGCGATCGAAGCCAACTGGCGCCTGCTTGGGCGGCGCGCCATGCCCACGGAGTGCGCCGCCGTGATCAAGGCCGACGGCTATGGCTGCGGCATCGAGCCGGTGGCGGCCACGCTCGCCAAGGCCGGCTGCAAGACCTTCTTCGTCGCCGATCTCGCCGAGGCGCGGCGGGCGCGCGCAGTCACGCCGGAGCCGGCGATCTACGTGCTCAACGGCCTGCTGTCCAACACCGCGGCCGCTTACGCCGACATCCGTGCGCGGCCGGTGATCGGCAGCATGGTCGAACTGGCGGAATGGGACGCCTTCTGCAGCACCCATCAGTGGCGCGGCGGCGCCGCGCTGCATGTCGACACCGGCATGAACCGGCTCGGCATCTCGCTCGACGAGGCGGCCGCACTAGCGCCGCGCATCCGCTCCGAAAACCACGGCATCACGCTGCTGATGAGCCACCTCGCCTGCGCCGAAGTGCCGGAGCATCCGCTCAATGCCCGCCAGATCGGCGCCTTCCGCGACGTGCGCATCCTCTATCGTGGCATCCCTTCTTCGCTCGCCAATTCGTCCGGCATATTCCTTGGCGCTAACGCCCATTGCGACATGGTACGCCCGGGCGTCGCGCTCTACGGCGTCAATCCGACCCCCGGGCAAAGCAATCCGATGCGCCCGGTGGTCGAATTGCAGGCGCATATCGTCCAGTTGCGCAGCGTGCCACGCGGCGAGACCGTCGGCTACGACGCCGCCTGGACCGCCAAGCGCACGACCCGCATCGCGGTGGTCGCGATCGGTTATGCCGACGGCTATCTGCGCGCGGCCAGCGCCTCCGACGCGGCGCCGGGCGCCGCGGCCATCGTCGCCGGCCAACGCTGTCCGCTCGCCGGCCGCGTCTCCATGGATCTGCTGGCGATCGACGTCACCGACCTGTCCGACAGCGCCGCCCGGCGCGGCGATCTCGTCTCGCTGATCGGCGGCGAGATGACCGTGGATGCGCTCGCCACCGCAGCCGGCACCATCGGCTACGAGGTGCTCACCAGCCTCGGACGGCGGTATCACCGCGTTTACCGGGGCGGCTGAACCAAAGGCCGGTTTTCCCCGCCCGATTAAGCCCTTCGTTAATAATGTTCTTGTAATGTTCTCATGGACAGTTTAGCGTCCAGAGCATTGATTTGGCGGCGATTCCTTTATGTCCAAACGCAATTTGAGCTTCATCTGCCAGAACTGCGGCGCCGCCTTCAGCCGCTGGCAGGGCAAGTGCGAGGCCTGCGGCGAGTGGAATACGCTGGCCGAAGAAGGCGCCGACCGCCCCGCTGGGCCAGGGCGCAAAGCCGGCAAAGGTCGACTGTTCGCGCTCGAGCCGCTCACCGGCGAGGCGCATGAGGCCCCGCGCCTGCCCTCCGGCCTCGCCGAGTTCGACCGCGTCACCGGCGGCGGCTTCGTGCGCGGCTCCGTGCTGCTGATGGCCGGCGATCCCGGCATCGGCAAATCCACGCTGTTGCTGCAGGCTGCCGCCGCCATGGCGCGCACGGGCCAGCGCGCGGTCTACATCTCGGGCGAGGAAGCGGTCGCGCAGGTGCGCCTGCGCGCCGAGCGGCTGGCTTTAAGCGATGCGGCGGTCGAACTCGCGGCGGAGACCTCGGTCGAGGACATCATCGCCACTTTGTCGGACGGCAAGACGCCGCGCCTGATCGTCATCGATTCGATCCAGACCATGTGGACCGAGCTGGTCGAATCCGCGCCCGGCACGGTCACGCAGGTGCGCGGCTCGGCGCAAGCGCTGATCCGCTACGCCAAGCGCTCGGGCGCCGCCATCATCCTGGTCGGCCACGTCACCAAGGACGGCCAGATCGCGGGTCCCCGTGTGGTCGAGCACATGGTCGATGCCGTGCTCTCGTTCGAGGGCGAAGGCTCACACCAGTTCCGCATCCTGCGCGCGGTAAAGAACCGCTTCGGCCCGACCGACGAGATCGGCGTGTTCGAGATGACCGGTTCGGGATTGCGCGAGGTCGCCAACCCGTCCGAACTGTTCTTGTCGGCGCGCGATCTCGGGCAGCCCGGCACCGCGGTGTTCGCCGGCATCGAGGGCACAAGGCCGCTGCTGGTCGAAATCCAGGCGCTGGTGGCGCCGACCTCGCTCGGTACGCCAAGGCGCGCCGTCGTCGGCTGGGATCCGAGCCGGCTGTCGATGGTGCTGGCGGTCTTGGAGGCCCATTGCGGCGTGCGGCTCGGTGGTCACGACGTTTACCTTAACGTCGCCGGCGGGCTGCGCATCCAGGAACCGGCGGCCGATCTCGCCGCCGCCGCAGCGCTCGTCTCCTCGCTCGCCAATGCGGCGCTGCCGGCCGACGCGGTTTATTTCGGCGAGGTGTCGTTGTCCGGCGCGATCCGGCCGGTGGCGCAAGCGGCGGCCCGGCTCAAAGAAGCCGCAAAGCTCGGCTTTACCCGCGCCGTCGTTCCGGAAGCCGCGCGTGCGGATGCCGGCGAGCCCGGCCTCAAGGTTACCGATGTGGCAAGCCTCAGCGGTCTGGTCGCCGACATCGCCGCCCGCGGTAATCGGGGCACGGGCGGTAAAACCCGTGGACAAGACGGGTGACGGCGGCGCGTTGCCCCGCTATACACAGGGCCGTCGAAACCGCCTCTCGCGGCTGTCTCAAGTCGGCCCGAGCGCGAGCAGAAATAGGCGTCAAATTAAGCACTTAAGGCCCACAGCGTCGCCCTGTCCCCGAGCCGCCGCGGCGCCGGTGGATTCGCGGCGTCGACCAACGTTCATGTGCGGCCGCCGCCGCGCACACCTGGCAAGCTGACGAGGCCCGATGCCGATCACCCTGCTCGACATCATCCTCCTGGTGGTCATGTTGATCTCGGGCCTGCTCGCGATGATCCGCGGCTTCATGCGCGAGATCCTGTCGATCGGCGCCTGGGGCGTCGCCGCGCTGGTCACGCTTTATTCCTATTCGCGCGTGCTGCCGATCGCCAAGCAATACGTTTCGAGCGACATGGTGGCGGCCGGCGCCAGCGTCGGCGGGGTGTTTCTGATCACGCTCTTGGTGGTCTCGATCATCACCGTGCGCATTTCCGACATGGTGCTCGACAGCCGCGTCGGCGCGCTCGACCGCACCCTCGGTTTCCTGTTCGGGCTCGGCCGCGGGCTGATCATCGTGGTTGTCGCCTTCCTGTTCTTCGCCTGGCTGGTGCCCGATCGCAGCCAGCCGGAATGGGTGCGCACCGCCAAGTCGAAGGTGGTGTTGCAAAGTACGGGACAATGGTTGATGTCGATGTTGCCGGACGACCCCGAAAGCACCATCTTGAAGCGGTTGAAGCGGCAGAAGCCGGAAGACCAGGAACCGCCGGATACCGGCCCCGACCAGAAATCGGAGCTCAGCCCACGGACCGGAACGCAATAGCGATGCAGCAGCCGCAAGACCCCGTGCAAACCGCAGGCGCCGAATTCGACCCGGATGCCGACCGGCTACGCGAAGAATGTGGCGTGTTTGGCATCTTCGGCCATCCCGACGCTGCCGCCATCACCGCGCTCGGCCTGCACGCGCTCCAGCATCGCGGCCAGGAAGCCGCCGGCATCGTTTCCTTCGACGGCAAGCGCTTCCATTCCGAGCGCCGCCTCGGCCTGGTCGGCGACACCTTCGCACGGCGGGAAGTGATCGACCGCCTGCCCGGCACCGCGGCCATCGGCCATGTGCGCTATTCCACCACCGGCGAGACCGTGCTGCGTAACGTGCAGCCGCTGTTTGCGGAACTGGAAGGCGGCGGTTTCGCCATCGGCCACAACGGCAACCTCACCAACGGCATCGCGCTGCGCAGGAACCTGGTGCACGAAGGCGCCATGATGCAGTCGACCACCGACACCGAGGTGATCCTGCATCTGGTGGCGCGCGCCCGCCGCAACCGTTTCGTCGACCGTTTCATCGAGGGCCTGCGCCAGCTCGAAGGTGCCTATGCCTTTGTCGGCTTGACCAACAAGAAGCTGGTGGGCGCGCGCGATCCCCTCGGCATCCGCCCGCTGGTGATCGGCACGCTCGACGGCTGCCCGATCCTCGCCTCGGAGACCTGCGCCCTCGATATGATCGGCGCGCAATACGTGCGCGACGTGGAGAACGGCGAAGTCGTTGTGTTCGACGAAGACGGCGCGCAGTCGTTCAAGCCGTTTCCGCCGATTGCGGCGCGGCCGTGCATCTTCGAATACATCTATTTCTCGCGGCCGGATTCCATCGTTGGCGGCCGCCACGTCTACGATGTGCGCAAGACCATGGGCGCGGAGCTGGCGCGCGAGGCGCCGGCCGCCGTCGATGTGATCGTGCCGGTGCCCGATTCCGGCGTACCGGCAGCGATCGGCTATGCGCGCGAGTCCGGCATCCCCTACGAGCTCGGCATCATCCGCAACCACTATGTCGGCCGCACCTTCATCCAGCCGACGCAGGCGATCCGCGATCAGGGCGTGCGCATGAAACACGCGGCCAACCGCGCCGTGGTGGCGGGCAAACGCATCGTGCTGGTGGACGATTCAATCGTGCGCGGCACCACCTCGCGCAAGATCGTGCAGATGATGCGCGATGCCGGCGCCAAGGAAGTGCATTTCCGCATTGCCTCGCCGCCGATCACGCACCCGGACTATTACGGCATCGACACGCCCGAACGCGACAAGCTGCTCGCCGCCACCCACGATCTCGAGGGCATGCGGCAATTCATCGGCGCGGATTCGCTGGCGTTCCTGTCGGTCGACGGCATTTACCGCGCCATGGGCCTGCCGGGCCGCGACTCCGTGCGGCCGCAATTTACCGATCACTGCTTCACCGGCGACTATCCGACCGCGCTCACCGATCTGGCGGCGCAGGAAGCCAGCCCGCGGCAATTGTCGCTGCTGGCCGAAGCGATCTAGGCGTTTGCGCTAGTATTATCGCATGCCGAAACCCCTTTCCGACCGTATCGCGCTGGTGACCGGCGCCTCGCGCGGCATTGGCGCGGCGCTTGCGCTCGAGCTTGCGAAGGCCGGTGCGCATGTCGTGGCGGTAGCGCGCACCGTCGGCGGGCTGGAAGAACTCGACGACAAGATCAAGGCCGCGGGCGGCTCCGCCACGCTGGTGCCGCTCGACGTGAAGGACAGCGACGGCATCGCGCGCCTCGCGCTCGCGCTCAACGAGCGCTACGCCCGGCTCGATGTACTGATCGGCAATGCTGGAATTCTCGGGCCGCTGTCGCCGCTCGGCCATGTCGAGCCGAAGGACTGGGACAATCTGCTGGGCGTCAACGTCACCGCTAACTGGCAACTCATCCGCTGCATGGATCCGCTGCTCAAGCGGGCGCCGGCGGGCCGCGCGGTATTTCTCACCTCCGCCGTCGCCTACAAAGGCCGCGCCTATTGGGGCCCCTATGCCGCATCGAAAGCCGCCCTAGACGCGCTGGTGCGCGCTTACGCGGCGGAGTGCGCAACCACGCCGGTGCGCGTCAATCTGTTTGCTCCGGGTCCGACCAGGACCCGCATGTACCTAGGCGCTTTCCCCGGCCTCGATCCCATGACGCTGCCGGCACCGGAAGAGGTGGCGAAGGCGATCGTGCCGCTGTGCCTTGCCGATTATACGGAGAGCGGAAAGATCTTTGACTTCCGCAGCGGGAAGTTTCTGGAATTTCACGCGCCCGCCTAAAGCTTACGGTCGAACTTCGTTGCGCGCGCTTCGAGCGCCGTGCCGAAGACATGATCCCAAAAAGCCGTCGTCACGCCGAAATTTCCACTGTGAGACAAATGGTGGTGGCGGGCGTGCCGCATACGCGCTTGGTAAAGATAAGAATCCCGGCGCGGCTGCCAATGATGGGTCGCGTAGTGGACGAAGACGTACCAAAGGTAGCCGGTGACGAGTCCGGCCGTCGCCGCAGTCCCGAGATCAAATCCGAGCGCCGCCCAGGCCGGGCTTGCCACCGCGACCAAACCGACCATGGCGCTCGCCCATGCGGGCGTACCAATCAGCTCGTGCGGCGATTGATGGTGGCGATCGTGAATTTGCGAGAGGACCGGCGCGTGATGAAACAATACGCGATGCAGTAGATATTCGAACAATGTCCAGGCGATCGTTCCGGCGCCGTAAACGATCGCCCAGGTCAGCGGTCGCGGCGGCATCGAACTGCGAAACGCGAGCAGCGCAGCGATCAATACAAGTGGCGGGAAAAGCAGAAACTCGGAAAAATAGCCGAACTTACTCATCTTCATCGCATCACCTCAGAGGCCGAATGTCCGGCGGATGCAGGCTATTGCTGCGTGCGCCGCCCCCGGGCTACCAGAGACGATATCAACAAAGTGCAGTATTTTGAAGAATGTTCCGCGTGTTGTCGAAAAAATGCATCGCCGTGTCGGCCGCCAAGAGCACCATGGCCTCTATTGAGAGGCGGCCTTAACCGCGAAATGGCAAATTAATTTTCTGTAAGGTGGGCGCCTCAGTGCTTGCGCTTGGCCCGTCCCTTGAACGGGTTGCCCTTCTCCCGCAGCGTCAGGCGGATCGGCGTGCCGGGAAGATCGAAATTCTCGCGCAGTGAGTTCACGAGATAGCGCTTGTAGGCGTCGGGCAGCGCGTCGGCGCGCGTACAGAACAGCACGAAGCTCGGCGGCCGGCTTTTCGCCTGCGTGATGTAATTGAGGCGCAGGCGGCGGCCCGACACAGCCGGCGGCGGGTGCGAATCCACCACATGCTCGAACCAGCGATTGAGCGCGGCGGTCGGGATGCGCTTGTTCCAGACCGCGAAGGCATCGACGATCGCCTGAATCAGGCGGTCGAGCCCCTCGCCGGTCAAGGCCGACACCGCCACCAGCGGCACGCCCTTCATCTGGGTGAGCTTCTCATCGGCCTGCGCGCGCAGCTTGCCGATGGAGCCCGCGGTCCTTTCCTGCAAGTCCCATTTGTTGACCGCGATGACGACGGCGCGGCCTTCCTGCTCGACCAGATCGGCGATGCGCTGATCCTGCTCCTCGAATGCGTTCTCGACGTCGAGCAGCACCACCACCACCTCGGCAAAGCGCACCGCGTTGAGCGCGTCGGCGACCGACAGCTTCTCCAGCTTCTCGTCGACGCGCGAGCGCCGGCGCAGGCCGGCGGTGTCGTGGATGCGGAATTTCTGTCCGCGCCAGTCGAGGTCGACCGCGATGGCGTCGCGCGTGGTGCCGGCCTCCGGCGCGGTGAGCAGCCGCTCCTCGCCGATCAGCCGGTTGACCAGAGTCGACTTGCCCGCGTTCGGGCGCCCGACAATGGCGACCCGGATCGGGTGCGGACCGGACGGCTCGGCCGCCGCCTCGATCTGCGCCGCGGTGCGTTCGGGCAAGGCCGCGCGCAGGGCGTCGTAGAGATCGGACAAGCCCTCGTTGTGTTCGGCGGAAAGCGCGACCGGATCGCCGAGGCCGAGCGCGTAGGCGTCGACGCGGCCCGCTTCGCCGGCAGTGCCTTCCATCTTGTTCGCAATGAGCACGGCCGGCTTGCCCGACTTGCGCACGAGGTCGGCGAACACGCGGTCGACCCCGGTCGGGCCGCTGCGCGCGTCGATCATGAAAAAGATCGCGTCGGCCTGCCCGATCGCAGTCTCGGTCTGCGCCCGCATGCGGCCGCTGAGACTCTCGGGCGCCGACTCTTCGAGGCCGGCGGTATCGATCACCGTGAAATCGAGATCGCCGAGCCGGCCCTCGCCTTCGCGCCGATCGCGCGTCACGCCCGGCCGATCGTCAACCAGGGCGACGCGCCGGCCGACCAGCCGGTTGAACAAAGTCGACTTGCCGACATTAGGGCGGCCGACGATGGCAATGGTGAAGCTCATGGATATTCTTTTCTCAATTCCTTGCGCCAAAATACAGCGTCATTCCGGGGCGCTCGTCATTAGCCTGTTTACGCGCGTCTTCGACGCGCTCTGGCGAGCGAACCGGGAATAATTGGCTCTTTAGCGCGGCGAGGCGGCGGCCGGCGCGGACGGCCAGGGGGAAGTGCTCGTGCTCGGCGCGGATGCCGGCGGCGGCGTATCCGGCCAGGGCGCCATCTGCTGCTGCCCATTGTCTTGACGCTGGGCGGCCGGCTGCACGGTGATCCGGGTGGGCGACTGCGACGCCGATTTCGGCTTCGGCTTGCGCTTCGGCTTGGGTTCGGCCGCCGGCTCGACTGCGGCGGTCTTGGCCGGCGGCGCGGGCGTGGCCCCCGGCGTCGCGGCGCCGGCAGCGGCATCCGGCGCCAGCGCGGTGTCTGCCGGCGGTTGACTGCCTTTCAAGTATTCGGGCGGAATCCCTTGCGAGACGCCCGGCACACCCTGCGGGAACAGTTCTTTGCGCTCGCCCGGCAGCTTCTTCTTCTCGTTGAGATGGAAGAAGTCGAGATTGTCGAAGTCGAAGCTCTCGCAACCGGCGAGCACCGGCGCGAGCGCGACTAGCCCGGCGAGCAACACGATGCGTTGCATGCGGCGCATGAAAATCCTCAACTCTTGCCGGCGGCAGCGATGAGCGCCGAGAGCACGTCGGCGCGCGCGCGGGTGCCCGGCGGCGTTTCGCCATCCCCCGCGATCATGTCGATATAGCGGCGCGCGCCGGTGAAATCGCGATTGCGCCAGGCCGACAGCGCCAGCAGTTCGCGCGCGTTGTGGCGGAAGGCGCGGCCAGGCTCGGCGACCGTATCGAGACGGCGGCGCATGTCGGCCAGCGACGCGCTGTCCACGGTCAGCATGCCGGCGCGCACGGCGGCGAGATCCTGCAAGCTCGGCCCGAGCGAGGTGTCGGCGGCGAGTTCGTCATAGGACTTCACGGCGTCGGCCGGTTTGGTTTGCGCGAGTTCGGCGGCGGTGCGCAGGCGCGCGAGGATTCGATAGCCGGCCGGCGACTCGGCGGCGATTTTGGCGAAGGCTGCTTCCGCCTCGGCGTGCTTGCCCTGCTCGCTCAGGTTCAACGCGGATTCGAACGCGGCACCGGCGGCAGCGGCCTTCTTGGCTTCCAGGTATTCATAGCCGCGCCAGGCGCCGATCACGGCCACGATCAGAATAGCCACCCCGATGACATAAATGCTGTAGCGATCCCACAGCTTTTGCAGCCGTTCGCGTCGGACTTCCTCGTCCACTTCGTGAAAAATATCGGCCACGAACTGCTCCAAACCCCTATTTCGCCCCCGAAAGGCGAAGTGCGGCGTAACCTAACGATGTGGCGGGCGCAAGGCAAAGATGCGCCGACAAACGTTAAGGATTCAGGGGCTTAGCGGCGATTTGCCGGCCATTCCAGGACGGGCCGAAGGGCCGGGCCCGGAATGACAGAAGAAGAGCTGCCTCAGGGCTTCTTTTTCATCGCGTAGACGTGCTCCGGCCCTGGGAAAGCGCGCGCTCGCACGTCGGCGGCGTAATCGGCCACCGCCTTCTCGATGCCGGGACCCAGTTTGCCATAACGTTTGACGAATTTCGGCACCCGCGGCGACAGGCCGAGCATGTCTTCCAGCACCAGGATCTGCCCGTCGCAGGCCGCACTCGCGCCGATGCCGATGGTGGGAATGCGCACCGCGGCGGTGAGCTTGCGCCCGAGCGGCTCCGCCACCGCCTCGATCACCACGGCGAAAGCGCCGGCCTCGGCCACCGCGACGGTATCTTGCTCGATGCGCGCCCAATCGGCCTCCTCGCGTCCCTGCGCGCGGAACGAGCCGATGGTATTGATCGACTGCGGCGTCAAACCGACATGCGCCATCACCGGCACGCCGCGCTCGACCAGGAAGGCGATGGTCTCGGCCATGCGTTTGCCGCCTTCGAGCTTGACGGCGCCGCAGCCGGTTTCCTTCAGTACACGCGCGGTGTTCATGAAGGCCTGTTCCTTGGACGCCTCGTAGGAGGCGAACGGCATATCGACGACCACCAGCGCGCGCTTGCTGCCGCGCATCACCGCGTGGCCTTGCAGGATCATCATCTCGAGCGTGACCGGAACGGTGGTTTCCAGCCCGTGCATCACCATGCCGAGCGAGTCGCCGACCAGAATAACGTCGCAGTATTTGTCGACCAGCCGCGCGGTGTGGGCGTGATAGGAGGTCAGGCACACGATCGGCGCGCCGCCCTTGCGGGCGAAAATATCCGGGGCGGTGAGCCGTCTGATTTCTTCTTGCACCGACACGGCCTAGCTCCCGAATACCGGATGATGCAGGACCAGAGGATGGAAGGCATAGCCAAGCGCGAGAAAAACAACGATGCCCACCACCACCACGATGATGTCGTTGGTCCAGCCGGCAGGTGGTGTGGTGAAACCTTGGTCGCCGCGCCGCTTGGCGGCAATACGCGCATAGACCCCCCAGGCCAGGAACGCCGCGAACATCACGATCGAGGCAAGATCGCCATTCGTCAGCAGATGTGCAAAGGCCCAGGTTTTCGCTGACACCAGCAACGGATGCTTTAGCCACGCCTTGATGTGGCTCGGAACGAAATAAGCGACCAGCGCGATCGCGGCCAAGAGCATCAGGCCGATGGTGATATGGCGCAAGAAGGCGGGTGGCGACCAGACCGCGATCCACGGTGTGTTGCCGTAGCCCCAGACGATCAGTGCCAGGCTGCCGAGCGATACGATGCTGAACAGCGCGCGATAGGTGTTGAACCCCAACCGCGCGATGGTGGCGGCGCGCGCCTCGCGCATCGTCACGAACACGTGGGTGGCGAGAAAGACCAAGAGGCCAAGAATGAGGACGGTTAAGCCCATGCTACACTCACAATTATGTTTGCCCAGCAATGGGCGCCGCAGTAGAGGCGATGGCGCCTTTCAATGCAAGCCGAGCCGCCGCATAGGATATCTTCGATGGCCGCAACCCCAATATACCATTTGTTCCGATGCGCCCTTATGTCGCTCTGGCTGCTCGCGGCCGCCACCCTGCCAGGATCAGCGCAGGATTGGCCGGCCAGGACGGTCAAAATCATCGTTCCGTTCGGCGCCGGCTCGACGCCCGATATCGTCGCCCGCGTTGTCGCCGATGGACTCTCCAGGAAATATCCCGCGAGCGCTTTCGTGGTCGAGAACAAGCCTGGCGCGAGCGGCAATCTCGGGACCGATGCCGTGGCCAAGGCCGCGCCCGACGGCGCGACTATCGGCATCAGCATCGGCGGCCCGCTCGCCATCAACACGCTGCTGTTTTCGACCCTGCCCTACGATCCGCGCAAGGATATCGCGGCCGTCACCCAACTCGTCACCCAGCCGAGCGCGCTCGCGGTCAATCCGGCTCTCAACGTCAACTCGGTCGCCGAGCTGGTGGCGCTGCTCAAGGCCAATCCGGGCAAATATAATTTCGCCTCGATCGGCAACGGCTCGCTGTCGCATCTGGCAATGGAGGCGATCGCGATCGCGTCCGGCACCAAACTGGTGCACGTGCCTTATGCGAGCTCGCCGCAAGCGATCACCGCGGTGATGCGCGGCGACGTACAGATGGCCTGCTTGCCGGCCATCTCGGTCACGCCGCATGCCAAGGCCGGCAAGGTCAAAATCTTGGCGGTCTCCACCGCCCAGCGTTCGCCTTTTCTGCCGGATGCGCCGACTCTCAAAGAAAGCGGCATCGACGTCGAGGCCGACGCCTGGAACGGCCTGATCGCGCCGGGCGGAACGCCAAAGTCGATCATCGACACGATCAACAAGGACGTGGCCGAGATCATGAAGGAGCCGGCGGTGCGCGACAAGCTGGCGGCGCAGTTGATGGAGCCTGTCAGCTCCACGCCGGAAGAATTCCGCGCCCGCATCGACGGCGAAATCGCGCGCTGGGCGCCGGCGATCAAGGCGGCGGATATAAAGATCAACTAGCGCGGCGTTGGCCGGTCCCCGATAACCGCCGAAAATCAAACCGCCCGGTCGATCCGGGCGGCGTGACAGGCTTTCGTTTCGACGGGGTGAATGTCTTACTGGCTGTGGTGCCGACGATGCCGAGTGTGACGCGCGGGGGCGAGGGAACGTAGATCAAGCGAGGTTACCGTTGCGACGACGTTGAGGCCGGTCTGGCCTTGAAGACTGATCGGCTGAAGAGCGAATGAATTGTCGAGCCCGCCCACCAAGCCATTGGCGCCGGCTCCGATCCCCACCGTAGCGCCGGCGGAAACACCACCGTACCCGCCAGCGAGCGCGCCGGGACGCACGCGCGGCGTCGCCGCGAACACAGCCCAGCCCAGCGAGGTGTCTTCGCTGACGCCGATTTGAGCGCCGAAGCGATGGATCGTGGCTTCATAATGCTGCGCCGGACCGCCCGCGGCCGGCGCGAAGATGCAATCGAATGTCTGCGCCGACACCACGACAAAGCTTGACGGGTGCGCGCTCCGGCAGGTCAACATGCCGGTTTCAACGTCCGCGCGTGCCGGCGTCGGCGCCGCGAATGCCGCCCCCAATAGCGTTGCGGTGAGCGTTAGCAATGCGAACTTTTTCATGACTTTTCCTTCGATAGTGGCGTGAACCCAACTTCAATCGGCTTGGATTGGGGCGTAAATGCGGACCGGTGATGACACGCCGGAACTACGCGGCCACCTTTTTCTTCACGTCCTTGATGTCGGTGAAGAAGATGCCGGGGGCGCGCTCAGCCGTGTAATCGAGGATGAACTGGTTGCGCGCCATGAACACGCGGTCGCCGTCGAGGTCCTCGGCCACGCTCGAATAGTTCGCCGCCACGAAGTCGTCGAGTTTCTTGGCGTCCGCGCTTGCAATCCAGCGCGCGAGTTGGAATTCCGGCGTCTCGAAGCCGATGTCGAGACCGTATTCGTCGGCGAGACGCACTTTCAGCACGTCGAGCTGCAATGGGCCGACCACGCCGACCAGCGCCGGCGCCCCGTCGAGCGGGCGGAACACCTGCACGACGCCTTCTTCGGCCATCTGCTGCAGCGCCTCTTTCAACTTCTTGGCCTTCATCGGATCGCCGAGCTTCACGCGCCGCAAGATTTCCGGCGCGAAGTTCGGCACGCCGAGGAAGGCGATCTCTTCGCCCTCGGTGAGCGTATCGCCGATGCGCAGCGTGCCGTGGTTGGGGATGCCGACCACGTCGCCGGCATAGGCCTCATCGGCGAGCGCGCGGTCCTGCGCAAAAAAGAATTGCGGCGCCGACAGCGTGATCGGCTTTTCCGTGCGCACCAGCTTCGCCTTCATGCCGCGCCGCAGCTTGCCCGAGCAGAGCCGCGCGAAGGCGATGCGGTCGCGGTGGTTGGGGTCCATGTTGGCCTGGATCTTGAACACGAAGGCGGTCATGGCGCCTTCATGGGCGTCGATGGTGCGCTTGTTGGACACTTGCGCGCGCGGCGGCGGCGCGAAACTGGCGAGCGCATCGAGCAGGTCCTTGACGCCGAAATTCTTCAAGGCCGAGCCGAAGAACACCGGCGTCAGGTGTCCTTCTCGGAAGGCGTCAAAATCGAAGCGGCGGCAGGCGTCCTTGACCAGCGCCAATTCCTCAGCCGTAGCCTTGGCGTCAAGCATGGGATTTTTCTCGGCCAGTGCCGGCAGGTCGAGCGGTTGCGGCGCGGCGGTTTTGCCGTCCTCGCTCAACAGCCGCATCTCGCCGTTGCTAAGATCGCAGGTGCCGGCAAAATCGCGCCCCTTGCCGATGGGCCAGGTCATCGGCGCGGTGTCGAGCGCCAGCGTCTTCTCGATCTCGTCCAACAATTCAAATGGATCGCGGCTCTCGCGGTCCATCTTATTGACGAAGGTGACGATCGGGATGTCGCGCAGCCGGCAAACCTCGAACAGCTTGCGGGTGCGCGCCTCGATGCCCTTGGCGGCGTCGATCACCATCACCGCCGAGTCCACGGCCGTCAGGGTGCGGTAGGTGTCCTCGGAGAAGTCCTCGTGGCCCGGCGTGTCGAGCAGATTGAACACGCGGCCGTCGTAGTCGAAGGTCATCACCGAGGTGACCACCGAAATGCCGCGCTCGCGCTCGATCGCCATCCAGTCCGAGCGGGTCGAGCGGCGGTCGCGCTTGGCCTTGACCTGGCCGGCGAGATTGATGGCGCCGCCGAACAGCAAAAGCTTCTCGGTCAGCGTGGTCTTGCCGGCGTCCGGGTGGGAAATGATGGCAAAGGTGCGCCGGCGCTCGACTTCCGCGGCGAGCGGCGTCAAGGCCATCGAATCGGCGGGCAGCACCGGCTTGTTCATGGGGCGCATGTGGCAGGGAAAGCGCGGCTAATCAAGGGTTCAAAGCATGTCCGGCCGGAGAGCGTCCTGCATGCGGATAAGCGGCATCGCCCCTATTCTTTGCGGCGCGGGGTACGCCATCTTCCAACCTGCGCCCCGGACATAAAGTCCGAGGGAATGGAGCGCCAAGCGGCGCAACCATTCGTCGTCTAAGCGATCCTTGCGGATCGCCGCGCCGCTCGGCGCTCCATCGCGGCGATTTCTGTTCCCCGGGTCCGCGCTTCCTGGGACGAGGCATTTCGGCCAGTCCCGATCTAGCAGGCTCCCTGCAGAGCGGTCGTAATGCCGCTCGGTCGGGTCCCGGGGCCTCCCGAGTGCGAGGTGCGACCCTCGCCCCCGGGCGCCGCATCCGATCCCGCTGTCATTGACGCCTCATGAGAGCGCCCTCGGCGGATCGAACGTTATGAATATAGTCCTATAGCCAAACCTTGTCAAGCGGCGCGAGCGGCCATTCGCGCTTGCGACGCGGATCGTGTGTTGGAAATACCGGCGTGCGGCAATCGCGGAATAAACGACGCGACGGGGTGGGAATCGATTTCAGTCGCGCGTAGGCGTCCGGCTTGAAGCCGACCAGGATCTTGCCGCGCTGATAATTGGAGCGCCGGTATGGAACCGTCCGTCCGATTATACCACCGCGCACCCCGGGGTTCCGGTTCCAGCTCCCGTAGTAAAACCTATCGGCGCGTTTGTCGGTATTGGGGCAAGCAAAACGAAAGCATTCTCTACTCTTAATTGACCCCTCATGGCGTGCCCGCGCATCCCCCCGAGGCGACGCGGGCGTCGACCAGCCGGGAGGTCGTCATGTCACGTTGGCCACTGCGATGCATGTTCGCCGCCGCCCTGATGCTGCCGGGCGCGGCCGTTGCCGAACCGATCCAGCTCAAGCTTTCCTTTTTCACCTCCGACCGCTCGGTCGCCTATCAGACCGCGGTCAAACCCTTTGTCGAGGCGGTCAATAGCGAGGGTCAGAACCTGATCGAGATCAAGGTCTATTTCAGCGGCGAGCTCGGCAAGATACAGAAGGAGCTGCCCCAATCGGTTCTCGATCGCACCGCCGACATCGCCTTCATCGTGCCGGGACAAAACCCGGAACGCTTCCCCGACAATGCCTTGATCGAACTTCCCGGTCTGTTTCAGAACGTCCGTGAAGCGACGCTCACCTACTCGCGCCTGGTCGCGACCGGCGCGCTCGCCGGATATTCGGATTTCTTCGTCATCGGCGCCTACGCCACCGAACCCGAAATCATTCACAGCCGCAAGCCGGCCGCCTCACTTGCCGATCTCAAGGGGCAGCGCATTCGAGTCAATAATCCGACCCAGGAGCTCGCGCTCAAGAGGCTGGGCATGGAGGCGCAAGTCATGGCCTTCAACCAGACGACGCCCGCCTTGAGCCGCGGCGACATCGATGCCGCCTGCGTTCCGCCCGGCCAACTGTTCGACGTCGGCATCGGCCGGCTCACCAGCCATCACTACTACCTCGGGACGAGCGTCGCTCCGCTCGCCCTGGTGATGAACCGTCAGGTGTACGAGAGCCTGCCGCAGGCGGCGCGTGATTTGATCAAGAAATACAGCGGCGAATGGACAGCGGCGCGGTTCATCGAGGCCTACGAAAAGACAAACGGCGAGGCGTTCGACCGGATCAGGGCTGATCCCAAGCGCACGCTGACCTTTCCTTCACCTGCGGACCAGAAGGTTGCACACGCTGAGTTCAAGCTGATAACCGATCAATGGGCGGCCGAGAGCCCGCGCCACAAAAAGCTGCTGGAGCTCGCCAAAGACGAGCTTGTCAAGATTCACACTGATAAGGAGACGGCGCCCCGCGCCTCGGCGCCGCCGCAGTAGCAATGGCCTACCTGGCGAACATTTCGTTCTGGCGAGGCACCCTTCTCCTCATCGCGGCCCTCAGCGTGCTGGTGGGCGGCACCTGGTCGACGGTCAACCACACGACGGAAAACCTTGTCCAGAACTACGTGAAGAGCACGGCCCGCGAGTGGGCGTATTTTCTTGCCGACAACGTCAGCGATTTCCAACAGATTGCGGCCGGTGAGCAGCCGTCGGCGGCGAGCATGACGTTCTTTCAAAGCGCGGGCCGGGCGAGACGGGTCTTCCGCTACATCATCTTCAATCCCGACGGCTACTCCCTCGTCGTCTCCGACGACGACAAGGTCGCGCTCGTCGACCTATCCGAACTTAATGAGACAGCGGCCCAAGCAAGCAAAAGCAAAGCGCCGGTCGTCAATATCCGAAACGGCACGACACCGGACATGCCGGCCGCCTATGGCGAAGCCTATGTTCCGGCGATCACGAACGGGAAGGTCGTCGCCGTGGTCGGCGCCTTTGTCGACGAAGGCGAAGCGCGCGCGGTCATCTCGTCGTTCACCTGGCGCGCGGCGGTCGCGCTTTGCGGGTTGACCGCGTTTGCGTTCGCGCTGCCGGCCATCGCCTGGTACCGGCGAACGCGTGAAAAGCAGGCCGCCGACCGCCGTATTCAGTTTCTCGCCCACCATGACCCGCTGACCGGCCTCTACAACCGCGCGCGGATGATCGAGCGCCTGGAGGCCGCGCTAGCGGCGCTGCCGGCACGCGGCGGCTTGCTCGCCCTTCATTTCATCGATCTTGATCATTTCAAGCACGTCAACGACACCTTGGGTCATGACGGCGGCGACTTCCTGCTCAAGACCATTGGCGAGCGCCTGCGCGCCATGACGCGCATCGAAGACATGGTCTGCCGGCTTGGCGGCGACGAGTTCGTCGTCGTGCAGACCGTCATCGGCCACCGCTCGGAGGCGGCCGAATTCGCCAACCGTCTCATCTCGATCCTGCGAACTCCGATGTATTTCAAGGATCAGGAAATCTGCGCTGATCTCACGATTGGGGTTGCCATCGGTCCGGAGGATGGGATGACGCCGGAGCGGCTGCTCAAGAGCGCCGACCTCGCGCTATACGCCGGCAAGACCGCGGGTCGAGGCTGCGTGCGCTTCTTTGCGGCGGAAATGGACGCCGCGCTGCAAGAGCGCTTGACACTCGAGCGGGTCATCCGCGATGCCGCCGAGCACGACAAATTCGACGTGCACTACCAGCCCGTCTACGAGACGAGCAGCCACCAGTTGGTCGGATTCGAGGCGCTTGCGCGCCTGAACGGCCCCGACGGCCCCATCCCGCCGCTGGTGTTCATTCCGCTCGCCGAGGAAATCCGCCTGATCGACAAGATCGGCGCCTGGATCCTGCGCGAGGCCTGCCGCACGGCGGCGGGCTGGCCGCGCGACTTGACCGTCGCGGTCAATCTGTCGCCTGCCCAGTTCGAATCCGGGCAGATCGAGGAGACGGTCGCCACGGCGCTGCGCGACTCCGGCCTGGCGCCAAACCGCCTCGAGCTCGAACTCACCGAATCGCTGTTGCTGCGCAACAGCGAATCTACGCTGGCAACGCTCCGGCGGCTCAAGGAGATGGGCGTGTCGATCGTCATGGACGATTTCGGCACCGGCTATTCGAGCCTGGGCTATCTGTGGAAGTTCCCCTTCGACAAGATCAAGATCGACCGCAGCTTCATGGAAAGCTTCGAGAAAGCCGGACGCGACGTGGAGACGGTGGTGAAGACCATCATCGCGCTCGGCCGCGAGCTCAACATGCGGGTGACCGTCGAAGGGGTCGAGACCCCCGACCAAGTCGATTTCCTCTACGACGCCGAGGCGGATCAGATGCAGGGCTTCTACTTCGGCCGGCCGATGCCGGCGACCGAATTGAGCGGCGATGTGCTAGCCGATTTCCTTAAGGCGCATGAGGCGGCAATGCCGAGCAACCACAAGCCGCGCCTAGTCGTCGCAGGCGCCAAGCACTAGCCGCCAACGCCGAGCGCCGCGCCGTATTGAGCGCGCGCAAAGCCGACCAGAATCTTGCCGCCGGGCAATTCCAGCACCGGACGCTTGATCATCGAGGGCTGCTTGAGCATCAGCGCGATGGCCTTTTTCTCGGTGACGCCTTCCTTGTCACTGTCGGGCAATTTCTTGAACGTGGTCCCTGCCCGGTTGAGCAGCGTTTCCCAGCCGGCCTTCTTGGCCCAGCCTTCGAGCTTGGCCTTGTCGATGCCCTTGGTTTTGTAATCATGGAAATCGTAGGCGACGCCCTGCTTGTCGAGGAAGGCGCGCGCCTTCTTCATGGTGTCGCAGTTCTTGATGCCGTAGATTACGATCGGCATATATTAATCTCCAGTGATGCAAATCGGTGCAGCGCCCAGGATAGTTACGATGCCATTTATCTGGACCAAAGAGAAATTGGCTGAAAAAGCCAGCGCAGAAATTAAAACGGTGCGCGAAAACGCAATCAAACACGGCGCCAAGGAAGTCGAAGCACTCTGCGATGAGGTGCTTGCAAGCCGTATTCCACCAAAAAAGCCTTCTCAAGCCAAAAGGGCACAAGCCGACGGTCCAGTGATTGGGTATCACTTAGTTTGCCGGCCGGAGGAGAAAGGCGTTACGCGGAATACCGACGGGACGGTTTGGTCCGGTACGTGGGTCGTCGCCGAAAAGCAGGCCGAACGATCTATGACGACTGGCGCCTACGTGGCGCTCCATGCCAGTCATGCCGAGCCCTCATATTTGCACGGGATCATCAAGGCATATCGCCGAAGCAAACGAGAAGACGCTTACGCGGAGGGCCAAGAGGTCAAGACGCCCGTCGGCACGGATTTTCTTCTGGAACTCACCGATCGAAGCGTCGAATGGCAGGGGCGAGGAACAGTCGAAAGAAGTTATGTTTACGCATCGGACGAAAAAAGTACGATGTGACTACTCCCACTCGATCGTGCCCGGCGGCTTTGAGGTCACGTCATAAACGACGCGGTTGACGCCCTTGACCTCGTTGATGATGCGGGTCGCAACGTGGCCGATGAACTTCATCTCGAACGGATAGAAATCCGCCGTCATGCCGTCGGTCGAGGTCACCGCGCGCAAACCGACGACGTAATCGTAGGTGCGACCGTCGCCCATGACGCCGACGGTCTTCACCGGCAGCAGCACGGCGAAAGCCTGCCAGATGTTGTCGTAAAGGCCAGCGCGGCGGATTTCCTCGATATAGATCTCGTCGGCGAGCCGCAGGATGTCGAGCTTCTCGCGCGTGATCGCGCCCGGCACGCGGATCGCCAGCCCCGGCCCCGGGAACGGATGGCGGCCGACGAAGGCTTCCGGCAGGCCGAGCTCGCGGCCGAGCGCGCGCACCTCGTCCTTGAACAGTTCGCGCAACGGCTCGACCAGCTTCATCTTCATGCGCTCGGGCAGGCCGCCGACATTGTGGTGCGACTTGATGGTGACCGACGGCCCGCCGGTGAACGACACGCTTTCGATCACGTCCGGGTAGAGCGTGCCTTGCGCGAGGTATTCGGCCAAACCTTTTCCTTCATTTGCGATTTTCTTGGCCTCGGCGTCGAACACGTCGATGAACAATTTGCCGATGGTCTTGCGCTTCTGCTCGGGGTCATCGACGCCGGCGAGCGCTTTGAGGAACACCTCGCTGTCGTCGACGTGCACCAGCGGAATGTTGTAGCTGTCGCGGAACAGCGTGACGACCTTCTGCGCCTCGCCGAGCCGCAACAGGCCGTGGTCGACGAACACGCAAGTGAGCTGCTCGCCGATCGCTTCGTGGATCAGCACCGCTGCGACCGCCGAGTCGACGCCGCCCGACAGGCCGCAGATCACGCGGCCCTTGCCCACCTGCTTGCGGATTTTCTCGATCGCCTCGTCCTTGAAGGCGCGCATGGTCCAGTCGCCGGATAGCCCCGCCACCTTGCGCACGAAATTGCGCAGCAGCGCCGCGCCATGCGGCGTGTGCATCACCTCGAGATGGAATTGCGTGGCGTAGAACTTGCGCTCGTCGTCGCCGATAATCGCGATCGGCGCGTTCGGCGAAACCCCGAGCACATGGAAGCCCGGCGGCAGCACGGTCACGCGGTCGCCGTGGCTCATCCACACCGGATACTTCTCGCCCTTCGTCCAAACGCCTTCGAAGATCGGCGAGTCCGAAGTGACCTCGACCTCGGCGCGGCCGAATTCGCGATGATGGCCGCCCTCTACGCGGCCTCCGAGCTGTTGCGCCATCGCCTGCTCGCCGTAGCAGATGCCGAGCACCGGCACGCCGGCGTCATAGATCGCCTTGGGCGCGAGCGGCGCATCCTTGTCGAGCACCGAGGCCGGCCCGCCCGACAGGATCACCGCCTTCGGCTGCATCGTGCGGAAGGCTTCCTCGGCCTTCTGGAACGGCACGATCTCGCAATAGACCTTTTCCTCGCGCACCCGCCGCGCAATGAGCTGGGTCACCTGCGAGCCGAAATCGACGATAAGGACTTTGTCGTGCATGGCCCGCTCGGCGGCGAACGGCGCCGGAATCGGCCCCGTTCGAGGCGGCTTTGTGGGATTGGGCGCGCTTGCGGTCAAGGCGGCGTCAGGCTCCGGTTAACTACGTCCGATTTCGACACATTCAGATAACCCTCCATTAGCTCCATGCGGCATTTAGTCCTTTTAAATAAGGGGAATGGCAGTGCGTTTTTGACTGATTTTGCTTTATTTCTAGGTCAACACCTGCTAACCTGTTTTAACTTTATAACGCTCTAGGGCAACACAAATAAGGGAATTTTCCTTATTTGGTACCAGCTAACTGTTCGGAAAAACGCCGAACCTTATTTGAGAATTTTGCCATGCCGCGCCTCAAGCTAACCGAAAAAACCATCGCCAAAATGAAAGCCCCGGACCCGTCCGGAAAGCAAGTGCTGCATTGGGACACTGAGCTGCGCGGCTTTGCCGTGCTGTGCAGTGGGGTATCAAACAGCCGCACCTATATCGCGCAGCGCGACATGCCGAACGGGCGTACCCGTCGCGTCACGGTCGGAGCGGTCAATGAAATCGCGCTGGCTGAGGCGCGCGAACGCGCCGCCGACATGCTCGACGACCTGCGGCGCGGCCTCGACCCCAAGCACAAAGTCGTCAATGCGACCCTTCGCTCCGCCTTTTCCGATTATTTGACTGCCCGGAAGGACCTGCGCCCCGCCAGCATCAAAGCCTACCGCGTTGGCATCGAGCGGCACCTGGCACAGTGGCTCGACTGGCCCCTGCGCGAAATCACCAGCGAAATGGTTGAGGAGCGGCACCGGGCCATTGCCACCGAGATTGGCAGGGGCGAACGCTACAAAGGGACGACGACGGCTAACGGCACCATGCGCGCCCTTCGCCTGGTGTGGAATTTTGCCGCCGATCGCATTCCGGACCTTCCCCCCAATCCGGTACGCCGCTTGCGGCGGCAATGGTATGCCGAACCGCGCCGCGAGCGGATGGTGCGCGCCGAGGAATTGCCCAAATTCTACGAAGCGGTCTGCGCCCTGCCCAGCCCGGTCGCGCGTGATTTTTTGCTCTTGGTACTGTTCACCGGCCTGCGCCTGCACGAGGCGTCGTCGCTCACGTGGGAGGATGTCGACCTGACGCTGCGTGTGATCCGCGTGACCGCGGCACGGACGAAGGGGAAGCGCAAGCTCGATCTGCCGATGACCGACTTCGTCCGCGACATGCTCGTTGCGCGGCGCGCGATTGGCGTTGCAGCTTTTGTGTTTCCAGCACCGGGCAAGGCCGGGCATATCGTCGATCCAAGTTTCTCGCTTGGCATGGTTGCCAAAGCATCCGGCATCAAGGTGAGCGCGCATGATTTGCGGCGCACCTTCATGACCGTCGCTGAATCAGCGGACATTAGCCCATTAGCCCTCAAGGCGCTGGTCAACCACACGCTCGGTGGCGGCGTGACCGAGGGTTATGTGCAAATGACGGTCGAGCGCCTGCGCGAGCCGGCGCAGCGGGTCTGCGACAAGCTGAAGGCGCTATGCGGCGTCACGGCGCCGGAGGGTGAGAACGTGGCGATGCTAAAAAGCTAGGCAACATCATGCTGACGAAAAATATTAGGCGAGCAACAAAGACCCCGAATCGCAAGGGAGCCAAGCCACAGATGGCGTCGCGCGTGGTGTATGGCGCGGAAGTGCAAGGCTGGTTCGAGGACGCCTTGGGCCGGGATGACCCCAAGCCATCGCGCGATACCTGCGAACGACTCGCTCGAGAGTTCCGGATCGTTATCAATCAACAAAACAACGCTGAGATTGAGCGTTACGGACTCAAAGTTCGAAAAAAGGATGTGTCCCTTGCAGAGGAAATAGATAAGCGGGTTGGAAAGATTAGGGCCGCAGCAAATCAAACGCTGATCGCTGCGTCCGAGCTTGAGGATTTCGTCGGCGGGTATCAATGGACCGATAAGTTCGGCACAGTTTCGCTTGCAGATATCCAGCATGTTCTAACGCGAGTCGCCTTTTCGCCAATCGGCGCCCACGGCATGGTGCAAATCCAAACTCCGGCACCGGCGCGTGGGCAACCTCGAAAGGTATGGCATGCGGCCGCCCGCGAGATAGCTCGCTTAATCCAAGCCGCCATGCGCGATGTGGGCTATTGCGGAAGACTGAAGATGACCGATGAGGAAAGCGTGCCCGCTATTGTAGGCGCGGCGGCGATCAACTGCGCGTATGGCGAAAATATTAAAGCAGCTGGTTTTGCCGACGCAATGAAACAGCGCGGCAGAAAAATCCTGAAGACCTTTGATGAACGATTCCCGCAAAACAAACGTATTAAAATAATGACGCCCAAGCAACTAGACATCCTAAATCAGATCGCAGCCTGGGCGGAGCGATATCCATGCATCGAGGCGATGCACGTTTTCGGCAGCATCGCAAGAGATGACGCCACGGCTGCCAGCGATATAGACATTGCATTTGTGTACAGTGCGAGTGCGATGACGGAGTGCTACACAAAAGTGAATGCCGATTGGGATAACTTGGCAGCATCACTGAAAGATAAATTCGCGCATCAACCGAAGGCCACCGGCCTATTCTTTATGGACGGCTATGACCATAAAGCATGGGCCGCTATTCGCGCCGGTCGCGAAGTCGGGCGTGTTGGGAAAGTTAGCTTGACCTGGACGGCACCAAAGCCACTTTGTGCTTAGTTTGGGTCATTTCTCCTATTGGCCCAAAAGCAGACATCCCTACTGAGCGGCTCAAACAGATTGAAGCGGGGAAGATTTCTGCAAAGCCTGTTAATTGCCGGGGGCTTATTCGTGTGAATAATCCCCCTTATAGCCTCATCGGTACTCAATAAAACTCCACAATGTTGTTTAACCGGTGGAGTCTTTTAATGAGTGTCCGTCCAGAAGTTACCGGCCGACGTGGGCATCATCTAGATCGCCGCCTTGGCCAAATTATCGCCGCCCATGACGGAGCCGATGACGAGCTTTTGAGCACACGGCAACTTGCAGAGTGGTTAGGAGTTTCAACCCAATGGGTTGAAATTGGCAGATCGAGAGGATACGGGCCGAGCTTTGTGAGACTTTCGCCTCGCACTATCGCCTATCGTCGAGGCGATGTTGTCGCGTGGCTCAAGGCCCGCACGCACGCCAGCACCGCCGAATATAGCCGCGTCGGCGACGCAGCGTGATGCGGCAATGCATCAAAAGAAAAACCGCGCCCCGGCTGGTCCCGGGGACGCGGCGAGAAGCGATCTTGCAAGCAGCAGATCTACGTTCTCAGAATATAACGGAAGCCGGCGCCGAAATCTAGCGCCCACCCAGGCAACCCAGCTCGCGCCGCGAAGTGGTACGCCGGTTTTAATTTGTGCCGCTGACATCCAACACCGGGCGCGAGCGCCGGAACTCGTTGCGTGGATTGCCGCACTCAAACAAGAGAGCGCAACAGATCGCGGGCCGCGATACATCGCGGGCAACCGCGTCCGATGCATCAGCGAACGGCTTCATCCTGCTCACTGGATCGGCCGGCAGTGGGCCGTCACCAGTTTCGGCATAGAGAAACGTGATGGGACTTATCCGATTGCGTTTGCGCGTCTCGATGCGATCGATTGGATTTCGCACCTTGCCGGAAAAATGTGGATCGACCTTGATGATTTCGCCGAAGCTCTGCGCATCGCGCGCCGGTATGAATGGGTGGCGGCATGACCGAGCATCCTCAGCAACGCACCGAGCCGAATGCGCCCAAGCCGATTGACATCGCGCGGAAGTGCATTGGTCACGGTTGGAATCCGGTCCCGAATAGATTCAAAGGCAAGGAACCGGATCCAGGCAAGGAATGGCAAAAGCGCGTCATCACCGATGAAAACGTGCATCATTGGTTCAACGGCAAGCCGCAGAACGTCGGCGTACAGCTCGGCCCAAAATCAGGCGGTTTGACCGATGTTGATTTGGATTGTCGCGAAGCCAGAGAAATCGCTCCTTATATTCTTCCGCACACCGGTTCAATATTCGGCCGGGCGTCCGCGCGCATGTCGCATCGGCTTTACCAAACTAGCCTCGCGCAGCGTTTCGACGAGGGATGGATTCCTTTCGATGACCCGAAAGGTGGCCATCTGCTCGAATTGCGGATTGGTGGCGGCGACAAGGGCGCCCAGACGGTGCTTCCAGGCTCGGTTCATGAGTCGGGGGAGCTGATCGCCTGGGAAGAAAATGGCGCCCCAGCAAAGGTCGATGATGGAGACCTGCTAAAGCGCGTAAAGCTTTTGGCGGCGACCTGTCTGCTGGTGCGCTATTGGCCCAAAGAAGGCCAGCGCCATGATGCGGCGTTAACTGTCGGCGGATTCCTGCACCGGGCGGGACTTGATGACGGCATCATCAAACCGCTCATGCAAGGCATCGGCAAAGCTGCCGGTGACAATGAAATCGAAGATCGTATTAAGGCCGTCCTCGTGCGCGAGGGTGTCCACGCGCGCGGCTATCCCAAATTGGCCGAGATGTTCGGCAAGGACATTGCCAACAAGGTTGCCGAATGGCTCGACTATGATTCCCGCGCCGAGGCAGAGCATGATCAGACGACGCCGTGCATCGCCGCCACGCCGTTTACATGGGTCGACCCCAAAACAATTCCACCAAGAGAGTGGCTTTATCGACCCCACTACATCCGAAAATATGCAAGCGCAATATTCTCGCCAGGCGGCGGCGCAAAAAGCTCAACGCTAATTGCGGAAGTGCTGGCAATGGTCACGCGAAAGTCGTTGCTTGGTATTCAATCCGCACAAGCTTTCAAATGTTGGTATTGGAACGGTGAAGATCCATTCATTGAGCTGCAACGGCGGTTTGCTGCCACGTGCAAACACTACGCACTGACGCCGAACGATATTGACAACCGTTTGTTTATTGATTCCGGGCGCACCATGCCGATTGTAATCGCCGAGGATATCAATCGAACAACTCGTGTTGCCAAGCCTGTGATTGAAGCGGTGGTGGCAACGCTAATCGAAAATCAAATTGATGCACTAATCGTGGACCCATTCGTGTCGTGCCATAGCGTGCCAGAAAACGACAACATGGCAATTGATCGCGTTGCCAAAGCATGGGCACACATTGCCGAGGTAGCAAATTGTTCGATCATGCTCGCCCACCACACACGAAAAACCGGCGGCGTGAATGTAACTACCGAGGATGCGCGCGGGGCAAGCGCGCTACGGGATGCCGTACGCACCGCGCGAACGCTAAACGTCATGAGTGATCATGAGGCAGACAATGCCGAGATTCCGGAGAGCGAGCGCCGGTCTTATTTCCGCAGTGATATTGGCAAGGCAAATCTCGCACCGCCGGCGGAACGGGCTGACTGGTTTCGCTTGGTGTCGGTTGATCTTGAAAACGGGCCGCATCTTTACGGCGCGGGTGGTGATGAGGTCGGCGTCGTAACAAGCTGGGAATATCCGCGTCGAGACGAGCCGGTTGTAACTGCCGACGACATTGTTCGCGTGCAGGCCGCAATCAAAGACGGGCGATGGCGCGCCGACCAGCGGGCGAAAAGGGAGCCGTGGGTTGGTGTTGCGATTGCACAAGCACTCGACATGGACCTGTCACACAAGCTGCAAAAGCGGGCTGTCGCCAAGTTGGTGGATGATTGGGTGGGCGCTGGTTACCTCAAGCGGTTTACCCGCCAGGACAAGGACACTCATTTTGAGGTGGTTACATACATCGAACCGGGTGCAAAACCCGGAGTTGCTACGACCCGGGGGCGAAAGCGTGACCCCGGTTACGGCAAAACCCTTGGTGTATTTAGCTTTCCCGGGGTTGCACGACTCCGGGTTTTTGACACCGGGCAGCCCGGGCCGTGGACCCCGGAGTAGTAGTTGCCCCCCTTTAGGGGGCACTACTACCAGTCCGGGCCCTGGGTCACTGAGGCAAGGGGGCATCGCCAATCCACCTCCAAACCGCTGGCTGCCTGGTCGCATTTTTTCTGGGAAGCCGCACAGCCGACCGTCCAGACCCTATATTCCCTTATTTATAAAAGAGCCATCTAATTAACGCCTATTATATTTGGACATTTTGCATATATTCGGCTAATTTATTGTTAGCCGATGATTGAATTTAAGAGGAAAAATGCTCGCAAATACCGCCGAGATGCAGGGCGCAAACGGCGCCGATAACACCCGCTTACCGCGCGTTAAACTGCTGACACTCGACGCGCTGGACGGTCGGACCGTGGCGGCGCGCAGGGCCAAAGCTTTGATCGAAGCCATTGAGGCTGATTTAGGCGGCGGCGCCCAGCTCACCGAAGGCGCGCGGCAGCTTGTACAGCGTGCGGCCGTGCTGGGCGCCTACATCGAGGACTTTGAGGCGCGCTGGATTGGTGGCGAGCCATTTGAAGCTACCGAATATCTCTCGGCGATCAATGCGCAACGGCGCGTGTTGGCCACCATCGGCCTTGAAAGACGCAGCCGCGACGTGAGCCCGCCAACGCTTGCCGACATCGCCGCAGAGATCAACGCCGAGAAGCATGAGGAGCGCGCTCCGTGACAGCGCTCAGCATTGTTGCCGCAATGAACAGTAAGAAATTGTTTGCTCCCTTCTTCGCAGGCACGTCCTGGGACGGCTGGCGCACAGTTTTGCGCGCCGCCTTTGCCCTGCCGATGTCGGATGCTGAGCGCGAGTTCTTTCGTTCCATCGCTGGCCGCGACCCTCCTGCAAAGCAAGTCAAGGAGTTGTGGATCGTCGCCGGTCGGCGTGCAGGCAAGGACAGTGTCTCATCGTTGATCGTCGCCTACACCGCTGCGCTGTTCAATCAGCGCAACCGCCTACGCCGCGGCGAGCGTGCCCTTTGTCTTGGCCTTGCCTGCGACAGGGACCAAGCAAAGATCATTCAGAATTACACGCGCAGTTATTTCGCAAACATTCCGGCGCTCAAGGCGATGGTGAAGCGCGAGACAGGCAACGGCGTTGAGCTCGACAACGATGTCGACATCGCGATCGGCACCAACAATTTTCGTTCAGTTAGAGGAAGACCTATTTTAAGTGTGGTACTGGACGAATGCGCCTACTATCGTGACGAAAACTCCGCCAACCCGGACGCGGAAGTTTATAAAGCCCTGCGCCCCGGCATGGCGACGATGGCGCCGGACGCGATGCTGATCGGCATCAGCACGCCGTACCGCAAGTCCGGCTTGCTCTACCAAAAATTCTGCGACCATTACGGCAAAGACAGCGACGGCATTCTAGTCATCAAAGCGCCATCCACCGCGCTCAATCCGACGATTGACCAATCCATCATCGACGACGCAATGGAGGAAGACCCTGCCGCGGCCTCCGCTGAATGGCTCGCCGAGTTTCGCGACGACATCTCTGGCTGGGCGAGCCGCGAGCTGATCGAGGCCGCCGTCGACCGCGGTGTGACAGTCAGGCCGCCGCTGCTAGGCATCCACTATCAGAGCTTCGTTGACGCAAGCGGCGGCGTCCGAGATTCTTTTACTTGTGGCATCGCCCACGACGAAAAGGGCGTTGCGGTCCTCGATTGCCTGGTCGAGATTAAGGCACCGTTTAATCCTGACGCCGCGACCAGCCAGATTGCCGCGACGCTTAAGGCCTATCGGTGCCACTCGACGGTCGGCGACAAGTACGCTGCCGAGTGGGTCGTTCAGGCATTCCGTAAGTGCGGCATCGTTTACGAGCAAAGCGAACGCGACCGCAGCGCGATCTACCTCGACTGTCTGCCGTTGTTCACCACAGGCCGCGCGAAGATAATTGATAGCAAACGCCTTGTTCATCAGCTCGCATCGCTTGAGCGTCGCACGTCATCGCTCGGCAAGGATAAAGTGGACCATGGGCCTGGCGGCCACGACGACGCGGCGAACTCCGCGGCGGGCTGTCTCGTGCTCGCCGCATCACGCCCAGCGCCATTTGCAATACCCGACAATGTCATCGCATGGGCGAAGACGCCCTCGCGCCATCGTCGGTCGAAGCTTGGCGATGCGGACTACGGCCGCCAGCGGACGCCGCGTTGTATGTTTTAACCAGAAGGAGAACCAAAGATGTCGTTTAAGTTTAATCAACCCTACGAGTTTATGCGCGCTGTTCATCTTGCCCGTGACGAAGCCGGCAATCCACACGCACCTCAACTTATGCGCAATTGGAAAAATCCAGTCGTGCCGGTTAGTACCGGACCGGACGATGACTCGCTCTTGGCGCAGCCGGTCGAAAACCCGCCGGTGACGACCGACGTCGAGCCGACGGATTACGGTTGGGCGCCGAAGTTTCTGAGGGAATGCGGCTTGTCGCCAGCCGATATCGACGAGTTTATTTCGGCGGCGAAAGCGCGTGGCGGTGTTTTCAGCGCAATGCCGACGTCAGAACAGGCGCAAGACGCTGCCCGCGTAGCAGTCAACGCTGCCAAGTTCGGCGCACGCTTCCCGAACACGACTCGCATCGGCGCGGACGACAAGCTCGGCACGCCAATCCCGACGAAGCACGGCCGGATGATGACGCAGGCCGAGACTGACCGCTTCAATAAACGGTTTCCTGGTGCCTCCAAGATCGGGAATTTGTGACATGGCAAGAACAAACATGCGTCTAGTGGACGCTGAAAACACCAACCCACCGCCGCGAACGCGGGAGCGTCAAGCGTTGGCCGACGCGATTGCGGCACACGTCGCCGCGGTTGATCACCAACGGCGCGTCGAGCAGGCACACGCCAATGCGGAGGAGGTCGTCTGGGCCACCAACGACGCGCTCGCGCAGGCCGAAACGCAATTGGCCGAAGCGAAAAAGGGCGAGCCGGCTCATTTTGCCGCCGTCGCCCTGGGCGAAACACCAGCCACGATCTCGGTCGCCGACGCCGAGTTTGCGGTTACCAAGGCAACGAACGATCGCGGCATCGCGAAGCGCACGCGCGACGCGTTGCAAGCGAGCCTTGTGACGGAGCGGGCTGAGATCGATCGCGCAGAACGAAAGCGCGGCGCGGCCATCATCGCTGTGGCGCAGGCGGAGACACCTGTCGAGTCGATGCTGACGGAGGCGGTGAAAGCGCGCGAGAACTTCATCACATCGCGGAGGTTGCTGATGTTGGCGCAGCGCCATCGCCTCTACGCGACCCAAGACGAAGCCAGGGCCATCGCTGATTATCTCGCGTTTCCGTTTTTGTTTCCCGAGCTGAACGAGAGTTGGATCAAGCACCCCGCGTTGGGACCTATGCAGCAGGCTTTGGAAGCGTTGAAAGTCGACGCCGACGCGCTGCTGCCGACGAGTTGACTGAAAAATGCCGATCGGTTCGCTTCTTACGACCGGCATGGTGCTAGTGGCCGTTTTTTGGATGGCTCCTTTGCGGCGCTAGCAATCGTGGCACCCGGCGCGGTTCTCCTGGATCGCCCGGTTGTCTCGGTGGCGCCCCGCCGCTTTTGCCGGCGGCGGGGCAACCTGATCGACGCTCGCCTATGTCGGCTTCTGGTCGTTTTTTGGTTGCTATTGGGGGTAAACCGGACATGGAGCGGCCGTCGCGTTTCGGTCGCTTATGACCCATCAGCGATATGCGGGCAGCGCTATTGGTGTTGTGGTGAGGGCAGGAGCCTACCAACCTGCTTTTTCAATTAGGTCAATATTGTTGCCCTAGTCCAAAATTTAGCGATTGAGGGTTAATGGACATACCCACATACTTTAAAAATCTTTTGTGATGACC
>DASXBN010000053.1:0-3210 GCA_036491675.1 Pseudolabrys sp. | reverse complement strand
GACGGCGCGCCCATCATCAAATCCTCGGCGCGCTGGTTCATTGGAAAGAGCACGACTTCGCGCAAATTCTCTTCCCCGCAGAGCAGCATGACGATGCGGTCGATGCCGGGCGCAATCCCGCCGTGCGGCGGCGCCCCGAGCGAAAGCGCGCGCAGCATGCCGCCGAATTTCTGCTCCAGCGTATTGTCGCCGTAACCGGCGATGGCAAACGCTTTGCGCATGACGTCGGGGCGGTGATTGCGGATGGCGCCGGAGGAGAGCTCGACGCCGTTACAGACGATGTCGTATTGGATCGCCTTGATCGACAAGATCGTCTCGCGGTCGGCAGGGTCGAGCGCGAGGAAATCCTCGACCGCCATGTTCGGCATGGAGAACGGGTTGTGGGAGAAGTCTATTTTCTTCTCCTCTTCGTTCCATTCATACATCGGGAAATCGACGATCCAGCAGAACTCGAAGCGGTCCTTGGCAATCAGGCCGAGCTCTTCGCCGATCTTGCCGCGCGCGGCGCCTGCAAGTTTGGCGGCCGCCGCCGGCTTTTCGGCGACAAAGAACACGCAATCGCCCGGACCCAATCCAGTCTTGACTCGGATTCCTTGCTGAATGTCATCCGGGATGAATTTGGCGATCGGACCTTTGCCGCCGTCGCTCTCAAACACGATGTAACCAAGACCCGCCGCGCCCATGTCGGAGCGCGCCCATTCGTTGAGCCGGTCGAACCAGGAGCGCGGCTGGCTCGTCGCGCCGGGCGCGGGAATCGCGCGCACCACGCCGCCCGCCTTGATCACGTTCTTGAACGCATTGAACGTAACCTTGGGATCGTTGAATTCCTCGGTCAAATCGGCAATGACCAGCGGGTTGCGCAGATCCGGCTTGTCGGTGCCGTATTTGAGCATCGCCTCGCGATAGGGGATCAGCGGAAACTTTTGCGTCACCGGCTTGCCGCCGGAAAACTCCTCAAACACACCGCGCATCACCGGCTCGACCGCGTCGAAAACGTCCTGCTGGGTGGCAAAACTCATTTCCAGATCGAGCTGGTAAAATTCACCGGGAGAGCGATCGGCGCGCGCATCCTCGTCGCGAAAGCAGGGAGCGATCTGGAAATAACGGTCGAAGCCGGAAATCATGATCAGCTGCTTGAACTGCTGCGGCGCCTGCGGCAGCGCGTAGAATTTCCCCGGATGAAGCCGCGACGGCACCAGATAGTCGCGCGCGCCCTCGGGCGAGGACGCGGTCAGGATCGGCGTCTGAAATTCGAAGAAGCCTTGCTCCTTCATGCGCCGCCGGATGGAATCGATGACGGCGCCGCGCATCATGATGTTTCGGTGCAGCCGCTCGCGGCGCAGATCGAGAAAGCGGTATTTGAGCCGGATGTCCTCCGGGTATTCCTGCTCGCCGAACACGGGCATCGGCAGCTCGCCGGCGGGCCCGAGCACTTCGATTTCGTTGATGTAGACTTCGATCGCGCCCGTCGGCAGGTCCGGATTCTCGGTGCCGGCGGGACGCTTGCGCACCTTGCCGTCGATGCGCACCACCCATTCCGAGCGCAGCTTCTCGGCGTCCTTGAAACAGGGCGAGTCGGGGTCGGCCACCACTTGGGTGATGCCGTAATGGTCGCGCAGGTCGATGAACAACACGCCACCGTGGTCGCGGATGCGGTGGCACCAGCCGGAAAGCCGCACCTCCTTGCCGATGTCATCTGCGCGCAGAACGCCGCAGGTATGGGTGCGATAGCGGTGCATGGGATGACTTCAAGCGCCTCGGTGTCGCGCGGAAAGGCACACGCGCGGGCTCGCTTGTCAAGAACGGGAAAGCTTAACACCGCGCGACGGTCGAACCGCCACAGCTACGTAGTCCCGGGAGAGGCGCCTCCCGCGGTTTGCTCGCGAGCGGCTAGTTCCCGGTGATGACCGCCGGCATCCGCGTCAGGTACAGCGCCGCTGCTCCTCCTTGCCGGAGCCAAGGATCTCGCCGGAGCCAAGGATCATGCTGCCAAACGATTTGCCGGTTGCGCTCGGTCGTGAGCGCGCTGCGTCCTTCAGTGGCAACAGGTCGGGGGCTCGCAATCCTGGAAGACTCGAGCGAACCGGCGACGATCACCCCGAGGGCGAAAAGGGTGGCGCCAATGATGACATTCCTCATCATAGCCGTCTTCTATTCTCGTTCGTCCACCGCGTTCGGCCTTTAGTCGGCCAGCTGCCGTAACCGGTTCAAACCCGCTTCGTACGCGGCGTCGCCTCATGATCATGCGGGTCGGGGGCCTCGACAGCACGCCCGCGATCTGCACACTCGGCCGATTAGTTTTCGAGCGTCATGGGCAAGTCGAAGCACTCCACGCCATCCCGCGCCGACATGGCCGTGCGGATGACCACGGCCGAAGCAACCGTGGGCGCGCTCATCGCCCACGGCATCGATACGGTTTATGCGCTGCCGGGCGTGCACAACGATCCCTTGTTCGACGCGCTGTTCAAGGCCGGCGACCACATCCGCACGGTCCATACCCGGCACGAGCAAGGCGCGGCCTATCTGGCGCTCGGCGCGGCGCTCGCCACGGGCAAACCGCAAGTCTACTCGGTCGTGCCCGGACCAGGGCTGCTCAATTCCGCGGCTGCGTTGCTCACCGCCTATGGAATGAACGCACCGGTGCTCGCGCTGATCGGGCAAATTTCGCAATCCGCGATCGGCCGGGGACTCGGACATCTGCATGAGATTCGCGACCAGGCCGGCATCATCGCCCGGCTGGTCGATTTCCGCGCACGCATTCGCACCCCGACGCAAGCCGCCGCGCTTGTGGCGCAAGCCTTTCGCGCCATGGCCTCGGGCCGGCCCGGCCCGGCCGCGCTCGAGTGCGCGATCGACGTTTGGGGCCGCAGCGCTCCTGCGGCGGCGACGCCGCCGGTCCTGCCGCTGCCGCCACAGCCCATCGATGAGGATGCGATCGGCGAGGCCGCAAAGCGTCTGACCGCCGCCAAACGCCCGCTGATCGTCGCCGGCGGGGGCGCGCAGGATGCGGCGACCGAGGTCGCCGAGCTGTCGCGCCTGTTGCAAGCGCCGGTGCTCGCCTATCGGCGCGGGCGCGGTGTGCTCGACAGCCGCGATCCATTGAGCGTCACGCTGCCGCTCGGCCGCGAGTTGTGGGGCGAAGCCGACGTGGTTGTCGGCGTCGGCACGCGGCTGTTCTACGGCTACACGCAGTGGGGCATCGACCAGGAG
>DASXBN010000052.1:0-86537 GCA_036491675.1 Pseudolabrys sp. | reverse complement strand
CAAATCCTCATAGAGTTCTAATATAATTTCTACACAATGGCCGTGTGTTAGAAATTCCTCTTAAAAGGAAAAGGAAAGTCGGCCGACGGTCCACTACAAACAGGGGTACATACTCGTTTGTACCCTCGCCGACTTACTCCGTACCCGCAAATCCTTGCAGGTACTCACAATATCCCCCCGCTTTTGTCGGGCGTGCCGGCCGACCCCGTGCCCCCACTTCACCTGCAATGCAAACGCTTGGCGTTGCATTGCCAAAGCTAGGTGAAGCTGGGGGCTCTCCGCGCTGTCGCCGGGCGCCAGGTCGGAGAGCTGGGGTCACGGGGTCGGCCGGCGTAGCCGGACGGCGTCGCATAGTCGCGCGCTGGAGCGCGCTCCTTGCTTTGGCCTGCCGACAAAAGCGGGGGGTAGTCAGCGCAGGTGCTCAATTTTGGTCGCTTATGCTCCCCGGTACTCGTCAGAGCGAGTCCTAACTAGCTAGCGGCGCTCGTGCGCGCTATCCACAGCGCGGTTTTGGCGACCACTGGGTATACTCAGTGCAGCTGCGCACGTTCACCAATCTAGGACAGCTCCTGCGTACCGCGTCGGCAACACCCCACCATAGGTCGCCCGGCGGGCCTCGCCTCTCTGCTCGCGCGACCGGTTTGACGACATGACCCAAGCGCTATCCGGACAGGACGACCGAGACCAGCATTCCACCTCGAGCGGAATGCTTCGCACCGGGGGCTGCCCCGGACTATGGAACCAGAAGCGCCAATCATTGCAAAAACGTCGATCGGGGGCGACATTGCGCTTACGCGCGAGGAACGTAAGCGGCACGTCTACATCGTCGGCAAATCGGGCTCCGGCAAGAGCACGGTTTTATTTAACCTCGCCATGCACGACATACTGGCGGGGGAAGGCGTGTGCGTCATAGACCCGCACGGCGATCTTGCCGAAGCCATCATCGACGCTTTGCCACCGAGCCGGACGCATGAGGTTTGCTACCTTAACGTTGCCGACACGGAGTTTCCGGTCGGATTTAATCCGCTCGCTCACGTTCGTCCCGAGCGCCACGCGCTCGCTGCCGCCGGGATTGTTTCCACATTCAAACATTTGTGGGGTGATTCTTGGGGCCCGCGCTTAGAGCACTTTCTGTTTAACGGCGTCGCCGCGCTACTGGCCGCTCCGCGGCCCACACTCATGGATCTCGCGCGCATCTATACCGATTCAAAATTTCGCGCACAGCTTATTCCGAGAATTACCGACCCTGTCGTTGACCGCTTCTGGACGCAGGAATTTCCGAGCTACGACCAACGCTTTCAATCCGAAGCTGCGGCACCGATCCTCAACAAAGTCGGCCAATTTGCCGCTTCGCCGACGCTGCGGAATATCCTCGGCCAGGTTTCGCCGAAATTCGATCTCAGCTGCGCGATGGACGAACAGCGCATTCTCATTGCCAACCTATCCAAAGGTCAGGTGGGGGAGAGTGCATCCAATCTCATTGGGTCGCTCCTCCTCTCACACCTACAACTCGCCGCTATGCGTCGTAGCGACCTGACACCCGAGAAGCGGATGCCGGTCTTCGTTCATATCGACGAGTTCCAATCTTTCTCAACGGAAGCTTTTGCAGCTTTACTTTCGGAGGCGCGTAAATTTTCTACGCATTTTTCGCTCGCAAACCAATTCACCGAACAACTGACGCCTACGGTCCGAGCGGCCGTTCTCGGCAACGCCGGTACCCTTATAGTCTTTCGGGTGTCGGCGACCGACGCCGAACTACTCGCGCCCGAATTCCATCCACTACCGGCGCCAGAGTTGGCCGACCAATCTCCGTACCTTGCGTGGCTGCGTCGGTCTAATAGCGAACGGCGGCTCGCATTCATCGAGCCGCCGCTATTTCCATCTCTCAATCGTCGCAAGTCCGTTATTGCCCAGAGCCGCAGAAACTTCGGCCGGCGGAGGTTAATCATCGAAAAGACGTTTACTGTCGAGAAGGGGGTGGGAGTATAGCGCCGCCCGACCTTGTTTGGGATGCTTTTCGTTTCTACACTGCCCGAGTTTCATTGGGGCGAGCATAAGATGTCGTGGCTTTACGGTTGGGTGCTGGGGATAGCCTCAAGTGTTATTGGGGCCTATGTGGTAAACTACATTGAAGCAATGCGGTTGGCCAAAGCGATCAGTATCGAGGGTACCTGGGCCGAGCTCATCCCCGGCTCGTTAGAGCCCTCTCCTCATCAGTACAGCCTTGGTCACATCTATTTTGATAAGCGAAGAAAAATATATGCATGCGACGGAACCAATTATCTAAACGACGGGGCTAAATTTTGCCACTGGTCTACAATCACGAGTCATATCGATACTGGACAACGCAAATTTTTTTATACCTTTGCGACCCAAATGGATAGAGAACCAGGCGTTACCTATTACGGGTTTGGCGTGATTGATCTCGAATCGCGCGATGGTAAACTTGTACCCGCCGCTGGATACTATGTTTCAGCCAATGTTGACGGGAAGCCAATGTCTCACACGATATTCTCACTACCCTTGCAGTATTCTCGGAAAACACCTGGTAGTCAGGTCATCCACGCAATACAGAACGCATCAAAATAACTTATTTATCGCGCCTCCGCCGTGTTGAGCGAACGTATGGAACCGAGAAGAGCAGCGGAGCGTAGCCCGCCAATCGCTCGCGTGATCAATGCACCCCTTCGGGCGGCCTGCGGCCGGCCTTCACCCCCTCGGACGGCGCGTTTCTGCAATCCCGATCGGCTCCGGAGGAACGGCCTCAGCATCTCACCAGAGGAACGTGACGGCCCTAGCTCCGGGTCAAGGTTCTTCCTGTTTGCGGAGAAATTCCGCTTCTATGGCCGGTGGCCGATAGAGTCGCGGTGGACGACTGGCAGGGGAGAGCTAGCAAGGCTCGTTGAATAAGAGTCCAAGCTACTTGGATCGATTTTGGTGGCGATACCAGTGAAGAAAGCTCAGCACAGCCATCTCTTCGTCAGATGACAGATTGTGCTCAGCCAATCTGGAAACTCGACCGCGTCGCGATAAGGGTTGCCGCCGCGACCTGTCGACATAGCCTGCCATTTCCAAAAGATTGACACTGTCGATGTCGTAGGCATCGGCGAGAGCACCCAATACGCGTGCGGACGGTTTGGGAACCAAGTCCCGCTCGATCTGGGACAAGTATGCGTTCGACACCTCGTTTTGCGTTTTTTCCTCCACTTCGCGCAGGGTAAGCCGGCGGTCAGTCCGGATAGACGCAAGATATTTTCCGAGTGTGAGTTGTCCGTCTTTTGGCGCGGGATGCTTTTTCATGACGTATTGCAGTCTGTTGAGGCCCACTACTAGCCTGATTTTGCTTAGTTTGTCAAGCGCTGCGTATTTGGCTTGATTTCTCAAGCAGAGCGTCGTATGTTTAGCAGTGCCCGTTATCAAGCTGCGGCCAAATGCAACTGGAGACATTTATGAATGAAGTAAATATCGAGCACACGGTGCGAATCCACGTAGACCGGGAGCCTTTGCGCTCACCAACGCCGACAACTGGCATTGCGCTGTACGAATTGGCACGAGTGCCAAAACATCGCGACCTTTTTCGCGAAGTTAGCAGCGATCTTGAGGACGAACTGATCCTTCGGGACGATACCAAGGTAACCCTGAAAGAGGACGAACACTTCTACACGCAAAAGGCTGTTTCAATCATAGTGAACGGCCAGAAGAAAGAGGTAACGGAAACGAAGCTCACGTTCGATCAATTGGTGAAGCTGGCATTTCCCAACGTGCCCACTGGAGACAACGTGATGTTCACAGTGCGGTACCGGCACGGACCAAAGCAAAATCCAAGCGGCACTCTACTAGAAGGCGAGTCGGTCCGGATCAAAGATGGAATGATTTTTGATGTCACGCAAACTGTTCGATCTTAATCCTGATCTTAAGCAGCTGCAGGATGAGGGTTACCACGTGCAGATCAAAAACGGTTTTTTGATCATGCAGGACGTGCCGTACGTAACCTCATCACGTCAGATAAAGCGTGGATTCCTTGCTGCTCCACTACTGCTAGCAAATGACAAAACTCAACCACCTGACAACCACACCATTTTTTTCGGCGGAGAATTCCCATGCGATCAACAGGGAAGGCCTATCGAGCGAATTCGAAGTAACGATGCTCCAGTAAATATAGACCGAGGCCTCGTTGCCGATCGAACATTCTCGGCGAAGCCGCAACCGACGGGTCGATACGATAACTACTATGACAAGTTTACCACTTACGCAGATATTTTGAATGGTCCAGCAAGGCGTCTGGACGCTACTTCAACCGCGAAAACATTTCCGGTAATTGCGGCGGAAGGGATCGATACGATCTTTAACTATCTGGATACGGCCAGTAGCCGTGCTCAAATTACGACCATTTCCAACAAGCTGCGAATGAAGCGAGTAGCAATTGCTGGTCTTGGGGGGACAGGCGGGTACATACTCGACCTCGTCGCAAAAACGCCAGTCGAGGAGATACATTTATTTGATGGTGACACCTTCTTCCAACATAATGCCTTTCGGGCCCCAGGTGCTGCGTCGCCAGCTGACCTTCAAGAGAAGATGCCGAAGGTCGTTTATTTTGAACGCATATACACGCGCATGCGGCGCGGCATCGTTCCTCATATCGAATATTTAACCGCAGCGAACGTCGAATCGCTACGCGACTTTGAATTTGTCTTTCTGTGCATGGACGGTGGCGACAAGCCCGCGATCGTGACGGCACTTGAACGGTTTGATGTTCCGTTCATAGATGTGGGCATGGGACTTTATGTAAGCGACAGTTCTCTGGGTGGGATTCTACGGGTGACCACAAGTACCCCTGGGAAACGCGACCATATCTGGACAAAAAGAAGAATCCCGTTCGCTGACAATATGGATAGAAACGAATACAGTCAGAACATCCAAATTGCCGATCTTAATGCGCTGAATGCCGCTCTGGCAGTCATGCGGTGGAAACGCCTGCGGGGCTTTTATCTTGATCAGGAGCAGGAACACTTCAGCACATACACCATCGGCGGCAATGACATTGTGAACGAAGACAAATGAAAGCCAATTTTCGAATTTCACATCAATTCGTCGAATTTATTCCGGAGTATCTAGTGTCGAACGTACTATACGTATCGATTCCTTATGCGACGGCCGCGCACAGCTGTTTTTGCGGCTGCGGCCGAAAAGTCGTCACGCCGATAAGTCGACAAGGGTGGTCCGTGGGGTTTGATGGGGACTCGGTGTCGCTTCACCCGTCGATCGGCAATTATGAGTTACCATGTCGGTCGCATTATTTCGTACGCAATAACCAAGTGGTGTGGGCTCGTCGAATGTCGCAAGAAGAGATTGACGCTGACCGCAGACGTGACGGCCTCTTACCAGGGGCAAGGCAGCTGACTCCTGCAACGCACGCGCCGAAGCGGCGCAGCTTCTTTGATTGGCTATTTGGGAAAAACCATGACCGCTGAAGTCGCAATTCTCAATAGAGGCGCTGTTGCTCTAGCGACTGACAGCGCCGTGACCATTGGACAAAAAACATACACCACAGAAAACAAGCTGTTTGAGCTTTCCAGAACCAAACCCATTGGTCTGATGATTTATAACTCACTCGATTTTTACAACTATCCTTGGGAGGTACTCATCAAGGACTTTCGGACCGCGAATGGCGATAAGAGCCATTCGTACGTTTCCGACTGGGCGCAAACCTTTGTCGATTGGCTGTACAACAATCGAAAACCCACTGTGAAACTCCAAGATGAATATTTTCGCAAAGTTGTCGAGGAAATACTCCGCGAGGCTTACCATAAATACTTGGAACAAATCGCGCCCTTGCGCACTAAAAACTCAAGGAGCAATTCAAAGTCGATCAAGCCAATCTTAGGAAACGTACTTAGGGACCTTTCCGAGGAGTTTGCGGGACTTCGGAGCGCCTCGCGGCTCGAAAAGCTAAGTGGCCTCAAGGCCGTGCATGCGCCCCTGTTGGACGAAACGACATTGCGAGCATACATCGATACGCATGGGAAAGTAATAAGCGACCTTGCGAAAGAACAATTTCTCGGACCGTTAGATGAGGAGGAACAAGCCCTTGTTCGTAATCTAATATTCGATGTTCTTGCTAGACATAGGCCCACATCATTTAGCACAGGATTGGTCTTTGCGGGGTTTGGCGAAAAAAACGAATTTCCCGCCCTACATCATCTGACGATCGACGGATTGTTCAGCGATCAATTGCGCTGTTTCGAGACGCAATACTATTCCGTCGGTCAATCCGGGGCGGAGCAAGGCACTGTCCTCTCGTTCGCACAACCCAATGTTACAAGGCACTTTCTGTACGGCGTTGATGAGGCATTGGACAAACGAATCGCAGCCCACTTCGCCGAAGAAATCAAAGACCTCAAGACTGAGATAGGGCTCAAGCTGAATCTAGGTTCGAAGCGGCTAAAGGTCTTAAGGGAAGCGCTGGAGCAAGGCGCTGATACGATCTTGCAAAGATACAATGCTAAGGCAGGTGCAGACCTCAAGAAAGAAGCATTTGCTGACACCGAAGAAATGGTCGCATTAATGCCAAAGCAAGAGATGGCTGATCTTGCGGAAGCGCTCGTCAACATTACCATCATAAAAGGAAAGGCATCGAGTGATCAGGAAACCGTCGGCGGCCCAGTTGATGTCGCGATCATCTCGCGTCATGAAGGTTTTGTGTGGATTAAGCGCAAGCATTACTTCGATCCCAAGTATAATGCACGCTACTTTTGGCGGCAGTTTGGGCAATGGCCGCCCGTAGGGGCCAAAGCCCAGAACGCCCCGCGTGCCAAAGATGATCCGTTATGATATGATGTAAGAAATGCCTAAAAAGCGTAGCACCCCGAAGAAGCTTAGTCGCAAGTCTAAGCCTGCCGTAGTGATTGGCGGCCGTCGTTTCGCCAAGATCAGTGCGGTTGAAGGAATCGTCCTTACCGGCGAAATGCGAACGCGTATCGCAGAATTTGATCTTAAGGGCATGTCGGCCGAAGAACGACGTCGTTCAATCATACGGGCTTACCGCAAAGCATAAACGCGCCGATGTACGAAGTCGAAAACGACACCGTTTACTGCTATTCCGGTACGGACATTCTCAAAAATAGACTCGACATCAAAGACGCTGCAAAGCTTGCAGCGTTTGAGGCTGAAATAAGCAATCAGCGAGCTCAGGAGCCAATACCGCAGGGCAAGCTCGACTACGCGCACTATCGCGCATTACACAAACATCTTTTTCAAGACGTTTATGACTGGGCCGGCAAGCCCCGCAAAATTCGTATTGGTAAGGGTGGAAACTGGTTTTGCTTCCCGGAAAACATCGACCCAGAAATGGAGAAGCTCTTTGCTACACTAGCTAAACAGAATTACCTCGCCGGCCTCAGCAAAGCCGACTTTGCAAAGAGAGCGTCTCATTTTCTCGCCGAGCTAAATGCTATCCACCCGTTCCGTGAAGGAAACGGCCGTACTCAATTGTCATTTCTTGGAATTATTGCAGACAAAGCAGGCCATCCACTCAATTTCGATGCACTCGAGCCGGACAAAATCATCAACGCGGCTGTCGAAAGCTTCGCTGGAAATGAGGACAATCTTGAGCGTGTCATCACCGAGCTACTCTGATCTCAGACAGATTTCTGATTCAAAGAGTCAACCGCGTACCGCGGGAGAGAAACGCCGTGTGGTGCCTCTGTTGAGCCGTGTTTCAACGTCGCACAATATCTGTTTTACGACACGCAAATCTCGTCTAGTCAAGATAACTTCCAAGGCACTTATTTGCTATGATATTCGCATGACCAAATTACTCGAACAGGCAATCGAGCGTCTGCGCCAGTTGCCTGAAAACATGCAAGACAGCGCCGCGCGAACGCTCATATCACAATTGGAGGAAGATCCTGAACCGGGCGACCGCGCAGCGGTCGACGAGGGCAGAAAGGAATTTCAAAATGGAAACTTTTTGTCACTAAAAGACTGGAGGCATGAAATGGGGCTTGGCGATCACTAGTCGCGCCAAGCGGCAGCTTCGCAGATTGTCCGCACCAGACCGTGACCAAATCGACCATGCGTTTTCAGAAATGTGCTACGATCCCTTCAGGGGCGACGTCAAATTTCTGAAAGGCCTCGACGGTGCGCTTCGCCGTAGAATTGGTGACTGGCGTATTTTGTACGACCTCAACCACCAGAATAAAGTGATCGTCGTTACGGCAGTCAAACGCCGAGGCTCCAAGACGTATTGATTGCCTGTCAGCTCTTCACTTCTCCACTTCCCCATCAGCCTGCGCCCCCGCCTTGCGCTGGCGTCAAGGTCAAGCCCTGCGGATGCTACGCAACCTTGACCCCGCTGGTCGTGGTCGCACGCTTTTCGCGGCCGGCTCCGAGGGAATGCCCGCTTTCCTGCCCCACCAAGGGAATGGCAACAGGCAAACGATCGTCTCGCGACCCAGATTCACGCTGCTGACAAGCTACCTCAGAATTGGTAATGATGAAGCCAGTATTGAGACCTGCGCATTCAGGGGCAACGTAATGGCTGACGTCATAGTCACCTGCATCAATAAGCTACCTCGTGACAACACGCACGAAGGCATTACGCACTTAGGCGGGCCCGGTGGGGGGGGATGGAAATGGACCCGCGCACAGGTGATCCAATCAATCAAGACAGGTTCAAATACCTTCTATACTCAGGTGGCTGGAAAACGAGCCAACGTCGGAGTCGTTGTCGGTCCGCACGGGGAATACTTACGTACGCATGCTGACGGAGTATGGAACGATAATTTGCTGGCCTTACCGGAGTGTCCGTAATCGCGCTAGTGCGTGCTGATACGATTTCAACAACACTATCACCGTCGCAGGGCGACATGGGACTATCGGATAGAATTCAACTTTACGAAAAAGTTGAAAAGATTCGAGGAAAGCCGCTCATTGCCTACATCACGAGCACTCGATATAATGCACCCGGACAAATCGGTCAGGATACGATTTCAGAACTTCTTACTCAGCTCCAGACTCTTCCCCGGGATACCACAGACTTAGATTTGTTACTCGTAAGCAACGGAGGCGACGGAACTGTTGCCTGGCGAGTTGTTTCATTGATTCGGGAACGTGTTAAGAAATTTTCGATACTAATCCCCCATTCGGCGTTTAGCGCTGCGACATTGATAGCTCTTGGTGCGAACGAGATCGTTATGCATCCCCACGGAAATCTCGGCCCAACTGATCCGCAAGTCACAAATCCATTAAAAGGTATTCAATTCGGCACGGAAGACCTCCAGGCATTTCTCCGCTTTGCGCGGGAACAAGTCGGCCTGACTCGTCAAGAGCCATTGCGTGACGTTTTTCTGAAATTTAGTGAGGAGGTTGGCTTCGTCTCTGTTGGTACCGCTGCACGCAGCACACAGCTTAGTGCCACCATCGGCGAAAAAATGCTTCTCATGCACATGACGAAAAAGGCCGAGAAACAAAAGGCCAGGACCATCTCGCACTCATTAAATACCAAATATTTTCATCATGGCTATCCGCTAAGCCGAACAGAAGCAAAAGAGATTGGATTATCAGTGGCGAAACCAGATATCGCTGTAGAAGACTTGATGTGGTCAATTTGGAAAGATTTAGAAGCTGAATTGTGCCTACGCGAAGCTTTTGTGCCGCTCGATCTGGTCAAGGATAACCCAAACTGCCGAGCTCTCTTTGGTCCCAATCCTCAGCCAGTTCCAACAACTGAGTATGAATACACGGCTGCGTTGATGGAAAGCATTCGGCATGGAAGTCGCTTTCGGGTCGCTGGCCGCATTTTTGCAAGCCCCCTGCCTAATCTGGAGATAAAAATTCAGATGGCCCCGGAAAAAATCGGATGGGTTGACGTTGCACTACCGGTGCCGGCGCCCGCACCCACACCAGAAGCCGCGGATACCTCCCCACTCACTCCCGTGCCAGATCCGGCTCCGGCCCCAGGCCCCACTGGACCCGGCACATCTTAGGGGTTATTACTTTCTTAAGGCTGTAGCCCAAATATGGGCAAGGAATCAGTGAGACAATCAATGCAATTCAGCCGGCCGAATATTGTTGCGCGTGGCACAATCGCTGAGGTCGCAAGCACGGCAGCTGAGCCAACGCTCATCATTCACGATGGACCCCATCGATTACTAAGTACATTTCCGGCGTCAATTGAGCCCGTCACAGTCCCCGACGCGGTGTATGAACCTAAACCCCTCTTACCACCCTCACCTTCCAATTAAGCCAGCTAATTTTTTCCACCCTTTCTCCAGCCTGCGCCCCCGCCTTGTGCTGGTGTCAAGGTCAAGCCCTTCGGGTGCTAACGGAACCTTGACCCCGCTGGTCGCGGTCGCACGATTTTCAGTGCCGGCTCCGAGGGAATGCCAGCTTTCCTGCCCGACCAAGGGAATGGCACCAAGAAAATTTAAAGCCCCGCCTATTACGCCGACACACAATTTCTTCCTTGTCTATATTTGCACGATTTTCAACTCCTTTGTAGGCTGTACACCAGCGCTCCGTTTTGTTGGCCGCCGCCTGAATTCCTCGGGCGCCGGTCGTGCAAGACGGAGAAAACGATGCTTGACATATACGGCCGCGCTCCGAGCGAGCACGGCACACCCATCATCCACAATCCCGAGTTTTTTCGTGTCGAACTCGCGCCGCTCGCCGACGGAAAATTATTCGTCTCGCTCATAGCGACGACCGTCGACGACGAAGAACCGCAACTCCTCGAACAAGAAATCGCCAGCGACCGTGTCGCGACGATCGACGACGTACTTGCGCTCATTCGAACGCACGTGCGTTTCGCTCAGCAACCATCGAGAAAGGAACACTGACGATGGCTACGACCCACCAGCAGCCGGCGTACCAGGCGTATACGGTCATCAAGCGCGAAGGCCAGGACGACTTTTGGCTCAATGTAGGCGCCGCGTTTGCCCACAAAGACGGCGATGGCTTCAATGTCGTTTTGCAAGCCATGCCGATCGATGGCAAAATCGTCCTGCGCCCCCCGAAGAACAAGGACGAGGAACCGGCACCAATGAACAACGACAGGCGCCGGGACACCACCAGCCGTAGTCGCAAATAACAGCTCTTTGGAACTTTCAAGCTCGGCAGCGATGCCTACGCTCGAAACTCAAGCCCCCGCTACCCACGCGGGGGCTTTTCATAACAACTCTTTTCACACTCCAAAGACTTACCTAGAATTTCAGGATGCTATAATAAAACCATCGACGGCGCACTAGTGAGCGCCGCGCGACCGCTTATTCATCCTCTGCTTTACCCTGAATCATTTCCAATGCGTCGCGATACAAAAACGGCACCCAAAATGTTGGAGCTTCGCGTGAACCCCGCTTTTGAAAGAACCCTATCTCCACAAGTTCTTCGGCTTTGGACAAAGCAACAACGTTAGGAACTTTCCAAAGTGCCGCAAGACTAGCTACGGTATGCTCAGTTTTCTCTCCTTTGAATTTTGATAGAAACGGCTCTGTGTCGGGGTACTCCGCATAGATTGTTTGAACGAGTCTGGCCTTAGAAACAGCTGGGAGCGCAGCCTTAAATACTGACCGATCAAATAGTGTATTTTCTGACGCAGACCCGCCGTGCTCAATTCGCCGAACTTCTTCTTCCCTAATCGTGTTTAGTAGGTGAATTACCTCTCGCGGAGCCGTCTTGTCTGTCGCATCCGCGCAACGACTGAGAATCCAAGCAAGAGTTGCAGGTTTTTGTGGCCCTTGATCTACTTGCTTTGGAAACACTCGATAGAACAAATCGGTTTGTGCAGCCGAGCTTCGCAGCACAGCGTCCCGATCAATTTTCCATTCCTTTATAAGCGCGGAATTTTTAAGAATCCGCCGAACAATTAAGTTTAAGAGTGCGCTAGTAGACCAATCTAAAACCACATCTCGCGTAATGTGACTAGCCTCTCGAAAGCCTTCATCAACAATACGCTTCCAAATATCTGACCGAATGAATATTTTAAGTTTAATGTGATCAAAGCCACCAAAGTCTCGATAAACACGGAAGAGCGCGCGCAGCGCGTTCTTTTCCAGCTCATGAGTTTCAGCAAATGCTACATCGAGCCTATCGAGCAGGACCCACGTTTGAAAATTGGCCTCCGCAAGAGCTTTCTCGGCCAGCGCCGCTAAATCATCGATTGATATATGACCTAATGAACGTTCTTTTGCATCGGGCTCTCCCGGCATTATCTTTCCGGAAAAAGAGTACTTTCCCGTAACCGGATCGATTGTGGCGGTGGCTTCAAGGAGCTTTGGTCGAAAATATGATCGCACGTATTCAAAGGATGTTTTTAGGAGTCGATTTAAGTTAAGTTCTTTTTCGATAAATCCTTGATCTGCGAGGTATCCACGCAATCGCGTTAGATGTTCGTTATTAACGCCGTACTCATGAATTGTTTGTGCGATAAGCGTCAGAATATACAGTTTCCAAAGTCCGATAAACTCCGCTTCGGAAGCCGGAGGGTCTGCAACTAATTCTTTGAAGACCGGTGTTCCACGTGGTCGTTCAGCCGTAATAAGCAAGATTCGCTTATCAAACAACTCATTTGTTTTGGCCACCAGCAACGCATAAATTGCACTCTTGCCCGCGCCTTTCTCTCCTTTTATGACGTCAACTTCTCCACGGAAACGTCGATCCCACTGATCCGTTTCGACGAAATAGCTAGCCAGCTCTGCTGTCTCTTCTTCAGCTACGCGGGCACCAAATGAAATATCTTTGAGCAGTTCAAGTCGATCCATTGCGACTCTTTCTTCATCAATCGATCAAACCTTACTGCTTTTATCTCTGGAGATCCACGCCTGTGCTGTTTTTTGTGCAAAGGGAATCGCTTAATTAATTAGTCAGTCAGTCGAACTAACTTCCGCTTCCCGCTCACCCACTCCATATTAAGCGGATCGCTGCCTTTAAGCTGGCCGTTATGGCCAAACAAAAAGAAATTTGACCCGCGCCCTTCCGTTATTTCATCAAGCACGCCGAGCATATTCTCCACCCGCTTCGCTGATGTGGTCAACATCAGCACGCGAAGCTGCTTGATTCCGAATTGCTCGATCTGCCTTCCAACTTTCCAACCATCGTAGTAGGTGACGAGTTTGTATCGAATATTCTTGCGCCATGCCGCCGACCCTTCGGTGTCAGTGCGGTTGAGCGGTATCGTCCCGCGGTCAACTTCTAGCAAAAAATAGGAGGCAGTATCGTCCAGAAAGACCAAAGCAAAGGCGCCGTCGGGAACGACCGTCGATATCTCTTTCTTTCCCCATTCAATACGCTCCACTCGCCACCGCAGCGGCTCGCGCGCCCTTTGCGTTTTGTCGGGAGACCCAGCGATAATCTCGTGCTCTCGCAGAAGCTCAATGTCGTCGCGGGCTTCGCAGGCGCGCTCCAAGCGCGTCATAAAGCCCGCGATTTCGAGCGTGTGTTCAATAAATTTTTCGCCGGCTCGCTTGTTCTTTTCGGTCCAATCGACCGAGGCGTTTATTAAGTGCCCTCTCTCACGCAAGAGCCTCGCGCCCTTGCGCGTGATCGCGTAGGCCAACGGTCCGGTAAGACTGACCCGCCGCCGATCGAGAAAGCCGTTATGGAAAAGCGCCTTCAGCCACCGGCTGACATTTTGCTCGCTACCGCCGTCAACCGCGGCGAGTTGGGGCGTAGAGCAGAAACGATTTTGTGCGACCGCCGCAAGCAATCGCAAGGCTCGCTCGGGCGTTCCGGTCGGCTCCGGATTTTCCGGACGCACCAGCCGCTTCGCGCGGGCCTTAAATGCAGTTTGGGTGTCCACTTCCCTATTATACCTTCCGGACAAAGCATCTCGTTTGGCTGTGCAGGCGCCGTTCGCCTATGGCTCGTTTTCTGCCGGCGCTCCCCCGTCAAGGGCGGCAGATGGCCGTCGCCTCCGGCGATTTTCACCCCCTGACAGGGTAGCCTCCGGCACATTAGCTGGCTCCCCATGCGAACGACGCCGACCTTTTCGCTCTCCTCCTTTGGGGGCTTTCACCCGAAAATCTTCTGGTTCGGCAGGTGGCAGCCTCAAGAGGTTTGCGGCATCAACGAGATCTTGCTCTCGCCGATCAAGCTGCGCCGCGGCATCCGGTGTCGGCAGCGCCGATGGGCTCCGGCTCAACATCAGCGCCCGGATGCCGACGAAGGTAGGGTCGGCGACGGCCACTTGCTTTACCAAAGGCACCCGCACACGGGCGCTGTGCATGCCATCCTGGTCGACATAGCTCACGTACGCCTCGCCGGCAGCAAGCCCTCGCAGCTTCTGCGCGGCCATATACACGGCGTTGTCGTAGCTGTGCACAGCACTCGGCAAGTTCTCGTAGATCGGCTCCAGCCCCTCGGATTCTCCGTGCGTTTCGGAAGAACTATGCGAATAACTTTCCGTGACCGTTTCGCCGCAGGTCGTTGAGGTGGAACTGCTGGAGCTGCTGCCGTGGGAACGCATGCCCCCTTGGCCGCTTCCCTTCCCCGCTGACTGCGAGCTGCTTATCGTCACGTCTTGTGGCACCGCCAGCGGCCCGGTGGCATACGGCACTGTATAACTTCGCCCCGTCCCTACCGACAGGCTCTGGTTGCTTCCCCACGAGTCGGTCGATGTGTCGGTAACGCCTTCGCTTTCCGACGAGGTGGTCGATTCCGATGCGGACGTGGCCGTGCCGTAGCTCTCAGACTCGGTTGTGCTGTGGCTGGCGAACATCGTCCGGATATGTCCAACCACGGTGGGCTTCACCAACGCTTGCACGGGGATCTCCAGGTCGATCGGGATAATCGCTTCGGCGATCTCTTTCGCTTCCTTCGGATGCTTTATGCGGAAAGCCACCTTGAGATTCGTGGCGTTATGAACCGCAGCGAGCGTTTGGCTGTCAGCATCGCCGAGCTGGGACTGCCATTGATGGCTGAGCGTCACGCCGACGCGGAACTTGCGCGCTTCAGCGAGCAAACTCGGAACATCGCCGGAAAGGTACCGCTGGCATTCGTCGAGATAGAACCAAAACGGCCGCGCGCTCTTGCGGCGCTTGGCGTGGAAAAATAGGAACCGCGTCAATAAGCGGCCGAGCAGCTCGGTATCCGCGTCGCTGACCGCATTGCCGCCAGAAAGGTTGACTAGAATGATGTGACCCTCGTCCATCGCCTGCCGTAGGTCAATTCCCTGCTCGCGCTGACCGATGATGCGCCGAATGCTCGGGGCACTTACAAATTCTGCGAGCCGGTTAATCGGTCCAACTACTTCGTCGCGAAACCTCTGCCCGGTACGATCACCATCCGCTATACGCTGTAGGTCGGCGAACACTGCCCTGGCATACCGGTCCTCGATTTTGTCGAGCACCAACGCTCGAATTCCATGGCTGTCGTACTGATCAAACAGCAGCTCCGCCTCGGCAAGCGTGAGCCGCAGCTCAGCGAGGGCAGCAAAGGTGCCTTTGAGGATGCGCCGGATGGTGGGTTTGCTATGTGTGTTTTCGTCCGCCCATACTTTTTCAAATGCTTCCAGCGTGGCCGAGGCCACCACCGACACGCTGGTGGTGGGCTCTGGCAACGCCAGCGGATTAAAGCCGGTCGTATGGCTCTCGGCGTTGGGGTCCACCAGGTGGACAACGCGCTTCTTGTGGTAGCCGGCGGCAAACATCCAGCTGATAAGCGAGCGGTAGATGCTGTCCGGATGCGAGCCGTGTGGATCGATGACGCACACGCCGTCGCCGTTTTTGATGTCCTGCCGTATGAGCAGCTCCAAAAAATTTGTTTTGCCGCCGCCCGTGGTCCCGATGACGTGGCTGTGTTCAAAGCGGGGACGCCGCCGCATAGCTACGGCGCGCTTGTCGGCGCGCCCCAGCGCGACGGTGCCGTGGTCGTATGTAATTGTGGCTTGACGTGTCGCCAGCGGAAATCGCGCCGCGAGTTCCGCCGGCATGTTGGGCAGCCGAGAGTGATACACAACTACACTCGCTCTCGCTGAAGTGTCACCAACGTCTGCTCAAGCTCGCTCGTGTCCTCACCGAGCGCTTCCATATCGACTTTGGTCTTCATTAACGCATCAATTGCCGCCGTATTTTTGCCAGCGATTTGTTTCATGCGCGGCTTGCGCAATTTGTCGACCTCGTCCTGTGTGGCCAACAACCCGTAGCGCGCCTCCTCCACCTCCCGCCGTGCATTTACGTAGTCACGTTCTCGCTGCAGCCGCCGGATTTGCGTATCGCTTTGGCAGATTTCCGGCAACTCGGCGACCTCGTTCGCGGCGCGCACTGCGCCGACAAAGGATTTCGCCAACTCCGTCCGCGCCCGCACATACTCGGTTTGGGCGTTGGTCATGTCGGTCAGCGCCCGGTGATACCGGGCTTGACGCTTGGTTCCCCAAATAGTGACCGGCGTCGTAAGCGGCGCCGGCACCGTCATTGTGTGTTGTGGTATAGCGACCGTCATCGCGTTGTTCCGCTCCGGCAGACTGAGCGACTGCGGCGGCATCATTTCAATCGGCGGCTTGATCCCCATAACACGCTCCTCAGAAGTGATCGTTGAGTTGCCGCCGGGCGCGCTCGCGCCGGCTGATGGCTTCCGCCAGGGCGGCTTCGGCATTGAGCTTGTCCTTGAGCGCGTAGACCTGCTCGGTCTGGCGGTGGTAGTACGATGCGGTTTCGCTGGGATCGGCATACTCATGCATGTGTGGCATTAGCGCTGCCGACATGGTCACGGCCTGCGCCGGGTGCCCCACCCACATCGCTGGTACCATCACGCTCTCCGTGGGGTGGCGATAGAAGAATTCCTCCAGGCCCCGCAGCAGCGCCGGCAGATTCAGCAACGCCCACACCGCGACAACCGGCCAAAACACATATGGGCTGAGGAACAGCAGCCGCTGCCACTCAGCCCAGAGACCGAAGGGGTTGCCGGTGATGCTCTCAATCCAGTACCACGCGGCGTAGGCGGCATAGGTCAGGAATAGCGCATTGGCGGCCAGCAACGGCCACGCCAGCTGCGACCCGATGCTGGCAACGCCAATCACCAGCACGAACGGCACTAGATACATCAGGAACGACCACGGCAAGGTATAGGCGAACATCTGTTGCAGTTTGGTGGTCGCCGGATTATTTTTTGATTCCAGCATAACTGCCTTACCGTTCGCACAACTGAGCCGCCAATCGAAGCAGTCATTCCCGCAGCTGTTCGGCTGCTTCCAGCGCAAGATCGTATGGCCGGTCGGCATTGCTGGCCGGCACCACTGCTCGATGCTCGATTGAAATTGCAGCTCCGCGCGAGATGGCTGTGTGCCTCCGCAGAGCACCAGGCATGTAAGTGCAAGAAAGACGGCAGTAGCGCGCATGTTGATCACCTCGTAAATTTCGACCGACTACCGGCCGACCACGAAGTGATACTGGTGCCTGACGCGTCGCAGAAATCACGTTGTGAAGGCTATTATTGCAGCGTTATTTGTTCTGCTAACATTAAGTTCACGCGGACATTAGTTGCACGCGCGCGCGCCAATCGCAGTCCTCTCGAATTTGTGATCTTAATTCGTCGGGAGCCGGCAAGCAGCAGCAATCAGCGAAAAGAGCTCTTTGAACTTCCGAGCTTGGCAGCAACGTTGACGTTCGAAGCTCAAGCCCGGTAGTCCAAAGCGTGCATTTTATTGAGCAGCCTCGACATAGGAATTCGATAGGTTGAGCAATCGTCCTTCTAATGAGCGGTTTAATTGAAAGATCTGATTACCATACCATGAAAGGGGTTCATTGTATTTTGGATTGATACTGTAAACCTCAAGCTTGTTTTGCCGAGAGCGTATCAGAATTTTCGGACCTTCGTCTCCGCTCAGGAAATTGACGCAAGGATTCAATTCGTCTGGATCGGCACCTCTAAGCGTATCATAGGCCGCTCGCCATAAGCCTGCTTTGTCAGTGGCAACCGAGCGGTCGCCTAATGCCCTCCTCCAGGCGGTCAAAACGAGGACCCAATACGGCGCCTTGCGCAAAAGTTCATCGCGCACTTCGGAAGGGTCATCCAACCCCGAATGTTTTGCGAGTCGTGCAACTGTCTCCCGCCAAACAGGATAATAGTCATCATTCAGTACGGAGAAGATGCACTTCATTGCTTCTACCGGCTCCAATTGCCCGAGGCCGGAATCCGCTAATCCAAGCTTGGCTCTGAAAGCCTCCACGTGCCGGGCGGCTGCAGCACTAAAATTATTGTTCAGCTTGGCGGTTCGATTCTTGGTTCGGTCTTGCGGCCGTTCCACAAACGGCCCCTCTTCGTTCCGGCAACCATCGAAGATTGCCCAGATGGCGTAGTCGCGCGTCTCGTATTTGAGGCTATCGACCAAGGCCTTAAATTGCTTATCGGACCTGAGCTTCAAGAAACCTACCTCTAAGCGCTCCTGCAGCCTCAGAAGGATGGTGACGAATTGCCACTGAACAACCCGGTCCCGGGAAATTCCAAAGGCGTCGAAGAAGACCTCCGAGAACCGCATTACACGCGAAAGCTCGCGGATTACGTCCTCGTTTGCTGGTATCTGCACGGGAACCCCCAGTCGACAGGCCTACTATAGCGTGTATGGCTGCTCTGCCAAGATTTTTCGAAAATTCCCGGGCCAAATTTTTCAAGATATAGTGCGTCCAGATTTTCCGAGCGACTCGACCTATCTTTCCTGAAATCGTGCCGTCGCTGGCATTCGTAAGTGACGGCCGCCCCCTTTTTCAAAGCTCCCCCACCTCATCTTCTGAAACCGCTCGACGGCCGTATTCTCAAATTTCCTCCGGCTTGTTCCTTTGAGCTAGCTGGTGAGATTTGGCGAGGCACACCTCAACCCGTGTGTCTTGCTTTGTCATTAAGAGAACCCCCGCGTTCTAGGCGGGGGTTCGGAGATCGCGCTAACGATCTCCATGGCGGTGAGGCACACCAACTCGGAGCTTGCACACCATGGTGCGCCTCACCAGCCTATCTCAGCTTAAGGTATATTTTCCTATTCGTCAACTCCAAGCCGTGGCGCCTCGCTGCCGCCGTCAGGAACTACTGTACGTCGGGCGTAATCTAGAAAACCGCCTTATCACCTTCGCTCTAAGTAACGGCGCACGCTCCGCTTTCCTGCGGCAGAGCGATCGTACGACAATGCTCGTAGTCTGTGATGGACGTGGCGGCAAAATCACTACCGCTATCACGGGGACCGCAGCGGAATGGCATCAAGCGCTCGACAAACTGGAGGCAACCTACGACGAAGATGAATGTGCCGGACTTCATCGGTACCTCAAACCATCAGCTCAGTTGAGTGCTCGTCCGCGCCAGTATGGGCTCGCTGCATAGCCACAAGCTTAGGAGCAAGGGGAGGAACCGATGCACGACAAACCTGACAAACCTAGCTTATGCGGACGAGAGAAAGATGATGCGCTACCAGTCTGTGATGGGAGCTGCTTCATCGTAGGGCCTGGCGAATTCGCAGTTTGGTGTACCCGCGGCTGCGCACATAGCCATCCACCCGCATTGCCCATTGCGGCGCATCTGAAGGGAATAGTTCACCGGGTAAGCAGCTGGTTGAGTGGCAAGGTCCAGAAATGTCGAGCGCCGTCGTAAATATAGCAATCGTACGTGGCCGGATAAGACACAATGAAGATTGCACTACTTGAAAATCTTCCCCTTTATGCAGGTGAAGATGAAATTGCGCTTGCGGTCCTCGGCCCTGACCGTGCCCCTGAATGGGGCGCTATTGCTCCCCTGCTTGAACGCCGCGGCCTGCCAAAACCCGACCCGCTCCTGGGCGGCCGCTATGTTCCTGCTATTAAAGTTTTTTTCGACCGCGAGCATGGCATTGGGATAGACTCCCCATTGGCTCCGGACGGTACCGAGGATTTGGGATCGTGGAAAAACCGCCGCAAGCGCCTGGGTTAAGATGGGCTGCACGAGCTGGCAGCGCGGTTCCGATTTGGCGCGCCACTAAGACCGCTATTGCGGCCAGCTATCCGGTCAAGTCGGTGAACTTGTCTTCGCTTGCCGATAACGAGCACCTGCTACTTGCGCGGTGTCAGCGCTTGCAAGCGGAAATGCTAGCGTGGTTATCCGGTCGCACAAGTCAGACACCTACGTTCGATGGAACATTCGGCTCACTTTTGGAAATTTATCTCACCGACGAGGAAAGCCCCTATAGGCGGCTAAAGCCGTCCTCGCGGCATCCATACGACGTTTACGCAGGGATGCTCAAAACCGAGGTTGGCCGCCGCCGTATAGACGCGTGCGATGGGCGGGATATTCGGCGGTGGTTTGCAGTCTGGTCTAAGCCGGATAAGCCGGATGGCCGCCCCAAGATCGCAGCGGCGCGCATGGCTATCACGGTGCTCAAGACGGCACTGTCGTTCGGAAAAATCTGTCGCCTTCGCGGTTGCGCCGAGCTCAAATCTATTTTTGAAGAGCTTGAATTTGCGGCCCCCGCTCCGCGTACGCAAGCACCGACAGCCGCAGAGGTGACGCGCGCCCGCGCCGCCGCCCACAAAGCTGGCCACCCGTTAGCTGCCCTTGCCTATGCGTTGCAGTTCGAAGCGACCTTGCGGCAATGGGACGTTACCGGTGAATGGATTCCTCTCGCCGATCCCCGCCCGTCGAGCCTTATTGACGGACGCTCAAAGTGGATTGGCCCCACCTGGGGTCAGATCGACGGAGATTTGATTTTCCGCTTAACCCCGAGCAAGACAGCGACAACCAGCGCCGCCCGCATCACCATCGACCTGAAGCCCTGCCCGATGGTCATGGAGGAGTTCGCCGGCATCCCCCCTGAGCGCCGCCTCGGGCCTCTCATCACCAACCCCAAGACGCGTCTTCCCTATCGCCAGTGGTATTACCGCGATTTTTGGCGCCGGTGCGCCGATGCAGCCGGTATTTCGCACCTCGTTTGGAATCGTGACCTGCGTGCCGGCGGTATCACGGAAGCCCGCGAAGCCGGGGCGCCGACCGACGACGTGGCAAAGACGGCGGGGCATGCAGATAAGCGCACCACCGCCAGGGTTTATGACCGCGATACTCTGGAGGCCGCCCGCCGCGTTTCCAATGCCAGGATCGCCCATCGCGACAAAAACAAACCCGAAACATAGCGGCGCATGCCCGCGCACGGCCATTAACGATTTCAACAGCTTACGGCATCGCTTAGTTAACGGTCCGCTAACGCGCCGTGACTAATGTGAGCCGTCGTAGCCGGTTAAAGTACGTAAACGTCATGGCGAAGTCCTCTGCGTACCCCTCTCTCGACAGTCTGGTCGATCTGGCATGCCGGGACGGCGTGGATATTCGCCCCACGCTTCTGCGGGTTCTCACCGACCTTTACGTGCAGAAGCCGGCCCATAGCGCCGAAGAGGAAACCCAATATGCGGAACTCGCACGCGGCTTGATCGATGCCGTCGATGCGACGACCCTTGCGGTGGTGGCAGACCGGCTGTCGGCCTACCCGGCCGCGCCAACGGCGATCCTTGCCAAGCTTGGCATCACCTCCAAACACCCGGGCCCCCAACCGAACGCCGTAGCCAAGGCGAAACCAACCGCCCGGACCGATCTGTTAGAATTATTCTTTGCGGCCAAGACCGAAGAACGCCGCCTGATTTTGACCAATCTCGATGTATCGACAGACGCGGCCGCGCGCCGCCTCACGCCGGCCTCAAGTGAAGTCATCCGCCGCCTGGAAAACGCGGCGCTGCAACGCAACCCCGGCGAATTCAGCCGCATGCTCGAACGCGCACTTGGGATCAGCCGGACGCTGGCCGAGCGCATCGCGCGCGACCCAACCGGCGAACCGATCGTCGTCGCCGCTCGCGCCCTCGGTATGACCGCCGCGGTGCTCCATCGTATTCTGCTGTTCCTCAATCCGGCGATTGGTCTTTCGGTCGAGCGGGTCTACGACCTCGCCCACCTATATGACGAACTCGCCCCGGCCGCGGCGGAGCAAATGCTGACGATTTGGCGGCAGGCGAGCAGCCGGTCGCGGCCACCGCATGAGCCGGTGCATTGGGACGACGAACGTCGCGATGCCCGCTCGCTGTCAACGCCAGCGCGGTACCGCTCGGATCGCGGCCGCGTCGGGCAGCCCGCGCACGTCAAAACCAGCCGAAATTAGGCGGCGCTACGCTACGACGTTGCCGTCGAGGAAATTCCGTCCGGCGCGATCCTCGACCTCGACGATCCAAACGTCGGGATCGAAGCGGATCTCACGCGCAAGGCGGGCTTCGATATCGCTTTCCGCCACCGGCTTCTCGCCGCCGAGCACGACTGAAAAATTACGGTCGGCCGGTTGCGCCTCGTTGAAGGTGGATTGCGCCGCCGGCCCATATAATGTGGCGGTACCGTCGAGCCGGCTTATTTTGATGAATACCGCGCCGGCCTCTTCGGCGCCGCGCCGGCGTACCGCCGCGAAAGCGCCTTCTATATTACAGCGGCGCAGATAGGCCGCCACCCAGATGCCGGATTTCAGTCGCATGGCTTTGAGTAACACGAGCCATTAGCGGCGCGCTATCACTCCAACGGGCGTCCGGTCATAGCGGCCAGATCGCGCACCAGTTGATCGGATATTTGCCCGGTCACCGGAAGGCGTCGATCGCGCTCGAATTTCTCGATCGCTTCTTTCGTCTCCGGATCGTACACGCCGGTCGGCTTGATCTGGCCATAGCCGAAATCGGCGAGCGCGCGCTGGATCGATTGCACTTGCTTGGTCGGCGCGATCAATTCGGCGATTGGATCATTGCGAACCGGCGCTGCGGCACGGCCTGTCTGCGCCTTGGCGTTGGACGTGACAATCGCCTGCAGCAAGCCTTCGTTCGCTTCGGCGATGATCTTCAATCCGGCGGCCTGCACGAAGTCGCGCGCCGCGGCGTCGGTCTTGGCTCCCCAGATGCCATCGACTGTGCCGTCATAGAAGCCCTTATGGCTCAACTCGCGCTGGATATCACCGATGATCTGCGCCTGGCTTCGCGCTACCGTGGCCGGCGCGACGGTCGGTGCCACCGCGCGCGGGCGCGGCAATAGGACCGGCGCTTCCGGGGCCGTCGGCGCTCGAGTGGCGAAGATCGGTGCCGGATGCGGGCCGTGCTGCAGAAACAGCGCATTGATGAAAATCGCGAAGACCGCCAGCGTCGCCATCACAATGCCGACGAATTCGCGCGGGTGACGGCTGATCGCGACGGCTATCCTGCCGACGCCACCATTGATATCAGTCATCCGCTCACGCCGGCTACGACTACGCACTTTTCTTCGCCTGAATGTTGGCGGCCGCGGTAGATTCGCGGACCCGCTCGGTGACCAGTCTGATCGGTTCGACGGCAGGCCGAGTGCCGTCGCCATCGATCGGCAATCGCACCGTCACCCGCGTCCCATCACCCAACCGGCTGCGGATATCCATGTCGCCACCGTGTAGGCGGACCAAGCCTTTCACGATCGACAGCCCGAGGCCGGTGCCATCGTGCCGGCGGTCGTATGACGCGCGTGCCTGAAAGAACGCCTCGCCGAGCCGCGGCAGATCGGCCTCGCGGATACCGACGCCGGTATCTTCGACCGCGACCACCAGCTTGGGGCCGTCGCATAGGGCGCTCACGCTAACGCGGCCGCCGCGCGGGGTGAACTTGATGGCATTGGAAATGAGGTTGATCAGGATCTGGTTGACCGCCCTCCGGTCGGCCACGATCTCGGGCAAATCGGCGGCGATGCGCGTCTTAAGTTCGACGCCCGCCTCCTGCGCCTTAAGCACCAGGATATCGCAGCAGCTTCTAATCGCCTGCGCCGGAGCGAACGGTTCCGGCGTGATCTCGAAATTACCGCTCTCCATTTTCGACATGTCGAGAATGCCGTTGACCACCGACAACAAATGACGGCCGGAATCGTTGATCAGCTTGGCATATTCGCGTTCGCGCGCTTCATCGAGCTCGATCGAATCGTTACACAGCATGTCGGAGAAGCCGATGATGGCATTGAGCGGCGTGCGCAGCTCGTGGCTCATGGTGGCGAGGAAGCGGCTTTTCGCGTTGTTGATGCGCTCCGATTCATTGCGGGCGATCTCGAGCGCGCGCTCCTGCACCTTGCGCTCGGTCACGTCGCGCAGCACCGCGACCACTTCGCGTCTACCGGAATTCACGAAATCCGCGGCCGGATCGAGCAGGCGGCAGCGCATTTCAACCCATGCGAAATGGCCGCCGTGAGGTTCCGCGCCATTTTCACGGCGGATGCGAAATTCGACAGAACGGTCTTCGCCAAGCGCGGCGGCATCGGCCAGCGCGGTTAAATAGGCCGGCCGGTCGGCCACATGCACGTGGTCGAACAATCCGTGACCGGCTAGCTCGCTTGCGCGCACGCCAAACAGCGGTTCGGCCGCCGGCGACACGAACAGCACGGCGCCATTGCGCCCATGCCGCGTGATGACGTCGGTCATGTTGCGCGCGAGCAGGCGATAGCGTTCCTCCTCGGCATTGAGCAGCCCGGTACCGGTGCGTGTGAGTTGCTCGGCGCTGAGCGCCAGGCCGGTCGCGTAGAGAGCTGCGGAAATGATCGCGAGCGCCGCCAGCGCGCCATGCTCGCTCGCCAGTGTGGTAGCTGGCGGCTGCAAGCCGAGCGCGCTTAGGCTCAGCAATAAGGCGGCCGCCGCGAGCGCGAAGGTCGAAGCCAGCGTCACCACCCGACGCGAGGCGGAGAGCGCCGCTTCCAGCGGCACGACCACCAGCCAGATCGCCGCAAACGAACCGATGCCGCCGGTGCACCAGGCCACCACCGTCACCAGACCGGTGAGCGAGAGCGAGGACATCACGTGCGCGCTTTCATAACGCCCGGTGCGCGAGAGGAAATAGGCGATCAGGATGGGTGCCACCAGCCAGCCGAACACGCCGAGTTCGAGCACGCTCGGCACGCCACGAAAGGCGATATAGAGCGGGAAGCTGGCGAGCGCGGCAATACTGCCGAACAGACGCGGCGCGATGAAGGCGCGATGGCGCGCCGCCATCAACGCATCTTGCCGGGCCAACGGGTGCACCAGCGCGTCGACATAATTCCACACGGGCGTGAGGAAACTCACAGGTCCTGTCCCACGTCTTAAAACGAACAGACGCGCCTCTTTTTGATGGCGGGAATCGTAGTCAGCGCGGCTTAAGCGAACGCTAAAGCGGGCTCGACGCCCGACCCCTTCGCGGTGCCAATGGCCCATTCCGGGGCGGCGACCGATTGCATTCGCCAGGCATGGTGAAATTTCGGTTGCCGCGCGGCGCTATTGGGCGCACCGAGACCAAAAGTTACCGTTGCGGTAACCATACGCGATCCTCCGAAGAGGCCCACCGCAAGCGCTGCGCGCTTACCTTTAAAACTTTAATCGAATTCGACATTGTCAAAATTGAATAAAAATCGTGTCGCATTCGCGTCGACTTTGCCCAAAAACCTCACCTCAAACCGAACGCCAGCTTCAACCCTGTCTGCTAGGTTTTAGTTCAAAGGCGGCGGAACAGCCGTCGGGGAATAATGGGTAGCATTATGTTCTTTCTGCTGCGTATGGCTTTCTGGTTGGCCGCCGTTTGCGTGCTGCTGCCGAGCGGTACGAAATCGACGACGGCCGAGGCCAATATCGACGCCAAGCAGGCAGTAACGCTGGCGAGCGCCGCGGTGTCCGATGTGCGCGGCTTCTGCGACCGGCAGCCCGACGCTTGCGAAGCCGGTGGCAAAGTTGCCGTCGCGCTCGGCCACAAGGCCGAGGCGGGCGCGCGCACGATCTACGAATTCATCACGACCAAGCTGAGCGAGAATTTGGCGTCCGGGGATAAGACCGCCAATGCGGTCAGCGCTTCTGCGGCCGGCAAAGGCTCGTTGACCGCGGCCGATATGACCCCGGCGTGGCATGCGCCGGTTCCGCTGCCGCCGCGGCGCGAGGCGCGCAGCGGCCGGCCGGCCGTCTAAGCATCCCATTTATCAGCGGCTTGCTGCGGGTTGCCGGGCGAGCCGCGATCTTTTGTGGCCATCGGTGCAGGGCGGCTTATATATTGGGGGTATGACCGCTATTAACGAGATTGTTGAGAATTTCACGCTGCTCGATCAGTGGGACGACCGCTATCGTTATGTCATTGAGCTCGGGCGCACGCTGTCGCCCTTGCCGGAAGGCGCCTATAGCGAGGCCAACAAGGTACGCGGCTGCGCCAGCCAAGTCTGGCTGCTCACCCATGTGAAGCCGGACGGCGCCGCCGGCCCGTCGCTGACCTTCGACGGCGACAGCGATGCCCATATCGTGCGCGGCCTGATCGCCATCGTGATTGCGCTCTATTCCGGAAAACGCGCGAAAGAAATTCTGGACATCGACGCGCTCGCTTTGTTCGACCGCATCGGCCTGCGCGAGGGCCTCACGCCGCAACGCTCGAATGGCCTGCGTTCGATGATCGAGCGCATCCGCGCTGAAGCTAAAACCGCGCTGGCACCGGCCTGAATTCACGCTCCATCGACGCTGAACGTCGCGCCATCGGCTAGCCACGTCCGTATTGGACCGTGCGCGGGACCCTTCGCCTGCGCCGCAAAACCGTAATGGCGGGCGAGCCGATCGAGGGCGAGCTGCAGCACGATTTTGGCCGAGCGTGACGGCCAAGCGCGCTCGCGTTCGATATCTTCGAGACCTTTGAGAAAACAGCAGACGTCGAGCAGCAGTCCGCCGAATTCGGGCCCTGCCGCGTCGAGCGCCAGGTGCACGCGCTGGCGCGCGGCGATTGCCGTCTCGGTAAAACCAGCGGCGCGCTCGCCGCCGGCGCCGCGGCGGCCGGACGATATCGGGCTCGCCCAGTTCGACGTCGTGCGCGGCATCATGTGGGCGCGGGTGAAATCGGCGCGCAGCCGCTCGCCGGCCTGAAACTGATGCGGCTCGATCAACGCGCGACCCTTGCGCCCGCGCCGGCGCGCCAGCCAGGCGAGCGGGCTTTCGGACTCATCCACAACGACGTTTGTGCGGCCGAATTCGGTTGCGATCTGCCGTTCCGCCAATTCGAGATGCTGGCCGCGAAAAGCATCGATCGTCGGCGTCGGAGGCTCGCCGGCTCGCATGGACTTTGCGCTCATGGCTGCACCTGCAACATTGCATCGTCGCCGCGATTTTCGGTGCCTGATTGGGAAACATTGAAGGCTTCGTGCAGGGCCATATTCTCGTCTCATGTTATAGGATTATATTCCCTTACAACCTCGACAAAATTTTGGCAACCCGCTATCCACAGGAATAGGAATTATATCCTTACACGTTGTGAGTCATAACCAAGATCGCCGCGGCGGCGATCGCAATCGATGACGTTGCGGTTACTTGGCGCGGCGGCGACGCTGCTGGCCGAGGCCCATTTGCTTGGCTAATTGCGAGCGCGCGGCCGCGTAGCTGGGCGCGACCATTGGATAGTCGGCGCCGAGCGCCCATTTTTCCCGATACTGCTCGGGCGTCATGTTGTATTGCGTACGCAAGTGTCGCTTGAGCGACTTGAATTTCTTGCCGTCTTCCAGGCAGACAATGTATTCCGGCGTGATCGACTTCTTCACCGAAACGGCAGGCCGCAGCGGCTCGGAAGGCGTGTCGCCGGATTTTCCGGACACCCGGTTAAGCGCCGCATAAACCTGATTGATCAGCGCGGGGATATCGCCGGCCGGCACGGTGTTGTTGCTGACATAGGCCGATACGATTTTCGCCGTTAATTCGATGTGGTTTCCGCTGGCAGTGGTGTCGCTCATCGATGTTGTCTCGCTTTCGCGCGGTCATCGAGCCGGGCGGCCCGCAGACCTAATGGAACCAAAACATTGTCTCGGTTGATTCGAGGCCTTAATCCCGTCGAATATCGAACTCGAACTTTATATGTTTCGAATATTACTATCGAAACCCAGTTGCCGCAAGAAGAAGATCGACAAGAACTCGACTAGACTTGACGTTTCTTTGGAACGTCATGGCAATCCGGAGCCGGCCCGCAACCGTCAACAAAGCCACCCGCAACAAAAGTGCCGCTCACGGCGGGCGGGCGGCATTGGGCTGTCGCGGGGGCTGCTACGAACTTCTCGCGAGATGATCGCGCAGCTCATTAATCGAAGCAAAATGCAGCGTACCTTGCGGAAGTTCGGCTTCGATCGAACCATCAACATAAAGGGTGTAGCTCATGCCGTCGACGACGCCAGATTTCAAGATTGCGACTGGTTCGCTGGGAGCTTCGGGCACCGGGGCTGGCGCCGCAGCCGGCTTCGCTTCCGGCCTGGCCTCCTCGGTGACGGGACGCTTTACCGGTCTGGATTCCGCCGGCCACATGGCATCGAAATGGCTCGGCTGCGACTGGCGCTCGAGCGGCTGTTGCGGCGGCGGAGAAGAATGCCACCGTGTGTCGAGTGCGGGCTCCGAGCGCATTCCTGCCACCGGAAAAATATCGTCGTTGATCGGGGCACGTGGCGCCGGCTGATCCGCCTTGGCAGGCACCGGCGCAGGCGCCGGTTGTTGCGGCGAGAGCGAAACATCCTCATAAGCCTCGGCTTCGAATTCCGCGGCCGCGACAGGCGGCCGATCCGGATTTCGCAGTGTCGGCGCTGCGGCCATGGCCGGGTGGTCTTCGACCTGGATTTCGGCGGGCGGTTGGGTTTGCGGTATAGCCGCCTCGGATTTCGGCTTGGGCGGAAACGGAATCTGGCTCGGGGTTGGGGCACCCTGCGGGTGTGCCACTGATTCGAACGTCTCAACCGGCCGGTCCGGCTGTACTGACGTCGCCAGCATCTCGCCGATCCTTTTTAATTGCCGGACCGCGACAGCGATTGCGATGATAATGAGGCCGCCCACCACGGCCGTGGTCCCTCCGACGATGAGCGTATTGCCAAAGCTGAATTCATTGATTGGGATGCCGTATCCAACCATCCCGACGCCCAACATGGCGACAATCGCGCCGACAAATATTAACAAGACTGACATGCGCGTTAGGACCTCGTGTGAGCCATCAGATCAAGCGTCCAGTACAAAATGACCGCTAAGGCCTTCCAGCGGCGTTGAATTTTGGCCGTTCGGGCCACCGGCCGCAACCGTTAATGTTAATATAGTCGCGAATGCCCTCAAACTTGTTTAATGCCGCGGGCCTGCGACGCGCTGCCGCCCCAGGGGCGTTGCCCCGGCCCGCGCCAGAGCCTAATTAGGTTAATCGAGGAACTCGCCCGGGACATCCCGGTTTCACTATGGGACCGGCTTTTTTCCCAATCAGCGTTTGTGGATCGAGGAGGATCTGATGTCGTTCACGTTGCCCGAGTTGCCCTATGCCTATGACGCGTTGGCGCCCTATATGTCACGGGAAACACTCGAATATCACCACGACAAGCACCACAAGGCCTATGTCGATAACGGCAACAAGCTGCTCGCCGGCAGCGGGCTGGAGGACAAATCGCTGGAGGACGTGGTCAAAGGCTCGTTCGGCAAGAATGCCGGCCTCTTCAACAATTCCGGCCAGCACTACAACCACATTCATTTCTGGAAGTGGATGAAGCCGAACGGCGGCGGCGACAAAATCCCCAGCAAACTCAAGACGAAAATCGATTCGGACTTAGGCGGTGTCGCCAAGATGAAGGAAGATTTCGCGCAAGCCGGCGTCACCCAATTCGGGTCCGGCTGGTGCTGGCTGGCGGTCAAGGACGGCAAGCTGACCGTCACCAAGACCGCGAACGGGGAGAACCCCTTGGTTCATGGGGCTATTCCGGTGCTGGGCTGCGACGTCTGGGAGCACTCCTACTACATCGACTACCGCAACCGGCGGCCGGACTACCTCAAAGCTTTTCTCGACCACCTTGTGAATTGGGATCACGTCGAGGAAATGTACACCGCCGCGGTCAAGTAAACGTCGCGGCAGACAAGCGGCACCTCGACGAAGAACTAAGTCTTCTTCTCGGTCTTCTGGCGGAACATGTTCTGCATGCGATCGGTCATCTGCTCTACCGATCGCATCGCGGTCCTGATCCTCGCAGGCATCGCCGCCGTCGCGGGGATAACCTTCCGCGACTACGGGCTGGGCTGGGACGACTACACCCATTCGCAATACGGCGACCTGCTGCTCAAGCTTTACGGCTCGGGCTTCGCCGACACGCGCGCGCTATCCTTCGTCAATCTCTACAAATACGGCGGCGGTTTCGACATGGCGGCGGCGCTTGCCGCCAAAGTGCTGCCATTCGATCTGTTCGAGACGCGACGGCTGGTCGGCGCCGCGGTCGGCATCATCGGGCTGTTCGCCACCTGGCGTATCGGCCGCCGCATCGGCGGACCGCTCGCGGGCCTGATCGCTTTAATCCTGCTCGCCACCTGCCCGATTTATTACGGCCACATGTTCATGAACGCGAAGGATGCACCCTTTGCCACCGCCATGGCGGTATTGCTGCTCAGCCTGGTGCGTGCCTTCGACGAATATCCGCGGGCCTCGGCGCAAACAGTCGCGCTCACCGGCGTCGGGCTGGGCCTCGCGTTCGGCTCGCGCGTGCTGGCCGGGGTCGCCGCGCCGGTCGGCATTGCCGCACTCATGTTCGTTGTGATCGCGGAAGCCCGCGCCAGCGATCTGAAAACGGCCGCGCAGCGGTGCGGCCAATTCCTCGCGACCCTGCTGCCGGCACTCGGCCTCGGCTACCTGATCATGGGCCTGCTTTGGCCTTGGTCGGCGCTCTCGCCGCTCAACCCGTTACACGCGGTGGAATATTTCGACACGTTTTTCGAAAAGCCGTGGCAGGAACTCTATGAAGGCCAGTTGATCGACGTCACCGCCATGCCGGTGAGCTATCTGCCGCATCTATTCTGGCTCAAGCTGCCGGAAATCATGCTGGCGCTTGGCCTGATCGGCACCGTCGGCGTTTTCGTCGCCACCGCGCGGCGCACCTTGGCGCTCAACCGCCGCGCCAGTCTGACGGTCGTGGCGCTCGCCGCCGTTTTTCCCATCGCCTTGGCCATGGCGGCGCACCCGGCGTTCTATAACGGGCTGCGCCATTTCATCTTCGTGCTGCCGCCGTTCGCGGCGCTCGGCGGGCTTGCCGCGGCCTGGATCGGCGAACGGGTGCGCGCGTATGGCAAGGCTGCGCTCGGCGCGCTGGCCGCCATCTTCGTCGTCGGCATCGCACTTCCAATCAGCGATATGGTGCGCCTGCATCCCTACCAATACACCGCGTTCAATTGGCTCTCGGGCGGCGTACGCACGGCGCAGGACAATTACATGCTGGACTACTGGGGCCTCGCCTTCAAACAGGCGGCGGAAGAATTGCGCACGCGGCTCGACGCCGCCGCCGAGCACCCGCCGCAGGGCCGGCGCTGGGTGGTGGCGATCTGCGGACCGGAAGCGGCGGCCGCGGAAGAACTGGGTCCGCAATTCGAGACCACCTTCGACCGCAAGACCGCCGACTTCGCCTTGGCGCTCGGCACCTTCTATTGCAATCATTTGCAGCACCCGATCATGGCCACGATCGAGCGCGAAGGCGTGGTCTATGCCCGCGTCTATAACCTGCGCGGCGGCCCGCCGCCGCGGCTGCTCACCATGCCGCCGCCGTAGCATCGCGACCGACAAAAGCACACGGGGTCCCGGACGATGTCCGGAACCCCGCGTCTACATCGTCGGAGCTGGCGCGATCACCAACCCTCTTGCGCTTCCCGGCGCAGTTGGAACCGGATGTTCGGATCGGGGTCGTTTTCGACGGCGCCGTCGAACCCGATTATGGCACGCGGCGAGCGCGCGGTAACCGGGCCGGTCGCCAGCGCATATGCGCCGCGGCCGCTGTCGTTCGCTCCGTGGCCGAGTGAGCCGCCGTGATAGACCGGCGCGATGTTCGCCGAGCCGTAACCCGGATTGTAGGACTGCGCGAAGGCCGTCGAACCGGCAAGCGTCGCCAGTACCGCTGCTAGAATCAGTTTCTTCATAGGTCTGCTCCATGTTTATGCGGCATCGCGGACCGATGCCTGCACGCCAGACCTATTGGCGCGACCCGCCGCGCGTTTGCTTGATCTTGCGGACTCCGTTGCGCGCTTGCGCAAAGAAAAAGCTCAATCGCAATTTTGTGATCGGCTGAATGCGCAACATTAACACGGGCGCCCGAGTTCCACGCGCGCAAAAACGCTCGGTAACCGGGATCAAAACGCCGGCCGTGCGAGACCGGCGTTTACCGCATGAAAGTCATGCACTGTGGCGTACTCGACTGCGGCGGATCGCGAAATTAGTACCGCGATGACGTTGCGCGCCGGCGCATAAACAAACAAAAAACAGTCAGCGAGGAAATCCCGAGCGAGCGCGAGCAACTACCATTCGGGAGATTGCTGCATGTCATCCGCAAGCGACGCCTCGCCTAACCTCAACGCCGCGACGCCGATCGTGAATTTCGATCCGGCCGAAGTCACTCGGCGCCATCTCGCGACCTGGAACGGCATGCACGCCGACAGGGTGCAGCTGTTGCGGCTCGAACCGTTCGAATACAGCTTTCGCGGCTCCGATCATTTACTGATCGCCACCGAGCACGTCGAACGCTACGACGGCGAGACGCGGGTCGAAGGCTTGCCGCCATCGAGCGCGCGCAAATTCACCCGCAAGCTCACCCTCGTGCCGGCCGGCCATCAATTTCACGGTTGGCAGACGCCGCGCACGCTGACGCGGGTAACCTATTTCTATATCGATCCACGCGCGCCGCTGCTCGATCCCGAGCTCGGCTTCGCGCAGACCGAATTCAGGCCGAAGATTTTCTTCTACGACCGCGACCTGTGGGACACCGTCGCGAAGCTGGCGGCGCAGGTAGACGGGGCGTCGCCCGGCCGGCAGTCCTATTCGGAGGCGCTCAGCCTGGTGCTGTTGCACGAGTTGTTGCACGTCAATAACGGCGGCAGGACACGGGAGCCGGTCGTTTATGGCGGGCTGGCGGCCTGGCAACAGAAGCGCGTCGCCGATTATATCGAAGACAACCTCGCCAACGACGTCGCGCTGGCGACGCTGGCAGGGCTCGTGCAATTGAGCCCCTATCATTTCTCGCGTGCATTCCGGCAGTCGTTCGGATTGCCGCCGCACCGCTATCACATCCACCGGCGGATCGAGCGCGCCAAATGTCTGCTGGCGGATTTCTCTTTGTCGATGACCGAGATCGGCCTGCGGCTCGGCTTCAGCGACAGCAGCGCGTTTGCCGCAACCTTCCGCAAGGCCGCCGGACGCACGGCGAGCGATTTCCGCCGCACCCTGGAATAGCGCAAGATTTCTTGGAATGCCGCCGCCGATCTAGTCGCGGTTATGAAGCGGCACGTCGATCGGGTTGCAATTGCGCCGGCCGGATTCGAAACATTCCTCGCTCTTGCGCGCATCCACCATGGCGTTGACCAGCCAAATGCCGCCGCCGATGACAAGGATCGCGGCGGCCAAAAGGAAAATGTTGACCGCGCGGCGCTCACTCTCGCTTTCTTCGTCGTCCGGCGGGGTTGGCCGTTCCATCGCCATCTCAATCAGCGACCGGGCGGCCGACCGCCGGTCGCCCATCTGATCGACTTGTAGTTGAACCCGGTTTCGATCGTCGGCTTGATCACGGCGAAATATGGCGAAATGTCGAAATCGCGCGGCGTAAAAAGCGACGAGTCGCGGATGTGATAAATCTCCTGGCGGGCGCTCTCGCTTTCCACCCGCGTGATGGAGGGCAAAATAGGATAGCCGACTTTGGCGAATGCCTGCGCAATGAGCGCGGAGCAGATAAGCCTGGTCGGATCGCCCGAACCGAGCCCGATCATCCGCCGCCGCCAGCGCTGCGGCACCGGCAGCGGGACCAGATAACGGGCAAGGTCGATGAGGTTCTTGAGGTCGTATTGCAGGCCGATGCGCTCGATTGCGTAATCGCAGACCGCCTTTCGATCGTCGGAAGACAACCCGACCGGCCGGCAGATACGCGTGTGAAATTGGAAGTACTTGGATAGCGGCACGCCAATGATGCCGTCATCCAGATTGGATTCAACCAGATCGCATGGCCCGCCATCCACCGCCACCCGCCCGGCAATGGGCCCGACAAAAAGCGCCGCGTGCGACCAGGTCGACTGCGTCAGATATTTTATGATGCCGGAAATATGGTTGTGTCCCTCGATCAGCAGGATATCGCCCGGCTGGATGCAGGCGCGCAGCGCCGACGGATCGGTGGGCGTAAAAGGCTCATAGCCTGACGCCGGCTTCTGCAGATAGCCGGCGATCAAATGCCCAACGCGATCAAGCATCCAGGTCATGGGGCGGAATAGGCATAGGCCCAACACCGTTCGCGCGCGATGCGGCAGAGCGGGCCGGGCTGCAGCGAACGTTCGTCGGTGCGGTTGATCGGCGTCACCTTGGAATAATCGCCGGAGGAAAACTCCCTACAGCATTCAGAATCGCACGGCGGCTTGATGATGCGCCGGGCCGCAATGCCTTTCAACAAATTCCGTTCCACGCCCGACGCTGCGATAGACTTCGGCCAAGGATCATGGCATTAGACAAGCGGTGGCCGGGGGGCCTTACGCTGACTACTTTCGAGAGTATTCGCGCATCTATCGATCGCCGCATAAACGCGTTGATCGATCCGCAGCGCCGTGAGCGCGCGGTTATCGGCATGCTGGCCGGCTACATCCTGCTCTGGACGCTGTACGGCTTGCTCGCCAAGGCCGGCCAAGATGTTCACGCCGACTCCGCCGAAATAGTCATCTGGTCGCGGCACTTGGCGCTTGGCTACGTCAAGCATCCGCCGCTTGCCGCCTGGCTGGTGCACGGCTGGTTCACGTTATTTCCGATAGCCAAGTGGTCGTACTATTTGTTCGGCATGGTCTATGCGTCCGCCGGCCTTTGGCTCGCCTGGCGCTTGTTCGGCTATTATCTCGACGCGGAAAAGCGTGTCGTCGCGCTTGCCTTACTCACCTTGGCGCCGATCTCCAATTTATTAGCGCTGCGGTTCGATATTAACATCACGCTGCTGCCGCTGTGGACCGCAGCCACACTGTGCTTCGTCCGCTCCTTCGAGACACGCAGCGCAGGCTGGGCGGCGCTCGCCGGCGCAGCCGCTGCAGCCGCTATGCTCGGCAAATATTGGTCACTGTTCCTGCTCATAGGTTTTGCGCTCGCCGCGCTGCTCGATCCGCGGCGCGGCGCCTATTTCCGCTCGCCCGCGCCATGGATCACTGCGGCGGTCGGAGCGGCACTGCTTGCCCCGCATTTCGCCTGGCTCGCGCAAAGTCATTTCAGTCCGCTCGTCTACGCTTTAGATACACGCGCGGCACATTCGTTCGTTGAAACGCTGATCGCCACGGGTAAATACCTGGCGGGCGGCGCCGGTTATATGGCGATCCCCGCCTTGCTCGCGCTTGCAGCAAGCAAGCCATCACGTGCCGCCTTGGCCGATATCCTCCGTCCGCTGTCGCCCGCGCGGCGCTTTATCCTGATCGCCTTCCTCACCCCCTTGCTGCTTCCCGTCGTTGTGGCGCTCGCGAGCGAAACAAACATCAATTCAATCTGGACGATGGCCGGCGGCGCGTTGCTGCCAGTCGTGCTGCTGTCGTCGCCGCTCATTGCCATCGACCGGCGCGCCACGCAGGCCGTGGTCGCGATCGCCATTGCGGTTCCACTGCTGATGACGATCGCGGCGCCCGCGATCGCGATCGCCATCAACCGCACGGACCGGAACGAGCACATTATGTATAGCGAGATGCTCGCACAACGAATACTGCTCGAATGGCGCAAGACGAGCGACCAGCCGCTGCGGATCGTTGGCGGCGATATCGATATCGCTTATATGACCGCCTTCCATCTACCCGACACGCCGGCGGCGTTGCCGCTCGACGAGCAGAACCTGGCACCCTGGATCGACGCGGCGCGCATCGCGCGCGAGGGCATGGTGATCGCCTGCCGGCTCGGTTACAACGTCTATCACCATTACGGCTGCGCACTTGGTTACATCGAGGAACAGGCGCAGCGCATTATCAAGGACAAGTCCAACGTGCGGCGCGTCGAGTTCGCGATGACGCATAGCTTTTTTGGCGCTCCGGATAAAACCTTGCCGTTTCTGTTCTATGTGATACCGCCGGCGGCGACGCGCTAAAAAATTCGGCGCGTTAGGTCATCTTACGAATGCGCGAAGGCCCAATAGAGCTCGCGCGCCTTGCGGTAGAGCGGCCCGGGTTGCAGCGAGCGCTCGCCGATGCGGTTGACCGGCAGCACTTTGGAAGCGTTGCCGGTCGCGAAGATCTCGTCGGCGCCCTCGAAATCGGCATAGCGCAGCACGCTCTCGATCACCGTGACGCCGGCCTCGCGCAACAGGCCGATCGCGCGCTTGCGGGTGATGCCGGCAAGGAAGGTGCCATTCGGAATCGGGGTGAACAGGACGCCGTCCTTGGCCATGAACACGTTGGAATTGGCGAGTTCGGCGACATTGCCGGCGACGTCGCAGACGATGCAGTTGTCGAAGCCGCGCGATTTCGCCTCGAACAGCGCCCGCGCATTGTTCGGATAGAGGCAGCCGGCTTTGGCGTCGACCGGCGCGGTCTCCCAGGTTGGCCGGCAGAACGGCGACAGCGTGATCGCGAAGCCCTCCGGCTTGCGCATCGGCGCGTCGTACAAAGTAAGCGCAAAGCGCGTGGAATCGGGATCGGGCGGCAGCGCCTGCGGGCCGGCGCGCTCGGCCCAATACATCGGGCGCACATAAAGCGTCGTGTCTTTGGCAAACTTCTTCATGCCGTCGCGGGTGAGGCCGATTATCTCCTCGGCCGACATGTTCGGCTTCAAATACATCGTTTTCGCAGAGGCGTTGACGCGCGCGCAATGCAGATCGAGGTCGGGCGCCACGCCCTCGAACACGCGCGCGCCGTCGAACACGGAGGAGCCGAGCCAGATCGCGTGCGTGCGCGCGCCCCACATCAGCACATTGCCCTCGTGCCAGTCGCCATCGAAATAGGTCCAGGTCGCGGACAGGGCCGGGCTAGCTGCCATTCGTGTCTCCCACTCCTCTGTCATGCGCTGACTTGACCCGCGCGGCCATGCTACGCCAGCCTTGGCGCAAAATCCCATGCGTTTTGCTGATCGGAGGCATCAATGGCCATCTTCGTCTTCGACGCCTACGGCACACTGTTCGACGTGCACGCGGCGATCGCGCGCTTTTGCGGGCAGGCCGGGACCGAGGCCGACCGCCTGTCGGAGATCTGGCGCGCCAAGCAGCTCGAATATACCTGGACGCTCACGCTCGCCGGCCATTACGCGGATTTCTGGACGCTGACCGAACGGGCGCTCGACTATTCGTTTGTCCGGGTGCCGTCGGTGCCGAAGGCGCTCAAGCCGCAATTGCTCGACGCCTATTTTCAGCTCGACGCCTTTCCCGATGCGCGCGCGGCGTTGCGTGCGCTCAAAGCCAAGAGCCACAAGACCGGCATCCTGTCGAACGGCTCGCCTAATATGCTGAAAGGCGCCGTTGATGCGGCCGGCATTGGCGGCGAACTCGACGCGGTGCTGTCGGTGGACGTATTGAAGATGTTCAAGCCGCGGCCGGAGGTCTACGCGCTCGTCACCGATCACTTCAAATGTGCGGCGGGCGACGTGACTTTCGTGTCGTCCAACCGCTGGGATGTGATGGCAGGGGCCTCGGTCGGCTTTCACGCGTTATGGGTGAATCGCGGCAAGATGCCGGACGAATATTTCGATTTCCCGCCGGCGCGGACGCTGGGCGATCTCAATGCGTTGGCGACTTTAGGTTAGCGGGGCTGGCGCGCCCCTGGAGAGCTGCCTATATCCAGTTGCGTCCCGCGGACCTCACATTTTCCCGTTCATGCCATCCATCATCTCCATTGCAAACCTGTCGAAGACCTACGCGACCGGGTTCCAGGCGCTCAAGAACATCAATCTCGACATCGAACGGGGTGAAATCTTCGCCCTGCTCGGCCCCAACGGCGCCGGAAAGACCACGCTGATCGGTATCGTCTGCGGCATCGTCAATCCGAGCGGCGGCACGGTTACGGTCGACAGGCACGACATCATCCGCGACTATCGCGCTGCCCGCTCGCAGATCGGGCTGGTGCCGCAGGAGATCATGATGGCGCCGTTCGAGACCGTCTGGGCGGGGGTCACGATGTCGCGCGGGCTGTTCAACAAGCCGAAGGACCCGTCCTATCTCGAAAAGGTGCTCAAGGACCTGTCGCTGTGGGACAAGCGCCATTCCAAGATCGTGGAATTGTCCGGCGGCATGAAGCGGCGTGTCCTGATCGCCAAGGCGCTCTCCCATGCGCCGCAGATTTTGTTTCTCGACGAGCCGACGGCGGGCGTCGACGTCGAGCTGCGCAAGGACATGTGGGACGTGGTGCGGACGCTGCGCGCTTCCGGCGTCACCATCATCCTGACCACGCACTACATCGAAGAGGCCGAGGAGATGGCCGACCGCGTCGGCGTCATCAACAAAGGCCAGATGATTCTGGTCGAGAAGAAGGCCGAGCTGATGCGCAAGCTTGGCAAGAAGCGCCTCGTCCTGCAGGTCGTCGATCGACTCGGCGCCGTTCCTTCCGCCCTCTCCGCCTTCAACCTTTCGATCGGCAGCGACGGCCATGAGCTCATCTACGACTACGACACGCGCGCCGAGCGCACCGGCGTCGCCGCGCTGCTCGGCGAGCTGGGCAAGGCCGGCGTTCACATTCGCGACCTGCACACGGACCAGTCCTCGCTCGAGGAGATTTTCGTCGGCCTCGTCAACGAACCGCGGAGCGCGCCATGAACCTTCGCGCCGTCGCCGCAATCTACAAAACCGAGATGATGCGGACCGGCCGCACGCTGGCGCAAAGCATCGTGTCTCCGGTCATCTCGACCGCGCTCTATTTCGTAGTGTTTGGCGCCGCGATCGGCTCGCGCATCTCGCAGATCGAGGGCGTGAACTATGGCTCGTTTATCGTGCCGGGGCTGATCATGCTAACGCTGCTCACGCAGAGCGTGATGAACGCCTCCTTCGGCATCTATTTCCCGCGTTTCATCGGCACCATCTACGAGCTGCTGTCGGCGCCGATGTCCTTCCTCGAGATCACGCTCGGCTTCGTCGGCGCGGCGGCGACCAAGTCGGTCATCCTCAGCGTCATCATCCTGGCAACGTCGGTGCTGTTCGTGCCGCTGCACATCGCCCACCCGCTCTGGATGATCACCTTCATGGTGCTCACGGCGGTGACATTCAGCCTGCTCGGCTTCATCATCGGCATCTGGGCGGACGGCTTCGAGAAGCTGCAGATCGTGCCGCTGCTCATCATCACACCGCTGACCTTCCTCGGCGGCACGTTCTATTCCACCAGCGTATTGCCGCCGTTCTGGCAAAAAATCACACTGTTCAACCCGGTGCTCTATCTGATTAGTGGTTTCCGCTGGAGTTTTTTCGAAATCGCCGATGTGAGCCCCGGCATCAGCCTCGCCATGACGCTGGTGTTCCTGGGGGTCTGCCTGGCGACGGTCTGGTGGATCTTCAAGACCGGCTACCGGCTCAAAAATTAGCCGTCTCATAGTCGCGTGCGCACGAATAAGAGGGCGCGGCCGGGGTATGTTCTGGTCAGGGGCCGTTCAATCCCCGAACTACAATAGGGAGGTTATCTGATGTCGCCGATTTCGAAAGTCTTCGCGGGCTTCACCGTTGCCACTTTGCTGTCATCGACCGCCGGCGCGCAGGGCGTGCTGACCCAGAAGAATGTTTCGCTCGCCATGGCGCAGACCATAGCCAACGCCGCACTGGCGCAGTGTGAGAGCATGGGTTTCAAAGTCTCGGCGGCGGTGGTCGATCGCGGCGGGCTAGCGATCGTCGTGTTGCACGGCGACGGCGCCGGATTGCACACAAACGAGGGCGCCGAGCGCAAAGCCTACACCGCGCGCACCTTCAGCCAGCCATCGGCCGATTTCGCCAAGCGACTGGTCGATAGGCCGGACACGGTCGGCTCGCGGCAATATACCCGCGTGCTGTCGCTCGCCGGCGGACTGCCGATCAAGGTCGGCAACGAAGTGATCGGCGCAGTCGGCGTCTCCGGTTCGCCCGGCAAGGACGACGTCTGTTCGCAGGCTGGCATCGACAAGGTGGCCGATCAGCTGAAGTAGCCGGTCAGCCCGTTAACTCTTCCTCACGCGGGATTTCCAGCTCCAGCTGCGCGACGGCTTGCAAGGCGATGCCCGGAATCGGGATCGTGCGTCGGGAGATATACCGTCGGACCGGCCTGGGTCAGCCGCTTGATGTTGTCCAGCGTTGCAACGGTAATTCGCTCGTCGGCACTGACCCCGTCCACTTTGCCGGCGAGCATCAGTTCCTCGTTATAGGACGTATCGCCCGCCAGAAAGAAGGTGGTGTCGCCGTCGCGAACCGCGACAGAGACGTGATGGGCCGTATGCCCGGGCGTTGCGATGGCCAGCACATCGCCCGCCTCGGTCAACCGCCTGCTGAAGGCAAAGGGCCAGAATGGTTGCGCGTCGAAATCCAACGGCGCGGGATCGAACCACGAAGGCCATCGATTGGGCAGATAGCCACGCACTCGTCCCATCAATCCTTTCGATGCCTGGAGCTCGCCACGGGCGACAAGAATTTCGCCGTTAGGGAAATGAGCGAGACCCCCATCATGATCGATATGCAAATGGGTCAAGACAACCTTTTTCACGTCGCGCGGTCCGATGCCGAGCCCGCGCAGTTGCGGCCCGATTTCCTGTTCGCGCTCGATATTAAACGCGACCTCCCATCGCATGTAGGGATGCAGCGATTTGCCGGTTTCCAGGAGATGCACCCCTTGGCCGGTGTCGACCACAATGACACCTTCCGGATGGTCAATGACCCACGCATAAATAGGCAGCCAATCGGTCCAGTGCCGATCGGCAAAGATGGCGAGCTGGCGTAGCAATCCGTGTCCCCTGCCCTCGCGCTGCGCGGTTTTGATTCGGACGAGGCCGGTTTGGATAGCGTGAATTTGCATTGGTCTGTTTCCTTTCGAACGGTTGAAATTGGGCGCGTCCGGCTCAAAACGTCCGATTCAGCCCAAGTGGGTACGTTTGAAGGAGGTTGTGAATTTCAGGCCGTAGCCGAGTGCGCGATCGAAGCCTATGTGCGCGAACCAGATGATCGCGATTGCTGCGGTGGATTGGTCGCCGAACGCAAGACCAGCGAGCCATAGCGCTGCAGGCCCGGCGTAGCTGTGAAATAGATTGTAGATCGTCGCGCCGATCCTCGGCCCCATCAGATATCCGGCAATGCTCAGGTCGGGGCTGAGAAACAGAATCGCGAACACCAGCCACGGATGACCCGCATGCGTGTAGGCAGAGATTGCCATGGCGAAGACCGCAAGACCCTCGAGCCGGAGGGTCGTCACGATCGTCGCTGGCAGACGAGGCGTCCCTTCAGTCGTGTTGGCGGTGTGCAGCTGATCTTGGCTTGATGGATTTGCCTGCGCGTTCATAAGAGGCCCGTTTGGAGTTCGCCGTCCGTGTCGGGCTCACTATGGCGAATTTGTTATTATATGAAATTGCATATTACCGTTGATATGATATACAATAATGTATGATAAAACGAGAACCGGGCTGGGAGCTTTATCGGACCTTTCTCGAGGTAGTGCGCGACGGCAGTCTCTCGGGTGCCGCGCGAAAGCTCGAACTGACCCAGCCGACCGTCGGTCGCCATATCGATGCGCTCGAGTCCTCCCTTGGCTTCGCGCTCTTTACCCGTTCGCAGCGCGGGCTGGTTGCAACACAAGCCGCGTTGGAGCTTGTGCCGCATGCCCAAACCATGTCCGCCGCATCGGCCGCTCTTTGCCGCGCCGCTTCAGGCGAAACAACGGCAGATCGGGGCACGGTTCGTGTAACCGCCAGCGAGATCATAGGCTGCGAGGTTCTGCCGGCGATCCTTGCAGGATACCGCCATCAGTATCCGGAGATCGCGATCGAACTGGCGCTCACTAACCGGAACGAAGACCTGTTGCGACGAGACGCCGATATTGCCGTCCGCATGGTGCGTCCAACTCAGAAAGCGCTCCTCGCCCGCTGTATCGGAAAATCACCAATCGGATTCTACGCGCATCAGAGTTATGTAAGAAAATTTGGTGTACCGAAGTCCATCGCTGAATTGAAAAAACACAGCATTATCGGCTTCGACCGCGATGACCAGGCTTTCCGTTCCGCTGGTGCGCTGGCGCAAATGATCACGCGCGACACTTTCGGCTTTCGATGTGACAGCGATCCGGCAAAGCTTGCGGCGTTGCGCGCCGGGGTTGGGATTGGTGGCTGCCAACGCAACATCGCGCGGCGAACGCCAGAACTAGTACCCGTGCTGGCAAAGGAACTTCGGTTCGAGTTGGAAGTCTGGGTGGTCATGCACGAAGGCCTTAAATCTACGCGCCGAGTTCGCTTGTTGTTTGATTGGATCGCGAGCGGCCTTGCCGCCTATTTGCGAGGCGGTTAAGTCAGCCTAGGCCTCCGCCAACGTCGCAAGAATACGCGCCCAGTTGCAGATGCCCTTGTGGTAGCAGGTGAGGTCGAACTTTTCATTCGGCGAATGCACGCGGTCGGCGTCTCCGGTTCGCCCGGCAAGGGCGACGTCTGCTCGCAGGCCGGCATCGACAAGGTGGCCGATCAGCTGAAATAAGCCCTCAACCGGCGGCGATCTCTTCGCGCAGGATTTCCAGCGCCAGCCATTGTTCCTCGGCCGCGGCGATCTTGTGCTGGAGGTCGCCGAGCGCAGCGCTGACTTTTTCGAACCCGGCGCGGTCGCGCGCGTAAAATTGGGGGTCGGCGAGTTTTTCCTGCAATCCGTCGGCGTCCGCCTGCCAGGCGGCGATGGTCTTAGGCAAAGTTTCAAGCGCGTGCTTGTCCTTGAAACTCATGCGCCGCTTGGCTGGCCGCGGCGGCGCGACGGCCGGAGCCGCCTCTTTGGCGGCCCTCTGCGGCTCCGCCTGTCGCCGCTCGCGGGTGAGGTCGGTGCCGCGCTGCGCCAGCATGTCGCTATAGCCGCCGGCATATTCGGCCCAGCGGCCACCACCCTCGGGAACGATCACGCCGCTGACCAGCCGGTCGAGGAAATCGCGGTCGTGGCTGATCAAGAGGACGGTGCCCGGGTAATCGCCGAGCATGTCCTCGAGCACATCGAGCGTTTCCATATCGAGATCGTTGGTCGGCTCGTCGAGCACCAAAAGGTTCGACGGCTTGGCCAGCGCCTGCGCCAGCATCAGGCGGCCGCGTTCGCCACCCGACAGTTTGCCGAGCGGCGTGCGCGCCTGCTCGCTCGCAAACAAAAAGTCCTTCATGTAGCCGATGACGTGCTTGGGCGCGCCGTTGACCATCACGGTTTCGCCGCTGCCGCCGGTCAGCGCTTCGGCGACGGTGACTTGCGGGTCGAGACTGTCGCGATGCTGATTGAGAGTAGCGATAGCGAGCGTCGATCCGAGCCGCACCGAGCCGTTATCCGGCGGCAGGATGCCGGTCAGCATGTTGATCAGAGTGGTCTTGCCGCTGCCGTTCGGCCCGACAATACCTATGCGGTCGCCGCGCTGGATGCGGATGGAGAGGTCGTTGACGATCGCGTGGCCGCCATAGCTCTTGCCAATGCCTTTGGCCTCGATCACCAGCGCGCCGGAGGGCGCCGCCGCACCGGCGGCAATGACGGCCTCGCCCGCGACACCACGATAATTGTGGCGCGCTTCGCGCAGCGCCTGCAACTGGCCGACCCGGCGCATGTTGCGCTTGCGCCTTCCGGTGACGCCGTAACGCATCCAATGCTCTTCGGCGACGATTCTGCGGGCGAGCTTGTGCTGCTCGCGCTCCTCCTCCGCCAGCAACATGTCGCGCCATTCCTCGAAATGGGCAAAGCCGCGCTCGATGCGCCGCGTCGTGCCGCGGTCGAGCCAGACCGTCGAGCGCGACAGCGTCGACAGAAAACGCCGGTCGTGGCTGATGATCACCAATGCCGTACGCCGCGCGTCGAGATCGCGCTCCAGCCATTCGATGGTGGTGAGGTCGAGATGATTGGTCGGCTCGTCGAGCAGCAGGATATCGGGCGACGGCGCCAGCACGCGCGCGAGCGAGGCCCGGCGCGCTTCCCCTCCGGAGAGATGCGCCGGGTCCTCTTGGCCGGTGAGCCCGAGCTGCTCGAGCAGATAGCGGGCGACATGCGGGTCGTCGCTCGGCTTGAGTCCGGCTTCGACATAGGAAAGCGTCGATGAAAAGCCGGAAAAATCCGGCTCTTGCGGCAGGTAACGCACCACCGCTCCCGGCTGCACGAACAGCGAGCCGCGATCGGGCTCCACCAGCCCGGCCGCGATTTTCAGCAGCGTCGATTTGCCCGATCCGTTGCGCCCGACCAGCGACACCCGCTCGCCGGTGGAAACGGACAGCTCCGCTCCGGTAAGCAGCGGCGTGCCGCCAAAGGTCAGTGCGATGTCTTTGAGCTGCAGAAGCGGGGGAGCCATGTCGCCTTTTATTGTTGTCGTATTGCCGCGGCAACTGCGGCGTTCGGACAACTAGAAACAGAGATTTGACCAGACGTTGCCGCGCTTGTCCTTGAGCACATAGGGACATTCCATGCGCTTGAGACGCGTCTTGGCCTCTTCATTACCGAGCGCCGCGGCTTTCTGGTAATAGGTCTTGGCAACGCTCGCATCCGCCGGTCCGCCGCGCCCGATCTGGGCAAAAGCGCCCATCCAAAGCATGGCGTCGGCATTGCCTTGCGCCGCCGCCTTCTCGAACAGTGCGCGTGCAGCAACGTCGTCCTTCGCACCGCCGGTGCCCTCCGCCAGCATCAAGCCGAGCTCAAACTGCGCCTCCGCCGAGTTCGCCTCCGCCGCTTTCGACAGCAAGGCTCTGGCTTCGACCGGATCAGATGGCGCGCCGCCGCCAGGCAGCGCCGCGAGATTTCCGACCGCGCGCACATTGCCGCCCTTGGCCGCGCGCTCGAATAATCTGCGCGCCTCGGCCGGGTCCTTGGCGACGCCCGTGCCGGTTCCGTACATCACGCCGAGTTCGACCATGGCCGACGTGCTGCCTTTGTCGGCCGCCTTGCGAAAGGCGCTGAGCGCTTCGGGCAATTGCCGATTGGAGGCGTAGGCGCGGCCGAGTTGGTAAAGCGCCCGGCGCGACGACACCGCGGCGATCCTGCAGAACTTGATGGCGGTCGCGATGTCGGATGGGGCGATGCTGGCGGTTCCCGGGACGTCCGCCGGCTTGTCCGGATCGCTCGGCTCGGCGGCGAGCCGGTCGCACAGCACCAGATCGGCCGATTGCGCGTGAACCGCGCAATCAAGCGCAGCAACGGTCAGCGCAAGCAGGCTGAGACCGACACTGTAAGCGATCGAGATTGTGCCAGATCGTACTGTCATGACAATTTAGGCAGCCGCCAAGGCCGCCAGGATGCGAGCCCAGGAGCGGATCCCCTTGTGGTAGCATTTGAGGTCGAATTTCTCGTTCGGCGAATGCACGCGGTCGTCGTCGAGCGCGAAACCGACCAGGAGCGAGTCCATCCCCAGCACGCTCTTGAAGTCGGCGACGATGGGGATCGAGCCGCCAGCGCCGACCGCCACCGCCTTGTGGCCCCATTCATCCGCCAGCACGGCGCGCGCCTTGTTGAGCGCCGGATTGTCGAACGACAGCTGCAGCGGCGGCGCCAGCCCGAAATTGCCGAATTCAACCTGGCAGTCGGCCGGCAGACGGGCGCGCACGAAGGCGCGGAAGCCGTCACGGACCTTTTCCGGGTCCTGCGCGCCGACCAGGCGGAACGAGACCTTTGCGCTCGCCTGCCCGGGGATGACGGTCTTGGCGCCCTCCCCGGTATAGCCGCCGACGATGCCGTTGATCTCGGCGGTCGGGCGGGTGGTGACCTGCTCGATCAGCATGCGTCCCTTCTCGCCGGCGGGCGTCTTCAGGCCGATCGGTCCGAGGAACTTCTCCGGCGTGAGATCGAGCGCCTTGAGATCGGCCTTGATGTCGGCCGGCAGGTCCTTCACGCCGGCATAGAAGCCCGGGATGGTGACCCGGCCGTCGTCGTCCCAGAGCGCACCGAGGATCTTGGCCAGCAGCCGGATAGGGTTCTGCGCCGCGCCGCCGAACACGCCGGAGTGCAGGTCGCGGTCGGCGCAGGTGATTTTGACGTCCTCATAGACCAGTCCGCGCAGCGAGGTGGTCACCGCGGGCGTGGTGGCGTCCCACATGGCGGTATCGCAGACCAGCGCCAGGTCGAGTTTGAACTCGGCGGCGTTGTCGCGCACGAATTTGAACAGGTGTGCCGAACCGCACTCCTCCTCACCCTCGATCATGGTGGTGATCGGCAGCGGCAGCTTGCCGGTGACCGCCTTGAAGGCCCGGCAGGCCTCGATAAAGGTCATGGCCTGGCCTTTGTCGTCGCAGGCGCCGCGCGCGACAATGATCTTGCGGCCGCCAGGCAGCGTCTCGATACGCGGCTCGAACGGCGGCGTCTTCCATTGGCTCAGCGGATCGACCGGCTGGACGTCGTAATGGCCGTAAAACAGCACGCGCGGGCCGGAAACGCCGTTCGCCAAACTTCCGTTAGATTTGCCCACGACGACCGGATGGCCATCGGTTGGGCGCACGTCGGCGGCAAAACCGATGCTGCGCAGGTCGCTGGCGACGTGCTCGGCGGCGGTCCGGCATTGTTCCTTATACGCCAGGTCGGTGGAAACCGAGGCGATGCGCAATAGCGCAAACAAGCGCTCGACGCTTTGGTCTATATCCTGGTCGATGCGGTTCAAGACCGCCTCGAGTGTGCTCATGAGGTAGCTCCCGTGGACAGGTCAGCACGCTAGCAATGCTTCCTCAGCCTGAAAAGCACCACCAAGGCGCACAAACGTTCGAATTTGCGACCTGATTGCAAGTTGAAGCGGCGGACTTGCGCGATCCGGCGCCATTTTTCCAATTTCTTTTCAGATTTTCTCAAGCATAGCCGGCCGGCGCGCTTGTCCTGCCGGACATTATGACAGATCGTCGTTCTTCGGATACTACCGAAGGGACTGTCGGCACATGTTTCGATTCACCGAGCGCGCCACGCGATGCGCGCTAACGACCGTAAACAAAATCGTTTGCGATCCAAGTTGCTTTACATTTTACTTGACATTCGACAGCGACAGTGTGTGAACCCATCGACAACTTTTCGTCTGCGACGACGCAACGTGCTTGTCATCGCCGCGAACGACGTTCAATATAGCGACAACCCGCCGGCAGTGCGGGGGGCTGAGGTAATCATGGACGAGTTGATCGAGCGTCTGGTCGCCAACGTCGGCGTCGACAAAATCACCGCAGAAAAATCCGTCGGCATCATCCTCGACTTTCTGGTCAAGGACGGCCCGGCTGATAAAGTTCAGGCTCTCATCGATAAAATTCCCGGGGCGCAAGCCCTGATAGAAGCCCAGCAAGCTGGCGACTCCGGCGGCGGCATGTTCGCAATGGGCGGCCTGATGGGCGCCGGCACCAAGTTGATGGGCGCCGGGCTGAGCATGGGCCAAGTGCAGGCCGTCACCAAGGAAGTCATCGCATTTTCCCGCGAAAAAGCCGGCGAAGACGCGGTTGGGGAGATTGTCGGCGCGATTCCAGGCTTAAGTCAGTTCGTTTAAGCGTTCCATTCGACGGCGTATTCGGAAGCAAGAAGCAGGCAAGGAAGCCGGATGTCTTATCCCATAACCGATATCGACGGGATCGACGGGGAAGCCGCTGCGGCCCTCAAGTCGGTGGGCATCCGTTCGACCGAGCGGTTGCTCGAGGCGGCGCGCACCGTGCGCGGGCGCAAAATGCTCGCCAGCAAGACCGGCTTCGACGAAAAGCAACTGCTGTGCTGGGCCAACGTCGCCGACCGCATGCGCGTTAAAGGTATCCGCAAGGAATATGCCGAGCTGCTGCAAGCCGCCGGCGTCGATACCGTCAGGGACCTCAAGTATCGCAACCCGGCCAATCTCGCCCACGCGATGGCGGAGGCCAACAAGAAGCGCAAAATGGTCCGCCTGCTGCCGTCCGAGAAAGTGGTCTGCGGCTGGATCGCAAACGCCAAGAAGTTGCAACTTAAGATCAGCTACAAATAAGTTTCCCTCTTCCCGCGTTTGCGGGGAGAGGCGAATAGAGGGCTTCTTGACAGCCCGGCGCCGACCGCGCAAAGCCTCGATCCATGGGCCCGCAGGGTGATCCGCAAACCGCCGGTTTGATTGCCGACACGCCGCCATCATGGCTCGGCGGACTGCTGGCGCAGCGGCGGCCTCTGGTCATGGGCATCCTCAACGTGACCCCGGATTCGTTTTCGGACGGCGGACGTTTCATCGATCCGGAACGGGCGATCGCGCGAGCCGAGCGCATGGTCGCCGAGGGCGCCGACATCATCGACATCGGGGCGGAATCCACCCGCCCCTATGGCGGGGCGCAACCGGTGACCTACGAGGACGAACTGGCGCGCCTTACGCCCGTACTGCCGGCCGTGGTCAAGCTCAAGGCGCCAGTTTCGATCGACACCATGAAAGCCGCTATCGCCAAGTGGGCACTCGACCAGGGCGCCGCCATGGTCAACGACGTCTGGGGCTTGCAACGCGATGCCGCCATGGCCGCCGTGATCTCCGAATACGACATACCGGTCGTCGTTATGCACAACCGGGAGGCCGCCGATCCGGCGATCGATATCCTCGCCGATGTGCAATCGTTCTTTCAGCGCTCGCTCGACATCGCCAAGCGTGCCGGCATCGCGCGCGACTGCCTGGTGCTCGATCCGGGCATTGGTTTCGGCAAGACGCCGGAGCAGAGCATCGCCTGCATCGCGCGGCTTACCGAATTCAAACGCTTCGGGCTGCCTCTCTTGGTCGGCGCCTCGCGCAAACGCTTCATCAATGCGGTAACGCCGTCCGCGCCCGACCAACGATTGGGCGGTTCGATTGCCAGCCATATCGAGGCGGTCGCCAATGGCGCTTCGATCGTGCGGGCGCACGACGTCGCCGAGACTGTGCAAGCGCTGCGGGTGGCTGCCGCCATCGACCGTGCCAAAGAGAGCGAATCATGACCGACCGCATCTTCATCAACGGCCTGTCGCTGCACGCCTATCACGGCATCATGCCATACGAGGGCAAGGTCGGGCAGACATTTACCATCGACATCGAGCTCGACATCGATCTCACCGCCGCCGCACGCTCGGACAAAGTCGTCGATACCGTGTCCTACGACAAGGTGGTCACTTGCGCGAGCGCGGCATTTTGCGCGCAGAAATTCCGGCTGATCGAGGCCGCCGCCGGCCAGGTGGCCAACGCGGTGCTCGCCGGCTTTCCGCGCGTGCGCAAGATAAAGGTGACGATCCACAAGCCGCACGCCCCGATCGCGGCGACCTTCAGCGACGTCGGCGTCTCGCTCGAGCGCGCGCGCGGCGACTCCAAATCATGACGCCGGCGTGGCTGGCGCTCGGCGGCAATGTCGGCGACAGCCGCGCCATTCTCGACCGCGCGGTGGCGCTGTTGTGCGACGGCATCAATGTGCGGCTGATCGCGCGCTCCTCCGACTACCGCACGCCGCCTTGGGGCTTCAAATATCAGCCGTCGTTCATCAATCTGTGCATCGCGGTCGAGACCGCGCTTGAGCCCCGCGACCTGCTGGCGCATGCGCAAGCCGCCGAGCTGCAGCTTGGCCGCGACCGCGCCCATGAAAAGCGCTGGGGCCCGCGCACCGCCGATATCGATATCATCGCCTACGGCAAACTGACGATCGACGAATTGGGCCTGACGGTGCCGCATCAGCACCTGTTCGAGCGCGCCTTCGTGCTGCTTCCACTCGCGGAAATTGCGCCCGATCTGACGATCGGCGGGCGATCGGTGCGGGAGGCGGCAGCCGCGGTCGACAGCGCCGGGATCGAGCGGCTGCCGCCGCGTTCTTGAGGCAAAAGGCGGGCCCGTAATTTGCTTTACGTCAATGGCGGCCTCGCAGTGACTGTGGCACTTTGCGCCGATGACATCTGAACTTCCCCTCGCCTCCGAATTCCCGCCCACCAGCCAGGCGGACTGGCGCAAGCTGGTCGACACCGCACTCAAAGGCGCCTCGTTCGAGAAGCGGCTGACCAGCCAGACCTATGACGGCTTGCGGGTCGAGCCGCTCTATGCGCGGGCGACGGCGGCGACGCCGGTGGCGGGGCGCGCCCCCGGCGCGGCCTGGACCTTGATGCAGCGGGTCGATCATCCCGATCCGACGGCCGCCAACGCACAGGCGCTGCAAGACCTTGAGAACGGCGCGACCGGGCTGACGCTGGCGTTTGCGGAGGCGCCGGCCGCGCGCGGCTTCGGCACGGCGGTCAACAGCGTCGACGAACTTGAGCGGACGCTGGCCGACGTCATGCTCGATTCGATTTCGTTGCGATTGGAGACCGCGCCCTTTGCCGGTCGGCCAATAGCGGCGCTGATGAGCGCGCTGATCGAGCGGCGCAAGCTTGATCCGGCAGCGATTACAATCGATTTCGGGCTCGATCCCATCGGCGACATGGCGCGCACGGGCAGCGCGCTGCTGCCGTGGCCCGCCCTCTCCGAGCGAGCCGGCGCGACCGCCACGGATTTGCGCGAAAAAGGTTTCAGCAAGGCGCGCCTACTGCGCGCCGACGGACGCGTCGTGCACGAGGCCGGCGGCTCGGAAGCGCAGGAACTCGCCTTCGTGCTGGCGGCGGCTGTCGCCTATCTGCGCCTGCTCGAAGCGAACGGATTTACGCTCGATGAAGCGCGGCACCGCGTTTCGTTCTTGCTGGCGGCGGATGCCGACGAATTTCTCACCATCGCCAAGTTCCGTAGCGTACGAAAACTATGGGCGCGCGTTGAAGACGCCTGCGGATTGAAACCGGCGCCGGCTTACATTGCGGCCGAAACCGCCTGGCGCATGATGACGCAGCGCGACCCTTACGTGAACATGCTGCGCACGACGATTGCGGTCACCGCCGCCGGCGTCGGCGGCGCCGACAGCATCACCGCGCTGCCGCACACCGCCGCGCTCGGCCTGCCCGATGCTTTTGCCCGAAGGGTCGCACGCAGTACGCAGCTCATCCTGCTGGAAGAATCCAATCTCTACCGGGTGGCCGATCCGGCCGCGGGCGCCGGCGGCATCGAGGCCTTGACCGGTGAGCTTGCGCAAGCGGCATGGGCGCTGTTCCAGGAGATCGAATCCGCTGGCGGCGTGGCGGCCGCGCTCGAGCACGGACTGCTGCAACGGAAAATCGCCGCCGTGCGCGCGGCGCGGCAGGCGGCGGTGGCGCGGCGCAAAGACGCGCTCACTGGCGCCAGCGATTATCCCAACCTCGCCGAATCCGCGGTCGCGGTGCTCGACGTGGCGCGGGTGAGCGTACCGCCACTGCTGGTCGCCGTCCGTTTTGAGGCGCTGCCGCAAATCCGGCTCGCTGAGCCGTTCGAGGCCCTGCGCGACAAATCCGACGCGATCCTGAAAAAGACCGGCGCGCGGCCGAAAGTGTTTCTAGCCAATCTCGGCAAGCTTTCCGAGTTCACCGCGCGCGCGATGTTCGCGAAGAACTTCTACGAGGCCGGCGGCATCGAGGCGCTCGGCAATGACGGCTTCAAGGACCACGCCGAGATGATCGCGGCGTTCAAGGCCTCGGGCGCCAAGCTCGCCTGCCTGTGCTCGGCGGACAAGGTCTATGAGAGCGAGGCCGCCGACGCCGCCAAGGACCTCTGCGCTACCGGCGCCATCGTCCATCTCGCGGGACGGGGCGGCGAGAACGAGGACAAATGGCGGCAAACGGGCGTGAAATCCTTCATATTCATGGGCTGCGACGTCGTTTCGACGTTGCAGGCGGCGCATGATATTCTGGGGGTCAAATGAGTCAGGTCCCCAACTTCGCCAAGATCGCTTTCGCCGAGACGACGGTAGCCGCCGGCAATGGGCCGGCCGCGTCTTCTTTCGAATCTTGGATGACGCCGGAGTCCATCGCGGTAAAGCCGGTCTATGGCGAGACCGATCTGGCCGGGCTCGACTTCCTCGACACCTATCCGGGCAAGGCGCCTTACCTGCGCGGTCCCTACCCCGCGATGTATGCGGCGCAACCCTGGACCATCCGGCAATACGCCGGCTTCTCCACCGCGGAGGACTCCAACGCCTTCTACCGGCGCAATCTCGCCGCCGGGCAGAAGGGCCTCTCCATCGCTTTCGATCTCGCCACCCATCGCGGCTACGACAGCGATCACCCGCGCGTCGCCGGCGACGTCGGGATGGCGGGCGTCGCCATCGACTCGATCTACGACATGCGCACGCTGTTCTCCGGCATCCCGCTCGACCAGATGAGCGTGTCGATGACCATGAACGGCGCGGTGCTGCCGGTGCTGGCGCTCTATATCGTCGCTGCGGAAGAACAGGGCGTACCGCACAACAAGCTGTCGGGCACGATCCAGAACGACATCCTCAAAGAATTCATGGTGCGCAACACCTATATCTACCCGCCCTCGCCGTCCTTGCGCATCATCTCCGATATCTTCGCCTATACCTCGGCCGAGATGCCGAAGTTCAATTCGATTTCCGTGTCCGGCTATCACATGCAGGAGGCGGGCGCGACGCAGGACCTGGAGCTCGCCTATACGCTCGCCGACGGTGTCGAATATGTGCGCGCGGGCATCAAGGCGGGCTTGTCGGTCGATCAGTTCGCGCCGCGCGTTTCGTTCTTCTGGGCGATCGGCATGAATTATTTCATGGAGATCGCCAAGCTGCGCGCCGCCCGCATGATCTGGGCCAAGCTGATGAAGCCGTTCAAGCCGGAGGATGCGCGCTCGCTGTCGCTGCGCACGCATTGCCAGACCTCGGGTTGGTCGCTGGCAGCGCAAGACGTGTTCAACAACGTCTCGCGCACCATGATCGAGGCCATGGCGGCAACCCAAGGCCAGACCCAGTCGCTGCACACCAACGCCCTCGACGAGGCGCTGGCCTTGCCGACCGACTTCTCCGCCCGCATCGCGCGCAACACCCAGATCGTGCTGCAGCAGGAAGCCGGCGCTACCCGCATCGTCGATCCCTGGGGCGGCTCCTACTATATGGAGCGGCTCACCTACGAACTCGCGAAAAAGGCCTGGGGCCATATCGAAGAAGTCGAGGCGCTCGGCGGCATGACGAAGGCGATCGAGGCCGGCATCCCCAAGCTGCGCATCGAGGAAGCCGCCGCCAAGACGCAGGCGCGCATCGATGCCGGCGTGCAGTCGGTGATCGGCGTCAACAAATACCAGCCGACCGACGAGGCGCCGATCGACGTCCTCAAGGTGGACAATTCCGCCGTCATGCAGATGCAGCTCGACAAGCTCAGGCGGCTCAAAGCCGAGCGCAACCCGGCCGCGTTGCAGGAGGCGCTCGACGCGCTCACCCGCGCGGCCGACCGCGGCAACGGCAATCTGCTGGCGCTGGCCATCGACGCCGCCCGCGCCAAGGCCACCGTCGGGGAGATTTCCTTGGCGTTGGAGAAAGTGTACGGACGTCACCGCGCCGAGATCAAAGCGATCACCGGCGTCTACAAGCGGGAGGTCGGCATGACCGGCGCCGTCGAACGGGTGCGTGTTGCGGTCGAGGCGTTCGAGGCGGCGGAGGGCCGCCGGCCGCGCCTGCTGGTCGCCAAGATAGGCCAGGACGGCCACGACCGCGGGCAGAAGGTGATCGCATCGGCTTTTGCAGACCTGGGCTTCGACGTCGATATCGGCCCGCTGTTCGCGACGCCTTCGGAAGCCGCGCGCCAGGCGGTGGAGAACGATGTGCATATTCTCGGCGTGTCGTCGCTTGCCGCCGCGCATTTGACGCTGGTGCCGGAGCTGAAAAAAGAACTGGCGGCGCAAGGCCGCGACGACATCATGATCGTGGTCGGCGGCGTGGTACCGCCGCAGGATTACGACGCGCTGATGAAAGCCGGCGCCGAGGCGATCTTCCCGCCCGGAACCGTGATCGCGGAGGCGGCCGAGAAACTGCTCAAAACCCTCAACAAGCGCCTGGGCCACGGAAAAGAGGCGGCAGAGTGAAATCTTTCCTTGTGCGCGCGGCGTTCGCCGCGCTTTGCGGCCTCTCGCTGTCGGGCTGCATCGATTCGTCGAGTCCGATCTTGACGGAGGCACAGCCGGAATTGGGACCGCGGCTCAATCTACAACTCTATGGGTTGCGCGATGGTCATGCGGTCGACCCGGAACGCGCGCGGTTTGCCTGGGACGGAAAACGCTACCTGCGTTCCGGCGGCGGCATGAAGGATATCGCCAATTTCACGTTGCATCCGTTCGAAGGCGGCGATTTCATTGTGCAGTCGGTGTCGGCACGCCATCCCGAGCACACCGAATACGGCTTGATGCGCAAGCTGGCGGAAGGCGTCTATCAAGTCGTCGCCATCGACGAGGACGACGCCGACGAGGCGACCCGTTCGGCGCAATGCAAGCACCCCGGCGGTGCGGCGTGCCGCATCGAAACGCGCGAACAATTGTTCACCTTCGCGCGCGCCACGGCGGCGAAAAAGAAAACCAATGGCGGGCTCGCGGTCCGGCTCGATGACGCGCCGCCGAAGCCCCGGCGCTAGAATTCGATGGCGGCGCGCACCCTCAAGCCTTCCGACCTCGCCCGCGGCATCAAAGCGGGCGACCGCGCGATGCTGGCGCGCGCCATCACGCTGATCGAGAGCAAGCGCGCCGATCACCGAAAGGCTGCGCACCTGCTGGTGCAGGAATTGCTGCCACTCACCGGCCAGGCGGTGCGGCTCGGGATTACCGGCGCGCCGGGCGCCGGCAAGTCGACCACCATCGACGTGCTCGGCACCACTCTCACGGGCCAGGGCCACAAGGTCGCAGTGCTGGCGGTCGATCCCTCCTCCACTCGCACCGGCGGCTCGATTCTCGGCGACAAGACGCGCATGGCGCGGCTCGCCAGCGACCCCAATGCGTTCGTGCGGCCCTCGCCCTCCTCCGGCACGCTCGGCGGCGTTGCCGCCAAGACACGCGAGACCATGCTGCTGTGCGAAGCCGCCGGCTACGACGTGGTGCTGGTGGAGACGGTCGGCATCGGGCAGTCGGAGACCGCGGTCGCCGACATGACTGATTTTTTCCTGGTGCTGATGATCCCCGGCGCCGGCGACGAATTGCAGGGCCTGAAGAAGGGCATCGTCGAACTCGCCGACATGGTCGCGGTCAACAAGGCGGACGGCGACAATATCGCGCGCGCCAAGGTCGCGGCCGCCGAATATCGCGCCGCGCTCAATATACTGGCGCCGCATTCGGAGAATTGGTCGCCGCCGGTCGTCACCTATTCGGCGCTCACCGGCGACGGCATTGCGCTGCTCTGGGCGCAAATCGTGGCACACAAGGAGAAGATGACGGCATCGGGCGAACTGGCCGCGCGCCGGCGCGAGCAGCAGGTGAAGTGGATGTGGAGCATGCTGGAGGAGCGGCTCACCGCTCGGCTGCGCAGCGATCCGGCCGTGCGCGGCAAACTGAAGACGGCGGAGGCCGCAGTCGCCGCCGGCAGACTGGCGCCAACGCTGGCGGTGGAAGAGATCGCGGCGATCCTTGGAGTTTGAAGCACGGCCTCCCGCCGTCATTGCCGGGCTCGACCCGGCAATCCATGATGCCTTTCAACAAAGGCAGCCTTAGGTAAGGTTCCCATTTGCTGAGACTCATCATGGATGCCCGGGTCAAGCCCGGGCATGACAAAAAATAATGCCCACCATCCTCCTCACCGGCTTCGGGCCGTTTCCCGGCGCGCCGTTCAATCCGACCGGGCCGCTGGTCGAGCGGCTCGCGCGATTACGGCGGCCCTGTTTGGCCGGCATCAAAATCGTCCCGCATATTTTTCCAACGAGCTACGCGGCGGTCGATGGCGATCTGCCGAAATTAATCTCGAAGCACAGACCCGACGCGCTGCTGATGTTCGGGCTGGCGCCGCGGGCGAAGGCAATCCGCATCGAGACCCGCGCGCGCAACATTGCGTCATTGTTGCCCGACGCGGGCGGCGCCGCGCGCGCCTTTAAGATCGCACCGGGCGCTCCCTCGACGCGTGCTTTGCCCGCTCCCACGGCCCGCCTTCTTGCCGCAGCACGCGCCGCCCGCGTGCCGGTCATCCGCTCGCACGATGCCGGCCGCTATTTGTGCAATTATTTGTGCTGGCGGGCCAGCGCTACGGCCTTGAGCGGGAGCCCGCGCCTTGCCGCTTTCGTGCATGTACCTACGATCCGCCGCAAGGTGCGGCCTCGCCACCGCACGTCACGCCTGTCGGCCGACGACCTTGTCCGCGCCGGTACGCGGCTCGTTATGGTTATCGCGGCGGCGCTGCGGCGTTAACACACTCCGCGCGCGAATAGCGCATAGTAACGGCGCATGACCGTTGACCGCCGCACCGTCCTCCTCGGCTCGCTCGCCGCGGCGTTCGCCGCGCCGGCGAAAGCTGCGCCGGCGAAAGCTGCGCCGCTTTCTGCCTTCGGCCTTGACGCTGCGCAGTTCGGCGTACGCCCGGGCGTGGCCTCCGATCAGAGCGGCGCCTTGCAGCGCGCCATCGACCAGGCTGCGCACGGCCGCGTGCCGCTGATGCTGGCGCCCGGCGTCTATCGCGCCGGCGGTCTCACGCTGCCGGCCGGCTCCAGCATTGCCGGCATTCGCGGCGCCACCCGGCTGAACCTGACGCATGGGCCCTCGCTGTTGTCGGCCGAGCACGCGGACGCCGTTTCGCTCAGCGGCCTCACCCTCGACGGCGGCGGCCAGACGCTGCCCGCCGGCCGCGCTTTGGTTCACTTCGACGACGTGAAGGCGGCCCGCATTGCCGATTGTGAAGTGGCCGGCGCCAGCGGCAACGGCATTACGCTTGCGAGCTGCGACGGCGAAGTGATGCACAACACCATCACAGGTGCGGCCGACAATGCGCTGTTCTGCAACGACAGCCGCAGCCTGCTGATCGCCGCCAACATCATCGCCAAATCCGGCAATGGCGGCATCCGGATCTTCCAGAGCGACAAGCGACATGACGGCAGCCTGATCGCCGACAACCGCATCGAGGACACCGGCGCGCGCGCCGGCGGCAGCGGCGAGAACGGCAACGCCATCAACGTCTTCCGCGCCGCCGACGTGATCGTGCGCGGCAATCACATCCGCAACGCCGCCTTTTCCGCGATCCGCGGCAACTCGGCGTCCAACATCCAGATCATCGGCAATAGCTGCGCCGCGCTCGACGAGGTGGCGATCTATTCCGAGTTCGGCTTCGAGGGCGCGATCGTTGCCGACAACGTGATCGACGGCGCGGAGACCGGGATTTCCATCGCCAATTTCAACGAGGGCGGCCGGCTCGCGACGGTGCGCGGCAATATTGTGCGCAACTTGCGCACGCGGCGGCCGGGCGAGGCCGGCAACGGTATCAGTGTGGAGGCCGACACCGTGGTCAGCGGCAATGTGATCGAGCGCGTGCCGCTGGCTGGCATCGCCGTCGGTTGGGGGCAATATCTGCGCAATGTCGCGATCACCGGCAATGTGGTGCGGGAGGCGGGTTACGGCGTCGCCGTTTCCGTCGTCGCCAATGCCGGCATTGCGGTGATTTCCGGCAACGTGTTCGCCGGCACGGCGCGCGGCGCCATTGTCGGCATGGAGTGGCACAAGCCGGTGACCGGCGACCTCGCGCTCGCCGGCGCCGAGCGCTATCCGCAGCTCAAGATCAGCGGCAACCAGGTGGGCTGACGCCGCCACTTTTAGGCCGGAATGCGTTACTATCTGCACGCTATGCCGGTCACCCGTCCGCCTCGCCGAAGGCCCGTCATGCTTGCGATTTTTGCACTATTTCTGGCGCCGCTCATCGCCCGTGCCGCGCTCTACGCCGCCGGTAACGGCCCGCGCTCATGGCGCGAGGCCGACTGGTCGAGCACCGGCACGCTGCCGCAGGCCTCCGAATACAAGCCGGCGCGCATCATCGTGTTCACCGGCAAGGCCGGCGCCTGGAAAGGCATATTCGCGGTGCATAGCTGGATCGTGTTCAAGGCGACGGGCGCAAGCGAATGGACCCGCTACGACGTGGTCGGCTGGGGCAATCCGGTGCGCACCAATGGCTGGCCGCCGGACGGCCGCTGGTTCGGCAATAAGCCGGTGGCGCTCGTCGATATTTCCGGAGCGGACGCGGAAAAGCTGATCCCGCGCATTGCGGCGGCTGTGCGCGATTATGGCTTCAGCCACGCCGGCGACTATCGCATCTGGCCGGGGCCGAACAGCAACAGCTTCACCGCTGCCATCCTGCGCGCGGTGCCGGAACTCGGCGTCGCGCTGCCGCCGAACGCGATCGGCCGCGATTTCCGCGACCGGTTCTACGCCGGCCGCACCGACAGCGGCACGGGCGTCGAACTCAACGTATACGGCATCGCCGCCGTGAAGCTCGGCTGGGTGGAGGGCATCGAGGTCGATCTGCTCGGGCTGGTGGCCGGCCTCGATCTGCGTCATCCGGGCGTCAAGCTGCCGGGATTCGGCCGCATCGGCGTCGCATCGCCGGTCGCCACCGCGCTCGCAAAATAAGGTCACGCCAATTTGGGATGACGCGGCGGCGCGGCCCATGGCAAATTGCCGAAGCAATCGAGGATTCCCATGCGCGATACGCGGCCGCTACTTGATAAAGTGCCCTTCCCGGCGATCCGCCGGGCCAAGCTCGACACCCTGCAGGTCAATGTCGGCTATCGCTGCAACCAGTCCTGCTTCCATTGCCACGTCAATGCCGGGCCGAACCGCACCGAGGAAATGTCCGCGCAAGTCGCGAACGTGGTGCTCGATTTTCTCGCCCGTCGGCGCATCGGCACACTCGATATCACCGGCGGCGCGCCCGAACTCAATGCGAATTTCCGCCGCCTGGTGACCGGCGCGCGCAGGCTCGGCGTAAAAGTAATGGACCGTTGCAACCTCACCATCCTGGAGCAGCCGGGCCAGCAAGACCTCGGCGAATTCCTGGCGGCCAACCGCGTCGAGGTGGTCGCCTCGATGCCGTGCTATCTGCAGGACAATGTGGAACGCCAGCGCGGCAAGGGCGTGTTCGACGGCTCGATCCGCGGCCTGCAGAAACTCAATGCGCTCGGCTACGGCCGCGAGCCGGCGCTCTCTCTCAACCTCGTGTACAATCCGCAAGGGCCGGCGCTACCGCCGTCGCAAGGATCGCTCGAAGCCGACTACAAGCGCGTGCTCGGCGAGAACTACGGCATCGTGTTCAACAAGCTCTTTGTGCTCGCCAACATGCCGATCCAGCGCTTCGGCACCATGTTGATCAAAAAAGGCGAGTTCGACGGCTATTTGCAATTGCTGCAGGACGCCCATCTCGACGCCAATCTCGACGGCGTGATGTGCCGCAATCTGATCTCGGTGGACTGGCGCGGGTACGTCTACGATTGCGATTTCAACCAGATGCTCGACCTGCCGCTGGCGCGCGGCGCGCAAAGCCGCGTGCATCTGTCCGATCTCATCGACGACGACATCGCTGGCAATCCGATCCGCACCGCCGGGCACTGCTACGGCTGCACCGCCGGGCAAGGCTCGAGCTGCGGCGGCGCCCTGAAAGAGGCGGCGGAATGACATCGCTGTCCATCATCATGCCGGTGCTCGACGAGGCCACGGAGATCGAGGCCGCGCTCTCGGCGCTGGCGCCTTTGCGCGCGCGCGGCGCCGAGGTGATCGTGGTCGATGGCGGCAGCCGCGACGGCACGGCCGAGAAGGCGCGTCCGCTCGCCGACCGCGTGCTGGCGACGCCGCGCGGGCGCAGCCTGCAGATGAACGCCGGCGCCGCGGCGGCTTGCGGCGACGTCCTGATATTTTTGCATGCCGACACGCGCCTGCCCGGCGACGCCGACCGGCTGGTGCTCGATGGCCTCGTCCGTTGGGGCCGCGGCTGGGGCCGCTTCGACGTGCGTTTCGATGGCGTGGGCCTGCTCAATGTGATTGCAACAATGATGAATTTGCGCTCGCGCTTGACCGGCATCGCTACCGGCGATCAGGCGATGTTCATGACGCGCGCGGCGTTCGAGCGCGCCGGCGGCTTCCCGCCGATCGCGCTGATGGAGGACGTGGCGCTGTCGAGGAAACTCAAGCGCACCGGCAGGCCGCTCGCGCTGCGCGCGCGCGTGATCACCTCGGCGCGGCGCTGGCGCAAGCACGGCGCGTTGCGGACCGTCCTGCTGATGTGGGCCCTGCGCTTGCGCTTCTTCCTCGGCGCCGATCCGGCCAAGCTGGCGCGGGCCTACGGCTATGTTGAGCGTTAGCCCTGTCGCCATCCTGGCGAAGGCGCCGGTTGCTGGATTGGCCAAGACCCGCCTGATCCCTGCGATTGGTGCGCACGCGGCGGCGGTGTTGCAGGAACGGCTGACCGAACGTGCGGTCGAAACGGCGGTCGCGGCCGACGTCGGCCCGGTGACGCTGTGGTGCACGCCCGATCCCGCGCACGCGTCGTTCCAGGGTTTGGCGGCGCGCCGGCCCATCGTGCTCAAGCGGCAGCCGGATGGCGACCTCGGCGCGCGCATGCTGGGCGCCATCGCCGCCAATAACGGCCCGACCCTCGTGATCGGCACCGATTGCCCGGCTCTCACAGCGGAAACCATCCGCAATGCCGCCAACGCACTTCAGAATGCCGACGTCGTTTTGATCCCGGCGGAAGACGGCGGCTATGTGCTGATCGGCGCGTGCGCGGTGCAGCCCGAACTGTTTACCGGCATCGCTTGGGGCACCTCGACCGTGCTCGCCGAAACGCGCTTGCGCATCTCCGCGCTTGGCCTCAAGGCCGCCGAACTTCCCGCGCTGTGGGACATCGACACCGAAGCGGATCTTGCCCGGTTCGAACGGCTGTTTCCCGAAATGGCGCTCTGACTATTGCAGTCGAATCAATAACAATCCGATGACGATCAGCAGCGCCGCGCCGACGCGCACCGCGTGCAACGGCTCCTTGAGCACGACCACCGCGATGAAGGCGCCGAACAGCACGCTGCTTTCGCGCAGCGTCGCGACGATGGCGATCGGCGCCAACGTCATCGCCCACAGCACGGTGGCATAGGACAGCACCTGCAAGGCGCCGCCAACAATGCCGCGCCGCCAATAGGTTTGCATCGCCGGGATAACGTCGCGGCCGTCACGGAACAATGCGTAAGGCAGAATAACCAGCGCGATGCCGACAAAGACCCAAAGCGAATAGGCGTTCGGATTGGCCGACAGCCTGGCGCCGATGCCGTCCACCACCGAATAGGTACAAATGGTGAGCGCCGTCATCAGCGCGAAACCGACGGCACGACGGTCGATCTTGACCAAATCGCGGCCGCCGCGCGCAGAGAGCAGAAACACGCCAGCGACCAGCGCGACGATGCCGCCCCAGCCGATAAGGCTGAGTTTCTCGCCGACAAAAAACGTGGTCGCAGTCGCGGTCATCAGAGGCGCCGAACCGCGCGCGATCGGATAGACTTGGCCGAGATCGCCGGCGCGGTAGGCTTCGATCAGCGCGGCAAAATAACCGAGATGGATGATCACCGAAACGATCAGCCAAGGCCAGGCGGGGAAGGCCGGCAGACCCACGAACGGCAGCAACACCAGCGCCACCAATCCCGAGCCGATCGAAATCAGCGTGGTGGTCGAGAGCGGGTCGAGGCCGACTTTGATCAGCGCATTCCAGCCGGCGTGGCAGAGCGCGGCGAACAAGACAGCGAGGAAGACGAGGTTTTCCACTACGCCTTCGCCACCGCCGGCGCCCAAAGCTTGGGACCGGCGCGCGCGTATTGCGGCGGGCGGGCGACGTCGGCGCCGAGCGCCTTGGCGGCGTGCCAGCCCCAATGCGGATCGTCGAGGAAGCAGCGCGCCATCGACACCAGGTCGGCTTCGCCGTTCGTTACGATTTCCTCGGCGTGTTCGGGCTTGACGATCAGTCCGACGGTGCGGGTGGCAATGCCGGCTTCCTTCTTCACCCGCGCGGCGATCGGCGCGTTATAGCCCGGCACAGTCGGATTGCGGATGTCGGCGGCGACGCCGCCGGACGAGATGCAGATGAAGTCGATCCCCTCGCCCTTGAGCGCCCGGGCGATCGCCACCGCATCGTCGGGGGTAAGCCCGCCTTCGCGCCAGTCGCTGCCGGTGATGCGCGCGCCGAGCGGAATGCTCTTCGGCACCACGGCGCGCACCGCGCGCGCGATCGAGAGCGGAAAGCGCAAGCGGTTCTCCAATGAGCCGCCATATTGATCGGTGCGCCTGTTGGAGATCGGCGACATGAAGCCGTGCGCCAGATAGCCGTGCGCGAAGTGCAGTTCGATCTCGTCGAAGCCGATGCGCCGGCAGCGCTGCGCGGCGGAAACGAAAGCCGTGCGCACGCGATCCATGTCCGCTTCGGTCACTTCGCGCGGCGTCTGCCAGCCCTCGCCGAACGGGATCGGTGAAGCGGCCATGGTCGGCCACGGGTCGGCCTCCGGCTTGAGCGGGCCGCCGCCTTCCCACGGCCGCTGCGCCGAACCCTTGCGGCCGGAATGCGCAATCTGGATGCCGAACTTGGCGGGCCCCATGCGGCGCGCCTGTGCGACCACGCGCGTGAGCGTGGCCTCGTTGTCGTCATTGTAGAGGCCGAGGCAGCCATGGGTGATGCGGCCATGGCGTTCGACATGCGTCGCCTCCACCACCACCAGCGCGGCGCCAGAATGCGCCAGCATGCCGAGATGCATCAGGTGCCAGTCGTTGGCGCAGCCGTCGTCGCCCGAATACTGGCACATGGGCGAGACCACGATGCGGTTGGCAAGCTCGAGGCCGGCCAATTTATATGGCGAGAACAGGGCGCTACTCATGGGATGGAAACTCTGGGTGGGGCGCTGGCACGATTGCTGGCGCATGATCTTTTTACGAAAATCGGTTCTCACTTTTCGGGAAAATGCGCAAGTCAGCGCTGCTGGATGGACTTCAGGTAAGCAATGATGGCACCGACATCGTCGGCGTCAAACTTGTATTCCGGCATATCGGGGTGGCCGGACATGAAGCCCTCGCCGAGAGCCTCTTCCAGGTCTTCCACCGGATAGCGCTGGCCGAGGGTGCGGAACGCCGGAGCGGCTTTGTCCGCGCTGTCGCCGCGGCCGACCGCATGGCAGGAGCCGCAAGCGCGCGTGAGCAGCGCTTCGCCGAGCTTGAGATCCGCGGCATTGGCCGGTTGCGTCGCCGTCATGCCCAGCGCCAGCGCCAAGGCTACCGGAACTGCCTTCATGCAGCGGGACGCAGATCGGTCTTATCGGAACCGGGCGGCGGCGCCGGCGCGGTCAGCCGTCGCGCGGTCTTCACCACGGCGATCGCGTCGCGCATGAGCAATATGAAACGCTCCGGCGTGTAATAGCGTTGCCAGCGGCCGCTGCTATAAAGCTCGACATAGTATGTCAGCCGGCGCTCGACCAGCGCGAGCCAGCGGCGCGATATCTCATCGAAGTGCGGTATGCCTGGCAAGGCCGGCATGGGTAGTCCGTGGCGAGCGCCGAACCGGCAGCCGGTCGAACGGACGGGTGCGGATCAGCAGGGTCACAATGACGCCGACGCACGAGCTGTGGATAACTCCTTCGGTTTAAGCTGATTCGCGAATGTTTTAAAAGGCCGTAAGCCACTCACCCCACTGCCCGTTGCGCTAGCCCTTGAATTTCTTGGCCAGCGCGTCGGCGTTTTTCGCCAGCAGCCCGACATCGGCGCCGACCGCCACGAACAGGTAGCCCCATTCGATATAGCGGCGGGCTTCCTCCTCGTTGCCGGTGAGGATGCCAGCCGGCTTGCCCACCGCCTTCAGCCGAATAACGGCGTCCTGGATCGCGGCCTGCACTTCGGCATGCTGCGGATTGCCGAGATGGCCTAAGGAGGCTGCGAGATCGGACGGCCCGATGAACACGCCGTCGATGCCCTCGACCTGGGCGATCGCTTCGAGCTGAGCCAGTGCCGGGCCGGTCTCCACCTGCACCAGTACGCAGATTTCGGCGTTGGCCTTGGTGAGATAGCCCGGCACGCGGCCGTAGCGGCTGGCGCGCGCCGCCACCGATACGCCGCGGATGCCCTGCGGGGGATAGCGCGTCGAGGCGACGGCGCGTTTTGCCTCCTCGGGGTTCTGCACATAGGGGAAGAGCAGCGTCTGCGCGCCGATGTCGAGGCAGCGCTTGGCGAGCACCGCGTCGTTCCAGGCCGGGCGGATGATCGGCGTCGCGCTGCCCGCCTGGATCGCCTGCAGTTGCTTGACCAGATCTGGGATCTCGTTGGGCGAATGCTCGGTGTCGAGCAGGATCCAGTCGAAGCCGCTGTCGGAAACGATCTCGGCGGCGATGTTGCTGCACAGGCTCGACCACAGGCCGATCTGCAATTTACCGCCGGCGATGGCGTGCTTGAAGGCGTTCGTCTTGAAGTCGGTCGACATCGTTGTCCTCACACAAATTGAATGGCAATGCCGCCGAGCGGACCGTAATCGGCGTGGATGGTATCGCCTTTTTGCGCAAATACCACGCGGGTGAACGAGCCGGCGAGCACGATATGGCCGGGCTCGAGCGCGTGGCCATGCGGGCCGATCTTGTTGGCGAGCCAGGCGACGCCGAGCGCCGGATGGCCGAGCACACCGGCGGCAAGCCCGGTCTCCTCGATCTCGGAGTTGCGGTACATGATGCCGCCGACCCAGCGCAGGTCGACGTCCAGAGGCCCGACCGGCCGCCCGCCCAGCGCATTGCCGGCGGCGGCGCCGTTATCGGCGACGGTGTCGACGATTCTGCGCGGGTCCTGAATGCGGGCGTCGACGATCTCGATCGCCGGCACCACGTATTCGGTGGCGCGCAGCACCTCGGCGAGGCCGACGCCGGGACCCTGCAGGCGCTTGCCCATGATGAAGGCGAGCTCGACCTCGACGCGCGGCTTGCAGAAATTGGCGTGCTTGACCTTGGCGCCATCGGCGATCATCTGGTCGTCGAGGATATAGCCGTAATCCGGCTCGTCGATCATCGAGGAACGCTGCATCGCCTTGGAGGTGAGGCCAACCTTGTGGCCGATCAGCTTGGCGCCGGCGGCGGTCTTGCGTTTCATCACCTCGGTCGAAATCGCGTAGCTGTCGTCGATGGTGATGTCGGGAAAGCTCACATGCAATTGCACCGCCTGTTTGCGCTCCTTCTGAGCGTTCATCAGGATATCGGCGGCCTTGCTGCGGTCGGCGGCGGATAGCATGGGGTTTCCTCTGATCGACAGGTCGGCAGCCTACCCAGGCAGCCGTCGGTGCGGCAACTTTGACAGGTCAAATGTCGCGTGGCCGGACATATCCGCCCATCGCATACCTGGCATGCCTCTGTCATCTGCTCCAGCAGGGAATTTTTGTCGATCGGCGCGGTTCTGCCCGGGGTGCGCCGCCACCCGGCGCGCACTCAAGAGCCGGGCGAAATCGCCAAAAAAAGGGAGAAAGATATCATGCGGAAACTAGGACCGCTCATTGGCCTCGTCGCATTGATCTGCCTGATGCCATCGCGTGCGACGGCAGCAGACGTTTTCAAAATTGTTCCAATGCTCAAGCAAGGCGGTTACGTCCTGGTGCTCCGTCACGGAGCGACGGACGAAAGCCAGAAGGATGTCTATCCATTCGTATTTGACGATATGACCAAGCAACGCCAGTTAAGCGACCAAGGACGGACAGTCGCGCGTGACATCGGCGCAGCCTTTGAAGCGATGGGCATTTCAATCAGTCAAGTTTATTCAAGCAAGCTCAACCGTGCGATTGAAACGGGCTCCTTGATCTCCTCCGCACCGATAACCCCCGTAAAAGAACTCACTGATAGCGGAGCCGGCAGCGCGGCGGCGATGGCCAACCCGAACGGCGGCAACACAAAAACTGGCAGCGCCATTCTCGCGCTGGTGAACAGGACACCGGCGCCCGGCGCCAACACCCTGCTCGTCACGCATAAGACAAACATCGCCGACGCGTTCGGTAAGGAGTTTGCCGATGTGAAGGAGGCTGAGACTCTGATCTACCGGCCGAACCCCGCGGGTCCTCCGACGCTGATCGCACGCGTGCAGGCGAGCGAGTGGATTGCGCAAGCCAAAAGCCAAAAATCGTGAGCGGGCCTCGCCCGCATAAGAACGATGCGGGCGCCGCGATCTTGCGCGGCTTTTGAATGAGCCGATCTCGCGTCAAGCCGAGATCGGTCGCCGTTTGTCCGTCGAGGCCCGCGCATTCGCGCGGGCTCCCCAGGATGACGGCGCTAATGCTTCAGCTTCGCATCGACCGCGAACTTGGCCTGCGTCTTCTTGGTGATCTCGTCCACCGTGACGCCGGGGGCGAGTTCGATCAGCGTCATGCCGCCTTGTCTGCGGTCGATGTTGAAGACGCCGAGATCGGTGATCACCATGTCGACCACGCCGGCGCCGGTGAGCGGCAGATTGCACTTGTGCAACAGCTTGGGATCGACGCTGCCGTCCTTGGCCTTGGCGGTGTGCTCCATCACCACCACGACCTTCTTGACGCCGGCGACCAGGTCCATGGCGCCGCCCATGCCCTTGACCATCTTGCCGGGGATCATCCAGTTGGCGAGATCGCCGTTCTCGGCCACCTGCATGGCGCCGAGGATCGCGATGTCGATGTGGCCGCCGCGGATCATGGCGAATGAATCCGCGCTCGAGAAAAAGCTGGTGGTCGGGATTTCGGTGACGGTCTGCTTGCCGGCGTTGATCAGGTCGGGGTCCTCGTCGCCCTCGTAGGGGAACGGCCCGAAGCCGAGCATGCCGTTCTCGCTTTGCAATTGCACGGTCATGCCGTCCGGAATGTAGTTCGACACCAGCGTCGGGATGCCGATGCCGAGATTGACGTAGAAGCCGTCGCGCAACTCTTGTGCGGCGCGTTCGGCCATCTGTTCGCGGGTCCAGGCCATCTCAAACCTCCTCACCGGTTCCCGCAGGCGCGACGCGCTTGCGCACGGTGCGCTGCTCGATGTGTTTCTTGGCGTCCGGCACGTGCACGATGCGCTGCACGTAGACCCCGGGCGTGATGATGTGGTCGGGATTGATGTCGCCCGGCTGCACCAGGTGTTCGACCTCGGCGACAGTAACCTTGCCGGCGGTCGCCATCATCGGATTGAAGTTGCGCGCGGTCTTGCGATACACGAGGTTGCCCTCGGTATCGGCCATCCAGGCGTGCACGATGGCGAGATCGGCGACAATGCCGCGCTCCATGATGTAGCGCTCGCCGTCGAACTCGCGTTCTTCCTTGCCCTTGGCGATATCGGTGCCGGCGCCGGTGCGCGTGAAAAAGGCGGGGATGCCGGCGCCGCCGGCGCGGATGCGTTCGGCGAGCGTGCCCTGCGGATTGAATTCGATCTCCAGTTCGCCGCCGAGATACTGCTGGGCGAACAACTTGTTCTCGCCCACATAGGACGAGATCATTTTCTTGACCTGCTTGGTCTCGAGCAGCAGGCCCAAGCCCGCGCCATCGACGCCGGCATTGTTCGACACGATGGTGAGATTCTTCACTGCGGAATCGCGGATCGCCAGAATGAGCGTTTCGGGGATGCCGCAGAGGCCGAAGCCGCCGGCGTGGATCAACATGCCGTCCTTGAGCAGGCCGGCCAGCGCTTTATTAGCGTCGGGATAAACCTTCTTCATGCAGCTCCACCATTCTCCCGGTCGGTTTTGACCCTATCGAAACATCACAGAACATCAATTAGACGGTTGGGCGCAAGCCTAGCGCGCAGGCGGCGGACTTGCCGGTGCGGTAGCCGGCGGCGGCGGCGGGGCAGCCGGCGGCGTGATATCGGTCACCGGATTGCGCGGCCGGGTTGGTGCTGCGGGTGCGACCGGCGCGGGCGCTGTCGTCACCGCGGGCTTCGGCAGCGTGAGCGAGGTCGGCAGCGGCAAGTGATGCGGGTAATAGGTCCAAGCCACGAAGGCCACGATAAACAGCATCGCCGACAGCACGGCGCCGAGGATGCGGCGGCCGAAGGACAGCAAATTGCCGATGAGCGCGGCGACGAAGACGAACAGCGCCAGGATGACGACATAGAGCCAGTCCACGGTCGCCAGGTCGATCGGCATACCAGTCATAAGCACTTCTCCTGCGGCTTTGACGGGCGAATGTTAGCCCAGACCCACGATGCGGGTCACCTGCGCCGGCCGTTTTCCAATCGCCCGATTGGCCTATTATAACTGCGCGTGATCTTTTGCGAAAACCGGTTCCCACCTTTCGGGGTCACGCGCTATACCTCCACCCCATGCCAAATCTCCTCATCCTCACCGAAGTCCAGGAATCGATGCGGGCCCGCTACAAGGCCATGCTGCTGGAACGGTTCCCGCAACTGACCATCAACGTGGTCGGCCACCATACTCTGGTAGAGCCCTATATCGCCGACACCGACATCCTGTTGTGCTTTTCCCCGCCCATGGCCGACCATGTGGTGCGCGACGCAGCCCGCCTGAAATGGATCCAAGCGCTCGGCACCGGCGTCGACAACATCGTCGACCTGCCTTCGCTCGGCAAAGAGGTGCTGGTCACCAATATCCGCGGCATCCATGGCGCGCCGGTGTCGGAAGCGACCGTCGCCTATATGCTGTCGCTGGCGCGCGACCTGCCGGGCTCGGTCCATGCGCAAGACAAGAGCGCCTGGGAACGCTGGCCGTCCGCCCTGCTCGCCGGCAAGATCGTCGGCATTTTCGGCGTTGGCCTGATCGCGGAATATCTGGCGCCGATCTGCAAGCAATTCGGCATGACGGTAATCGGCTTCAGCGGCAGCCCGCGCGCCGCGAAGGGCTTCGACCGCATGGTCAAGCGCGATGAGCTTGCGCAAGTCGCGGGCGAACTCGACTATCTGGTGACGCTCGCCCCGCTGACGCCCGAGACGCGCGGCGTCATCAACGAAAAGATTTTCGCCGCCATGAAGCCCTCCGCCTATCTGGTCAATGTTGCGCGCGGCGGCGTGGTCGACGAGACGGCGCTGATGGCCGCGCTCGAGGGCGGCAAGATCGCCGGCGCCGCGCTCGATGTATTTTCCGAGGAACCGCTGCCGCCGGGCAGCCCGCTATGGAAGACCAAGAACGCTACCATCTTCCCGCATCTCGGCGGCTACTCGCAGGGCTACGAGGAGCGCGCCATGCCGACCATCGCCGGCAATATGGCCAAGTTTTTCGCCGGCGATCTCAAGAGCATGATCAACATCGTGCGTAAACCGGCGTCCTGGGAGAATTGAATCATGGCTTTGTCCGAACGCCTGAACACGCCGATCTCCACCGCTGAGCTAGAGCGCCGCTGGCGTCTCGTGCGCGCCGCCATGGAACGCGACAAGATCGATGTGCTGCTGATGCAGAACAACAACGATCACATGGGCGGCTATGTGCGCTATTTCACCGACATGCCGGCAACCAACGGCTATCCCAACACGGTGATCTTTCCGCGCGACGGCGAGATGACGGTGGTGTGTCAGGGACCGTTCGGCGGCGGCGAAGCGATCGCCCAGGGCGAGCAAACCTGGCGCGGCGTTTCGCGCATCCTGACGACGCCGAGCTATGCCTCGGCGCATTACACCAAAGACTACGACCCCGAGCTTGCCGCCAAGGCGCTGGCGCCGTTCCGCAACGCCACCATCGGCTATGTCGGCACCTATCAGATGTCCTACGCGCTGCTCGACTTCGTGAAGAACACGTTTCCGAAAGCGCGCTATGTCGACGCCTCCGACATGGTCGACAGAATTAAAGTCATCAAGAGCGCCGAGGAAATGGAACTGATCAAGCGCGCGGCGCTGATGCAGGACGGCGCCATGCGCGCCGCCTTCGCGGCGGCGAAACCCGGCATGCGCGACACCGAAGTCGCCGCCGTCGCGCAGCATTACAGCCAGTGCCACGGCAGCGAGAACGGGATCTATCTGTGCGCCTCGATGCCGCTCGGCAAGCCGAGCAAGTTCGCCAACCGCCATCTGCAGAACCGCGTCATCCAGAAGGGCGATCAGATCGCGTTGCTGGTGGAAGATAACGGTCCCGGCGGCATGTACACCGAGCTCGGCCGTTCTTGTGTCGTCGGCGCCAAGGTGCCGCAGGCGATGAAAGACGAACTCGAGTTCTGCATGCAGTCGCGCAAGATGACGCTCGACCTGCTCAAGCCGGGCGCCTCCTGCAAGGACATCTGGGATGCCTTCAACGCCTTCATGCGCAAGAACGGGCGGCCGATGGAGGCGCGGCTCTACTGCCACGGCCAGGGCTACGACCTGGTCGAGCGGCCGCTGATCCGCAACGACGAGCCGATGGCAATCGCGAAGGACATGAACATCGTCGTGCACCCGACGTATATCCACGGCGGATATCTCAATTGGCTGTGCGACAACTACCTGATCGGCGGCAACGGGCCGGGCGACCGGCTGCACCAGTTTCCGGAAGAAATCGTCGAAGTGGGATAGCTGCCATTCGAGCGGCGGCCTTGACCGGCCTCGCCTGACGGCGCAAGGATTTCGCCTTTAGTGGAGGAAAACCCTATGAAAAGAACAATTTACGGCGTGGCGCTCGCGGCCCTGCTGGCGATTACCGGGTCGGCCGGGGCGCAGAACTTTCCCAATCGTACAATGACCATGGTCATTCCGTTCGCGGCCGGCGGGCCGACCGACGTGCTCGGCCGCGTCATGGCCGCGCGCATGGGAGAAATTCTTGGGCAGACCATGATTGTCGAGAATGTCGGCGGCGCGGGCGGCCAAACCGGCGGCAAGAAAGTCGCCGAGGCCAAGCCCGATGGCTACACCCTATTGCTCGGCACGGTCGGCACCCAGGCGCAAGGCCAGACGCTTTACAAGAAGCCGCTCTATAACGCCGTCACCGACTTCACGCCGGTCGGCCTGATCGCCGAGGTTCCGATCGCGCTCCTGGTGCGCAAGGATCTGCCGGCTAAGAATCTCAAGGAGTTCGTCGCCTACGCCAAGGAGAACCAGGCCAAGATGCAGTTCGGCTCGGCCGGCGCCGGTTCGGCAACGCATCTCGGCTGCGTCGTGCTCAATACCGCGATGGGCACCAACATCATCCACGTGCCTTACAAGGGCACCGGCCCCGCGATGCAGGACCTGGTAGCCGGCCGCATTGACTTCCTGTGCGAGATCGTCACCACCGCGAAGCCTCAGATTGACGGTGGCAACGTGCGGGCTTTGGCCATCATGACCACGCAGCGTTCGGCAGTGTTGCCAGATCTGCCGACGACGCGCGAGCAAGGCCTCGACGTCCAGGCCTATACCTGGAATGCCCTGTACCTGCCGAAGGGCGCGCCGGCCGACGTGGTCAAGAAGCTCAACGATGCCATGGTCGCAGCGATGAATACGCCCGCGGTACACGACCGTCTGCAGAGCCTTGGCGCCACAATCGTCGGGCCGGATCGCAGCAGCCCCGACTATCTCGGTAAGTTCACGGCCGAGGAAATCAAGAAGTGGGAAGCGCCGATCAAGGCGAGCGGCGTGTCGGTGGAGTGAGACTGCGGCGATTGCCGCGGCGGGCGGGAAAAGGAGTCTTTCGATGGCCGACATCAAGATTCTCAATCCCGACGCGCTCGGCACGCCGCTCGGGCAATACTCGCACCTCACCCGCGTGAAGGCGTCGGAATTCGTCTTCATCGCCGGCCAGGTCGGCGTCGACAAGGATGGCAAGGTCGTCAGCGAGGATTTCGACGCGCAGTGCGTGCAGACCTTCGCCAATATCGAGGCGGCGCTGAAATCGGTCGGCGCCGGCTGGGGCAATATCGTGCAGTTCACCACCTATCTGGTGCACTCGCAGGACATTGCGAAATTCATGAAGTATCGCCTGCGTGAATTTCCCAAGATGTTTGTCGGCGGCGCCTATCCCCCCAACACGCTGCTGATGATCGACCGGCTGGTGCAGGAGCCGCTGCTGGTCGAAGTGCAGGCGGTGGCGGCGCTTTAGGGTGCCTTCTCAATCAGGCTGACATGCGCGGCAACGACCCGCCAGCCTTCGGGGAATTTCACCCAGGTCTGCATCTGCCGGCCGGTCTTGCCGGGCGCCGAGGGGCGCTTGTACAGCGTCGAGGCGACCGCGAAGTCGCGGCCGTAGGTGGTGATTACGGTGCGCGACAGCGTGCGCCCGAGCGCCACCGGCGAACGCGCGGCGCGGAACGCCTTGATTTCGGCGGAGCCGTAAAGGATTTCACCGGCGCCGTAGCGGATGGTGCGCGCATCGTCGCGGAACATAGTGTTGAGCGCCGGCACGTCGTTTGCGACCAGCGCTTTTTCATAGGCCGCGAAGGCTTCGCGCACCTCGGCCACGATTTCCGGCCGGTCGATCTCCATTTATTACCTCCTTGTCATTAAAGGGCCTGCGCCACGCGCTGCCCGAAGGCGTCGGTGCCGAGCGGGCCGCCAAGATCGGACGTGCGCGGCCTTGGCCCGCTCCAGCACGGCGGCGGGAAACGTGGTGCCGGTCGCGCGGTGCACCGCCTATCCGATAACCGCCGTTTCGAAGGCAAGACCGAGCGCGGGGGCGCCGCCTTTTGCAGTCATTGCCGCCTCGCTCACGAGCTATTTTACTTTGTTAGCGCAGATGCGCACTATCCGTCCCCGACATTGACCAAAAAGGCGACACCCGCAATGGCCTCCGCGACCCAGCCTGCCGCCGATACGCCCGCCGTTCCGCCCTCCTGGACGGAAACGCCGAGCAAACCGAAACTGAAGCTGCCGCCGGGGGCATGCGACGCCCATGTGCATGTGTTCGGGCCGCGCGCGCGCTTTCCGTTCGGCGGCAGCTACGTCCCGTCCGACGCGACGAAAGAGACGCTGTTCGCGCGCCACAAGTTTCTTGGCATCGAGCGTTGCCTGATCGTGCATAGCGCCGCGCACGGCTTTGACCTCGCCGCCACCGCCGACGCGCTCGCCGCCAAAGGCGGCGCCTATCTTGGCGTGGCGCTGATGCCGGTCACTGTTTCCGATGCAGAACTTAAGCGGCGCGACGCGGAAGGATTCCGCGGCGTGCGCTTCCACTACATGGAGCATCTTGGCAAGGGCGCAGCCATCGACGAGGTGATCAAGTTCGCATCGCGGCTTGCCGAGATCGGCTGGCATCTGCAGATCCACATGGCGGCCGACCGGATCGCAGAATTGGCTCCGGCGCTCAATCGTTCCCCGGTGCCGGTGGTGATCGACCACATGGGCCGCATCGACGCCTCGCGCGGCCTCGGGCAGGAGCCGTTCCGCAATCTGCTCAAGCTGATGGAAGACAAAAAAATGTGGATGAAGGTGAGCGGCTGCAACCGCGCCACGCGACAAGATCCGCGACTTGGACCGCCTTACGCCGACGCGGTGCCGTTTGCGCGCAAGCTGGTCGAGGAGTTCGGCGACCGCTGTGTCTGGGGCACCGACTTTCCGCATCCCAATCTCGACGGGCCCAATCCCGATGACGGCGTCCTCGTCGACTTGCTCATGCAGATCGCGCCCAAGCAGGCTGAGCTGCAGGCGCTGCTGGCGGACAATCCGCAGCGCTTCTACCGCTTCGGCAAGCTCGGCCCGGCCAAGGAGGCTTGATCATGAGCGGACGTCTGCAAGGCAAAATCGCGATCGTCACCGGCGCCGGCAGCGTCGGCCCGGGCTGGGGAAACGGCCGCGCCACCTGCGTGCGCTTTGCCGAGGAAGGCGCCAAGATTTTCGCGGTCGACCGCAATCTCGAGAGCACGGCCGAGACGGTCGAGAAGGTCAAAGCGGTGGGCGGCGAGATCGTCGTCCATCAATGCGACGTCACCGACAATGCCTCGGTCGCCGCCATGGCGAAGGCTTGTCTCGACCGCTTCGGCCGCATCGACGTGCTGGTCAACGGTGTCGGCGGCTCGGCGCATGGCGGACCGGTGGAAATGTCCGAAGAAGTCTGGGACGCCCAGGTCGACTTCAATCTCAAGAGCGTGTTTCTCACTATGAAGCACGTGCTGCCGGTGATGGAAAAACAAAAGGCAGGAGCGATCGTCAATCTCGGCTCGACTTCCGGCATTCGCTTTACCGGCGCGTTCCAGGTCGGCTATGCGGCGACCAAGGCAGGCGTGATCCAACTCTCCCGCGCGGTGGCTGTGCAGTATGCGCCCAAGGGCATTCGCGTGAACACGGTGATCCCGGGGCAGTTGCACACGCCCATGGTGGAGGCGCGGTTGGCCAAACAGCGCGCCGGCGGCGACGTCGAGGCGTTGCTCAAGCAGCGGCAGGCGCGCATCCCGGCCGGCTTCATGGGCGACGGCCGCGACACCGCCAATGCCGCGCTGTTCCTGGCCTCCGACGAAGCGCGCTTCGTGACGGGGACGGAAATCATCGTCGACGGCGGGATGTCGGTGCGCTGCGATTAGCGATTGAGCCACCTTCTCGCGAAACCGAGCAGGCCCTGCGGCAGGAAGATGATCATCACGATGAAGACCGCGCCGAGCGGGATCAGATAGGGGAACTGGTCGCCGAACATGCGCGACAGCAGTTCGCGCAGGAGCTGGAAGAAGCCGGCGCCGACGATCGGGCCGACCAGCGTGCCGATGCCGCCCATGACGTTGAAGATCACGGTGTCGCCCGAGGTGATGAAGTAGACGAAATCGGGCGCGGCGAATTCGTTCTGCACCGCGTAAAGCACGCCGGCGAGTCCCGCAAATATCCCCGACAGCATCACCGAGACGATCTTGTAGCGCTCGACCGGATAGCCGATCGCGCGCGTGCGCGCCTCGTTCTCGCGGATCGATTGCAGCACCATGCCGAACGGCGATTGCGTGACGCGGCGCAGGATCAGGTAGGACGCCGTCACCACCGCCAGCACGAACCAGTGCATGATCGTCGAATTGAACCGCACGTCGTAGAGGAAGGGGATGGTGAAATGCGGGCGCGTGAAGATCAGCCCGTTCTCGCCGCCAGTAACCGGCGTCCAGGTGAAGATGATGACGTAGAAAATCTGGCTGAAGATCAAGGTCGTGATGGCGAAATAGATGTCGCGCAGCCGGGTGGAGAAATAAGCCACGAACAGCGCGGCGGCGGCCGCCCCGGCGAGCCCGAAACCGATCGCCAGCCACAGGTTGGGCGGGCTCACCAGCAAGAGCGCGGCCGCCGCGCCGTACATGCCGAGCCCGAAGAAGGCGGAGTGGCCGAACGAGATCATGCCGGTGTAGCCGATCAAGAGGTCCGACGACATCGCCAGCAAGCCCCAGATCAGGATTTCGGTCAGGAAACGGCGCCAGAATTCCGGCAGCACCAGCGGCGCCACGATCAGCAGTGCCATCACCGCGCCAAAGCCGATCCAGTAACCGGCGGTGTGACTCAATTTCGTCCTGAGCGGCATCGGTTTATCGAGCGGCGCGGTTGTCATTTGGGGGTCGGGACGAACAAGCCGGTGGGACGGAACAGCAGCGTGAGGATCAGCACGACAAAGGAGACGATCACCGCCTGCGACGGGTTCACCCAGATCGAGGCGTAGGATTCCAGCAGGCTGATGAAGATGGCGGCGAGGATCGAGCCGCCGAGATTGCCCATGCCGCCGACTACCACGACGATGAAGGCCTTGAGCACCCAGTCGAGCCCCATGGTGTGGGTGACGCCGGCGAGCGGGGCAAACAAAACGCCACTCGCCGCCGCCATCGCGGCGCCGAGCGCGAACACCGCGGTGTAGACCCACGGCACCGGTATCCCCATGGCCTGCGCCATCACGCGGTCCTGGGTGGTGGCGCGGATCCAGACGCCGAACTTGCTGAATTTCAGAAACAGCCAGAAGCCGCCGATGATGGCCGCCGACAGAACGGCGATCAGCAGCCGGTACCAAGGATATTCGAGATAGAACAGAACGAAATGACTGGTGATCGGCTCGCTGATCTTGCGCGCCACCGGGCCGAACTGCCAGAGCGCGTAGTTCTGCAGGATCAGCGAAATGCCGAAGGTGGCGAGAATCGTATTCAACGGGTCGCGCCCGATCAGCGGCCGCAAGGTCGCGATCTGCATCGCGGCGCCGAGCAGCGCGACGATGAGCGAGGCGAGCACCAGCGCCAGCCAGAAATTGCCGGTCGCCGTCATCACCAGCACGCCGACGAAGGCGCCCAGCATGAACAATTCGCCATGCGCGAAGTTCACGACGTCCATGATGCCGAAGATCAGGGTCAGCCCGGAAGCGACCAGCGCCAGGATCATGCCGGTGACGATGCCGTTGATGGTCTGGATGATCAGCAGGTCGAGCGGAATATTCTGAAACACATTGATCACCGCGGCCATGTCAAACCCCCAGATACTGCTTGATGACCGGGTCGTTCACGCTGATGTCGCAGGCCGCACAATGATGGCGCACGCTGCCCTTCTCCATAATGTAGACGCGCTGGCTGGCTTCCAGCGTCAGCGGCACGTTCTGCTCCACCAGCAGGATCGCCACGCCTTCGTTGTGCAACACCTCGATGATCTGCCGGATCTGCGACACCATTCTGGGCATAAGCCCTTCGGTCGGCTCGTCGAGCAGAATGATCTTGGGCTCCAGCATCATGGCGCGGGCGATGGCGAGCATCTGCTGCTCGCCGCCCGACAGCGTGCCGCCGGCCTGGTTGCGCCGTTCGCCCAGCACCGGGAAGAATGTGAACACCTTATCGAGCAGTGCGGCCTTGCGCTCGTCGGTGACGCCCCGGCGGTCGAGGCCGGTGCGCAGGTTCTCCATGACAGTGAGCAGGCGGAAGATGCGGCGGTCCTCCGGCACGTAACCGATGCCGAGACGCGCGAGCTTGTGCGGCGCCAGGCCGGTGATCGCCTGACCCTCGAGCAGCACCTTGCCCTGGCTCGGCTGCACCAGGCCCATGACGGTCTTTAGGGTGGTGCTTTTGCCGACGCCGTTGCGCCCGAGCAGGCCCACTACCTCGCCCGGGCCGACCTCAAGCGAGACGCCGTGCAAGATGTGGCTCTTGCCGTAATAAGTGTGCACGCCCTCGACCACGACGAGCGGCTGCGTGCTGATGTCGACGGCGGCGCTCATGTCTTGAGGTAGACCTCTTGCACCTTGGGATTGCTCTGGATCTCCTCCGGCGTGCCGTCGGCCAGGATGGCGCCGTAGTGCAGCACGGTGATGCGGTCGCAAAGCTCCATGACCACCTGCATGTCGTGCTCGACGATCAGGATGGTCAGATTTTTCGCGATCCGGCGCACCAGTTGCATGGTGTCGTGGGTTTCCGCCGCGCTCATGCCGGCGGTCGGTTCGTCGAGACAGAGCAAGGCCGGTTCGGTGGCGAGCGCGATGCCGATCTCGAGATTGCGCTGTTCGCCATGCGACAGATTGGCGGCCAGTTCCTCCGCCTTGCCGAGCAGGCCGACCGAATCGAGCGCCCGTTCCGCCTTCGCGTTGATGTCGGCGAAGGCGCGGTGGTGCGCGACCATGTTCCAGGCGTGGCGGCGCGATTGCGCGGCGATGCGCACGTTCTCCAGCACGGTCGCATTGGGCATAATGTTGGTGATCTGGTAGGAGCGCGCGATGCCTTTCTGCGAGATCGTGTTGGAGGGCAGTCCGGTGATGTCCTCGCCGTTGAACACGATGCGGCCCGCGGTCGGCATCAGCACCCCGGTCAGGCAATTGAAGAAGGTGCTCTTGCCCGCTCCGTTCGGTCCGATGATGGCGCGGACTTCCTCGCGCTTGACCTCGAAATTGACGTGAGAAAGCGCGGCCAGCCCGCCGAAACGAACGGTCAACAGTTCGGTCTTCAGGATAGGCGTCGACGCCGCTCCCCGGCCGTTCGCCGGGGAGCGCGCGTCAGTGACGGGCTGCGTTTGCACTTAGGTCGAAGCGAAGTGGCAGGCAGGCGGCACCACCGTCTTTTCGCCGGCGATCGTTTCGAGCAGATGATGCTTGCCGCCCTTGATGTCGAAGATGAACTGGCGAATGAACGCCTGGTGATCTTCCTTGCGGATGGTCCCGCCGCCTTGCGGGAAGTCGTCGCCGGCCGGCATCACCAGACCTTCGAGCGCCTCGATCAGCTTCATGGTGTCCTTGCGGCCCTCGAACTTCGACTTTTCCATGCCGAGCTTGAGCGCGTTGACCGACTCGTAATTCGACTGCACGTAGCGGTCGGGCAGCGGGCCGGATGGATCGACCTTGGCCAGCCGTTTTTTGGCTTCGTCGAAGAACTTATGAAGCGGCGGGGTATCGAGCGTGCCTTCCAAGATCGGCAGATAGCGGTTGATGCCGACGAAGCCTTCGATCTTGCTGCCAAGCGCCGGAAGGTTGGTCGATTCCGCGATGGCGCCGTCACCGGCCCATTTGTACTTCTTGGTGAGACCGAGGTCGTAGGCCTGGTTGCCGACGGTGATACCGTCCTTGCCGAAGAAGATGCCGAACAGGCCGTCGAAATCGCCGGTGATCTTCGACAGGAACGGAGTCATGTCGGCGGTGCCGAGCGGAATGCCGGTGGTGCCGACCACCTCGCCGCCGTTCTTCTTGATCTCGGCGGCATAGGCGTCGCGCGTGGACTGACCCCAGGAATAGTCGGCAAAGGCGATGTGCCACTTCTTGCCCATCTTGGAGAGCGTCGGGCCGAACGCGACCGCCTGCGCCGGCGCGAACTCGTAGGTGCGGAAGCTGTAGCGGTTGCACTTGGTGGTGGTCAGCGTGGTGTCGAGGCACACGCTGATCATGTTGACCACTTTATTTTCCTCGAACACCGGCATGCAGGCGAGGCAGATGTTGGACAGGAAGCCGCCGACATGCACGTCGACATTGTCCTCGACCAGGAGCTTGGTAGTCTTGCGGCGGCCAACGTCCGGCTTGGACTCATCGTCAACGATAATCACTTCGAGCGGACGCCCGTTGACGCCGCCGGAATTGTTGATGCGGTCGATCGCCATCTGCAGGCCGACCACCGCGGTCTTGCCGCCGAGCGCGGCGGCGCCCGAGAGCGGTTGCTCCGAGCCGATCTTGTAGGGCGCAGCGGCGCCGAAGGCCGCGCGCCACGGCGCCGGCACCAGCATCATCGCGCCGATCGCCCCGCCGCCCCAGCCGACGAGCGTGCGGCGCGTGAGCTTGCCGCGGTACCAGATGTCCTGCGCCCAGGCTTCGTCTTTCCATTTTTCAGTCATAGCTAGTCCTCCCTCTGGATTCCGATTGCCGAAATTGAAAAGCCAGTGCGAGCGCGTAGGCGGCGCGGCGGCGTCAAGAATCTATTGTTCGAAGGAGCGGTAGCGCCGCTCGCCCGGCCGGCGCGGGCATATTGCCCAGCGACAAGCGCGAGCCCGATCACCGCACGCCCAACCGTGGCGGCACGAGGCTGCATCCCGAGTGTCTCCCCTGACGGCCCTTGGCGGGCTCTTAGTCTTTGATCACACAAGCAAACGCGATCCTGCGGGAAGTTTCAACCGCTTTTTCGATAGGACTGCACACGGCCTCACATGGTCGGATGGCGCCCGCCGATTGTGCAGCCGCCCTCGAACCGTGCCGCGGCCGATGCTACAGTTCGCGTCGCGCATCGATTGTTCCAATTGCACTGGACTAACGGATGATGGCTGTCACCCCTCTGCGCCGCGACGATGCCGCCCCGCCCGGCAGTGGGCTGGCAGCGCGGCTGGCGATCCGCGCTAACCGGCATCGCGGGCCGACGGCGGGCCTCGCGCCCGGCTATGTGCAGGGCAATCTCGCCATTCTGCCGCAGCGGCTGGCCGCCGACTTCCTGCGATTCTGCCAGCTCAACCCGAAATCGTGTCCGCTGATCGGCACTTCGGCGCCGGGCGATCCGCGCCTGCCGGCACTGGCCGAGGACCTCGATATTCGCACCGACCTGCCGCGCTACCGGGTCTGGCGCAATGGCGACCTGGTCGCCGAGCCCGAGGATGTCCGCGACGCGTGGCGCGACGATCTGGTGAGTTTCGTGATCGGCTGCTCGTTTTCCTTCGAGGAAGCGCTCACGAGCGACGGCATCGAGCTGCGCCACATCACTCAGCAGTGCAACGTGCCGATGTACCGCACCTCGATTGCCACCAAGGAGGCGGGTCCTTTCCGCGGGCCGATGGTGGTCTCGATGCGGCCGATGAGCCCGGCCCATGCGATCCGCGCCGTGCAGATCACCACGCGCTTTCCGGCCGTGCATGGCGCGCCGGTGCATATCGGCAAGCCGGAGCTGATCGGCATCAAGGACATCATGAAACCGGACTACGGCGACGCCGTCGAAGTACGCGACGATGAGCTGCCGGTGTTCTGGGCCTGCGGGGTAACGCCGCAATCGGTGATCGCGACGGTGAAGCCGGAATTCTGCATCACGCATTACCCTGGCAGCATGCTGGTGACCGACCGTAAGAATAGCGAATTTGCGATTATGTGAGGCTGTCGTCCCCGCGCAGGCGAGGACCCATACGCCTTGCACTATCGATAAACTGCGGAGTATGGGTCCCGGGCCTCGCTTCGCTCGCCCGGGACTACAGGTTTACGCCGCATCCCTTGCGTTCTTGTCTAAGAGGCCCGCCTCGATCAGCGCCTCGCGAATGCGCGCGATCTCGGCGCGCCCGAGCTTGACCAGCGGCGGGCGTACCACCGCGCGCGGCAATTTGCCGAGCAGCACCAGAGCTTCCTTCATGCGGTTGTGCATGTCGACGAACGGATCGGCGTAGAACACGCGCGCGGTCGGTTCGATGCGCTCGTTCAGGCGTTTTGCTTCTTCGAGATCGTTCGTCTGTACCGCGCGGAACAGCCGCGCCTGCAGATCGGCGATCACGCTGCCCGAGCCCGACAGCAGGCCGTTGCAGCCCAGCACCAGCGACGAGAACAGCCACGATGAGTGGGTGGTCAGCACGTTCACCGGACGCGGCCGGGTTTGCAGCGTGCGGATGTGCCAATCGTGATGCGGCACGTTGCCGATCCAGTCCTTGATGGCGCGAATGGTGGGAACCTCATCGCACAGCTTGAGCAGCGTGTCCTTCGGATAGCCCTGCCCGGTCGCCAGCGGATACTGGAACACGATCAGCGGCAGGTCGGCGGCCTCCGCGATGCGCTTGAAATGCGCGAGCGCCATCGCCGGCGATTGTCCCAGCGTGAACGGCGCCGGCGGAAACACCAGCAGCGCCGAAGCGCCGCCCTGCTCGGCCATGCGCGCAAGCCGCGCGGCTTCGAGACTGCCGTCGGCCCAGATGCCGTTGACGAGCGGCAGGCGGGCGCCGATCTCGTCGGCCGCGATGTCGAGCACGCGACGCTGTTCCTCGAAGGTGCAGGAGGCGACTTCGGTCGAATGCGCGTTGATGGTGGCGGCAGACAATCCCTCGACTGCGGCGACATCGCGTAGATGCTTGCGGAAGTTCGTCTCGTCGATCGACAAATCATTCTCGAACGGCAGCAGCACCGCCGGGATGACGCCAGCAGGAACATAGTTCGCGTGCCGCGGCATAGGCTCGCTCCTCTTAATTAGTGGCGCATAACCTTTTCCGAAAACCGGTGCGCACTTTTCGGAGTCATGCGCTATTAGACAGCCGCCTTCACGCGCGGCTCCGGCTCGCCGGCATAGCCGAATTCGGCCGACAGGCGGTCGGCGGCGGCGCGCACGACGCGGGCGCGCTTCTGCAGGGCCTCGATCGACAGCCGCCAGACCGGCCCGGAAATTCCGATAGCGCCCATGATCCGGCCGCTGAAATCGCGCACCGGCAGCGCCACGCAGCGCATTTCGGCGTCGAACTCGCCGTCGTCGATCGCGACGCCGGTCCGCCGCACCTCGGCGATCTCGGGCCGCAGGCGCTCGGCTGAGACGATCGTCTTCGACGTACGCGCTCTAAGCTCGGCGCGCTGCAGGTAGCGGTCGAATTGCGCGGGGGGCAAGGCGGCCAGCATGATCTTTCCGAGGGCGGTGCAATGCGCCGGCCGCACTACGCCGACGCGGTCGCTCACCTGGAAGGCGCCTGGCCCGCTGGTGCGCGCCAGCACCACTACGGTATCGCCCATCGGCACCGAGAAATGCGCGCTTTCGCCGGTCTCGCGCGCAAGGTCGTCGAGCACCGGCGTGGCGAGGCTGGTCATTTCGATTTCGTCGAGCGCGCTCGCGGCGAGCGCGAACAGCGGGCGGCCGATGCGGTAGCGCTTGCTGTCCTGGAGCTGGCGCACATAGCCAAGCGACACCAGCGTCTTCACCAGATGGAAGGTCGTGGAGTTGTGCAGGCCGACGCGCTTGCTCAAGTCGGCAAGACCGATGCCGTCGCGGTTGCGCGCGATCTCCTCGATAATCGCAAAGCCGCGGCCGATTGACTGCACGCCGCCGGAGGCGCGCGCGGCGTCCGGCTCGCCGAGGTCGCGGATTTCGGCGACGCGGGCGCGCGGCGGCCGGCCACTGACGGGCTTTTGTTTGCTACGCGTGCTCACCCGACCCATCTCCCGTTACCTCGATCCCATCGTCCGCGGCAAAGCCGCTCGTGGGCTCGACATTTTTGCGGTTGCGATAATGCGATAGGGACTTTAACCATATCGGCGACAGAACGACAATATCGCACCCGGGCGTGGGCCGTAGCGTATCCATGAAAGCAGCACCGTTCGAGTACTACCGCGCGGCCGATATCGACGAAGCCTGTGCGATGTTGGCGGCGGACGACGGCGCGCGCCTCATCGCCGGCGGGCAGACGCTGGTGCCGATGATGGTAATGCGGCTCGCCCGCCCCACCCGGCTGATCGACATCAACCGAATCGCCACCCTCAGCTATATCCGCCAAGAAACTCATAAAGACGGCGAAGGCGTCGCCATCGGCGCCACCACCCGGCAATGCGTGGTCGAGCGCGATGCGACGGTGGCGGCAAAGGTTCCGCTGCTGGCGTGCGCCATCCCCAACATCGGCCATGCCGCCACCCGCGCGCGCGGCACCATCGGCGGCTCGCTCGCCAATGCCGACCCGGCGGCGGAATGCGCGCTGGTCGCTGTCACCCTCGACGCGGTGCTGAGTTATCGCGAAGGCGGAAAGACCGCCGAGATTCCGGCACGCGAATTCTTCGTCGGTCCAATGGTCACCTGCCTGCCGGCCGGCGCCTGCCTTATCAGCGCGCGTTTCCCGGTCTGGCAAGGCGACAAGATCGGCGTCGGCTTCCACGAGGTGAATGCGCGGCGCAGTGATTTCGCCTTCGTATCGGCGGCGGCCCAGGTCGAGCTCGGCGCCGACGGCACATGCAAACGCATCGCCATCGGCGTCGGCGCGGCGACCGATTTTCCCCTGCGGCTCGCGAGCGCGGAGCAGCAACTCAAAGACACGGCGCTCGATGCCAAGGCGGTCACCGCCGCGGTACGCGAAGCGATCGCCGATATCGAGCCGCTGTCGGATTTGCACGCCTCGGCGGAATACCGCCGCCGCGCCGCGGTCCATCTCGTGACGCGTGCCGTCGCCGATGCGCGCACGCATGCGCTGGGGACAAAACCCCAAGAGAAATCCCATGCGCATTGAACTCAAAGTCAACGGCATGCTGCGCACGATCGAGGTCGAGCCGCGCACCACGCTGCTCGACTGCCTGCGCGACGTGCTCGATCTTAAAGGCGCTCACGCCGGCTGCGAGCACGGGGTGTGCGGGGCCTGCACCGTGCTGTTCGACGGCGTGGCGGTGCGCGCCTGCCTGATGTTCGCCGCGCAGGCGGCGGGCTCCGAAATCACGACCGTCGAAGGCATCACGCCCGGGCCCGGCGAATTGTCGCCGATCCAGGACGCGTTTTGCGAAACCCACGGCACGCAATGCGGCTATTGCACGCCGGCCATGGTGCTGGTCGCTCATGCGCTGCTCGCCGACAATCCGGCGCCAACGCGCGAGGAAATTGTCGAGGCGATCTCCGGCAATATCTGCCGCTGCACCGGCTACGCGCAGATCGTCGAAGCGATCGCGCTCGCCGCCGAGCACATGCGCGGCGTCAATAGGCCCCCGAGCCTGACCAAATGAGCGCGACCGGCCACCACCGTTATGTCTCGGCCGACCTCCGCGTGCGCGAGGACCGCCGTTTCGTCGCCGGCAAGGGAAATTTTGTCGCTGACATCGAGCTGCCGAATATGAAGCACGTGGCGGTGGTGACCTGCCCGCACGCCGCGGCACGCATCAAAGCAATCGACAAGCGCGCGGCGCTGGCCATGCCGGGCGTGCATTATGTGCTCGATGGCGCCGAGCTCGCCGCGGCTACGCTGCCGCTGATGACCGGGCTCGATACGCCCAACGTACCACGCCGGCCGCTTGCCTTCGAGACCGCGCGCTATTCCGGCGAATGGGTCGCCGCCGTCGTGGCCGACACGCGTGCGCTCGCCGAGGACGCGGCGGAAGCAATCGAAATCGATTACGAGGCCCTGCCCTTCGTGCTCGACGCGGAACAGGCGCTTGAAAAAGGTGGTCCGCTGGTGCACGAGGCGCACGGTTCCAACGTGCTGCTCGACAAGACCTTCGTGTGGGGCGAGGTCGAAAAGGATTTCGCCGCCTCCCCGCGCAAGCTGTCGTTGCGGGTGAAATGGGGCCGCTCGTCGACCGTGCCGATCGAGACCTTCGGCGTGGTGGCGAGTTGGGATCCCTGGCGCGAGATGCTCGACGTCCATGCCTCGATCCAGATGCCGCGCTATGCCGACCAGATCGGCGTGGCGTTGAAGATCCCGACCACGTCGGTGCGCGTGCATTACGACGTCGATGTCGGCGGCAGCTACGGCGTCAAGCGCGGCATCAAGCACACCGTTCTCTGCGGGTATTTGACGCGCCGGCTCGGCTTCCCGGTGCGGCTGATCGAGGACCGGCTGGAGAACATGCGCGGCGGTGACGCGCATGGGCCGGAGCGGCTGTTCGACGTGGAGGTCGCCTTCGACGATCAAGGCATCGTGCGCTCGATGAAGATGCGCGCGCTGGAGAATGTCGGCGCCTATGCCGGACGTTCGCCGTTCCAGCTCGGCAAGCCGATCGGCGCCATCGTCGGACCCTACAAGATCAACAGCGTCGAGTACCGCGCCATAGCGGTCGTCACCAACAAGACCACGCAGGACGCGGTGCGCGGCTTCGGCCAGGGGCCGACTAACCTCGCGCTCGAGCGCTGCATGGACGAGATCGCCAATGTGCTGGGCCTCGATCCGCTGGAGGTGCGCCAGCGCAACCTGATCCGGCATGACGAATTCCCCTACCTGATCCCGAGCGGCACCACCTACGACAGCGGCAACTACGAGACGGTGATCGGCAAGGTGCTGGCCGATACCGGCTACGACGAACTCAAGGCCGAACGCGACCGGCTGCGCGGCGAGGGCAAGCTCGCCGGCATCGGCATCGCCGCCTGCCTGGAGCCCTCCGGCGGCAACGCCACCTTCGAGGCGCTGCTCAATCCGGCCATCACCACCTCGACCTTCATGGACTCCTGCCGCATCAATATTGACGGCCTCGGCGCCATCACCGCCACCATGCACACGACGTCGTCGGGCCAGGGCCATGAGACGCTGCTCGGCACCGTGATCGGCGAGGTGTTGCAGGTCGATCCGGAGATCGTGCGGGTGACGCGGCCGGATTCGCTCAACTCGCTGCCGAGCGGCACGCCGGTCGGCAGCCGCATGGCGATCATGCTCGGCGGCGCTGCCTACCACGCCGCGCACAAGCTCAAGGACAAGCTGACCGCCATCGGCGCGCACGATCTCGGCATCCCGCTCGCGCGCGCGCTCTACAAGGACGGCACGGTGAGCGACCGCGAAGCGCCGCAGAACAAGCGCTCTTGGGCCGAGCTGGTGCAGATCGCCTATCGCAACTACCACCGCATGCCGGAGGGTTTTGAGCCGGGGCTTTCGGTCGAACACGTCTATCAGGTGCCGACCGGCGGCACGCTGCCGACCAAAGACGGACGCGTGCAGATGTATCCCTGCTTCTCGTTCGAATTCCACTTGCTGCTGATCGCGATTGACCCCGATCTCGGCACGCCCGAGATCGTGCGCTATCGCCTCGGTCATGACTGCGGCACGCAGATCAACCCCAAGATCGTGCGCGGCATGACCATGGGCGGCATCGCGCACGGCATCGGCGCCGCGCTATTCGAGGAATTCGCCTATAACGATGACGGCCAACTGATCGCACAGACCTTCATGGATTACCTGCTGCCCTCCTCGCACGAAGTGCCGGCGGTCGACATCGTCGATCACGAGACGCCCTCGCCGTATACCGTGCTGGGACAGAAGGGCTCGGGCGAGAGCGGCTATCTCGGCGCGCCGGCCGCGATCGCCAACGCCATCAATGACGCCATCCGGCCGCTCGGCATTGCCATCAACACGCTGCCGATCAAAGTGTCGAAGCTCGGCGACCTGATCGCCGAGGCGAGCAGCAAAAAAGGAAACTGAATGATCGTCGATTGTCATGCCCATCTGGTGCCGCCCGAATTGCTGGCCGCGATCCGCCAGGGTGCCGCGAAATTTCCCAATGTGCGTCAGATCGAGGACGGCGGCGGCCTGGCTCTTGCCTTCGCGGGCGGCAAGCCGACGCGGCCGGTGTCGAAACCGCTGTCGGATATCGCCGGCCGCGTCGCGTGGATGCGGAAGAACGGTATCGACAAACAGGTGGTGGGCGGTTGGGTCGATATTTTCGGCTACGAACTGCCCGGCGTCGAAGCGGAAAGCTGGGCGCGGCTGACCAACGACGCGTTGCGCGCGGCCGCCAAGTCCGAACCGCATTTCGTGCCGCTTGCCACCGTGCCGCTCGGCGACGGCGTGCGCGCCGCGGCGGTGCTCAAGGACGCAATCAAGACAGGGTTTGCGGGCGCCATGATCGGCACGCTGCCGCGCGGGGTGGGTTCGACGCTCGATGCCGCTGATCT
>DASXBN010000051.1:0-167318 GCA_036491675.1 Pseudolabrys sp. | reverse complement strand
TCCGCCGCGAGGCAGTCGGGCGGGAGCGACCGCTCTCCCCGACCGAGCTCGCAAACGCGCTCGACTACATCCGCGGACAGAAGGAGATCTGGGAAGTGATCCTCACCGGCGGCGATCCGCTGGTGCTGTCGCCGCGCCGCCTGCGCGCGGTCATGAAAGAGCTGGGGAGAATCGAGCACGTCAAGGTGCTGCGTATCCACACCCGCGTTCCGGTGGCGGAACCGGGGCGCATAACGCCGGAACTGGTGCGCGCGATCAAGGTCAAGGGCAAGCCAACTTACGTCGCGCTGCACATCAATCATCCGCGTGAATTGACGGACCGCGCGCGCGCGGCTTGCGCGCGCATGGCGGATGCCGGAATTCCACTGCTCGGCCAATCGGTGCTGCTTTCCGGCGTCAACGATACGCCGGACGTGTTAGGCGACCTGATGCGCGCTTTAGTCGAATGCCGGATCAAGCCTTATTATTTGCATCACGGTGACCTGGCGGCTGGCACCGCGCATTTGCGCTCCGACATCGCGACCGGGCAGGACCTGATGCGGGCCTTGCGCGGACGTTTGTCCGGATTATGCCAGCCTACTTACGTGCTGGACATCCCCGGTGGCCACGGCAAATCGCCGATCGGCCCGGACTACCTCGCACGCGCCGGTTCGAACGGTACCGCGCATTTCGTGGTCGAGGATTTCAACGGGCGCCGGCATCGCTATCCGCCGGCGGGTTAGCGTACGATCGCGCGCCGCCTAGTCCCGGATGGCCAACAGGTCGTAGAGGGCAGCCGCCACCGCGATGCTGGCGAAGCTGATGAACACCACGGCAATGACGGCGTTCATGACGTAATGCGCGTCGCGCCGCAGCTCCGCCATCACATCTTTGCTTTTTATCATGGCCTGACGCTCCCGGAGAGAGCTCCTTGCAGGACAACGCATATGTAGTCCTAAGGACTCATCCGGCCCATAATTTCTACGTTAAATATCTCGTGAAATGCAGCTGATCTGCGCATGGCAGCCATGATCGAAGCCGCCGAGGAACTTGGCGCGCCCTAGGGGATTCGAACCCCTGTTACCGCCGTGAAAGGGCGGTGTCCTAGGCCTCTAGACGAAGGGCGCAGACCAAACGCGGCCGGATCGGCGCGTAAGTTTAGTATTCGCGCGGCCGGACACAAAACCGGTACCCACTTTTGCTGGCCGCGCTCGGCCGGGACGTATAAAGACCTTCGCCGCTAGCGGCAAGCGAGCGGTCAGCGGCTACCACTTCCCCGTATTCGGCATCGATTTCCACGGCTCCTGCGGCGGCTTGGCCGCGCCCTTCTGCAACAGCTCGATGGAATGTTTGTCGGGCGAGCGCACGAAAGCCATGACGCCGTCGCGCGGCGGCCGGTTGATAGTCACGCCCGCCTTCATCAGCCGATCGCAGGTGGCGTAGATGTCGTCCACCTCGTAGGCGAGATGGCCGAAATAGCGCGCCTCGCCATAGTCCTCGGCGTCCCAGTTGTAGGTTAGCTCGACTTCCAGCCCCGGCCGGCCCTCTTTTTTGGCTTCTTCATAGAGCTTGTCGTCGCCGGGCGCTGCCAGGAACACCAGGGTATATTTGTTCTTCTCGTCCACCCGGCGGCGGGTTTCCTTGAGGCCGAGCTTGTTGACGTAAAAATCAAGCGCGGCATCGAGATTGCGTACGCGTAGCATGGTGTGCAGATATCTCATGGCTCAAACCTCGTGAACGATGGGCGGCCGCCCGGACCCCAAGACTATACAATAATGATTGCACCCGATCTTGAGACAGCGATTTTGCGCCTGCGCGACCTGATCGAGGGCGCGCAATCCATCATTCCTTTCACCGGGGCCGGGATATCGACCGAATGCGGCATTCCGGACTTCCGCTCGCCCGGCGGCCTGTGGACCAAAAACCAGCCGATTCCGTTCGACGCCTTCATGACGAGCAGCGAGATGCGCGACGAGGCGTGGCGCCGGCGTTTTGTCATGGAGGAGAGTTTCGCCATGGCAAAGCCAGGGCGGGGGCATCGGGCGCTGGCGAGCCTCTATCGCGCCGGCAAGGTGCCGGCATTGGTGACGCAGAACATCGACAATCTGCATCAGGCGTCCGGCATTTCGCCGGATGATGTCGTCGAATTGCACGGCAACACGACCTACGCCGTGTGCCTGCAATGCGATCAACGCTACGAGTTGCCGTGGGTACGCGAAAGATTCAAGGCCGCCGGCGAGCGCGCGCCGGATTGTGCCTGCGGCGGCTACATCAAGACCGCCACCGTGTCGTTCGGACAGGCGATGCCGGCTGGCGCGATGCAGCGGGCCGAGCAATTGACCCGCGATTGCGATCTGTTTCTCGCGATCGGTTCGTCCTTGGTGGTGTGGCCGGCGGCAGGATTTCCGCTCGTGGCCAAGCGCAATGGCGCCGCTCTTGTCATCATCAACCGCGAACCGACCAAGTTCGACGACGGCGCGGATCTGGTGGTGCATCACGACATCGGCGACGTGCTCGGACCCTTCATCGCACACTGATTCGCTTGCCGCTGCACTGTGTATAGACCTGTGCGCAAGCCCATTTTGCACTTTGCCGCCTGAGGTCCGGTGTTATCTTGAATCGACAGATTCGGTGAAGCGCCCTTGAAGAGGCGCCAGCAATGCGGCGGCGTGCGGCGTCATGGCGTCGGACGGGGTTGAATCAAAAATGCCTGGAAGCAATCTCCGGCCGGGCGCGGTCAGAGAAGTCGTCGACGAAACGGCAGCCAACCTCATCGAGGTGGCGGGCGTCATCAAGTGGTTCGACGTCGCCAAGGGGTTCGGCTTTATCATCCCCGACAACGGCATGCCGGACGTGCTGTTGCACGTTACCTGTCTGCGCCGGGACGGCTACCAGACCGCCTACGAAGGCGCGCGGGTGGTGTGTGAAGTGCTGCAACGACCCAAGGGCTTGCAGGCGTTCCGCGTTCTGTCGATGGACGAGACGACGGCGATCCACCCAGCGCAGATGCCGCCGCCGCGCACCCACGTCACTGTGACGCCGACCAGCGGGCTTGAGCGTGCCGTGGTGAAATGGTTCAACCGGTTGCGCGGTTTTGGTTTTCTGACCCGCGGCGAGGGTACGGCCGACATCTTCGTGCACATGGAGACGCTGCGCCGTTACGGCTTGGCCGAACTGCGCCCGGGGCAGACCGTGCTGGTGCGTTTCGGGCCTGGGCCGAAGGGCTTGATGGCGGCCGAAGTTCATCCTGACGGCGGATCGCTCGGCCCCGCCTCGCACTGATCCGCCGCCCGTATCCTGCCGCGACCTTTGGCCGATTTTCCCATTGCCGCTCGGCTGTCGTCCGCGTAAAGGCGAGCGCATGCGCGTTTTACGGTGGACCGCTTTCGTTCTTATCGGACTTCTTGTCGCCGTCGGCCCCGGCCGGGCGGCCGGCCTGCAGACGCTTGAAATCGCCAGCAAGACCGGGGTGCACGCGTTCACCGTGGAGGTCGTGGATACCGAGCCCGAGCGCGAGAAGGGCCTGATGTTCCGCAAGGAACTGCCGGAAGGCCGCGGCATGCTGTTCGACTTCAAGCGCGACCAGGAGGTCGGCTTCTGGATGCAGAACACCTATATCCCGCTCGACATGATCTTCATCCGCGGCGACGGGCGAATCCTTCGTATCGCCGAGAACACCGAGCCGCTATCGACGCGGATTATTCCCTCGGGTGGCGCGGTGCGCGCGGTGCTGGAAGTGATCGGCGGAACCGCGCGCAAAATGGGCATCGAGCCAGGCGACCGCGTCGCGGCATCGATCTTCAAAGCCCCTTGAGTTGCTGGCTTGCGGCGAAGCGTGTATCGCGTCGTTTGTCGGGGCGTAGCGCAGCCCGGTAGCGCATCTGCTTTGGGAGCAGAGGGTCGCAGGTTCGAATCCTGCCGCCCCGACCAGTCCTCGCCATACGCACTCCTTCTCGACGTACCGAAGCTAAATCGTTGATATTGCTCAATGCGATGTTGATATTTTTTGGTAGGCTGGTGGGCGATTATTGTGCCGGTCTGTTCTGCGGCAACCGCGTTGCCAGGCTGCCCGCATGGTCCTATACCGGCTCCAACGCAAGCCAATTGGGTTTCCCGCCATGACCGCGCGCATTTACAAGCCAGCCAGGACCGCCATGCAGTCGGGGCTTGCCAAGACCAAGGACTGGGTCCTCGATTTCGAGCCCGAGGCGCCGCGCACGGTGGAGCCGCTGATGGGCTGGACCTCGTCCGGCGACATGCGCCAGCAACTGCGCCTGAACTTTCCCAGCAAGGAAGAGGCGGTCGCCTATTGCGAGCGCCGCGGCATCGCCTATCAGGTATTTGAGACGCAGCCGGCGGTGCGGCATGGCATGTCCTATTCGGACAACTTCTCCTTCAAGCGCCGCGACGCCTGGACCCACTGACCTCGGGCGGTTCTAGCGCGCCGCCGCCGGTTCGCGTGCCGGCGTGCCGGAGCGTTGCCGCAGCAACGCGACGAAGCGCTCTTCCGGCATCGGCTGCCCGAGCAGAAAGCCCTGGCCGTAATCGCAACCCAGGCTCGCCAGCGCCAGGGCGTCGGCGGCTTTTTCGATGCCGACCGCGACCACGCTGCGCCGGTAATTGTGCGCCAGATCGATCGCCGCCTTGCACAGCGGCATGTTGACCTTGTCGGCGCCGCAGCCGACGATGAATTTGTGCGCGAGCTTGAGCTCGACAAAGGGCATTTCGCCGTAGCTCGCCAGCGCCGAATAACCGGCGCCGAATTCGTCGATGGCGAGCCGCACATTGTGCCGCTCCAGCCGCTCGCTGAGTTTGCTTGCCAGCGCCAGATTGGAGATGATGTCTTCTTCGCGCAGATCGACGATCAGGCCCGGCCAATTGTCGGCGCGCGGACGCTGTGCCTTTACGATCTCCTCGATCGGCAGCTTGGCCAGGATCGCGGGATGAATATTGATCGTGAGCGGAATATTGACGCCGAGTTTGGAAAAAATAACGCCGGTTTTGAGCGCGCTGGCCAACGCCAACTCAGACAGTTTAACGACGCTCGCTTCCGTCGCACCCGGCATGAAGGCGCTGGGCAGCAGCGAGCCGTGTTGCGGATGACGCACGCGGGCATAGGCTTCCGCGCCGGCAAGCTGCTTTTTCCGCAGGTCGATCTTCGGCTGATACCAGAACTCGATCCATTTGTTGGTGAGGGCCTTATCGAGCTCGATGCGCGTGTCGGCTGCCGGCACGCCGAGTTTGAGATCCTGGATGATCTTGACGACGGCTTCGGTTTCGTACGGCTTCTTGAGCACCGGCAGCATGTTGAGCTTGCGTTCGACGCCGATCGTCTTGACGCGATCGAGCACGGCGGCGCCGCGGCTGCTCGTCAGTTGCACGGCGCCGCGAAATCCGCGCACGCCCAGAGCGATCATCGATTCGATGGCGTCGCCGGCATCGAGCGCGACGTTATGGAAGATGAGGTCGGCCACGCGCTTTTCGGCCGACTTGCGCAGCGCCGCGCCGTCGGCGAATTCCACGGTGTCGATGCCCGAGCCGTGCAGCACCAGCGAGAGGAATTGCCGGATGGAGGAATCGTCTTCCACCACATAGCAAAGCGGTGCGGTGCCCGGCGCGAGCGGGGGAGCCTCGACGATAGGGGCGGGTTTGGCGGCGGTCTTTCTCGCCGATTTTGCGGGGCGCGCGGCCATGAACGCTGAGGGCATTCCGATTGCGAACGACGGGACTTAGCTCGCCTCTATTGGTGTTCCAAACTTGTTAATGTTGAGTTTCCCGCGCGCCTGGATGCGCGGCGGCGAAATGGGCTAAAACCCATTGCGTGCTGTAGAAATCTGGCGACCCCGGCTGGATTCGAACCAGCGACCCCCAGCTTAGAAGGCTGGTGCTCTATCCGGCTGAGCTACGGGGTCTTGCCTCGTGCAGGTTTACCCGCGCCGCGTGCCCATTGAAAGATGCGCGGGTGGATTTGCCCGGTTAACCTGCACGGTGCGAGGTGCCGCGATGAGCGCCATTGCCGAGCTGACCTGCGCCGATTTGACGGCGGCCTACCGGGGCGGGGCGCTTTCGCCCGTCGAAGTGGCACGCGATTGCCTGACCCGCATCGAGGCGAGCGCCGCTATCAATGCCTTCGTCGTCGTCGAGCCGGACGGCGCTCTGGCGGCTGCCGCGCAATCGCAGGCGCGCTGGCGGGCAGGTACACCGCTCGGTCCGATCGACGGGGTACCGGCCTCGATCAAGGATAATATTTGGGCCAAGGGCCTGCCCACCCGGCGCGGTTCCAGGACCGGCGATCCGGCCCCGGCAGCCGAGGATTCGCCGGCGACAGCGCGCTTGCGCGAACAGGGCGCCGTCGTTCTGGGCAAGACCTGCATGCCCGAGCACGGCTGGATCGGCGTCTGTCATAGTCCGCTCACCGGCATCACGCGCAATCCGTGGAATCCTCACTACACGCCCGGCGGCTCGACCGGGGGCGGGGCGGTGGCGGCGCTGCTGGGATTGGGCGTGCTGCACCTCGGTACTGACGGCGCCGGTTCGTTGCGCATCCCGGCCGCCTTCACCGGCGTGTTCGGCATGAAGCCGAGCTTCGGGCGGGTGCCGGTCTACCCGGCGTCACCGCTCAATGTGCTCTCGCACCAGGGGCCGATCACCCGCACGGTCGCCGATGCCGCGCTGATGCTGTCGGTGATCGCTCAGCCGGACACGCGCGACATGGCGGCCTGGAATACGCCGGCGCCGGATTTCAGCGCCGGGCTCGAGGATGGCGTGCGCGGCTTGCGCATCGCTTTTTCGGCCCGGCTCGGGCAGGGCTTCGCGCTCGACCCGGAGATCGAGGCGGCGACGCGCAAGGCAGCGGACATGCTGGAAGCGCAGGGCGCTATGGTCGCGGAAGCCGATCCGCCGCTCGATCGCGCCCGCGCGATGATTCAGGCGATGTGGTGGCCGGTCATGACCGCGCTGGTCGAGCAGGTTGCGCCGGATCGGCGCCCCGAGATCGACCCCGGCATTCTGGCGCTTGCCGAGCGCGGCCGGCGTTTCACGGTCGGCGATTATATTGCCGCCTATACCGCGCGCGCCGAGCTGCACAACGCCATGCAGCGATTCCATCGGCGCTACGACCTGCTGCTGACGCCGACCATGCCGATCACCGCGCTGAAAGTGGGGCTCGAGACGCCCGACGATGGCGATTTCGGCGAGGACTGGTCGGGCTGGTCGCCCTACACCTATCCGTTCAACCTGACGCAGCAGCCGGCGGCTTCGGTACCGAGCGGGGTTGCCCGCAACGGCTTGCCGATGGGGGCGCAGATCGTAGGCGCCCTCGGCGCGGATCAAATGGTGTTGCGGGCGGCGCGGGCGCTCGAACAGGCGCTGCCGATGGCACGGCCGCCGGGTCTAGCCTGATTGAATATTTGCCCGTTAAATTAATGGTTTAGAAGTGTCGCTTGCAGCAGTTAAATTAACTTCTGAGGATTTTTCGCTAGCGATTTGTGTGGACGGGTCGTTACGCTGTCAACCGCACCATTCATAATCCATCCATCGCGCGGCCACGACCTCGACACGTTCCGGCGTTGAACTGATAGTAGCGACCGGCGCACCAACAAGAATGACCTGTCGCTTTTGGGAGGCTCCCCCGATGTTCACGTCCGTTCGCGCCGGCCTGGCGGCCGCGCTCATCGCTTTTGCCATCGTCCAGGCGTTCGCCGCCGACAAGGCCTTCAAGCGCAGCGATCTCGACGACGCGGCAATCAAGCTCGAGGCGCAGATCAAGAGCGATGCCGGCACCGTGACCAAGCCGGCAGCGACCTTGCGGCGCGACGCCGACGCAGCCTTCCAGAAGAACGATTTCCGCACCGGCATGACGGTGCTCGGCCAGCTCGTCACCGTGGCGCCGACCGACGCAAGCAATTGGCTGCGCCTGGCGCGCGCGGTGCTGCAGATCCGCCCGCGCGACGACCGCGAACGCGCGCTGCTGCTCGATCGCGGCTCGACCGCGGCCTACATCGCCTATCAGCGCGCCACCGCGCGCGATCTCGAAGCCGACAGCCTGGCGGTGCTCGGGCGCGCGCTCGCCGACCGCAAGCTGTGGCGGCCGGCGCTCGACTCGATGCGGCTTGCGCTCGATCTGCACGAGAGCGCCGACTTGCGCGGCCAATATGAGCGGCTGCGCACCGAGTACGGCTTCCGCATGCTGGATTACTCGGTCGATTCAGACGCCGTCTCGCCGCGCGCCTGCTTCCAGTTCTCCGAGGAACTGCCCGGCCGGCGCACCGATTTCTCGCCCTTCGTGGCGGTGGCCGGCCAGGACAAGCCGGCGATCTCGGCCAACGACAAGCAGCTCTGCGTGGAAGGGCTCAAGCACGGCGAGCGTTACCAGATCATGCTGCGCGCCGGCCTGCCGTCGGTGGTGCACGAGACGCTGGCGAAATCGGCCGACTTCACCATCTTCGTGCGCGATCGCAAGCCGTTCGTGCGCTTTTCCGGCAAGGCCTATGTGCTCCCGCGCACCGGTCAGCGCGGCATTCCCCTGCTCAGCGTCAACACCAGCGCGGTCGTGCTGTCGGTCTATCGCATTGGCGACCGCAACCTGGTCGACACGGTGCTCGGCTACGATTTCCAGCGGAACTTAAGCCCCTACGAAGCCGAGCGGCTGGCCAATGAGCGCGGCGCCAAAGTGTGGGGCGGCGAACTCGTCGTCGAGCCGAAGCTCAATACCGAGGTCACCACCGCGTTCCCGGTCGACCAGGCGCTCGGCGATCTCAAGCCCGGCGTCTATGTGATGACCGCGACGCCGAAAGACCTGGTGGCGAACGACTACGACCAGCGCGCCAGCCAATGGTTCATCGTGTCCGACCTCGGGCTGACCGCCTATAGCGGCCATGACGGCGTCGACGTCTTTATTCACTCGCTGGCGAGCGCCGAGCCGAGCGCCGCGGTTGAGGTCCGGCTGATCGCACGCAACAACGAGGTGCTGGCGGTAAAGCCCACCGACAAAGAGGGCTTCGTGCATTTCGAGGCGGGCTTGACCCGCGGCGAGGGCGGTCAGGCGCCGGCCGCGATCGTCGCCGCCGACAAAGCCGACTACGCCTTCCTGAGCCTGAAAACGACCGCCTTCGATCTGTCCGACCGCGGCGTGGCGGGCCGCCAGGTGCCCACCGGACTTGACGCCTTTGTCTATACCGAGCGCGGCGTCTACCGCAGCGGCGAAACCGTGCACGTCACTTCGCTGTTGCGCGACGCGCTCGGTATCGCCGCCGCTGCGCCGCTCACTTTGGTGATGGAGCGGCCGGACGGCGTCGAATATCGCCGCACGCTGGTGGCCGATCAGGGCCTCGGCGGCCATAGCTGGAGCGTGCCGATCGTCCCGTCGGCATCGACCGGCACCTGGCGCGTTCGCGCCTATACCGATCCCAAGCGCCCGCCTGTCGGCGAGGTGAGCTTCCTGGTCGAGGACTATGTTGCCGACCGCATCGAATTCGATCTCACCTCCACGGCCAAAGTGATCCCGCGCGACGCGCCGGCGTATTTGAGCGTGGATGGACATTTCCTCTACGGCGCGCCGGCTTCCGCACTCGACCTGCAAGGCGCGGTGACGATCGCGGCGGCCAAGGAGCGGCCGGGTTTTGCCGGCTATTCGTTCGGGCCGGCCGACGACGAAGTCACAACCGTGCGCCAGGACATCGACGACATGCCGGCGACCGACGCCGCCGGCAAGGCGAGCTTCCAGGTCAAGCTCGACAAAGTTCCGACCACCGGCCGTCCGCTCGAAGCCAATATCGCGGTGAGCATGGCGGAATCCGGCGGCCGCGCCGTCGAGCGCAAGCTCACGCTGCCGATCGCGCCCGAGGCCGCCATGATCGGCGTCAAGCCGGCGTTCTCCGGACGCTCGCTCGCCGACGGCGCCAATGCCGATTTCGACGTGGTGATGGCCGCACCCGACGGCAAGACACTGGCGCAAAGCGGCCTGCGCTACGACCTGCTGCGGATCGAGACTCGCTACCAATGGTACCGCCAGAACGGCAATTGGGAATACGAGCCGGTCAAGCGCACCGAGCGCGTGGCCAACGGCACAGTGGATGTCACCGCCGACAAGCCGGCGCGTATCTCGATGCCGGTGAAGTGGGGGCGCTACCGCCTCGAAGTATCGACCGGCACGCCGAACGGCGCCATCACTTCGCTCACGTTTGATGCCGGCTTCTATGCGGAAGCTAACGCCGACACGCCCGATCTCTTGGAAGTGGCGCTCGACAAGAGCGATTACAAATCCGGCGACGCCATGACGGTATCGGCGACCGCGCGCACCGCCGGCCGCCTGACGCTCAACGTGTTCACCGACCGACTGGTCGCAACGACCTCGCAAGACGTGGCTGCCGGCGCCGTACGCGTGCCACTCACCGTCGGCAAAGACTGGGGCACCGGCGCCTATCTGGTCGCGACCTTGCGCCGTCCGCTCGATGCGCCGGCGCAGCGCATGCCCGGCCGCGCCATCGGCGTGCAGTGGTTCTCGATTGACCGCTCGGCGCGCACGCTCGCGCTTGACATGAAGCTGCCGGCCACCCTGCGGCCGGATAGCGCGCTCGGCGTGCCGATCAAGCTCGCCGGGCTCAGCGCCGGCGAGGAGGCGCACGTCATCGTCGCCGCCGTCGATGTTGGCATTCTCAATCTGACCAATTACAAGCCGCCGGCGCCGGATAATTACTATCTCGGCCAGCGCCAGCTCACCGCCGAGATCCGCGATCTCTACGGGCAATTGATCGACGGCATGCAGGGTGTGCGCGGCGCGATCCGCTCTGGCGGCGACGCCGGCGCCGGATTGACCGGCTCGCCGCCGACGCAGGCCCCGCTCGCGCTTTATTCGGGCATCGTGCAGGTCGGCGCCGACGGCACGGCGCAGGTGACGTTCGACATTCCGGCCTTTGCCGGCACCGTGCGCGTGATGGCGGTGGCCTGGAGCAAGGACAAAGTCGGCAAGGCGTCCGGCGATGTCGTTGTGCGCGATCCCGTCGTGCTGACCGCGACGCTGCCGCGCTTCCTGCGCACCGGTGACCGCGGCGCAGTGCAACTTGAGCTCGACAATGTCGAAGGCGCGGCCGGCGATTACAACATCGCTGTCAGCAGCGAAGGCACCGTCAAGCTCGACGGCGCCAAGCCGTTCACGCTGAAGCTTGCCGCCAAGCAGCGCGACCGTGTCGCGGTGCCGGTGTCGGCCGCGGGCTCCGGGCCGAGCGCGGTGCGCGTGAGCGTGAGCGGACCCAACGGCTTTGCGCTTGAGCGCGGCTATGCGCTCGACGTACGGCCGGCCAATCAAATCCTCACCCGCCGCAGCGTACGCTCACTTGCTGCCGGCGAAACGCTGACGCTGTCGAAGGACCTGTTCGCCGATTTCGTGCCGGGAACGGGCAAGGTGGGCCTGTCGGTCGCGATCTCGGCCTCGCTCGATATCGCCACGTTGTTGAGCGAGCTCGACCGCTACCCGTTCGGCTGTTCCGAACAGGTCACCAGCCGCGCGGTGGCGATGCTCTATATCAATGAGCTCGCCGCGCAGGCGAAGCTCGCGCTCGACGGCGACATCGACCAGCGCATCAAGGACGCCATCCAGCGTCTGCTGGCGCGGCAGGACTCGAACGGTTCGTTCGGCCTGTGGTCGGTCGGCGGCAATGATCCCTGGCTCGATGCCTACGTCACCGATTTCCTCACCCGCGCGCGCGAACGCAAGTTCGAGGTGCCGCCCGCCGCGTTCAACCTGGCGCTCGACCGCTTGCGCAATTACGTATCCAGCAATCCCGATACCAACAAGAACGGCGGCCGCGATCTCGCCTATGCGCTCTACGTGCTGGCGCGCAACGGCGTGGCTCCGGTCGGCGACCTGCGTTACATCGCCGACACCAAGCTCAACGATCTGGCGACGCCGATCGCCAAGGCGCAGGTGGCGGCCGCGCTCGCCATGCTCGGCGACAAGGCGCGCGCCGACCGCGTTTATCTCGCGGCGCTCAACGATATCGCTCCGCAGCCGAAGCTCGATTTCGGCCGCGCCGACTACGGCTCGATGTTGCGCGACTCGGCCGCGCTGGTGACACTCGCCTCGGAAGGGCGTGCGACGCAGAAGACCATCGACGACGCCGTGCTGCGTATCGACGCCGCGCGCGCGCTCACCGCGCGGACTTCGACGCAGGAAGACGCCTGGCTAGTGCTCGCCGCCCGCGCGCTCGCCAAGCAGCTCAACGCCATCTCGCTTTCGGTCAACGGCGAGACGCGGCAGGGCACGTTCTATCGCAGCCTGCGCGCCGACGAACTCGATCAGCCGCTGGCAGTGAGCAACCACGGCACAGGGACGGTGCAGGCGGTGGTGTCGGTGAGCGGTTCGCCGCTCACGCCCGAACCTGCCGCCGAACGCGGCTTCAAGATCGAGCGCGACTATTTCACGCTCGACGGCGAGCCGGCCGATCCGACCAAGGCCAAGCAGAACCAGCGTTTCGTGGTGGTGCTGAAGATGACCGAGCCGCAGCCGCAGTTCGGCCGCGTGATCGTCGCCGATTACCTGCCGGCCGGTTTCGAGATCGACAATCCGCGCCTGGTGTCGTCGGGCGAGACCGGGACGTTGGGCTGGATCACCGATGCGGCGGAACCGGTGAACAGCGAATTCCGCGACGACCGCTTCACCGCGGCGTTCGACCGCAACAGCGGGTCGCCGCCGGTGTTCACGGTGGCCTACGTGGTGCGCGTGGTCTCGCCCGGCCACTACGTGTTGCCGCAGGCGGTGGTCGAGGACATGTACCGGCCCGACCGCTTCGGGCGCACCGCGACCGCGGCGATCGACGTCACGGCGGCGAAATGAAGCGAAAATGAAACCCTGGCGTTTCATTCTGGCGGGACTTGCCGGCGCGGCTTTTCTAGTCGCGGCGGCCGGCGGCGCCTTTGTGTATTCGCTCGGGCCGCCACCGCTCGGCAAAAATATCGAGACCTCGCACGTCGTGCTCGACCGCGAGGGCAAGCTGTTGCGCGCCTATGCCACCAGCGAAGGGCGCTGGCGGCTGCCGGCGACCGAGAAGGATGTCGATCCGCGCTTTCTCAAATTACTGTTCGCCTACGAGGATAAGCGCTTCTACCGGCATGACGGTGTCGATCTGCTGGCGCTCGGCCGCGCCGCAGTCCAATTCGTCAGCAGCGGGCACATCGTGTCCGGCGGCTCGACGTTGACGATGCAGGTCGCGCGCCTGCTGGAGCCGCGCGAGCAGCGCAGCATTTCCGCCAAGCTGCGCCAAATCGCGCGCGCGCTCGAGCTCGAACATGCGCTGAGCAAGGCCCAGATTCTTTCGCTTTATCTGACACTGGCACCCTACGGCGGCAATCTGGAAGGCATCCGCGCCGCCTCGCTCAGCTATTTCGGCAAGGAGCCGCGCAAGCTTTCCCTGGCAGAAGCCGCGCTCTTGGTCGCGCTGCCGCAGTCGCCGGAATTGCGCCGCCCCGATCGCTTTGCGCAAGCCGCGCAAGCGGCGCGCGACCGCGTGCTCGAGCGCGCGGCGGCGGCCGGGGTGCTGCCGCGCGACGAGATCGCGCACGCGCAATCGGTTGGCGTGCCGCATGAGCGCAAGCCCTTGCCGGTGCAGGCGCCGCACGCCGCCGATCAGGTGGTCGCGGCCGAGCCCGACCGCCGCATTCACCGCCTCACCGTCGACGCCGGCTTGCAGAAGACCTTGCAGGATTTGGCGCGCGAGCGCGCGCACGCGCTGGGGCCGCAGATTTCGGTTGCCGTCCTCGCGGTCGACAATGAAAGCGGGGAAGTGCGCGCGCGCGTGGCCTCCGCCGATTATTTCGACGAGCGGCGCGCCGGCCAGGTCGACATGACGCAAGCGCTGCGCTCGCCCGGCTCGACCTTGAAGCCGTTCATCTACGGTCTTGGTTTTGAGGATGGCTTGCTGCATCCGGAAACGCTCATCGACGACAAGCCGGCGCGTTACGGCAGCTATACGCCTGAAAATTTTGACCTGACGTTCCAGGGCACGGTAACGGTGCGGCGCGCGCTGCAATGGTCGCTCAACGTTCCGGCGATCGCGGTGCTCGGCAAGGTCGGCGTCAGCCGGCTGAGCGCGCGGCTCACGCAAACCGGTGCCGCGCTGGTGCTGCCCAAGGGCGAGGCGCCTGGGCTCGCCATGGGCCTCGGTGGCGTCGGCGTCAAACTGTCCGATCTGGTGATGCTCTATACCGGGCTGGCGCGGCTTGGTTCGGCGCTGCCGCTGACTGAGCGGCAAGGCGAGGTGCCGAAGAATCCGCGCCGGCTGCTCGACCCGGTCGCCGCCTGGTATGTCGGCAATATTCTGATTGGCGCGCCGCCGCCGGATAACGCCATGCCTGGCCGCATCGCGTTCAAGACCGGCACCTCCTACGGCTTTCGCGACGCCTGGGCGGTCGGCTTCGACGGCCGCATGACGATCGGGATATGGGTCGGGCGGCCGGACGGCGCGCCGGTGCCGGGGCTGGTCGGCCGCGCCGCCGCGGCACCGATCCTGTTCGACGCCTTCGCGCGCACCGGCAGCGCGCCGGCGCCGCTGGCGCATGCGCCCAAAGGGGCGGTCTTTGCCGCCACCAACAAATTGCCGCCGCCGCTGCAACGCTTCATCTCCGGCGGCGATGCGAGTGCCGCCTCCGAGCCGCCGCGCATCATGTTCCCGCCCGACGGCGCGCGTATCGAACTCGCCAAAGGCGCTAACCCGGAGGCGGTCGCGCTCAAGATTACCGGCGGCGCGGCGCCGCTGACCGTCATGGTCAACGGCGTGCCGCTTGCGGCCCAAGGCAGCCGGCGCACTTTGTTCTTCGAACCCGATGGTCCGGGCTTCGTGCGGCTCACCGTCATGGATGCCCGTGGCGCCAGCGACAGCGTGAGCATTCGCCTGCAGTAACTTTACGTTAGGTGCGGAATGACAGCGCCGGGGCTAGGGCCTATTGTTCGGCCATAGGCGCGGAATCAACACCGAAACGGACCCAAAACCGTCCAATGAGCACGGCTACCAATAACGCGCGGCAATCGCTGCAACCGTCGCGCGGCCTGTCCGCGGTACTGGATTACGCCAGCGCCACGCATCGGCGCGCCTGCGGATTGCTGATCGTTTTTTCGCTGCTCGCGTTCCTGCCGGGATTCTTCCAGATACCGCCGGTCGACCGCGACGAGCCGCGCTTCGCGCAGGCCACCAAGCAGATGCTCGAGAGCGGGCAATACATCGACATCCATTTCCAGGACGAGGTGCGCTACAAGAAACCGGTCGGTATCTATTGGCTGCAGGCGATTGCGGTGAAAACGGGCGAGGCGGTCGGCGTGCCGCAGGCGCGCACCACCATCTGGCTCTACCGGCTGCCGTCGCTGTTCGGCGCCATCGGTGCCGTCCTGCTGACCTATTGGGCCGCGCTCGCCTTTGTCGGGCGCCGCAGCGCGTTGCTGGCGGCGCTAATGATGGCGAGCTCGGTCCTGCTCGGAGTCGAGGCGCGGCTCGCCAAGACCGACGCCGTGCTGCTGTTCACCTCGGTGGCGGCGATGGGCGCCATGGCGCGCATCTATTTGACGAGCCGCCGCACGCCGGACGCCGCCGTCGGCTGGCAGCTGCCGGCGATCCTATGGACCGCGATGGCGGCCGGCGTGCTGATCAAGGGCCCGTTGATCCTGATGTTTGTCGGGCTTACCGCGCTCGCGCTGTCGATTGCCGACCGCTCGGGCCGCTGGATGTGGTCGCTGCGCCCGGTTGCGGGCTTTGCTTGGCTGATTGTGCTGGTGCTGCCCTGGTTCGCCGCGATCCTTGCCAAATCCGGCGGCGGTTTCATCGTGCAGTCGGTCGGCGAGGATATGCTGTCCAAGGTTGTGGGCGGCCAGGAATCGCATGGCGCGCCGCCTGGACTTTATTTTGTGCTGTTCTGGGTGACGTTCTGGCCGAGCTCGATACTGGCAGGACTGGCCGCGCCGCGGGTTTGGCAGGCGCGGCATGAACCCGGCGCGCGCTTCCTGCTGGCGTGGCTGCTGCCGTCCTGGGTGGTGTTCGAAGCGGTGATCACCAAGCTGCCGCACTATGTGCTGCCGCTCTATCCGGCGATCGCGATCCTGATCGCCGGCATTCTCGAAGGTCGCGGCCTCTTCACCAAGCGCTGGCTGGTGCGCGGCACGGCCGGCTGGTTCGTCTTTCCCGCGGCAATCGCGATCGGGGTGGTCGTGATCTTCGTCATCGTCGGGCGCGATCTCGGCTTCGTGGCCTGGCCGTTCGCCGCCGCCGCGGCGATCTTCGGCTTGTTTGCGTGGTGGCTCTACGAAGTGGACGGCGCCGAACGCTCGCTGTTGCGCGGCATGGTGGCGTCGGTGTTGGTCGCCGTCACCGTCTATGCCGTGACCTTTCCCTCGCTGCCCGCCTTGTTCCCGAGCGCAATGATCGCCGACGAACTGCACGCCAGCGGCTGCGCGCAGCCGCAGGTGGCCTCGACTTATAATTATCAGGAACCGAGCCTGGTGTTCCTGCTCGGTACCGACACCCGTTTCACCGACGGCACTGGCGCTGCCATATTTCTCGGGCAGGGGCCCTGCCGTTTTGCGCTGATCGATTCGCGCGCCGTCGGAAACTTCGGGCAGCGCGCAAATGCCATCGGTTTGCACTACACGCTCAGCCAACGCGTCGACGGCTACAACATCAGCATCGGGCGGCCGATCTCGCTCACTGTGTTCCGCTCGATGGAAAAGCCATGACCGCGGCCAATGGCATCGATCGCGACACGGGCAGGACACAAACCGCGCTGCGCCGTTGCGCCGCCAACGCGCTTGCCGCCTTCACGCTGCTGCTGCGCCCGCCACGCACGCGAGTGAAAAATCCCTGGCCGCTGGCGCCGCGGCAGTTGGCCATTGCGGGCGGACTGGCCGTGGCGGCTTTCCTGCTTGTGATGTTTTTGCTCGACGCCTTGGCGATCCGCGCGGTCGGCCATTTACCGAGCTGGATCGTCTGGTCGTTCGACCAGATCACCGACTTCGGCAAGTCGGGCTGGTTCCTCTGGCCGCTCGGGATTTTGTTTCTGGGCCTTGCCGCGCGTCCGACGCTGCCGCGCGTGCCGCAGCTCGTGCTGGCGGCCGTGATGGTGCGCCTTGGTTTCCTGTTCGCCGCGATCGCCGTACCCGGCCTGTTCACGAACATCGTCAAGCATATCTTTGGCCGTGCGCGCCCGCTGGTCGGCGGCAGTCTCGACCCCTATCTGTTCAGTCCGTTCACGTGGCCCGCCGCCTATGCCAGTCTGCCGTCAGGCCATGCCACGACCGCGGCTTCGGTGCTGGTCGCCTTCGGCTTGCTGTGGCCGCGCGCGCACACGGTATTGTGGATCTATGCGCTGCCGATCGCGGCGAGCCGCGTGGCGGTGACCGCGCACTACCCGAGCGACGTGCTGGCCGGCGCCGTGGTCGGGGTGGTGGGGGCGCTGTTGGTTCGCCGCTGGTTCGCGCTGCGGGGCTTGGGATTTTCCATCGCGCCGGACGGCATTTTGCATCAAAAACAAGGCCCCTCGCTGCGGCGCGTCAAAGCCGTTGCACACGCGCTGCTGGCCCAATAAAGACTGCGCGCAGAACGGGACTCCAGGAATGAACGCCAACGATCCAGCGGTTGCCGTCGTGGTGCCGGTGCGCAACGAGGCCGGCAATATCGCGCCTTTGGTGACGGAAATCGCCGAGGCGCTCGACGGGCAATGGCGTTTCGAGCTCATCTACGTCGATGACGGCTCGAATGACGGCACCGCGGCCGAGTTGAAGCGGCTGATGGCGCAATATCCTTGGCTGCGCCGGGTGCGCCACAAGCAGTCCTGCGGGCAGTCGGCGGCGGTGCGCTCGGGCGTCGCGGCGGCGCGCGCGCCTTTGATCGTGACGCTCGATGGCGACGGGCAGAACGATCCGGCGTTCATTCCGCCGATGCTGCGCGCGCTCGAAGCGGGTGCGCCGCGCGTCGCGCTCATCGCCGGCCAGCGCGTCAAGCGCAAATCGGGCGGCTTCAAGAAATTCCAGTCGCGCATCGCCAATGCGGTGCGCGGCGTGGTGCTGCGTGACGGCACGCGCGACACCGGCTGCGGGCTCAAGGCGTTCCGCCGCGACGTATTCTTGAGTCTGCCGTATTTCGATGGTTTGCATCGCTTCCTGCCGGCGCTGGTCAAGCGCGAGGGCTGCGAGATCGGCTATGTCGACGTGGTGGACCGGCCGCGCGGCACCGGCGTGTCGAATTACGGGATGTGGGACCGGCTGTGGGTCGGAATCCTCGATCTTGCCGGCGTGTGGTGGCTGATCCGCCGCAACAAACGAATTCCAGAAATCGCAGAGGACTAGCGCGTGATCCCGAAAAGTGGGGACCGGTTTTCGGAAAAGATCACGCGCCACTAAAGGAAAAATCTCATGCTGATCGATATCACGCGCGCCATCGGCGGCTATCTGCACGACGTGTTTCTTGGCACCGCCGATTGGGGGATCCTGGTCGGCTACGTCGCACAGGCGATGTTCGCCATGCGCTTCGTGGTGCAATGGATCGCCTCGGAGCGGGCCGGCCGCAGCGTGGTGCCGACCGCGTTCTGGGTGTTTTCGATCGGCGGCGGCTTGATGCTGCTCGGCTATGCGCTCTACCGCAAGGACCCGGTGTTCATCATCGGGCAGGCGTTCGGCGTGTTCGTCTATCTGCGTAATCTTCAGTTCGTGATCCGCAGCGGCGGGCAGGGCGCGCCGGCTTAAGATAACTTCATCGCCGCAAAACCGCGTTCCAGATCGGCGATCAGGTCGTCGGGGTCTTCCAGCCCGATGTGAAAGCGCAGCGTCGGTCCACCCGGCGCCCATTTGGTCGCGGTGCGATACTCGCCGCAATCGAACACGATCACCAGGCTCTCGAAACCGCCCCACGAAAAACCCATGCCGAACAGCGCGAGTTCGTTCATGAAGGCATGCACGGACTTCTCGCTCGTCGGCTTGAGCACGATACTGAACAGCCCGCAGGCGCCGGAAAAATCCCGCCGCCAGATCTTGTAGCCGGGATCGCTTTCGAGCGCCGGATGCAGCACGCGCAAGACTTCCGGCCGGCTCTCCAGCCAGCGCGCGATGCGCAGGCCGGACTGGTTGTGCCGCTCAAGCCGCACGCCCATGGTGCGCAGGCCGCGCAGCGCGAGATACATGTCGTCGGGCCCGACGCACATTCCCATGGTCTGCATGACGGTCTTGAGCGCCGGCAGCGTCTTGGCGTTGGCCGACACGCATCCGAACATGACGTCGGAATGGCCGCTGATATATTTGGTGCCGGCCTGGATCGACAGATCGACGCCTTTCTCGAAGGCGCGGAAATAAAGCGGCGTCGCCCAGGTATTATCCATCAGCACCAGCGCGCCGTTGTCGTGCGCGACGCTGGCGATCGCCGGAATATCCTGCATCTCTAAGCTCTGCGAGCCGGGCGCTTCGACGAACACCGCGCGCGTGTTCGGCTTGAACAGTTTGCCGATGCCGGCGCCGATCAGCGGATCGTAATAGGTCGTCTCGACGCCCATGCGCTTGAACACGCCTTCGCAGAAATTGCGGGTCGGCCGGTACACGCTGTCGGTGACCAGGATGTGGTCGCCTGAGCCTGCGACCGACAGCAGCGCGGTCGAAATCGCCGCCAAGCCCGACGGCAGCAGCGCGACCCCGGCGCAGCCGTCGCCCTCGATTGCGGCGAGCGCCTGTTCCAGCGCTTCCGAGGTGGGCGTGCCGCGGCGGCCGTACTGATAGCGCGAGCGGTGCGCGACCTGATCCTCGGCGGTGGGGTAAAGTACGGTCGAGGCGTGGTAAACCGCCGGGTTGACGAAGCCGTGCTGGCCTTTGGTGTCGCGGCCGGCGGTGACCAGCCGAGTTTCCGGTTTGAGCGGGCTTTTGGGAGTCTTCGCCATGGCAGTGGGCAGTCCAATCTCTAGGGGCGCGTGGAACCGCGGCGCAGGACGCCATATACGGACGCATCGGCGGGAAGCGTCAACCCCTTGACCTGGGAACCCGATCGTTCTGAGATGCGAGCCATCGAGGGCTCGGGAAAAAGGCCAGCAACTTACATTTTTTCCGCGGCGGGGCTCGGGCCCGGCGACGGTGGAAATGTTGGTCCGGTCCGGACGATCCTGTAACCTAATTTGCGTCTATGAGGTCGCGTCATGAAACGCTTCGCCAGTTTGCTCGCTTTTGCCCTCGTCGTCTTGGCGCAGAGCGCATCCGCCCAGACCCTGAAGGCGGTGACTGACCGCGGCATGCTCAATTGCGGCGCCAACGGCACGCTGGCGGGCTTCGGTCTGCCCGACGCGCAGGGCAAATGGACCGGCCTTGACGTCGATATCTGCCGTGCGGTCGCCGCGGCGCTGTTCAATGACGCCAACAAGGTCAAGTACGTGCCGCTGTCGGCGAAGGACCGCTTCACCGCGCTGCAGTCGGGCGAGGTCGACGTGCTCCTGCGCAACACCACCTGGACCTCGTCGCGCGATTCATCGCTCGGCTTGAGTTTCACTGGCGTCGACTATTATGACGGCCAGGGCTTCATGGTGCGCAAGGCGCTCAAGGTGAACTCGGCGCTCGAGCTCAACGGCGCGTCGGTTTGCGTTCAGCAGGGCACCACGACAGAGCTCAATCTGGCCGATTACTTCCATGCCAATAAGATGCAGTTGAAGAGTGTGACCTTTGCGACCGCGAACGAAGCGGTGAAGGCCTATGACGCCGGCCGCTGCGATGCCTACACGACCGATGCCTCCGGCCTTTATGCGGAACGGCAGCGCCTGACCAACGCCAACGACCACATCATCCTGCCCGAGATCATCTCCAAGGAACCGCTCGGCCCGGTCGTGCGCCAGGGGGACGACAAGTGGTTCACCATCGTCAAATGGGTGCTGTACGCCATGATCAACGCCGAGGAGCTGGGCATCTCGTCGCAGAACGTCGATGAAATGATGAAATCGACTAACCCGGACATCAAGCGTTTCGTCGGCACCGAGGGCAATTACGGCGAGCAGCTTGGTCTGCCCAAGGACTGGGCGGTGCGCATCATCAAGCTGGTCGGCAATTACGGCGAGTCGTTCGAACGCAATGTCGGGCAGGGCTCGCCGCTCAAGATCGACCGCGGTCTGAACAAATTGTGGAACAAGGGCGGCATCCAGTACGCGCCGCCGATCCGCTGACCGGCCGGCGCCGTCTGGGGTGTCGCAAGCCCGACGAGGGGTAAATGCCGATTGACCTTCCGACGGGGTCGTCCCCCGCGCGGGTCGCGTTCTACAACGACCCCAAGGTCCGCAGCATTGCCTATCAGGTCGCGCTTTGCGCGGTGATCGGATTTCTCGTCTACGGGGCCGTCCGTAACGCCGTCGACAACCTCGAGCGCGCGCATATCGCCTCCGGCTTCGGCTTTTGGAGCCATACGGCCGGCTTCGACATCAGCCAGACCCTGATCAGCTTTAGCTCGGCAACGTCGAGCTATGGCCGCGCCTTCTGGGTCGGGCTGCTCAATACGCTGCTGGTGGCTGGGCTCGGCATCGTGTTCGCAAGCGTGCTCGGTTTCATCATCGGCATCGCGCGGCTGTCGAAGAACTGGCTGGTGGCCAAGGTCGCTGGCGGCTACGTCGAGACCATCCGCAATCTCCCGCTGCTGCTGCAATTGCTGTTCTGGTACAACGCCGTGCTCAAGGCGTTGCCGGAAATGCGGGAGAGTTTTGTCGTCCGCGGCGGCATCTTCCTCAACAATCGCGGCCTTTTTATCCCGCAGCCGATCTTCAAAGACGGTTTCGGCTTCGTGCTGGTTGCGCTCGCCGCCGGCATTGTTGGCGCGATCGCCTTTTATGTCTGGGCGCGCAAGCGGCAGGAGCGAACCGGGCAGCAGGCGCCGGTCTTCTCCGCCGCCCTGGCGCTGGTGTTCGGTCTGCCGCTGGTCACGCTGGCGCTTGCCGGGTTCCCGCTCGGGTTCGACTATCCGGTGGCCGGGCGCTTCAATATCAACGGCGGCATCGAGGTCTTGCCGGAATTCGCCGCGCTGCTGTTCGGGCTCTCGATCTATACCGCGGCCTTCATCGCCGAAGTGGTGCGCGCCGGCATCACCGCAGTATCGCGCGGCCAGACCGAGGCGGCCTATTCGCTCGGCTTGAAGGCCGGCCCGACCTTGCGGCTGATCGTGATGCCGCAGGCCATGCGCGTCATCATCCCGCCGCTGACCAGCCAGTACCTGAACCTCACCAAGAATTCCACGCTTGCGGTGGCAATCGGCTATCCCGACCTCGTGCAGGTGTTCACCGGCACGGTGCTGAATCAGACCGGGCAGGCGGTCGAGGTCGTCGCCATCACCATGGCGGTCTATCTCACCATCAGCCTCGCGACTTCGCTGTTGATGAACATCTACAACAGCCGCATCGCGCTGGTGGAACGGTGAGGGCGGCGCCATGACCCAGTCCGAAGGCGACCTCGCCGTCACCGAAATCCGATTTGTGCGCGGAGCCACCCTCGCTTCGCGGCCGGCGCCCATGACGATGACCGGCGCGCTCGGCTGGCTGCGCATAAATCTGCTGTCGAGCCCGTTCAATATCGCCTTGACAATCCTGATCGCCCTACTGCTCGCCTGGGCGATCCCCGAACTGGTCAAATTCCTGCTGATCGACGCGGTGTGGACCGGCAGCGACCGCGACGCCTGCCGCGAAGTCGTGCAGCATCGCGAGATCGGCGCCTGCTGGCCCTTCGTCTGGGAGCGCTGGTCCTATTTCGTTTACGGCTCCTACCCGATTCCGCAACGCTGGCGCGTCGATGTCTTCTTCATCATGCTGGCGATCGGCGTGGTCTGGATGCTATGGCTGGAAGCGCCGCGGCGCGACCTCGGCTCGGTCTATTTCTTCGTCGTGCTGCCGATTTCCTCATTCATTCTTCTGACGGGCTGGAGCGCGGTCGGTCTGCCGCCGGTCGATACCGTGCTGTGGGGCGGCATGCTGGTGACCATCGTCGTCGCCGCGGTCGGCATCGTCTGCTCGCTGCCGCTCGGGATCATGCTGGCGCTCGGCCGGCGCTCGCGCATGCCCGCGGTGCGCCTGTTTTCGGTCCTCTTCATCGAATTCGTGCGCGGCGTGCCGCTGGTGACGGTTCTGTTCATGGCGAGCGTGATGCTGCCGCTGTTCGTGCCGGAGGCCTACTCTCCCGACAAATTGGTGCGCGCGCTGATCGGTATTGCGCTGTTCGCCTCGGCCTATATGGCAGAGGTGGTGCGCGCGGGGCTGCAAGCGATCCCGAAGGGGCAGTTCGAAGGCGCCATGGCGGTGGGCCTCGGCTATTGGCAGATGATGCGGCTCATCATCCTGCCGCAGGCGCTCAAGGTCACCATCCCGAATATCGTCAACACCTATATCGGTCTGTTCAAGGACACCACGCTGGTCTTCATCGTCGGGATTTTCGATTTCCTGCGCACGGTCGAGGTCGCCCGCATCGATCCGAAATGGGCGACGCCGGTCACCAGCACGACCGGCTATGCGGTCGCGGCAATCTTCTATTTGATATTCTGCTACGCCATGTCGCGTTATGCGCGCGCGACGGAAGCCCGGCTCGCCAAAGCCGATAAACGCTAGGAACGTCCGCCATGAGTTCGACCGCCAACAACGCGCTCCATCTCAAGCCGAGCCAGCTCAAGACGCCGGTGGCGGTCGAACTCGTCGGCCTGAACAAGTGGTACGGCGAATTCCACGTGTTGCGCGACATCGATCTCAAGGTGATGGGCGGCGAACGCATCGTGATCTGCGGGCCGTCGGGCTCCGGGAAATCGACCATGATCCGCTGCATCAACCGGCTCGAGGAGCATCAGCAGGGCAAGATCATCGTCGATGGCGTGGAGCTCACCAACGACCTCAAGAAGATTGACGAAGTGCGCCGTGAGGTCGGCATGGTGTTCCAGCATTTCAATCTGTTTCCGCATCTCACCGTGCTGGAAAACTGCACGCTGGCACCGGTCTGGGTGCGCAAGACGCCGAAGAAGGAGGCCGAGGACATCGCGATGCACTACCTCACGCGCGTGAAAATTCCGGAGCAGGCCGGCAAATATCCCGGCCAGTTGTCCGGCGGCCAGCAGCAGCGGGTGGCGATTGCGCGCGCACTTTGCATGAACCCGAAGATCATGCTGTTCGACGAGCCGACCTCCGCGCTCGACCCGGAAATGGTCAAGGAGGTGCTCGACACCATGGTCGGTCTCGCCGAGGACGGCATGACCATGCTGGTGGTGACGCACGAAATGGGCTTCGCCCGCCAGGTCGCCAACCGCATCGTGTTCATGGATTCAGGACAGATCATCGAGGCCAATGTGCCGGAGGAATTCTTCAATCATCCGCAGCACGAACGCACCAAGCTGTTTCTCAGCCAGATTTTGCGCTGAAGACGTCTAACCGGCGGACCCGGGGTAGCGCGGCTAGTGAGCGAGCGGCCCTTGCGCCCGCTTCCAGGCGTCGATGCCGCCTTCCACATGCAGCGCGGACATGAGACCAGCGTCCTGCGCGGCCTGTACCGCCATGGCCGAGCGTTCGCCGTAGGCGCAATAGAACACGATGCGCTTGTTAGTCGCGCGCGCGAGTTCGCGCAGCATGCCGCCGGCGCGGATATTCTCGGGCAGGTCGCCGTAAGGCGCGTGCAGCGCGCCCGGAATGCTGCCGTGCTTCGCCCGCTCGCCGGTTTCGCGCAGGTCGACGAAGGCGACGTCGGGCCGCCCGACCAGCGTGATTGCTTGTTCGGGTTTTAGCGCCCAGCCGCGGCGCGCGATCTCCTGCTGCGCCAGCCCGATCTTCATGTTGGACGGCACCGCGACGTCCATCATCTTCGGATTGGGCAAATGCAGGTTGCCCATCAGCGTGATGTAGTCGTCGATCGACTTGACCTGCAGGCGCGGATTGTAACGCTTTTCCTCGCCGATGGTGGATACGGTGTCGCCTTTGTAGTCGTGCGCGGGGAATACCAGGGTCTCGTCCGGCAACCGCAACAATTTGCCGAACAGCGATTCATATTGCGCGCGCGCGTCGCCGTTCTGGAAATCGGTGCGCCCGGTGCCGCGGATCAGCAGGGTATCGCCGGTGAACACGCGGTCGCCCATCAGGAAACTATAGGAGTCGTCTGTGTGACCGGGCGTGTAGAGCACGTCCAGGCTCAAGCCTTCGATGGTGAGCTTGTCGCCTTCCGATAGCCGCATCGACACCACGTCGGCTTTGGTGTTCTCGCCCATCACGGTGATGCAGTGGGTGCGGTCGCGCAAAGCGCCGAGGCCGGTAATGTGGTCGGCGTGCAAGTGCGTATCGACCGCCTTGACCAGCCGCAGATCGAGCTCGCGGATCAATTGCAGATAGCGGTCGACCTTCTCCAGCACCGGATCGATGATCAGCGCCTCGCCGCCGCTGCGGCTGGCGAGCAGATAGGAGTAAGTGCCGGAGACGCTGTCGAACAACTGGCGAAAGATCATCGAAGCCTCGCGCGGCTGCGCCGAGTCACATGCGACAATGACTATATAAGCGCCGACGCAAGACCTGGCGCAAGTCCACGCTTGAATCGCGGTGACCGCTAGTCCGCGAAGGGTATGCAGATAATGGCGGAAGGAATGGTGGGGTTCGCCACATTCTCTTTTCGGGTTCCCGCCGCCGTCTCGAGCGCTTCGTCGGAGACGTCGAAATTGAGGATTTCTTCTTCGCTCTGGTCGAGTGCGATGGTGGTCTGGCGCATGGCTTCGTCCCCTGGTTCGCCGGCGGCGCCGGCAGTCGCATCGGCTTAAACGACACCCCACTGATGGAATTCTATCGCATGATTCACGGATTCGCGCCGAGCGGTAAAAACATTACCTCAAGTCGCAAAATCGCGCGCCAACGCGGTGTCCTCACGTGCAGCAGGTGCGGCTTTTTCCCTAGTCCTTCACCACCGGCAAATCCGGCCGGCCGCCCCATTCCGCCCAGGAGCCGTCATAGATGCGCGGCAGCGGCTTGCCGAGCGCGTCGAGGCCGAGCGCCAGTACCACCGCGGTGACGCCGGAGCCGCAACTGGTGATTATCGGCTTGTCGAGGTCGACGCCGGCTTTGGCAAAAGCTTTGGCAATTTTTTCGTGTGAGCCGAGGCGGCCGTTCTCTGGGATGTCGGCGAATGGCACATTGAGCGCGCCCGGCATGTGGCCCGGGCGCAGGCCCGGTCGCGGATCGGGCGCGCTGCCGGAAAAGCGGTCCGCCGCACGCGCGTCCACCACCTGGGCGCTGCCGTCGTTGAGCGCGACTTGCACGTCGGACACCATGGCGACCGCGCCAGTGTCCATCGCGGCCTTGAACGTGGCCGCCGGTCGCTTCACTTCGCCGGCTTCGAGCGGACGCCCGTCCGCTTTCCACGCCGGCAAACCGCCGTCGAGGATGAAAACATTCTTGGCGCCGAAGATGCGGAATGTCCACCACACGCGCGGAGCCGAATAAAGGCCGGTGCCGTCATAGACGACGATGGTGTCGGTCTCGGCGATGCCGAGCGCGCCGACCGCCGCGGCGAACTGGTCCGGCCCGGGTAGCATGTGCGGCAGATCAGTGGAGTCGTCGGCAATGGCATTGAGGTCGAAGAACACCGCGCCCGGAATATGCGCGGCGACATATTCCGCCTTGGGGTCGCGCTTCTGCATCGGCAGATAATAAGAGGCGTCGACCACGACCACCTTGGCGAGATTGCCGGCGAGCCATTCGGTCGATTTGAGCCAGCGGCTTGTGGGTGTGCTCATAGTCGTCTCGCTTTCTTGAATGGGCAGGGCGTCACTATACCAACGCCAAACGCACGCGGCGGTTCTGTTTGCCCTTCTTTTCGATTCCGCTCACCCGCACCGCGCCGATTTCCTTGACGCTGCGCACATGGGTGCCGCCACACGGCTGCAGATCGAGGCCGGCGATTTCGATCAGCCGCACGCGGCCGGTGCCCATCGGCGGCTGCACCGACATGGTCTTGACCAGGCCGGGATTGGCGGCGAGTTCCTCGTCGCTGATCCAGCGGCTCAAGACGGCGGCATCGCTCGCGATCATCCCGTTGACCTTTGCGGTGATCGCGTCCTTGTCGAGGCCGGCTTCCGGAATGTCGAAATCGAGCCGGCTTTCGCTCTCGCCAACCGAGCCGCCGGTCACCGCATAAGGCAGCACGGCGGACAGTAGATGCAGCGCGGTATGCATCCGCATGCGGGCGTAACGTTTGTCCCAATCGATCGCCGCGGTGACCGTGTCGCCGACCTTGAGGGCAGGGGAGCCCGGTGCCGGTACATGCGCGATCTCGCTCTTGGCGGCGTCGGTGTAGACCGCATTCGCGATTGGAATGCTGGTGCCGTCCGGCGCGACGAGCGAGCCGGTATCGCCGGGCTGGCCGCCGGAATTGGCGTAGAACACCGTGCGGTCGAGCACGATGCCGCCTTGCTCGGTCAGCGCGAGCACGCGCGCCTGGCATTCCTTCAAATAAGAGTCGTCGCGGAATAGGCAATCGGTTGCCATCGCCGCCTCACGTTTTTTCAAACGGAATTGAAATCGCCGTCTTGCGCTCCAGCCATTCCGGCACAGGCAGATTTTTGGAGCGCAGGAAGTCCGGGTTGAACAGCTTGGACTGATAGCGCGTGCCGTAATCGGCGAGCACCGTCACGATGGTGTGGCCGGGGCCGAGGTCCTTCGCCAGGCGAATGGCGCCTGCCACATTGATGCCGGAGGAACCGCCGAGGCAGAGACCTTCGTGCAGAACAAGATCGAAGAGCAACGGGATCGCCTCTTCGTCCGGCACGAGATAGGCCTTGTCTACCTTCACGTCCTGGATGATCGGCGTAATTCTACCCAGCCCGATGCCCTCGGTGATCGAGCCGCCTTCGCTCGCTTTCACCTCGCCATGCGCGAACAGATTGTACATGGCGGCGCCGCGCGGATCGGCGACGCCGATGACGACGTCCTTTTTCATCTCACGCAGATAGCTCGCCACGCCGGCGACGGTGCCGCCGGTGCCGATGGCGCAGATGAAGCCGTCGATCTTGCCATCGGTCTGCTGCCAGATCTCCGGCCCGGTGGAAACGTAATGGGCCTTGCGGTTGTCCAGATTGTTCCATTGATCGGCGAAGATGACGCCGTTCTTCTCGCTCTTCTTGAGCTGTTCGGCCAGACGTCGGCCGACGTGCTGGTAGTTATTCGGGTTGCCGAACGGCAGCGCCGGCACCTGCACGAGCTCGGCCCCGCACAGCCGCAGCATGTCCTTCTTCTCTTCGCTCTGTGTCTGCGGAATGACGATGAGGGTACGATAGCCGCGCGCGTTGGCGACCAGCGCGAGGCCGATGCCGGTATTGCCGGCGGTCGCCTCGACAACCAATCCGCCGGGGCGCAGCTCGCCGCGCTTCTCGGATTCCAGGATCATTTGCCGGCCGGCGCGATCCTTCACCGAGCCGCCCGGATTCATGAACTCGGCCTTGCCGAGGATGGTGCAGCCCGTGGCCTCAGAAGCGCGGCGCAGCTTGATCAGGGGCGTATGGCCGATGGCCTCAACGATGCCGTCGCGGATCTGCATGCCCGGTTCCGGGTGGCGGTGGGAACGAAAGCGGACCCTAGTGGAGCCCCTTTGGGCCGACAAGGCCGGGTCCGATCGGCCATGGTGGCCGGCTCGGGCTGCGGGAAACCGGTGCTAAATCGGCGCCGGCGCCGTCGAAAGACACGGGAACCGCTCGTCCGGCAGTTTCGGCCAATCAATTCAACTGCCGGGATTTGCGGAAACGCCCTCGAAACCATACCGCCGCATTGCCCAACGGTCATGCAGCACATTCATGACTTTTTACCGCGCAAAGACGCATCGTGCCGGTCAGGGACACAACGAAAAAGCAGGTTCCGAGCGTAATCCGGGCGGGATCGATTGATGAGCCTCGACGTCAACACCCTCTTCACGGTGACGATCTATGTGGAGGCCATTCTCGGATTGTTGCTGCTGTTCGCGTGGGTGCAGAACACCGCGATCCGCGCCGTCGCGTGGTGGGGCTTCGCCCATCTGATCCGCGCCGCCTCGGTCGTGCTGTTCGGCATGTACGGCTCGGCGCCCGAACTGATCACCATCGATCTCGCCAACGCACTGCTGTTCACCGCCTACGCGGTCACCTGGACCGGCGCGCGGGTCTTCGACGGTCGCCCGGTCGAGCCGGTCTATTTGGTGACCGGCGCGGTGATCTGGCTGCTGGTCGGCCGCCTGCCGGTGCTCGCCGATGCCGTCGAGATGCGTTCGCTGGTCGCCTCCGGCATCATCACCAGCTACACTTGGCTGACGGCCTACGAATTCTGGCGCGGCCGCGGCGAGCCGCTGGTGTCGCGCTGGCCGGCGATCTTCATGCTGTTCGCGCACGGCGCGCTGTTCCTGCTGCGCACGCCGCTGGCCGCCATGCTGCCGTGGTCGCCCGGCAACCACATGTTCGGTAGCGTGTGGCTGACCGTACTCTCGTTCGAAGCATTACTGTTCACGATTTCGATCGCCTTCATCCTGCTGGCGATGGCGAAGGAGCGCACCGAATTGCGCCATCGCACCGCCGCCATGGTTGACCCGCTCACCGGCATCGCCAACCGCCGTTCGTTCCTGCAGGACGCCGCGCTGTTGGCCAAGCGCCATAGCGCCAATCCGCGTCCGACCGCCGTGTTGGTGATCGATCTCGATCACTTCAAGTCGATCAACGACCGTTTCGGCCACGCGCTCGGCGACCGCGCGCTGGAGATCTTCGCCGACACCGCGCGCCAGTCCGTGCGTTCGTCCGATCTGCTCGGACGCCTGGGCGGCGAGGAATTCGCCGCGGTGCTCGCCGACACGAGCCACGACAAGGCGATGGCGGTAGCCGAACGGATTCGCGCAAGCTTCGCGCAGGCCGCGCTCGAGGTCGACAATCGCCCGGTCGGCGGGACCGTCAGCATCGGACTGGTGCATTGCCAGGATGCCGTGCTCGACCTGCCCGAGCTGCTGGCGCAGGCCGATCAGGCGCTCTATTTCGCCAAGGAGAACGGCCGTAATCGGGTCGAGGTCGCATCCCTCGATATGTTGCTCAAGCGCAAGGTCGAGGTTGCCGCGGCGGCCGCGACGGCGGCGGCGTAAGTCACGCAACGCAGCGCGCATCGGCTTGCAACTCGGCCTCGTCAAACACAGGCTGCCGTTGGGGCGCTGCCCATGGCGGCGATCTTGCCCATACATTGCGTTTGGCGTGGCGTGCGGGCATAGCGATTGCGGACATCGCTAACCGCAAGAGCCGTCACGCATGAAACGCAGCAGCAGCCGCATCCTCACCAGCCATGTCGGCAGCCTGATCCGCCCGCCGGTATTGCAGGAATTCCTGCGCGCCAAGCAGGGCGGCAGGCTCTACGATGCGCCGGCTTACGAGAAATGTCTGACCGAGAGCGTCGCCGCGATCGTGCGCGAGCAGGCGCAGGCCGGCATCGACGTGGTGAGCGACGGCGAGTTCGGCAAATCGATCAGCTGGTCGCAATATGCGCTCGAGCGCTTGAGCGGCTTCGAGCGGCGGCCGATCAAGCATGACGCCGCCAATCCGTTCAAGCGCGGCGCCGACCGCGAGCACTTTGCGGAGTTCTACGCAGAACTGGATGCGCGCGAAGGTGTTGCCACCACGACCGAGGCGATTTGCGTCGGGCCGATCAGGTACACCGGGCAAGCGGAACTGCAGCGCGACATCGACAACTTCAAGGCCGCATTGAAGGGCGTGAAGACGGAAGAAGCATTCCTGCCGGTGGCCGCGCCGGCGAGCGTGATCCCCGACCGCAAGAACGAGTTCTACAAAAGCGAGCAAGACTTGCAGGCGGCCATCGCCGAGGCCATGCGTGCCGAATACAAGATGATCATCGACGCCGGGTTCCTGGTGCAGCTCGATGACGCGCGCAACGCGGTCACCTACGACCGCATGGTGCCGCCGGCGACCTTCGCGGATTACCGGCACTGGCTTAGCGGTCAAGTCGACATCATCAACCACGCCATCGCCGGCCTGCCGGCCGACCGCATCCGCTATCACGTCTGCTGGGGCAGCTGGCCGGGTCCGCATGTCAGCGATGTGCCGCTGAAAGACATCGTCGACCTGATCCTGCAGGTGAAGGTCGGCGCCTATGTCATCGAGAGCGCCAATCCGCGCCACGAGCACGAATGGCAGGTCTGGAAGAACGCCAAGCTCGGGGCAGGGCAGGTGCTGATCCCGGGCGTCATCAGTCATGCCACCAATGTGGTGGAACATCCCGAGCTGGTGGCCGAGCGTATCGTGCGGCTGGCCAAGATCGTCGGGCGCGAAAACGTCATCGCCGGCACCGATTGCGGCTTCGCGCAGGGGCCGTTTCACCGCCGCGTGCACCCCTCGATCATGTGGGCGAAACTGGAGGCGCTGGCCGAAGGCGCCCGGCTTGCGAGCAAGGAATTGTGGTCATAGACTCTGGCGGACCGGTACGAAGAAGCCGGCGATCAGGGAGCCAGCCATGAATGTCAGCGCTCAGCCGCAAGGCGGCCTCGCGATTCCGTTCGATCACGCGCGTCTCGACCGGTTGATGGACGAGGCCGGCATCGACCTGGTGCTCGCCACCTCCAAGCACAATGTGCAGTATCTGCTCGGCGGCCACCGCGCCAATTTCTTCGACTACATGGATGCTACCGGCGTCACCCGCTATCTGCCGGTGTTCATCTATCCGAAAGGCGCGCCGGAAAAGGCCGCCTATATCGGCCACCGCCTGGAGAAATTTCAGACCCAGAACAAACCGTTGTGGACGAGCGAGACACAGACCACGACGAATGGCTCGGTCGATGCCATGCAGAAGGCGATCGACTACATCCGCAAGGCCGGATTGAAAACCAAACGCATCGCCGCCGAATATGGATTCCTGCCCTATGACGCCTCGCTCGTGCTGCGCGCCGCGTTCCCGGATGCCGATTGGGTGGATGCGCTGTTCGTGCTGGAGCGCCAACGCGTCAAAAAATCCGCCGACGAGCTGGCGAAACTGAAGCTCGCGTCAGAAGCCGTGCTCGCCTCGATGCAGGCGGTGATCGCCAATCATGGGCCGGGCGCGACCAAGGCCGACGTGGTCGAGGCGCTGCGGCGAGAGGAGACCAACCGCGGCCTCACTTTCGAATATTGCCTGATCACCTGCGGCACCAGTCTCAACCGCGCGCCGTCCGATCAGAAGTGGGAGAAGGGCGACATCATGTCGATCGATAGCGGCGGCAACTATCACGGCTATATCGGCGACATCTGCCGGATGGCGATCCAGGGCGAACCGGATGCCGAGCTCAGCGATTTACTCGCCGAGATCGAGAGCATCCAGCGCGCTGCGTTCAAGGCGGTGCGCGCCGGAGCCATGGGGCGGGAGATCTATGGCGCCGCCGAGCCGCTGGTGGCGAAATCCAAGCACCACAATCATCTCGAATTCCTTGCCCACGGGATGGGCTTGGTCAGCCACGAAGCGCCGCGGCTGACTCACCGCGGGCCGGTGCGGTATCCGGCGGATGATGCCGATATTCCGCTGGAAGCCGGCGAGGTGGTGTCGGTTGAGACGACGCTGCTGCATCCGAGCCGCGGCTTCATCAAGCTGGAAGACACCGTGGTGGTGACCGAGGCCGGCCACGAGATTTACGGCGAAGGCGCGCGCGGCTGGAATAGAGCGGGAACATAATTTCTGTCATTCCGAGCTCGCGGCCTTCGGCCGCGCCCCGGAATAGCGAAGAGAAGGTCTAGCGCGCCTTGGTGCCGATTTGTTTCGCGAGCGCGCTGAGGGCATTCGCGACATTCACCGGATATTCAAAGCCGCTCTCTAGCCGCGCCAGCGGTCCGGCGAGGCGCGCGAGATCGGCTGTAGCGCGCTCGCGGATTTGCGCCAAGGTCGGCGCCGGTGCAATGCGCTTGCCCGCGCGCATCACCGGCACGACCAGGGCCTCGCCCGGTTGTTTGTCGGATTCCAGCGACAGGATATCGCCGCGCATGCGGCCGTCGGCATCGTAAGCGCGCCACACCTGCTTGCGGCCGGGCCAGGTCGCCTTGCCCTCGGACAATTTGCGCTTCGGCTTGCCGGCGTATTCCTGCAGCTTGTAGGCGCAGTCGAGCGCGGGCACGTCGACGGAAGCTGCCAGATTGACGCCGATGCCGAAGCCGTCGATCGGGGCTTTCTCCTTCATCATCGTCTGCAGCACGTCCTCGTTGATGCCGCCGCTCACCAAGATGATGACGTCGGAGAGCCCGCCGTCGTCGAGAATGCGCCGCACCTTGCGCGCCATCGCGGTGAGGTCGCCGCTGTCGATACGCACGCCGCGGATCGAAATGCCGTCGGCTTTGAGGCGCGGCGCCAGCTCGACCACTTTGCGCGCGCCTTGCTCGGTGTCGTAGGTGTCGATCAGCAGGATCACGCCTTGCGGACGCGCGCGCGCGAAATTCTCGAACGCGGTCATCTCGTCGTCGTGCACCTGTACGAAGGAATGCGCCATGGTGCCGACGATCGGCACGCCATAGCGTTTGCCGGCGAGCACGTTGGCGGCGCCGGCAAAGCCCGCCAGATAGCTCGCGCGTGCGGAGTAAAGCCCGGCCTCGGCGCCATGCGCGGTACGCAGACCAAAATCGGAAAGAACTTTTCCCGGCGCCGCCAGCACCATGCGCGCCGCCTTCGAGGCGATCAGGGTCTGGAAATGCAGAATGTTGATCAGCCGCGATTCGACCAATTGCGCTTGCGGCAGCGGTGCGGTGATACGGAGAAGCGGTTCGTTCGGAAAACAGACGCTGCCTTCGGGGATCGCATGCACGTCGCCGGTGAAACGGAAGGCGGCTAGGTAGTCGAGCAGATTGTCGCGGAAGCGGCCGGTGCCCTTGAGCCAGTCGATCTCGGCGGCGGAGAAGTGCAACGTCTCCAGATAATCGAGCGCGTCCTCCAGCCCGGCGGCGAGCAGGAATCCGCGCCGCGCCGGCAGCCGGCGCACGAAGAACTCGAATACCGCCTCTTTGTCCTCGGCCTTATCCAGATAGGCCTGGATCATGTTGAGTTCGTAGAGGTCGGTTAACAGCGGGCTGGTCGAGGGCATCATGGCCCCTCGCAAAGGGCGGACTTTTTGGAATGTCGAACGAAAAAGATTGGCTCCCTGGGCTGGGATCGAACCAGCGACATTTCGATTAACAGTCGAACGCTCTACCGCTGAGCTACCAGGGAAAAGGCCGGAGCCCCAAGTCTCGGGGCCTATAACAAAGCCCAACTGTTTTGCAAAGCTGGAACGGCCCGCCTGATTTGGCGGCGAACGCCCCTCTTTGCGGTTGATAACTTCCCGCCGTAGCCCGCTGCTGCCACGGACAAAGGCGGGTGGAGGCCACGGCCGGAATCGAACCGGCGTGCACGGATTTGCAGTCCGCTGCGTAACCACTCCGCCACGTGGCCATCGGAAGGTGCAGCCCACGCATGCGCGGACTGCGCGCCTCCCCCAGTTGCAAGCCTATATAGCAGCCAACGCCTAACGACAACGCCGCCGGTTCACTTGCCTTTTGCGGTTGCTTGCCGCAATAAAGCCGCGCGTTCCCCCGGTTTTGTCGAGGACAAAATGACCGATTTTGCCGCCGCGCGCCGCCACATGGTGGACGGCCAGGTCCGCACCACCGACGTCACCGATCTGCGGATAATCTCCGCCATGCTGGAGGTTCCGCGCGAGCGCTTCATGCCGCCGGCCTCGACCGCGCTCGCCTACCTCGATCTTGACGTACCGGTGGGGGGGGCACGCCGCCTGCTGCGGCCAATGGTGCTCGCCAAGCTCATCCAGGCGGCCGAGTTGGAGGCCAGCGACCGCGTGCTCGATGTCGGCTGCGCCACCGGCTATACCGCCGCCGTGCTCGCTCCCATCGCTGCCCGGGTAGTCGCGCTCGAACAGGATGCCGGCCTTGCCAAGGCAGCGCGCGAGGCCTTGTCGTCGCAGTCGAATGTCGAAGTTGTCAGCGGAACTCTCGCCGAAGGCTGGCCGCAGGGGGCGCCCTACGACGTCATCGTGCTCGATGGAGCCACTGATATCGCACCGCACGCACTCTGCCAGCAGCTCAAGGAAGGCGGCCGGCTGGTTTGCGTGCTGGGCTCCGGTCCTGGCTCGAAGGCCATGTTGTACCGGCGCAGCGGTGGCGAGACCGGCGGCCGGCCAGTTTTTGACGCCTCGGCCGGACTTCTGCCGGGCTTCGCCAAGACGCCGGTTTTTGCGTTCTAATTCCGCTTTTGGTTAACATCTGTGGCGAAAATGCCCCAGGTCGCGGCCTTTTCGGTGGGCCGTGACCGCCGGGGGGTTTCAACCGACAAATAGTGCGCCTATGGTTCCTGGTTGATTTTGGGGGAGCGCGACTCGTAGTGCGGGGCGTGCTGTGGCCGGTTTGTAATTATGTCTCGTCCTGGGCGCAGTAATCAGTTGAGGGGGCTTGCTGCGGGTGTGATCGCAAGCATGACCTTGCCGTTGGCTGTGCCCGCGCACGGCGAAACCCTCGAATCCGCACTGGTGCATGCCTATCAGAACAACCCCACGCTCAATTCACAGCGCGCCAATACGCGTGCCACCGACGAAGGCGTGCCGATAGCGCTGTCCGGCTATCGCCCGAGAATCACGGCCACCGCCATCGGCGGCGAGCAGACGTCGTCGACAACGACAAGGCAGCAAACCGGCGGCACGGTGACTTACAACACGGTCGCCGGCTACAACGGACCGGTGTCGGTCGGCGGCACCATCACGCAGACGCTCTACAACGGCTTCCAGACCGCCAACAAAACACGCCAGGCCGAGAGCGCGGTGATGGCCTCGCGCGCGACGTTGCGCGTGGCCGAGCAGACCATCCTGCTCAGCGCGGCGACCGCCTACATGAATCTTTTGCGCGACGGGGCGATCCTCGATCTGCAGAAGCGCAACGTCGAAGTGCTGCAGGAGCAACTGCGGCAGACCCGCGACCGGTTCAATGTCGGTGAAGTGACGCGCACCGACGTGGCGCAAGCGGAGTCCAGCCTTGCCTCCGGCCGTTCACAGGTGCTGGTCGCACAAGCCAATTACACCGCTTCGTTGGCAACCTATCGGCAAGTGATCGGCAACGAACCGGGCAAGCTCTCGGCGGCGACGCCGGTCGACCGCTTTTCGCCGAATAATGTGCAGGGCGCGGTCGCAGTCGGCGGTACCACCAATCCGGCGGTGACCACGGCGGAATACAACGTAGACGTGGCCCTGCTGCAGGTGAAAGTGGCCGAGGGCGCGCTCTACCCGACGATATCGGTACAGGGTAGTTTCACGCAAAACTGGCTTGACCCGCAAAGCCTCAGCGTCATGAACATGTACAACGCCTCGGTCCTCGGCACACTGAGCGTGCCAATCTATCAAGGCGGCGCCGAATATGCAGCGATCCGCCAGGCCAAGGAGACGCTCGGGCAGAAGCGCCTCGACCTCGACACCGCGCGCGACACGGTGCGCCAGAACGTGGTGCAATCCTGGGGCCAGCTCGACGCCGCCAAAGGCAATATCGAGGCGACGCGGGCGCAGGTGCAGGCCGCCGAGATCGCGCTCAACGGTGTGCGCGAGGAAGCCCGCGTCGGCCAGCGCACCACCCTTGACGTGCTCAATGCCCAGCAGACCCTGGTGAATGCGCGGGTGGCGTTGGTCACCGCTCAGCATGACCGGGTCGTGGCGTCCTACGCCTTGCTGGCGGCGGTCGGCCGGTTGTCGCCACAGGTACTTGGGTTGAACGTTGCGGTCTATAACGCCACGGTCCACTATCACCAGGTGCGCGATAGTTGGGCAGGCGTGCGCACGCCGGACGGGCGCTAAGTCGCAAAGGCCGGCGTCGAGCCGCCAGAGCGCGCCGGGTGTCCACAGGTCATTGCAGTTAGCCGAATTTCCGCCTGCTACACCCGCATGCCGCTAGCGTATAAAAGGGACTCAATCGGCGATTCGTTTATGCCGGCGCCGGTCGAATATAGCGACGGGCAGGAGTGCGAAAGCCGCGGTCGGGAATGCAGGAATGAGCCAAACGGCAAAGGTCCAAGAGCCCTCGATGGAGGAAATTCTGGCCTCCATCCGTCGCATTATTGCCGATGACGACGCTAGCAAGGTGGCCAAGCCGGCTGAGCCCGCGGCTGCAGACCGGCCGGCATCGCCGCCGCGCGCGGCCGGCTTGCCGCCGCCGCCGCCGCCAGCGGCCGTTGCCAACAGCCAAGACGACATCGATGCCATGCTCGCAAACCTCGATCCGCCGCCCGGACCGCCGGGACCCGACGTGCTCGACTTGACCGAAGCGATGGCGACACCGGAGCAGAGCGACGAACCCGCCCCAGCGCCCACCTTCCGCACCATCGACGCTGCGTCCGACGTCATATTCACCGACCGCGCGCCCGATTCTGCGCCCGAGCCGGGGCTGCGCATTATCGAGGAGCCGCGCCGGCCGGCCGCGCCGGTCATGCCGGCCCCCGCGCCAGCCCCGCCGCCCGCCGCTCCGCCGCTGCCAGAGCCCGACCGGGCGCTGATCTCGGCATCGACTGTGGCGGCGGTGGACAGCGCGTTCAATACGCTCGCCCATACCGTGATCGGGCAAAACGCGCGCACGCTCGAGGATCTGGTCAAAGAGATGCTGCGGCCGCTGCTTAAGTCCTGGCTCGACGACAATCTGCCCGGCGTGGTCGATCGCATCGTGCGCGCGGAGATCGAGCGCGTTTCGCGCGGACGGCCTTAAGCTTTTAGCCCCAGTCTCATGCCATCTGCGCGTGCCGGCGCTTGATCGCCCTTGCGAACCACAAGCCGAGCGCCAGCAATACCGCCGCCGCAGCCAGGAACAGCGGCACCGCGGTAAAGCGATCGAAAATCACGCCACCGGCGGCGACGCCCGCGGTCTGTCCGAGATAAAGCGCCGAGGAAAAGATCGCGACCGCGGTGCCGCGCGCCTCCGGCGTCATCTGGGTGGCGTTGGTCTGCAGCGTGTTATGCAGCATGTAGAAGCCGAGCCCGATGGTGAGGATGGCGGCGGGCGCGATCCAGTAAGACGGCTCGCAGGCGAGCGTCACATATGCGAGCGCGAGCAGCGCGCCGCCGCCGGTGGCGATGCCGGTCTGGCCGAAGCGGTTGACCAAGACGCGCACCGACAGGCTGTAGATCAGGCCGCCGATCGCGAAACTGCCGACGAACAGGCCGACCAGCGTGAAGCCAACGCCAAAGCGCAAATGCAGATCGGCGCCGACATAGGTGAAGGCGCCGAACATGACACTGCTCTCGATGAAGGAAATAACGATCACTGTGCGTGCCCAGGACGAGCGCAGCACGGTCGAGTAGTCGGCGATAAAGCCGCGGCCCGGCTGCGCCGAGGCATGGCCGGCGTGCGTGATCGGGTTGCGCCATAGCTCGTAGATCAGGCCGAGCGTGGCGGTCGCGAGCGCGGCGGCCAGGATAAAGAACACGTTGCGCCAGCCGAACCAATCGCCGAGCACCCCGCCGGCGGCCTGGCCGAACAACTGGCCGAGGATTTGGCCGGACAGGAAGCGGCCGAGCACCTGTTGGCGGCGCTCGTAGGGGATGACATCGCCGATGAAGGCGAAGGCGAAAGGGATGATCCAGCCGGTCGCAAACCCGCTGCCGAGGCGCGCGGCCACTAGAAGCGGCAGTGAAGGCGCCAGCCCGCACAGCGCCACCATGACCGCCGCGCTGGCGGCGGCGATGGCGACGCAGAGATATTTGCCGAAACGGTCGCCGATCGGACCGATCACCAGTTGCACCGAGCCGTGCGCCAGCAGGTAGAAGGTCACGATCACCGAGGTCGCGCCCACGGTGACGTTGAGGTCGGCGGCGATCTGCGGCAGCAGCGAATCGGTCACCCGCACCATTGCCTGGGCGGCGAAAGAGGCGAGCGCCAACAGCATGATGGCGCTGGTGGCGTTTCCGCCCGGTTTGGCTTGGGATTCCGGCAAAGTTGACACTCGGTGGCGTGGCGGGTTTTGTACCGCGCGACGTGATGCGGACCTACAAAAATGATCGATAAGACCTATCAGCCCTCGGAGGTCGAGGGCCGCATTTATAAGACTTGGGAAGCGGCGGGCGCCTTCCGCGCCGGCCGGCCCGAGCGCGCGACGGCTGCGCCGTACTCTATCGTCATTCCGCCGCCCAACGTCACCGGCTCATTGCATATGGGCCATGCGCTCAACAACACGCTGCAGGACGTGCTCGCCCGCTTCGAGCGCATGCGCGGCAAGGACGTGCTGTGGCAGCCGGGCACCGACCATGCCGGCATCGCGACGCAAATGGTGGTCGAGCGGCAATTGATGGAGCGCCAGGAGAAAAGCCGGCGTGACATGGGGCGACCGGAGTTCCTGAAGCGAGTCTGGGCTTGGAAAGAAGAGTCCGGCGGCACCATCGTCAACCAGCTCAAGCGGCTCGGTGCGTCTTGTGACTGGTCGCGCGAACGCTTCACCATGGACGAGGGGCTGTCAAAAGCCGTCATCAAAGTTTTCGTGCAGCTCTACAATGAAAAGCTCATCTACAAGGACAAGCGGCTGGTCAATTGGGACCCCAAGCTGCTCACCGCGATCTCCGATCTCGAAGTGGTCCAGGTGGAGACCAAAGGCCATCTGTGGCACCTGCGCTATCCGATCGAAGGCAGGACTTTCGATCCGGAAGACAAGTCGACCTACATCGTCGTCGCCACCACGCGGCCGGAAACCATGCTGGGCGACACCGCGGTCGCGGTGCATCCGGACGACGAGCGCTACAAGGACTATGTCGCGGCATTCAAAGCCGGGAAGCCGGTCAACGTGATCCTGCCGTTGGCCGGGCGCAAGATTCCTATTATCGCGGACACGTATTCCGATCCGGAGAAAGGGTCGGGCGCGGTGAAGATCACGCCGGCGCACGATTTCAACGACTTCGAAGTCGGCAAGCGGCACAAGCTGCGGCAGGTGAATGTCCTCTCGGTTGAGGCGAAAATCACCTTCGCCGATGAAGCCTTTGCTTCACAAAGCGGCGCCGAATTTGCCGAAACGAAAAAGCTCGAGGGCGTCGACCGCTTCGCCGCACGCAAGCAGATCGTTGCGCGGCTGGAAGGGCAGGGGCTGGTCGAAAAGATCGAACCGCACGGCAATGTCGTGCCGCACGGCGACCGTTCGAATGGCGTAATCGAGCCGTTCCTGACGGACCAGTGGTACGTCAACGCGATGGAGCTTGCCAAGCCCGCCATCGCCGCAGTGCGCGAAGGCAAGACTAAATTCGTACCGGAAAACTGGGCCAACACTTATTTCAACTGGATGGAAAACATCCAGCCCTGGTGCATCTCGCGTCAGCTCTGGTGGGGGCACCAGATTCCGGCGTGGTATGGGCCTGACGGCAAACATTTCGTCGCAGAGAACGAAGCGGACGCTCAAGCCGAAGCGGATAAGCAATACGGCAAGCCGACCAAGATCACGCGCGACGAGGACGTGCTCGACACCTGGTTCTCCTCCGCGCTGTGGCCGTTCTCCACGCTCGGCTGGCCGGACGAGACCAAAGAGCTCAATCGCTACTATCCGACCTCGGCGCTGGTCACCGGCTTCGACATCATCTTCTTCTGGGTCGCGCGCATGATGATGATGGGGCTGCACTTCCAGAAGGAAGTGCCGTTCCACGACATCTACATCCATCGCCTGGTGCGCGACGCTTCCGGCGCCAAGATGTCAAAGTCGAAAGGCAACGTCGTCGATCCGCTCGGCATCATCGACGAACTCGGCGCCGACGCGCTGCGCTTCACCCTGATGCGCAACGTCGCGCCCGGCCACGACATTCGGCTCGGGCCGCAGGACGTCGAGAACAATCGCAACTTCGCGACCAAACTCTGGAACGCCGCGCGCTTCGTCGAGTTCAACGGCGCCAAGCGGGTGGAGGGCTTCGATCCGAAATCCGCGAAAGAAACGCTCAATCGCTGGATCGCGCACGAGACGGCGAAAGCGGCCGCCGAGATCACGCGATCGATCGAGACCTACGGCTTCAGCGAAGCCGCCGGTGCAGCCTATCGCTTCGTCTGGAACGTCTATTGCGACTGGTATGTCGAACTGTCGAAGCCGCTTTTGACCGGCCCCGACGGTCCGGCCAAGGACGAGACGCGCGCGATGGCGGCCTGGGCGCTCGACGAAATCCTGAAATTACTGCATCCGTTCATGCCCTTCATCACCGAGGAATTGTGGGCGGTGACTGCGGAGCAGGGTCCACAGCGTCCCCAATTGCTGGCGCTCACGGATTGGCCGGCGCTTGACGGCCTCGCCGACGACAAAGCCGAAGCCGAAATCGGCTGGCTCGTCGAACTGATCACCGCGATTCGCGCCATCCGCGCCGAGATGAACATCACCGCCGCGATTCCGCTGCTGCTGGCGGGCGCCTCGGCCGACAGCCAAGCGCGCGCGACGCGCTGGGCCGAATTCATCAAGCGGCTGGCGCGCGTTTCCGACATTTCATCCGCCCCGAGCGCACCGCAGGGCTCGGTCCAGCTCGTCGTGCGCGGCGAAGTGGCGGCGTTGCCGCTCAAGGGCGTGATCGATCTCGCCGCCGAACGCGCGCGCTTGACGAAGGAAATGGCCAAGGCTGACGCCGATATCGCCCGCTGCGATGCCAAGCTAAACAATCCAAAATTCATGGAGCGCGCGGCGGAAGAGGTGATTGAAGAGGAAAAGGAAAAACGCGAAGAGGCGCTCGCGCGCAAGGCCAAGATCGCGGAGGCGCTGGAGCGGCTCAAAGGCGCGGCGTAGGGCTGTCGTCCCGGCCAAGGCGCGAAGCGCCGTGAGCCGGGACCCATACGCCGTGTGCTATCGATAGGGCAGGGAATATGGGTCCCCGCTTTCGCGGGGACGACAAATCAAATGATCGACCCCAACAACCGCCCGGGCGGGCCGCAGCTGATCCTCACCGCCAAGAGCGCGAACAAGATCCAGTTCTTCGACGCCGCGAGGCTGGCGCTGACCGGCGAAATCGACATGCCGGCCTCGACGCACGAGATGATCCGCTCGCCCGACGGCAAAAAAATTTATGCCTCGGTCTATGGTGGCGGCATTTTTGGCAAGAACAAGGATCCCGACCGGCGCATCGCGGTGATCGATCTTGGCCAGCGTATACTCGAGCGCACCATCGACGTTGGCGAGAACGTCGCGCCGCATTCGTTGATGATGGACGCGCGCGGCACGCTGTGGTCGACGGCCGAGCTCGGCAACGCCGTGCTGGCGGTCGATCCCGACGCCGGCAAGGTCGAGCGCATCGATGTCGGCGGCTCACCGCATTGGATCGCGGTCAGCCATACCAACGGCAAGCTGTTTGCCTCGTTCAAAACCAAGGAAGCGGTGGCGGTGGTGGACACCACCACGCACCGGGTCGCGGCCAAGATTGCAATCCCGCACGGCGCCGAAGGCATCGCCGTGTCGCCCGACGGCGAGACGCTGTTCGTCTGCGCGCATTGGAAGGGTGTCGTGCACGTGTTCGATACGTTCACAAACCAGCATCGCTGCACGCTCGATATCGCCGGCGCGCCGGGCGAGGCCAATCAGCTACGCCGCGTGCGGGTGTCGCCGAATGGCCGCTATGTTTGCGCTTCGTCGCACGTCGACAATTTTGCCGCGGTCTACGAGGCCGGCACGCTCAAACAGATCGCCGGTTTCGCGACGCCGAAGGCGCCGATGGGCTTCGGCTTCGCCGCCGACGGCAAGCATGCCTATCTTTGCTGCCACGACGATGCGGTGGTTCTGGAATTCGAACTGGCGAGCGGCCACATCACGCTGCAGTTTCCCACTGCGGCCGGCTGCGAGTTTGTGATTTCGTACTAGGCCCGGGTTCATAAACGGGCGGTCGAATCCCGATGACGCCCTAAGTCCGCTTTCGGGGCTAGATCTGCCTCGGTCGAGTTGGAATCAGTACTTCGCGATGATCGGGCCACCGAAGCGGTAGTTTACCCGGACGGCTCCCATGTCCACGTTCTCGCGGATATTGTCACTGCGCGTCACCGCAATAGCGGACACTGGAAACGTCACGCTGTTGTTACCCATGAACAGATGATCGTATTCGACGCTGACTGACCAATTCGCCGCAAAGCCGAATTCAAGGCCCGTTCCCACGGCACCGCCCCAGCGAGTCTCGTTGGCCTGATTGAATACGACATTGGTGGTGGTGAAGAACGAGCTGTATTGATTGTGCGTGACGGCAGCGCCGCCCTTTACGTACCAGAGCAGGTTATTCCAGGCATAGCCGACTTGGCCGGTGAACAGGCCGATGGCGTCGATCTTAGTCTGATTGGTGTAGGGGATGATCGCTGTCAGACTCCCGCTGGATCCTTTCAGATCAGCCCAGTCACCCTGAGCTTCGATGCCGAACACCCAATTGGTGACCTGCCACCGATAACCAATCTGACCGCCAATCAGGCCGCCGGTCGCGTTGTGGCAGCCCTCGGAATTCGGGGTGACCGGGGCGCCCGCGACGCTGAATATGGTCAGGCACTCGTGACTCGAGCCGCCACCCCCGTTTAGACCGATGTAAAGGCCGGTCCAATCATACGCAGGGGCGACCACGGGAGGCGCTTTGGTATAGGTCCTTGCCGGGAGGTCAGCGGCATTAGCCGCGCCGGAGAACACAACGATTGACAGTAATCCAGCCCCAACGGCTACAAGCTGACGCATGGCAGGCCCCCACATGATCCAACGCAATTATTATTTCAGCATCAGAGCGCTATATGCGCCAGAGCGGCTCATCTCCAGGTTGCAGTTTTCTGGGAATGTGTTGCGGAAATGTATTGCTGTGGCGAGATAAACATCGACCAACAACGGCTCGCCAATCTTTTTTATGTGTACACGTCCTAGCGAAACGGCTTGCTCACGAACCGCGAACCGTTCAGCCCGAAGCGCCACGGATGCTCCACCGCCTTAGTGATGCCGATGCGCGGCCCCACCGCGATATCCGGCGTCTCCTGGCGGGCGCGCAGTTCGAACGGCGCCCGGTCGAGCGGCAGGCCGTTGTGGCGGTGGGTGACGCCGAGCGCTTCGCACAATTTGCCCGGCCCCGAGCAGAGCGCGCGCACATCCGCCATGCCGCGCCGCCGCCGCATTGCAGCAATTCCAGCAACCGGCTCCAGCGCCCGGATCAGCACCGCGCTGGCGCTGCCTTCCGCTTCGCACACGAAGTTGAGGCACCAGTGGATGCCGTAGGAGCGGTAGACGTAGGCGTAGCCCGCCGGTCCGAACATCACGACGTTGCGTTCGGTCATGCCCCGATAGCTGTGCGCGGCCGGGTCGGTTTGGTGATAGGCCTCGACCTCCACGATCCGCCCGCCGACGCCGTTAACCAGCAACGTGGCCCCGATCAACTCGGGCGCGACGCGCAGCACCGGCCGATCGAAAAAGCTTCGCCTCAGCTTGGGGGGCAGGGGCATTTTGGGGTGCGAGGCTGTGGCTAAGCTGCAACAGGTTTAGAACATTTAAGCTTTACGCCGGCATCATCCCCGCCGCGCCGCGATTTGGCCATACCCTTACTCGACACCAAAGGTGCGCTGAGCGGCGGCACAAAACGTTGCGGATTTTTAGGTTTTTAGCGCCGGGCCGGGGGGCCTCGGAACAAGCCGGATCAATCCGGCAGGAATAGTTGGGGCTGGGGGGTACGGCAAGGTTATGGACGCGAAATTCGATAGTAAAAGCAATCTGAAAGCTAAATTGCCGAGCCGGCACGCCACCGAAGGGCCGGACCGCGCGCCGCATCGCGCCTTCTATTACGCGATGGGACTTTCGGCCGAGCAGATCCACGCACCCTTCGTCGGCGTCGCCACCTGCTGGAACGAGGCCGCGCCCTGCAACATCGCGCTGATGCGCCAGGCGCAGGCGGTCAAGAAGGGCGTCGCCTCGGTCGGCGCCACGCCGCGCGAATTCTGCACCATCACCGTCACCGACGGCATCGCAATGGGCCATGCCGGCATGAAGGCCTCGCTGCCCTCGCGCGAGGTGATCGCGGATTCGGTCGAACTGACCATGCGCGGCCACGCCTACGACGCGCTCATCGGCGTCGCCGGCTGCGACAAGTCGCAGCCCGGCATGATGATGGCGATGTGCCGCCTCAACGTGCCTTCGATCTACATCTACGGAGGCTCGATCCTGCCCGGAAAATTCAAGGGCAAGGACGTCACCGTGCAGGACGTCTACGAGGCGGTCGGCCGCCATTCGGTCGGGCAGATGTCGGACGAAGATCTGCAGACGTTGGAAGAGAACGCCTGTCCTTCGGCCGGCGCCTGCGGCGCGCAGTTCACCGCCAACACCATGGCGACCGTCTCCGAGGCAATCGGCCTTGCGCTGCCCTATTCGGCCGGCGCGCCGGCGCCCTACGAGATACGCGACAAGCTCTGCTTCCTGGCCGGCGAGATGATCATGGACCTGATCGTCAAGAACATCCGCCCGCGCGATATCGTGACCCGCAAGGCGCTGGAGAATGCCGCAGCCGTGGTCGCCGCCACCGGCGGCTCCACCAATGCCGCGCTGCATCTGCCGGCGATTGCGCACGAATGCGGCATCGAGTTCGATCTGTTCGACGTCGCCGAAATCTTCAAAAAGACACCATATATCGCAGATTTGAAACCAGGCGGCCGTTATGTCGCCAAGGATATGTTCGAAGCTGGCGGCGTGCCGCTGCTGATGAAGACCCTGCTCGACCACGGCTACATGCACGGCGATTGCCTGACCGTTACTGGCCGCACCATTGCTGAGAACATGAAGAACGTGAAATGGAACCCGGACCAGGATGTGGTGCGTCCGGCCGACAAGCCATTGCTGGCGACCGGCGGGGTGGTGGGCCTGAAAGGCAATCTCGCCCCCGAAGGCGCGATTGTGAAGGTCGCCGGCATGGCGACGCAGAAGTTCACCGGCCCGGCGCGCTGTTTCGACGGCGAGGAAGCCTGCTTCGAGGCGGTGAAGAAGAAAACCTATCAGCACGGTGACGTGCTGGTGATCCGGTACGAGGGCCCGAAGGGCGGCCCCGGCATGCGCGAAATGCTCTCCACCACCGCGGCGCTGTACGGCCAGGGCGTGGGCGAGAAGGTCGCGCTGATCACCGACGGACGTTTCTCGGGCGCCACGCGCGGCTTCTGCGTCGGTCATGTCGGCCCGGAAGCGGCGGTCGGCGGACCGATCGGCCTGATCCAGGACGGCGATATCATCGAGCTCGACGCCGTCGCCGGCACCATCAACGTCAAGCTTTCCGACGCCGAGCTAGCCAAGCGCAAGGCGCAATGGAAGGCGCGCGAGTCGGAATACGGCTCCGGCTATTTGTGGAAATACGCCCAGCAGGTCGGTCCCGCCGTCAACGGCGCGGTCACCCATCCAGGCGGGGCGGGCGAAAAGGCGTGTTATGCGGATAGCTGAGTTTCTAGTGCGTGTGGTGGTGATCGGCGCCGGCCTGATGGTTGCTCCGGCGATGGCGTTCGACGGCACCAAGTCGACCGACGCGATGGCGGCGGCTCCGCCGGTATCGGCGATGGAGGCGTTCCGCTCCGGTGCCAACTGGCTCAAGGCCGGCGAGAAGGCCAAGGCCGTCCACTCGCTCGAATACGCAGCCGAAAAGGGTCACGCGCTGGCGCAGTGGAAGCTCGGGCGCATGTACGCCGAAGGCGACGGCGTGACGCAGGACGACCTCAAGGCGTTCCAATATTTCCGCGGCATCGCCGACAGCCATGCCGAGGACAACCCGGATACGCCGCAGGCACGCTTCGTCTCCAACGCTTTCGTGGCACTCGGCCACTATTATCTCGACGGCATACCGAAGACTCCGATCAAGCGCGATCCGGACCGCGCGCGCGAGATGTTCGCTTATGCCGCCTCGTATTTCCACGACTCCGAGGCCCAGTATTATCTGGCCCGGCTCTACCTCGACGGCGTCGGCGCGCCGCACGATCCACGCCAGGCGGCGCGCTGGTTCGGCCTCTCGGCGCAGAAGGGGCAGTGCCAAGCGCAGGCGATGCTGGGCGCCATGCTGTTTGCCGGCGACCACGTACCGCGCCAGGCGGCGCGCGGGTTGATGTGGCTGACGCTTGCCAAGGACAACGCCAAGGACAGCGCGGCCAGCGATCAGGGTTGGATCAACCGGCTCTATGACAGTGCCTTCCAGCAGGCGACAGAAGACGAACGCGCGCTGGCGCTGGTCTATCTCAAGCGCTGGCTGGAGACGCGGCGCGAATAGCTTTTTCTCCCTCTCCCGCTTCGCGGGGCGAGGGAAGAAATCACCGCCCCTCGATATCCAGATCGACATAGACCGGCACGTGGTCGGAGGGCTTGTCCCAGCCGCGCACATGGCGGTCGATGCCGGCGTCCGCGAGCCGGTCGGCGGCCTGCGGCGACATCAGCACATGGTCGATGCGGATGCCGTCGTTCTTGGCCCAGGCACCGGCCTGGTAGTCCCAGAAGGTGTAGAGGTCGCGGGCATCGCTGGTCGCGCGGATGGCGTCGGTGAGGCCGAGATTGGTTAGCGCCCGGAACTTCTCGCGCGTCTGCGGCAGGAACAGCGCGTCCTTGCTCCAGGCGGCAGGATTGCGTGCGTCGGCCGCGGTCGGGATCACGTTGTAGTCGCCAGCCAGCAGCAGCGGTTCCTCTAGCTTCAAGCGTTCATGTGAAAAAGCAATAAGCCGGTCCATCCATTTGAGTTTATAAGTATATTTATCTGTGTCTGGTGGGTTGCCATTGGGCAGATAGAGGCTCACCACGCGCAGCACACCGGTCTTGGTGGAGACGAGCGCCTCCAGGAATCGGGCCTGTACGTCGTCATCGCCGCCAATCAGCCCGGGTGTCACCTCATCGAACGGCAGCTTGGAAAGCAAAGCCACGCCGTTGAAGGTTTTCTGGCCATGCACGGCGACGTTGTAGCCGAGGCCTTCGAACGCGTCCCGCGGGAAGGCCTCGTCCACGCACTTGATTTCCTGCAGGCAGACGATGTCGGGCGCACTTTCCTTGAGCCAGGCCAGCGCGTTGTCGAGCCGCTGGCGAATCGAATTGACGTTCCAGGTGGCGATGCGCATCCACGGCTCCGGCGAGGACCTTGAATAAAACCAGTGTTTTGCGTGTTTACCAGTGCGCGCAGGGATATGCACCCGCTAGCGTTTATATGTTAGAAAGCGGCCAACGCGGCCACTTGGATGTGGTGAAAATTAACCCTTGGATGTGACGAAAACTAAAGTAGTTCCGCGGAATAAGGGAGCGCCTGAGCGGGGCGTACAGGAGCTCAGGCCGGACAATTGCAGATGACGAAGCGAAAGTGGCTATTTGGGGTGGCGGCGCTCGCCCTGATTGGCATTGCCTTGCTTATGCGCGGCTTGTGGACCAGCGATGGCGCTGCCCGCTCGCAGGTGGCGGCGCGCGTGGTGCCGGTCGAGGTCGTGACCGCCGAACGCAAGGCGGTGCCCGTGCGCGTCGAATCGCTGGGCAACGTTACCCCGATCGCCAGCGTTGGCATCAAGGCGCGCGTCGATACCGCAATCATGGCCGTCCATTTCCGCGACGGCGCCGAGGTGAAAGCGGGCGATCTGCTGTTCACCCTCGATGGCCGCCAGATCGAGGCGGATATCAAGCGCGTCCAGGCGGTGATCGACGGTGCGCAGGCGACGCTCGAGCAGGCGCAGCGCGACGTCGAACGCTACACCGACCTCGTCGCCAGGAACGCGACCCCGATCGTCACGCTCAACAATGCGCTGACTCAGGTCAATGTGTCGCGCGCGCTCGCGGAATCGAACCGCGCGCAGCTCGAAAACCTGAAGGTGCAGCTTGATTTCTGCATGATCCGCGCACCGATTACCGGCCGCATCAGCATGGCCAATGTCAAGGTCGGCAATTTCGTGCGCCAAGCCGACACCAGGCCGATGGCGACCATCAACCAGATGGCCCCGGTCTATGTCAGTTTCACGGTGCCGCAGAAGATTCTGCCCGAAATTCGTCAGGCGCTGGCGGCGGAAACCGCCACCATCGAGGCGGTCATCCCCGGCGAGCCGAAGCGCGCCAGCGGCCAGGTGACGATGGTCGAGAATAGCGTCGACGCGGCAACCGGCATGGTGACGATCCGCGCCACCATGCCGAACAAGGATGAACTGCTTTGGCCCGGCACCCTGGTCACCACCGAGTTGACCCTGCGCACCGAGCAGGCGGTGGTGGTGCCCTCGAACGCTGTTCAGGTCAGCCAGACCGGAAGTTTCGTTTTCGTGATCCTCGACAGCGTGGCCAAAGTGCAGCCGGTGACGGTCGTGCGCACGGTCGGCAGCCTTTCGGTGATCGGCAGCGGGCTTAGCGGCGGCGAGACGGTCGTCACTGACGGGCAATTGCTGCTGTCGAACGGCACACGCGTCAATCCGCGCGCCGCAAAAGTCGCCGGCAGCTGATCCATGAATATCTCGGAAACCTGCATTCGCCGGCCGGTGCTGACGACGCTGCTGACGGCGTCGCTGATCGTGTTCGGCGCTTTCGCCTACCGGCTCCTGCCGGTGGCGGCGCTGCCGGCGGTGGATTTCCCGACCATCCAGATCACCGCGCAATTGCCTGGCGCCAGCCCCGAGACCATGGCGGCTTCGGTGGCTTCGCCGATCGAGCGGCAGCTGTCGACCATCGCCGGCATCTCGTCGATGAATTCGTCGTCCGCGCTCGGCATATCGCAGATCACCATCCAGTTCGACCTTGGCCGCAATATCGACGGCGCGGCCCTTGACGTGCAGACGGCACTGTCGACCGCGGCGCGGTTGCTGCCGGTGGAAATGACCACGCCGCCGAGCTTCCGCAAAGTGAATCCGGGCGATTTCCCGGTGCTCTACGTCAGCCTGCGCTCCGATACGATACCGCTGTCGACCATCGACGATTATGCGGAAACCGTGCTGGCGCCGCAGATTTCGCAATTGCCGGGCGTCGCGCAGGTGCAAGTTTATGGCGCGCAAAAATTCGCCGTGCGCGTCCAGGCCAATCCGATCGAGGCGGCGGCTCGCAATATTTCGCTGGAAGACATCCGCAGCGTCGTCGCCAAGGCCAATTCGAGCACGCCGGTCGGCACGCTGACCGGGCCAAAGCAAAGCGTGACGCTCACCGCCACCGGCGCGATCGAGCATGCCGCCGATTATCGCAACGTGGTGGTGGCCTACCGCAACGGCGCCCCGGTCAAGCTCAACCAGGTCGCGCGCGTCATCGACAGCGTCGAGAACGACAAGATCGCCACCTGGTTCAATGACGCGCGCGCGATCGTGCTGGCGATCCAGCGCCAGCCGGACGCCAACACCGTCGAAGTGGTGGACATGGTGCGCGAAAAGCTGCCGGCCATGCGCGCGCAAGTGCCGCCATCGGTGCAGATGCAGCCGTTGTTCGACCGTTCGATCTCGATCCGCGCCGCCGTCTCCGACGTGCAGGAGACGCTGGCGATCGCGATCTCGCTGGTCGTCATGGTGATTTTCCTTTTCCTGCGCAAGGTTTCGGCCACCATCATTCCGGCGCTGGCGGTGCCGGTATCACTGATCGGCACCTGCGCGGCGATGTACGCCTTCGGTTTCTCGATCAACAACATGACGCTGCTGGCGCTCACGCTGTCGGTCGGTTTCGTGGTCGACGACGCCATCGTGATGCTGGAGAACATCGTGCGCCACATCGAGGGCGGCATGCGCCCGTTCGAGGCGGCGCTGAAGGGCTCGCGCGAGATCGGTTTCACCATCGTGTCGATCACGTTTTCTCTGATCGCGGTGTTCATCCCGGTGCTGCTGATGGGCGGTATGGTCGGCCGCGTGTTCCGCGAATTCGCGGTGTCGATCTCGGTGGCGATCATCGTCTCCGGCTTCGTCTCGCTGACGCTCACGCCGATGCTGTGCGCGCGCGTGCTCAAGAGCCATCACGCGGGTGAGAAGCAGAATTTCGTCCTGGCCATCTTCGAGCGCCTGTTTGAACTGTTGCTGCGGACCTACGAATGGACGCTCGACCGCGTCCTCAGGGCTAAGTCGATCATGCTGGCCGTGACGTTGGCGACCATCGTCGGCACGATCGTGCTCTATATCGTGGTGCCCAAGGGGTTCTTCCCGACCGAGGACACCGGTTATGTGATCGGCATCACGGAAGGCGCCACCGACGTTTCATTCCCGGCGCTGTCGGCGCTGCAGCGCCAGGTCGCCGACATCGTGCGCGCCGATCCGGCCGTGGCCTATGTCAATTCGACGGTCGGCGCCGGCGGTCCGAACACGGTCGGCAACAGCGGGCGCATGCTGGTGGCGCTCAAGCCGCGCAAAGAGCGCGACAGCCTGGCCGACATCACCGCGCGGCTGCGCAACAGCGCCAATGTGGTCGCCGGCATTTCGATCTTTTTCCAGCCGATCCAGAACATCAATCTCGGCGGCAAACTGTCCAAGAGCCAGTATCAGTACACGCTGCAGTCCAACGATACCGCGACGCTTTATCGCGTGACGCCGGAAATGCGCGACAAGATCGCCAAGATTGCCGGCTTGCTCGACGTCACCACCGACCTCTACGTCAAGAATCCGCAAGTCACGATCGAGGTCGACCGCGAGAAGGCGGCGGTGTACGGGCTCTCGGTCGATCAGGTCCGCCAGGAGCTTTACAACGCCTTCGGCGTGCGCCAGGTCGCCACCATCTACACGCCGGTCAACGCCTATCAGGTTATTCTCGAGACCGCGCCGGAATATCAGGTCGGTCCCGACGATCTGGCGCGCGTCTACCTCAAGACCTCGAGCGGGACGGTGGTGCCGCTCTCCGCGGTGACCCGCTTCGTGCCGACGGTCGGACCGCTGCAGGTCAATCACCAGGGTCAGCAGCCGGCGGTGACGATCTCGTTCAACCTCGCGCCGGGCTTCTCGCTCGGCCAGGCGGTCGATGCAATCCAGAACCTGGAGCGCGAGGAACGGCTGCCGGCGACCATCACCACCGGCTTCCAGGGCACCGCGCAGGTGTTTCAGGACTCGCTGCGCGGGCAGGGCATCCTGATCCTGGCGGCGATCTTCGCGGCCTATGTGGTGCTCGGCATCTTGTATGAAAGCTTCATCCATCCGATCACCATCATCTCCGGCCTGCCGTCGGCCGGCATCGGCGCGATCCTCACGCTGATGCTGTTCAGAATGGATCTGTCGGTGATCGCCATGATCGGCATCGTGATGCTGGTCGGCATCGTGAAGAAGAACGCCATCATGATGATCGACTTCGCGATCGAGCGCCGCCGCGTCGGCTTGTCGGCGGAAGCCGCGATCCGCGAAGCGGCAACCTTGCGCTTCCGCCCGATCATGATGACGACGTTTGCCGCCATCTTCGGCTCGATGCCGATCGCGCTCGGCACCGGCGCCGGCGCCGAATTGCGCCAGCCGCTCGGCGTGGCGGTGGTGGGCGGGCTGGTGCTCTCGCAACTGCTCACCCTCTACATCACGCCGGTGATCTATCTCTACCTCGACCGCCTGGATCGCTTGATCAAGCGCCGGCTCGAGCCGCAGCTCGAGGAAGTGCAGGAAGCCCCGCCGGCGGTGGCGGCGGAGTAGTCGCTGTCGTCCCGGCCGAGCGCGTTTGCGCGAGGGCCGGGACCCATATTCCGAGTCTATCGAGAGTCCGGTGATTATGGGTCCCCGCCTTCGCGGGGACGACATCCGAGAATCACAGCGCGAAGCTCGTCCCGCAGCCGCAGGAGGCTTTCGCCTTCGGGTTATTCACCTTGAACGAGGCGCCGATCAGGTCGTCGACGAAATCGATCTCCGAGCCGGCCATGTAATTGACCGAGACCGGGTCGATCAGCACCACGGCGCCCTCACGCGCGATCACGGTGTCGTCGGCGGCCTTGGCGCGCTCGACATCGAATTTGTACTGGAAACCGGAGCAGCCGCCGCCTTCCACGGAGACGCGCAGCATGGAGCCTGCCGGCTCGCCCTTGAGGATCTCGCCGATCCGCCGCGCCGCACGCTCGCTGACTGTGACGCTCGTAGCCATCGCTGGTCCCTGAGGCCGTTATTCTATTGGCTTTCGGCCTTACCGATAGTTAAGTGCGCCGGTCCACCAGGTCAATTGGCCGCATGGCTGTCGCAACCCCTATTAAACGTGCGGTTTATGCCGCCGATCCCGCGCAAAGCCGCGGCCGGCACTGGCCTGAGGCGGCCAGCCCCACCCGCAACGCCTTCCGGCGAGATTGCGATAGGATCATCCATTCCAGTGCGTTCCGGCGTCTGGCGCACAAGACCCAAGTGTTCGTTTATCACGAAGGCGACCACTACCGCACCCGGCTCACCCATACGCTGGAAGTGGCGCAGATCGCGCGCTCGCTGGCGCGCGCGCTCGGCCTCGACGAGGACCTTGCCGAGGCGCTGGCGCTCGCGCACGACCTCGGCCATCCGCCGTTCGGTCACGCCGGCGAGCGCGCGCTCGACGAGGCCCTGAGCCGCTTCGGCGGGTTCGATCACAACGCGCAGGCGCTGCGCATCGTCACCGAACTGGAGCGCCGCTATGCCGCCTTCGATGGGCTCAATCTCGCCTGGGAGACGCTGGAAGGCCTAGTCAAGCACAATGGCCCGCTGACAAACCGCCAAGGCGAGCCGGTCGCGCGTTACCAGGAACGCGGCGTGCCGGCGGCGATTTTGGCCTACAACAAAGTCCAGGATTTGGAATTGTGGTCGTTCGCCGGTGCCGAGGCGCAAGTGGCCGCGCTATCGGACGACATCGCTTACGACGCCCATGACATCGACGATGGCCTGCGCGCCGATCTGTTCACGCTCGACGATATCGCCGCGGTGCCGATCGTCGGCGACATCGTCGCCGAGATCGACGCTAATTTCCCCGCCCTCGAAGCGGCGCGGCGCGTGCACGAGACGGTGCGCCGCCTGATCACCCGCATGATCGAAGATGTGATCACCGAGACCGGGCGCCGCGCGACGGCGCTTGCGCCCGGCTCCGCCGCGCACGTACGCCATGCGGCGCGGCCGCTGGTGGCGTTTTCGGAAGCCATGGAAAAAAGCGACGCCGCGATCAAGGGCTTCCTGCGCCCGCGCATGTACCGGCACGCGCGCGTGATGCGGGTGATGGACGAGGCGCAGGCCGTGGTGCGCGACCTGTTCCGCCATTTCACGGCGGCACCCGCCGACCTGCCGGCAGAATGGGCGCACGCCGCCGCGCTCACCGACGAGGGCGCGCGCGCCCGCCACATCTGCGACTACATCGCCGGCATGACGGACCGTTATGCGCTGATCGAGCACGCGAAGTATTTTGACTCGACGCCGGAATTACGTTAGCCGCAGCGCCACAATGGCCTCCGCGAACACGCCGCAACACCTCTTCGCCACCATGCTTGCCCGCGTGCGCGCGGCCTGTGCGGATGTGCTCGGGCCAACCGGCGATCTCTCGCGCGTGCTGGTCGAGCCGCCGCGCGACCCGACCCATGGTGACATGGCGGCCAATGCCGCGATGGTGCTGGCCAAGGACGCTGGCCAGAAACCGCGCGAGCTCGCCGAAAAAATTGCGCAACGCCTGCGCGCCGACGATCTCATCGCCAAGGTGGACGTCGCCGGCCCCGGCTTCATCAATTTCACTCTTAAGCCGCATGTCTGGAGCGACGAACTGCGCGTCGTGCTGGCGTCCGGCAAGGAATACGGGCGCAGCGATATCGGGCAGGGCGAGAAGGTCAACGTCGAATACGTCTCGGCCAATCCGACCGGCCCGATGCATGTCGGGCACGGCCGCGGCGCAGTGTTTGGCGACGCGCTCGCCAATCTGCTTGCCTTCGCCGGCTACGACGTGACGCGCGAATACTACATCAACGATGCCGGCGCGCAGGTCGACGTCTTGGCGCGCTCGACCTTCCTGCGCTACCGCGAGGCGCTCGGCGAGGATATCGGGCCGATCCCGGAGGGACTTTATCCGGGCGACTATCTCGTGCCGGTGGGCGGTGAATTGGCCGCCGAACATGGCGCGGCGCTGAGCGCCAAACCGGAATCCGAATGGCTGCCGATCGCGCGCGCCAAAGCCATTTCGATGATGATCGACACGATCCGCGACGATCTCGCCGCGCTCAATGTTCGCCACGACGTGTTCTTTTCCGAGCGCTCATTGACCGAAGGCGGCAGTGATCAGGTCGGCGAGACCATCGAATGGCTACGCTCGAAAGGATACGTCTACGAAGGCCGCCTGCCGCCGCCCAAAGGCGGCAATCTCGAGGACTGGGAGGATCGCGAGCAGACGCTGTTCCGCTCCACCGATTTCGGCGACGACGTCGACCGGCCGCTGTTGAAATCGGACGGCAGCTACACTTATTTCGCCAGCGACATCGCCTATCACAAGTCCAAATTCGACCGCGGCTTCCGCAACCTGATCGACGTCTGGGGCGCCGATCACGGCGGCTACATCAAGCGTATGCAGGCGGCGGTGAAGGCGGTGAGCGGCGGTAAGGCCGAGCTCGACGTCAAACTCGTCCAGCTTGTTCGTCTTCTGCGCGCCGGCGAGCCGGTGAAGATGTCGAAGCGGTCGGGCGACTTCGTCACGCTGCGCGAGGTGGTGGAGGAAGTCGGCAAGGACGCCGTGCGTTTCGACATGCTCTACCGCAAGAACGACGCCGTGCTCGATTTCGATCTTGCCAAGGTGATCGAGGCGAGCCGCGAGAACCCGGTGTTCTACGTGCAATACGGCCACGCCCGCGGCGAATCGATCTTCCGCAATGCGCGCGAGGCGATGCCAAGCCTGCCCATGGCGTCCCAGGATCGCGCGCGCTGGCTCAAGGATGCAGTCCTCGAGCGGTTGAGCGATTCCGGCGAGATTTCGATCTTGCGGCGGATCGCGCTTTATCCGCGGCTGGCGGAGGCCGCCGCGCTAGCCCATGAGCCGCACCGGGTTGCCTTCTATCTATATGAATTAGCAAGCGAATTTCACGCGCACTGGACGCGGGGGAAAGACTCGCCTCATTTACGCTTCATTATCGAGAATGATCCAGAAACGACAAAGGCGCGGCTCGCATTGGTGCAGGGGATCGTCACAGTTCTGGCCTCGGGCCTGGCGTTGCTCGGGGTCGAAGCGCCGGAAGAAATGCGGTAATTCTCGTTCGGCGAACCAGGCCTGACGCCGGTTCGCGGATGCAGGGGCAGGGGCGCACTCAGATAACCGGGGACCGAATGGCGGAAGACCAAACCCAAAGACCCTATCGTTTGAACGACCCACCGGTGCGCCGTTCGATGGCCACCCCGACCGCTTCGTCTTCCGGCAGCGATCCGCTCGCCGAACTCGCCCGACTGATCGGACAGACCGACCCGTTCGGCGAATTCGGCCGCGACAACACGCGCCGCGCTGCTGCGCCGCCGCCCGTGGCCGCGCCGCCGGCCGCGCCGAAATTTGGCGCCAACGACCAATTCGCTTTTAGCGCCGCCCCGCCGCCGGCCGCGCGTTCAGCGGTGCCGGACACTCGGGCCTATGGTGTGCCCGGCGCCGCGCGCCAGCCTTACGTCGGCGTTGAGGACCACCAGCACGACGAAACCGAGACGTACGGTCATCCGGCGGCCGAGACGGACGAGTTTGCGCCGGAACACCCTCAGAGCAATGCCCAGCTCGCGGCCGAGGAAGGGGGCTTCTACGAGGATGTCCCGCCAAAGAAACGGCGCATAGGCGTACTGGGAATCGCCGCCATACTTGCGTTAGCGGTGATCGGCTCGGCCGGCGCCTTCGGCTATCGCGCGCTGTTCGGGCCGTCGCGTTCTGCTACCCCTCCGCCGGTGATCAAGGCTGATGCGGCGCCGAGCAAAATCGTTCCGGCCGCCGCCAGCAAGACGCCCAACAAGATGATCACCGATCGGGTCGCCGATCGTGCGCAGGACGAAAAGATTGTGTCGCGCGAAGAGCGACCGGTCGAGATAAAGAATAATCCTGCTGCAGCGCCGGCGCCGCAAACAGAAGGCGGGCCGCCGCCGGCCGCCACGCAGACCGCACTCGGCAGCGGCGTAATCGCCAGCGAACCAAAGAAAGTCCACACCATTGCCATCCGCCCCGATCAGGCGAGCGCTGCCGATGGCCAACCGGTGATAGCGACAGCCCCGCCTCCGGCGCCGGCTCCAGCACCCGTTAAACAGGCGTCACCGCCCGCTCCAGCTCCCGCTAAACAAGCGGCGGCGCCGGTTGCGGCGAGTTCGGATCCACCACCAGTTCCGTCGTCGCGTCCGGCCGAGGCTCGCGCCAGTGCGCCGCCGCGCCAAGCCACGGCGCCGGCACCCAAGAATGCGCCGCTCTCGCTGAGCCCGGACGCGCCTGCCGCTCCGGCCGCGGCCGCGCCCGCGCCCACTCGCACCGCGTCAGTGGCCCCGCCCGCGGCCAAGACCGCTAGCCCGGCAGGCGGCGCCTATGTTCAGTTGTCGTCGCAGCGTAGCGAGGCCGAGGCGCAGGCCGCGCTCCGCACCATGCAGGCCAAATATGCCAGCCAGCTCGGCGGCAAGCAGACGTCGATCCACAAAGTGGAACTGGGCGCCAAAGGCACCTACTACCGCGCCTTGGTCGGGCCTTTCGCCAGCGCCAATGAGGCGAGCGAGCTGTGCAACGGCCTCAAGTCGGCCGGCGGCCAGTGCATTGTCCAGAGAAATTAGCGCGCCTTTGCTTGAACTTAATGGTGGCGCGCGGTAATCCGCGCCGATGGCGGCGCGCGCATTCATCACCGGATTGAGCGGGCTTAACGTCTCCGCCAATGAGCGCGCCTTTTTCCGCGAGGCCCAGCCCTGGGGCCTCATCATTTTCAAGCGAAACGTGAAGACACCGCAGCAAGTGACTGAATTGACTAGCTCGTTTCGCGACGCCGTCGGTTGGGAGGCGCCTGTCTTGGTGGACCAGGAAGGCGGCCGGGTGCAGCGGCTTGGGCCCCCGCATTGGCCGCAATACCCTCCCGGAGCGGCCTATGCAGCGTTGTACGACCGGGAGGTGGCGCGTGGTCTTTCGGTTGCTCGGCTCGGGGGGCGCTTGATCGCGGCAGACCTCAATGCTCTTCGGATCGACGTCGACTGCCTTCCTCTGGCTGACGTTCTGGCGCCGGGCGCCGACCCGGTGATCGGCGACCGCGCCTACGGCTCCGAGCCGGGCAAGGTGGCGGCCATCGCCGACGCCATTGCCGAGGGCCTGCTGGCGGGCGGGGTCCTGCCGGTGGTGAAGCATCTTCCGGGCCATGGCCGGGCGACCGCCGACAGTCACCATAAGCTGCCGGTGGTCGATACCGACCGCGCCACCCTGGAAGCCACCGATTTTGCCGCTTTCAAGCCGCTGGCCGACCTGCCGCTCGGCATGACCGCCCATGTTGTGTTTTCCGCCATCGACCCCGTCGCGCCGGCCACAACTTCGGTCACAATGGTGCGCGAAGTGATTCGCGGGTTTATCGGCTTCAAGGGCCTGCTGATGAGCGACGACGTCTCGATGAAGGCGCTGTCCGGCACGATTGCAGAGCGGAGCCGCGCCGCGTTTGTTGCCGGCTGCGACGTCGTGCTCCATTGCAACGGCGACTTGGGAGAAATGACCGCGGTCGCGGGCCAAGCGCCGGAACTGACGGGCGAGGCCGCCAAACGCGCCGAGGCCGCGCTGGCGCTGCGCAAGGCGCCGGAGGAATTCGACGTCGATGCCGCGCGCAAGATTTTCACGCAGATGGTGGACGCCGGCGGTTCGCCGCCGCAACGGAAGACTGCTTCATGAACGCTGAGGAATTCGACACCACATTGGAAGCGGATCGCGGCACCACCGAGCCGGCGATGATCGTGGACGTGGAGGGTTTCGAGGGCCCGCTCGACCTTTTGCTCGCGCTGGCGCGCACGCAGAAAGTGGACCTGGCGAAAATCTCGATCCTGGCGCTCGCCGATCAATACCTGCAATTCATCGAGGCGGCGCGCCAGTTGCGGCTCGAACTGGCGGCCGATTATCTGGTGATGGCGGCGTGGCTCGCCTATCTGAAATCGCGGCTGCTGCTGCCCGAATCCGCGCCGGGCGAGGGGCCGAGCGCGGAAGACATGGCGCTCGCATTGGCCTACCGCTTGCGCCGGCTGGAAGCGTTGCGCGGCGTGGCGAGCCGCCTGATGGAGCGGCCACAGCTCGGCCGCGACGTGTTCGCGCGCGGCAAGCCCGAGCCGATCGACGAAATCAAGCAGCCGGAATGGACCGCGACGCTGTACGATTTGCTCAGCGCCTACGCCACGCAGCGCGCCAAGAGCGCGCTCTCACGCGTGCGCTTCAAGAAGCGCACGGTGTGGTCGCTGGCCGAAGCGCGCGCCGCGCTGGAACGTCTAATCGGCATGTCGAACGATTGGTCGCGCATCGACTCGTTCCTGATTTCCTACGTGGTCGAGCCGGCGCTGGCGGCGACCGTCATGGCGTCCTCGTTCGCGTCCGCGTTGGAACTGGTGCGCGAAGGGGTTGCCGAGATTCATCAGAAAGAGTCGTTCGCGCCGATCTACATGCGCAAGCGAGTCGGCGTGAGTGGAAGTGCTTTGACCTATGACGCACAAGAAAACACATAAGGGGACGGACTCGATGCCCAGCGTGGCCAAGAAACTCGTTATTGTGCAAAACAACGAGGCGCCCGCCGCAGAGCCAGCGGCCGCTCCGGCAGCCGAGGCAGCGGTGCGGCCGGAAGAGCTGCGGCTGCTTGAAGCGCTGCTGTTCGCCGCCGGAGCGCCGCTCGACGAGGCGACGCTGTCGCGCCGTCTTCCCAACGACGTCAACGTGAAGGACGCGCTTGCCGCGCTCAAAGCCGAATACGCCACGCGTGGCGTCAATTTGATACGCATCGGCAAGAAGTGGATGTTCCGCACCGCCGACGATCTGTCCTGGCTGCTCACCAAGGAAACGGTGGAGACGCGCAAGCTGTCGCGAGCGGCGATCGAGACGCTCGCCATCATCGCCTATCACCAGCCGGTCACCCGCGCCGAGATCGAGGAAATCCGCGGCGTAGTCGCGGCCGCCGGCACGCTCGATGTGCTGCTGCGAACCGGGTGGATCCGCCCGCGCGGACGACGCAAGGCGCCGGGGCGGCCGATCACCTATGGCACAACCGAACAGTTCCTCACCCATTTCGGGCTGGCGGAGGTGGGCGATCTACCCGGCCTCGAAGAACTCAAGGGCGCCGGCCTCCTGGAAGGCAATCTGCCGCCGGGCTTTGCGGTGCCGATGCCGTCCGACGACAATACTCTGCGCGACGACGAAGACCCGCTCGACCCCGGCGATCTCGATTTGGGGTTGGCGCCGCCGCCAGCGCATACTGAAAAATAGAGCGGGTTCGCCTGCATCGATATGTCATGGCCGACATAAGCCCGGGCATGACGGCATCGGGATTCGGGCCGTTAGGTTAAGACCATGGGACTTAAGGCGAATATGGCCGCCGCCGGGACATGAAGGCCGCATTACAAAAGCCTGAAGTCCTTGTTTTTGCCGCTTCCGGAGCCTAGTTTCAGAGTCAAATCACGGGCGGGGCACGCAAAGCCGCCGCCGCGGAGGGTTCGCCAATGGGTTCTTTAAGTATCTGGCACTGGATGATCGTCATCGTCGTGGTGATGCTTCTGTTCGGCGGCCGCGGAAAGCTATCCAACCTGATGGGCGACTTCGCTCAAGGGATCAAGGCGTTCAAAAAGGGCATGTCGGAAGACGACAAGCCGGCCGAGGCCAAAGCCGAGCCGGCCAAGAGCCTCGATCACCAGGCCACCAGCCCAGCGCCGAAGTCGGAAACCGGGCAGCGCGCTTGACGAGCGCGCGCCCTTAACGGCGCCTGCAGCCGCAGCACGATCTGACGGCCGGTTGGTGCTGGAGTTGATCTATCCATGTTCAATTTTGGTTGGGGCGAGCTCGTCGTCATCGGCATCGTCGCGCTGATCGCGATCGGGCCCAAGGAGCTGCCGACCGTCCTGCGCACGCTCGGCCAGTGGATGGGCAAGGTCCGCCGCATGGCCAACGAATTCCAGGGCCAGTTCCAGGAAGCGTTGCGCGAGGCCGAATTCGCCGACCTGAAGAAGCACGCCGACGACATTTCCAGCTCGGTCAGCGAACTCTCCACCATCGATCCGCTCGCCGACGTGCAGAAGGACGTCGAGCGCAGCTTCGAGGAAAAACCGGCGGCAACCCCGAGCGCAGACCCCGCGGCGCCTGATGGGGCCATGTTGCCCGCCGGCGTCGTACCGCCCGCGACCGACGTGGCGCCGCCACCGCTGCCGCAGATCGACGTGCCGCTGCCGGAGCCGCCGGCCACCGTCACTGACAAAGATTTCGCGCCAGCCGAGCCGCCGCCCGTCCAAGAAACGGTCAAAGAAACGGTCAAGAAGGCCGGAAGCGCATGAGCGAACAAGACGAAGCGGAGATCGAGGCCAGCAAGGCGCCCTTGCTCGATCACCTGATCGAGCTGCGCTCGCGCCTGATAAAGGCGCTGATCGCCTTCGGCGTGATGTTCGCGCTCTGCTTCGTGTTCGCCAAGGACATCTACAACATCCTGGTCTGGCCGTTCGTGTGGGTGGCGGGGCCGGAGAATTCCAAATTCATCTACACCGCGCTCCTGGAATACTTCATCACGCAATTGAAGCTGGCGATGTTCGGCGCCGCCTTCCTGTCGTTCCCGGTAGTGGCGACGCAGATCTACATGTTCGTGGCGCCGGGCTTGTACCGCAACGAGCGCAAGGCGTTTGTGCCCTACCTGATCGCGACGCCGTTCTTTTTCACACTCGGCGCGTTGGTGGTCTATTTCATCGTGCTGCCGATGCTGATCCGCTTCTCGCTGCATATGCAGCAGCCGGGCACCGAGAACGAGGCCTCGATCGCGCTGTTGCCCAAGGTCGGCGAGTATCTCTCGCTGATGATGACGCTGGTGCTCGCCTTCGGCGTGGCGTTCCAGTTACCGGTGATCCTGACGCTGCTGGGACGGATCGGTGTGATCACCGCCGACCAACTCAAGGCCAAGCGGCGCTATTTCATCGTCGGCGCCTTCGTCATCGCCGCCATCCTGACGCCGCCCGACGTGCTTAGCCAGATGTCGCTCGCGATCCCGCTAATGCTGCTGTACGAGGGCTCGATCTGGTCGGTGAGGATCGTCGAGAAGAAGGCGCAGGCCGAGGAAGCCGCCAAGGAAGCCGAGAAGGCGGCGGCGGCCGCGGCTACGGCGAAGCCGGCCGGATAGGGCGCTTTTGGCGTCCCCGCGAAGGCGGGGACCCATACTCCGTGCGCTATCGATAGGCTGCGGAGTATGGGTCCCGGCCCTCGCTTCGCTCGGCCGGGACGACAGTTCTTGTCAGGGCCGCCCCTGCTATACAGACCGCGCCGATTCCGATTAAAAGCAGCCCCGCCATGTACGACATCAAATGGATTCGCGAGTATCCGGAGGCCTTCGACAAGGGCCTGAAGCGCCGTGGGCTGGAGCCGTTGTCGGCCAAGCTGCTTTCGCTCGACGAGAAGCGGCGGGCGGCGATCACCAAGTCCGAACAGGCGCAGGCGCGCCGCAATGCGGCCTCGAAGGAAATCGGCGAGGCCAAGAAGAAAAAGGACGAGGCCACGGCACAAAAGCTGATGGCCGAAGTGAACGAGCTCAAGACCGCGCTGCCGGCGCTGGAGGCCGAGCAGAAAAAACTTGGCGAGGAACTCGACAAGGAGCTGGCGCAGATTCCCAACACGCCGCTCGAGGAAGTGCCGGACGGCACGGACGAGCACGGCAATGTCGAGCATCATCTGTTCGGCAAGAAACGCGACTATGCCTTCAAGCCCAAGCAGCATTTCGAATTGGGCGAAGCGCTCGGCATGATGGATTTCGAACTGGCGGCGAAACTCTCCGGCGCGCGCTTTGTGGTGCTGCAGAAGGGCCTGGCGCGCATGGAGCGCGCGCTCGGGCAGTTCATGCTCGATCTGCACACGCAGCAGCATGGCTACGTTGAAGTCAATCCGCCGATTTTGGTTCGCGACGACACCATGTTCGGAACGGCGCAGTTGCCGAAGTTTGCCGAGGACCAGTTTGCCGCAGTCAGCGGTGCATCGAACGGTCGTGATTTTGCCCTCGATCTGGTCGACTTGTTAGCATATATCGGCGACGAACTCAGTGCGCTTCAGGATGCGATCGCCAATGAAGATTTTTTGGAAACCGATCGGATCAGACAAAAGGCGTTGAAGTGGCTGGCTGGCGACGGCGACAAAGCTGCCGCGCAGAATAGACTGTGGCTCATTCCCACCGCCGAAGTGCCGCTCACCAATCTGGTGCGAGAACAGATCGTCGACGAAGGCACTCTGCCGATGCGGCTGACCGCCTGCACGCCGTGCTTCCGCGCCGAAGCGGGCGCCGCCGGCAAGGACACCCGCGGCATGATCCGCCAGCACCAGTTCACCAAGGTCGAGCTGGTCTCGATCACGACGCCGGACAAAAGCAAGGAAGAGCACGAGCGCATGCTGGCCTGCGCCGAGGAGGTGCTCAAGAAACTCGATCTGCATTATCGCGTGGTTACGCTCTGCACCGGCGACATGGGCTTTGCCTCGCAGAAGACCTACGACATCGAGGTCTGGTTGCCGGGGCAGGGCATGTACCGCGAGATTTCCTCGTGCTCGGTGTGCGGCGACTTCCAGGCGCGCCGCATGAACGCGCGCTACCGCAGCAAGGACGGTGTGCGTCACGTGCACACGCTCAACGGCTCAGGCGTCGCGGTCGGGCGTGCGCTGATCGCGGTGATGGAAAATTACCAGGACGAGAATGGCGCCATCGCGGTGCCCGACGCGCTCAAGCCCTATATGGGCGGAATAACAAGAATAGAGCGGGCGTAATGCGTATCCTCATCACCAACGACGACGGCATCCATGCGCCGGGCTTAGAAGCCTGCGAGGCAATCGCGCGCGAATTGTCGGACGACGTCTGGATTGTGGCGCCGGAAAGCGACCAGTCCGGCGTGTCGCATTCGCTCTCGCTCAACGATCCGTTGCGCCTGCGCGAGATCAGCGAGCGGCACTTCGCGGTCAAGGGCACGCCGACCGATTGCGTCATCATGGGCGCGCGCCACTTGATGAAGGAGATGCCGGACCTGGTGCTCTCGGGCGTCAATCGCGGGCGCAACGCCGCCGAGGACGTCACCTATTCGGGCACCGTCGCCGGCGCCATGGAAGGCACCGTACTCGGCATTCCGTCGTTTTCGCTCTCGCAGGCTTACGCGTTCTCGACCCGGCACGCGCCGCGTTGGGAGACCGCGATCAAATTCGCGCCCGACCTGATCCGCCGCGTTCTTGCGGCCGGCATGCCGCGCGACGTGCTGGTCAACGTCAACTTTCCCGATTGTCCGCCGGACGAGGTCGCCGGCTTTTCCATCGCCACGCAGGGCAAGCGCGACCAGGAGCTGTTGCGCATCGACGCGCGCCACGACGGGCGCGGCAATCCGTACTATTGGATCGCTTTCGGGCGCGGCGGCATCGCCGGCGCGGCGCAGGGCAGCGATCTTGCCGCGCTCAACGAGAAGCGCATCGCCATCACGCCGCTGCGGCTCGATCTCACCGACGAGCCGTTCATGACCAAGCTCGCCAAGGTGTTCGGTTAGGCGCCCGCCAGCAATCCGTCGAGCATGGCTTTGAGCTGTTCGGCCTGGAACGGTTTCTGCAACGCCGGGCGGTCGCTATAGGGTTCCGGCAGGCTGCGTTCGCCATAGCCGGTGACGAACACGAAGGGCAGTCCGCGTTTGGCGAGGATGTCGGCGACCGGATAGATCTCCTGGTTGTCGACATTGACGTCGAGAATGGCGGCGTTGAAATCGCCGCTGGCCGCGAATTCGCCCGCTTCGGCGAGGGTGCCGACCGCCGCGGCCACGTCGTAGCCGAGGTCGGCGAGCATATCCTCCATCAACATGCGGATGAGATATTCGTCTTCAACGACGAGAAGGCGTGGCGTCGTTCTGGTGGAATCGCTCATCGCCGCCTCCCGGCTTACAATGCCTATGCGCAGAGCCCGGTTCCAGCCTAGCACCGGGCTAGCGGCGCAAGCTTACCTGAATTGCCGGCAAACGTGCTAAATTTGCTGGCGACAGGGGTGGGCCGTGCCAAATCGCGATGCGCAAGACGAAGATCGTATGGAATTCCTGCTCACCCTGCGCCGGCGCGGTATCGCCGACCAGGCGGTGCTGCACGCCATGGACGAGGTGCCGCGCGGAGAGTTCGTCGAACGGGACTTCGCCGACCGCGCCTATGCCGACCAGGCGCTGCCGATCGAATGCGGGCAGACCATCAGCCAGCCTTATGTAGTGGCCTATATGACCGAACAACTGGGCTTGCGGCCGCACCATCGCGTGCTGGAGGTGGGCACCGGCTCGGGCTATCAGGCGGCCGTGCTCTCGCGGCTGGCGCGCGAGGTGGTGAGCATCGAGCGCTACCGCACGCTCGCCGAACAGGCGAGGGGCCGGCTCCGCGCGCTCGGCTACGACAACGTCGAGGTCGTGGTCGGCGACGGCTTTGCCGGCGTGCCGGCGCGCGCGCCCTACGACCGCGTCATCGTCACCGCCGCCGCCGAGCACGTGCCGCAGACTCTGATTGATCAGCTTGCCGATGACGGGGTGATGGTTTTACCGCTCGGACCGCGCGAGGGGGCGCAACACATTATCAAGCTTACCAAATCGCAAACGGGCATCGCACACGAAAACCTGATTGCAGTGCGTTTTGTGCCGTTATTGCCGGGGCAGGCACAGGAACTCTGACGTTTGCATCGTTGCGCGCGATCTTTTCTGAAAACCGGCAGCTTCTGTCGCATTTTGACCGACTCCGGTGCGCTCGCAACGATTCGGTAATCCTTAAAGCCTTATTTACCCGGGGCTGCTTTATTTCGAAGTCTACCTTTGTTGCGTATGAGTGAGTAACCAAATGTCGCGTATCTACGTGCCGTCTCGCTCTTGTGTCTGGCTGCGCGTTGCAGTCCCCGCCTTGTTGGGTATTGCCGTCGCCGGCTGTGCGGACTCCGCGCGCTTCGACTCCAGTCCTTACGCCTCCAACCGCAACGCCCCGCCGCAGGAAACGACCGGTTCGATCCCGTCGCGCCCGGCGTCGGGCACGCACGTCGTATCGCAGCCGTTGCCGGCCCCAAGCCGGCCCGCCACGGTGGCGGCCAACGGCGGCGTTGCCTCCGGCGCGCAGGGCCTCGGCGCTTATCGGCCCGGCACATCCGATGTGACCGGATCGGTCGCCACGCAGCGCGCCCCGGCTCCCGCCCCGACCGGGCATTGGACCTGGGACGGCGGCGCGCCGGTGACGGTTGCTTCGGGCGAAACGTTCGAAAGCATCGGGCGCAAATACGGTGTGCCGGCATCCGCCATCATGGAAACCAACGGCTTCCGCGAAGGCGCCACGCTCAGGCCGGGCCAGCGCGTCGTCATCCCGCGTTACATATCGGCGAGCGCAAGCCACGCGCCGGCATCGCCGTCGCCGCGGACGGCCGAAAACGTCCATATCGTCGAGCCAGGTGAAAGCCTGATCGGCATCGCGCACAAGCACGGCGTTTCGCTTAAGGCCCTGGCACAGGCCAACAACATTCAGCCCTATGCCAAGATCAGCATCGGCGACAGTCTGACAATCCCCGGCGGCCGTCCTGTTGCCGCGCGCCAGACGCCGGCGCCGCAGGTGGCGCAGCCGCGCACGGTGCCGGCCACCAAGGTGGCCAGCGCGCCGGTGCAGACCGCGCGCGTCGCCACGCCCGAGCAACAGCCGCCCGAAACCGTCACCAAGACCGCGGAAGCCGCCGGCAGCATACCGTCGTTCCGCTGGCCGGTTAAGGGCCGCATCATCGCCGGCTTCGGTCCGCGCCCGAACGGCGCGCCGAACGACGGCATCAATCTGGCGGTGCCGGAAGGCACGCCGATCAAGGCCGCCGATGACGGCATCGTCGCTTATGCGGGCAGTGAGTTGAAGGGCTACGGCAATCTGGTGCTGATCCGCCACGCCAACGGCTTCGTCTCGGCCTATGCCAACGCCAGCCAGCTCCTGGTCAAGCGCGGCGACACCATCAAGCGCGGGCAGGTCATCGCCAATGCCGGGCAGACCGGCAACGTGACCTCGCCGCAGCTGCATTTCGAGATCCGCAAGGGTTCGACCCCGGTCGATCCGACCAAGTATCTCGGCGGGGCTTGATTCAACCTGTCATTCCGGGACGCGCACGAAGTGCGCGAGCCTGGAATGACAGATTTCTAATCCCTCAACGCCACGCCCAAGCGTCCCGCCAGATCCTGCACGAACTGCCAGGCGACGCGGCCGGAGCGCGAGCCGCGCGTGGTCGACCATTCCAGCGCGTCGCGATGCAGCCCTTCGCCACGCGCCGGAATCTTGTAGTGCGCGACATAGCTTTCTACCATCGCGAGATATTCGTCCTGGCTGCAACGATGGAAACCGAGCCAAAGCCCGAACCGGTCGGAGAGCGACACCTTTTCCTCGACCGCTTCGCCCGGATTGATCGCGGTCGAGCGCTCGTTCTCCATCATATCGCGCGCCATCAAGTGGCGGCGGTTCGAGGTGGCGTAGAAAATCACGTTATCCGGGCGGCCTTCGATGCCGCCTTCCAAGAGCGCCTTGAGCGATTTGTAGGTGGTGTCCTCGGCGTCGAACGACAGATCGTCGCAGAACACGATGAAGCGATATTGCGCGCCGCGAATGATCCCCATCAGGTCGGGCAGGCTCTCGATGTCCTCGCGGTGGATTTCGATCAGCTTGAGCGGGGCGCTCTTGGCCTGGCGCCCCAGCGTGGCGTTGACGCCGGCATGCGCCGCTTTCACCAGCGACGATTTGCCCATGCCGCGCGCGCCCCACAGCAGCGCATTGTTGGCCGGCAGGCCTTTGGCGAAGCGCTCGGTATTCTCCACCAGCACGTCGCGCACGCGCTCGATGCCCTTGAGCAGCGACATCTCGACGCGGTTGACGCGCTTGACCGGCGCGAGCCGGCGTCCGTCGGGATGCCAGACAAAGGCGTCGGCGCCGGCGAGATCGGGCGCGCCGGCGCGTTGCGGCGCCAGCCGCTCGAGCGCTTCGGCGATGCGCGCAAGGACTGGTGCGCCGTCCGCCGCCGCGGCGGCGGGCGGCTTGGCTTTGGACTTCGGCTGCGATTTGGACTTCGATTTGGCCATGGCGACTGCTTTGCAAAATTGCGCTGCTCTTAGCGGTCCTGTCTTGCCCCCGCAAGCGGGCTTACGCGGAAACCGCCAAAAATGGCCGGTTTTTGAGGGGTCTGGCGGCGTTGCAATTGGGGCGGCGGCCGCTATAGTCCGCGCGAAATTAAGCCATTGATGCCGGGCCGGGGACGTGCCTGGCGTACTCCTCAAACACGCTAAGGAAAGCTTCGATGTTCATTTCGACCGCGTTCGCGCAAGGGTCGCTGTTCGGCGGGGCGGGCGGCGATAGCAGCAATATGATAATGTCGCTGCTGCCGTTCGGGCTGATCTTCGTCATCATGTATTTTCTGATCCTGCGCCCGCAGCAGAAGCGGGTGAAGCAGCATGCGGAGATGGTCAAGAACGTCCGGCGCGGCGATACCGTCATCACCAATGGCGGGCTCATCGGCAAGGTCACCAAGGTGATCGACGACGACCAGATCGAAATCGAGATTGCGGACGACGTGCGCATCCGCCAGATGCGGGCGATGGTCAGCGACGTTCGCGCCAAGGGTGAACCGGTGAAGGACGAGGCAGCGGCCGGCTGAACGCCGCGTCTTAATTTTTCATCGCAAATTTTCCGGATTAAGTCGGGACGTCATGCTTTATTTCACGCGCTGGAAGGCGGCGGCGATCGTTCTGACGGCATTCTTCATTTGCCTGTTCACTGTTCCTAATTTCCTGCCCGAAAAATTCGTGGCGAGCTGGCCGAAATGGGCGCAGCGCCACGTCGTGCTCGGTCTCGACCTGCAAGGCGGCTCGCACATCCTGCTCGAGGTCGACACCAAGGCGGTGCGCAAGGAGATGCTGGAAGCGCTGCGCGACGACATGCGGCGCGTGCTGCGCGAGGCGCGCATCGGCTACACCGGGCTGGTGGTGCGCGGCACCAGCGTGGAAGTGCGCATCCGGGAGGGCGCCGCCGCGGATCAGGCGCTCGAAAAGCTGCGCACCCTCTCGCAGCCGCTCGGCGGCATCCTCAGCACCACCGGACAGCGCAACCTCGACGTCACCACCGAGGCCGGCGGGCTGATCCGGCTTACGTTCAGCGAGCCGGCGATCGTCGAGCGCGTGCGCCAGTCGGTCGAGCAGTCGATCCAGATCATCGAGCGGCGCGTCAACGAGCTCGGCACGGTCGAGCCGCTGATCCAGCGCCAAGGCATCGACCGCATTCTGGTGCAGATGCCCGGATTGCAGGACCCGACCCGGCTCAAGCAACTGCTCGGCAAGACCGCCAAGCTCGATTTCCGCATGGTCGATACCGGGGGCTCGGTCGAAGCGGCGCAGCAGGGGCAAGTGCCGCCGGAGGACGATCTGCTGTTCAGCTCGAGCCAGCCGAAGACTCCGTATCTGATCGAAAAGCGCATCCTGGTGTCGGGCGGCGATCTCACCGACGCGCAGCCCGGCTTCGACCAACGCACCTCGGAACCGATCGTCTCGTTCCGCTTCAATACCTCGGGCGCGCGCAAATTCGCGCAGGTGACGCAGGAAAACGTCGGCAAGCCCTTCGCCATCGTGCTCGACAACGAGGTAATCTCGGCGCCGGTGATCCGCGAGCCGATCCTCGGCGGCTCCGGCCAGATTTCCGGCAGCTTCACGGTGCAGAGCGCCAACGATCTCGCCATCCTGCTGCGCGCCGGCGCGCTGCCGGCTCCGCTCACCATCATCGAGGAGCGCACGGTCGGGCCAGGTCTCGGCGCCGACTCAATCGCCAAAGGCAAGATCTCATCTTATGTCGGCGCGGCGATGGTCGTGGTGTTCATGCTCGCCACCTACGGACTGTTCGGCCTGTTCGCCAATATCGCGGTGGCGATCAACGTCGCCATGATCTTCGGCGTGCTCTCGATGCTCGGCGCCACGCTGACACTGCCGGGCATCGCGGGCGTGGTGCTCACGGTCGGCATCGCGGTCGACAGTAACGTGCTGATCTACGAGCGCATCCGCGAGGAAGTGCGCGGCGGCCGCACGCCGATCAACGCCATCGACGCCGGCTTCTCGCGCGCGCTCGCCACCATCCTCGATTCCAACATCACCACCTTCATCGCTGCCGCGGTGCTGTTCTATATCGGGACCGGCCCGGTGCGCGGCTTCGCCGTCACGCTCGGCATCGGCATCATCACCACGGTGTTTACCGCCTTTACCCTGACGCGGCTGATCGTCGCCACCTGGGTGCGCTGGCGGCGCCCCCAACGTGTTCCGATCTAGGGGGATAATTCGTGCGCCTGCTTCGCATCGTACCCGACGACACCAAATTCGATTTCATGCGCTTCCGGCGCATCAGCTTTCCCGTGTCCGCGCTGATGTCGATCCTGGCGATCTCGCTCTATTTCTTCCACGGCTTGAATTTCGGCATCGACTTTCGGGGCGGCACGCTGATCGAAGTGCAGAACAAGGCAGGAGCGGCCGATCTCGCCAGCATGCGCTCAGCGCTCAGCACGTTGGGCCTTGGCGAAGTGCAGTTGCAGCAATTCGGCGCGCCCAACGACGTGCTCATCCGCATCGCCGAGCAGCCCGGCGGCGACGCCGCCCAGCAGGAGGCGGTAAACAAGGTGCGCGGCGCGCTCGGCAGCGCGGTGGATTACCGCCGCGTCGAGGTGGTGGGCCCGCGCGTGTCGGGCGAGTTGCTCTCGTATGGGGTGATCGGGCTGGGCTTGGCGATTTTCTGCATTCTGATTTATCTCTGGTTCCGCTTCGAGTGGCAGTTCGCGCTCGGCGCCATGATCGCCAACGTGCACGACATCGTGCTCACCATCGGTTTCATGTCGGTGACGCAGATCGACTTCGACCTCACCAGCATCGCGGCGCTGCTCACCATCCTCGGCTATTCGCTCAACGATACGGTGGTGATCTACGATCGTATCCGCGAGATGCTGCGGCGCTACAAGAAAATGCCGATGCCGGATTTGCTCAACGGCTCGGTCAACCAGACGCTGTCACGTTCGGTGATCACCCACGTGACCGTGTCGCTCGCACTTCTGGCGCTGCTGCTGTTCGGCGGGCAGGCGATCCACTCGTTCACCGCCACCATGATGTTCGGCGTGGTGCTGGTCGGAACCTATACGTCGGTGTTCATCGCCTCGCCGATCCTGATCTATCTCGGGGTCGGCCGCGGCGGCGACGCGCTCACCCGCGCGAGCGATGCGTCGAAAGAAAAGCCCTGACGATGGCGGCCGGCGCCGAGGCCCCGCATCTGCCTTATCCGGTCTCGATCGACGCCTATGGCAATGGCGGCTTCCGTTTCGGCAATATGTCGCACCGCGGCTCGCTGCTGTGCCTGCCGGACGGCATCTGGGCCTGGCCGGTGCGCAACGCGAGCGAACTCACCGAAGCGGCGCTGGCGCCGGTGTTCGAGCGGGCGCAGGCGATCGACCTGTTTCTGATCGGCGCGGGGCGCGACCCTTACGCGCTGCCGGCGGCGTTGCGGGCGCGCTTTCGCGCGCTGTCGATTTCGGTCGATTGCCTGGGCACCGGGCCGGCGGCGCAGACCTATAATATCCTGCTGGGGGAAAAGCGCCGCGTCGGCGCGGGACTGATCGCGGTCGAGTGATCCAGCGCATGATCCCGAAAAGTGGGAACCGGTTTTCGGAAAAGATCATGCGCACCTGCTAGAATACTTTGATGCAGACGAATTACGAGCACTGCGCCGCGCTGGTGCGCGAGGCCGACCGGGACCGCTACCTCGCCACGCTGTTCGCGCCGGCCGAGCACCGCGACGCGCTCTATTCGCTTTATGCCTTCAACGTCGAGATCGCGCGGGTGCGCGAGCTGGCGCGCGAGCCGTTGCCGGGCGAGATCCGCCTGCAGTGGTGGCGCGAGGCGCTGTCGGGCGAGCGCGCAGCCGAAGCGGCCGCCCATCCGGTGGCGGCAGCTCTGCGGGAAACGCTTGATCGTCATGGTTTTGTGGCAACTCCGTTGCTCGAACTGATCGAAGAGCGGACATTCGATCTGTACGATGAACCGATGGCGAGCCTGGGCGCGCTAGAGCTCTACGCCATCAGGACGCAATCGCCGATTTTCGCGATGGCGGCGGGAATTCTTAACGCCGGCAGTCCGCCGCCCGAATTATTTACACTGGATGCCGGCGTTGCTTACACAATCGCGGGAATTCTGCGCAGCTTTGGACTGCATGCGGCGCGCCGGCAGCTTTATGTGCCGATGGATGTGCTCGAGCGCCACCAGGTCCAGCCCGCGGAGATATTTGCCGAGCGCGCGAACAAGCCGTTGCTTGCGGCGCTGGCCGAGATGCGCGCCATCGCGCGCCGGCATCTTGCGGCAGCGCAAACGAAGCTGGCATCGGCGCCGGCGGGAATTCTGCCAGCGTTTCTGCCGGTGGCGCTGGTCGGACCGCAGCTTCGGCGTATGGAGGTCCCCGGTTATCAGCCTTATGCGCTCAACCAGATTGCGCCGTGGCGCCGGCAATGGCGGTTGTGGCGCGCGGCACGCGATCCACGCCGCATTTTTGCTGCGTAGTTATTCCGCCGCGGCGGCTGGCAGCTCGCCGGCCATCCAGCGTTCGAGATCGGCGAGCGCGCGCTCGCTGAGCGCGCTCTTGCGCGCCAGGTTCTTGGCCGAGCCGCGGCCGAATTTGCGGCCCTCGGGTGCGGCGGGTGCCGCGATCGGCGGGAACAGGCCGAAATTCACGTTCATCGGCTGGAACGAAGAAGGTCCGGCATCGATGGTCTCGATATGGCCGCCGGTGATGTGGGCGAGCAGGGCGCCGTGCGCCGTGGTCGGCGGCGGGGGGCTCAGCGCTTCGCCGCGGCGCTCGGCGGCGGCAAAGCGCGCGGCGACCAGCCCGATGGCGGCCGATTCCACGTAGCCCTCGCAACCGGTGATCTGCCCGGCAAAACGCCAGCGCGGATTGGCTTTCAGGCGCAGCGTCGCGTCGAGCAGCTTGGGCGAATTGAGGAAGGTGTTGCGATGCAGGCCGCCGAGGCGAGCAAATTCGGCATTCTGCAAACCCGGAATGCCGCGGAAAATGCGCATCTGTTCGCCGTGTTTCAACTTGGTCTGGAAGCCGACCATGTTGAACAGCGTGCCGAGTTTGTTGTCCTGGCGCAGCTGCACGACCGCGTAGGGCTTCAGGTCGGGCCGGCGCGGGTTGGTGAGCCCGAACGGTTTCATCGGACCGTGGCGCAGCGTCTCGCGCCCGCGCTCGGCCATCACCTCGATCGGCAGGCAGCCGTCGAAATAAGGCGTCGAAGCTTCCCAGTCGTGGAACACGGTCTTGTCGCCGGCGAGCAGGGCGTCGATGAAGGCGTCATACTGCGCAGCGCTAAGCGGGCAATTGATGTAATCGGCGCCCGAGCCGCCGGGTCCGGTCTTGTCGTAGCGCGATTGGAACCAGGCCTGCTCGAGATCGATGGAATCGCGAAGAACGATCGGGGCGATGGCGTCGAAGAAGGCGAGCGCGTCTTCGCCGGTGAGCGAACGGATCGCGGCCGCGAGATCGGGCGAGGTGAGCGGACCGGTGGCGATGATGACGCTGTCCCATTCGTCCGGCGGCACTGCCACTTCGCCACGCGTCAGCGTGATGAGCGGTTGCGATGCGAGCGCTGCGGTCACGGCGGCGGAAAATCCGTCACGGTCGACCGCCAGCGCGCCGCCGGCGGGAACCTGGTGGCCGTCGGCCGCGCGCATCACCAGCGACCCGAGCCGCCGCATTTCCGCGTGCAGCAGGCCGACCGCGTTGTGATCCTTGTCGTCGGAGCGGAATGAATTCGAACAGACCAATTCGGCGTAGCCGTCGGTCTTGTGCGCGGCGGTCGAGCGCAGCGGCCGCATCTCGTGCAGCACGACCGGCACGCCGGCCTGCGCGAGTTGCCAGGCGGCCTCCGAACCGGCGAGGCCGCCGCCGATGACGTGGACGGCTTTTGGAACGGGTTTCGGGCTCATCACCGCAAGCTAGGCTTCGGCCCGAGCCGCGGCAACGGGCGCACAAATGAAAACGCCCGCGCTGAGCGCGGGCGCTTTTCATGTAATTGGGACGCTGCTTAGCGCTGGTGCGCGGCGTTCCAGGCCACCCGCTGGATTTCCGAGCGGTTGATGCCGATGTCGGCAAGCTCGCGGTCGCCAAGGCGGGACAGTTCGTTCAGGCTTTGGTTATAGCGCTTCCATTCACGGACAAAGCGCACTAGTGCGGCAAACATGGTGGTTTTCTTTCGTTTCGAACCGGCTTTGCGCCGGCCATCTGATCTGCCCGCAAAATAGGGATGTTCGGCGACTTGAAAAGCAATAATGTTGCGCCGCAGCAATGCCAAAAACGCATAACTCAAGCAACTGATTATTAATGAGAAAGGGTGGTTTGCGTCATTTTAAGCCGGGTGCTTGGCGCGTTCTACCAGTCTGCCGGGTTCGCGGCTCCTCCAGAAGGGAAAACGGCTCTGGATCGTGTAAATTGCGCGCCTGTATCGGGAGGAAAATCATGAAAATGCGCCTGCGCCACGCCGCCCTCATCGCCGCCGCGCTCGGTCTGACGATACCGGTTGCGCATGCCGCCGAGGTCAAAGTGTTGACTGCCGGCGCCTTCAGGCAGGTGGTGGACGCGCTGGTGCCCAATTACGAGCGGCAGACCGGCAACCACGTGACGGTCGACAATGGTACCACCGGTCAATTGAAGAAACGCATCGCGGACGGAGAAGCCTTCGACATCCTGGTGATTACCCCGGCCGTGGTCGACGAAATGATCGCCAGCGGCAAGCTTGTCGCCGGCAGCCGCGTCAACCTCGCCACCGTCGGGATGGGCGTGGTGGTGAAAGAGGGTGCGCCCAAGCCAGACATCAGTTCGGTCGAGAAATTCAAGGAGGCGCTGCTAGCGGCGAAGTCGGTCGCCTATCTCGATCCGGCCGCCGGCGGCACCAGCGGCATCTATTTCGAGAAATTGTTGGAGAAGATGGGCATCGCCGACCAGATCAAGCCGAAGGCCAAGCTCAAGAAGGGCGGCCACGTCGCCGATCTGATCGTCAGCGGGGAGGCCGAACTCGGCATCCACCAGATCAGCGAGATCGTGCCGGTCAAGGGCGCAGCATTGGTCGGTCCGTTGCCGCAGGAAATCCAGAACACCACGACCTATGCGGCGGGCTTGAGCGCGTCCACAAAGGACAGGAACGCGGCCAAAGAGCTGATCGACTACCTTTCCGGGCCAGACGCCGCCGCCGTGCTCAAATCCAAAGGCATGGACAAGGCGAGCTAGACGACGCGTATTTGCAATTAACGAAAATGAGCGGGCCGCTCGACCGCCGCGTCGTCATCACTGCACTCGGCATCGTGCAGATTTTGGCCTGGGGCACGTCGTTCTATATCCCGGCGGTATTTGCCGAGCCGATCGTCAAGGACACCGGCTGGTCGCTCGGCTGGGTGGTCGGCGGCACCTCGGTCGGTCTGCTGGTGGCGGGGCTGATCTCGCCGCAGGTCGGCCGCGTCATCGACCTGCACGGCGGGCGGCCGGTGCTGCTCGCAAGCTCATTGTTCTATGCCGCTGGCCTTGCCGGCATCGGCCTGGCGCCGGCGCTGCCGGTCTATCTCTTCGCTTGGGTGCTGCTCGGCATCGGCATGGGCACCGGGCTCTATGACGCGGTGTTTGCCGCGCTCGGCCGCATTTACGGCCATGAGGCGCGCCAGCCGATCACCAATCTCACGCTGTTCGGCGGCTTCGCCAGCACGGTGTGCTGGCCGCTGAGCGCCTTCATGATCGAGCATATCGGCTGGCGCGGCGCTTGCCTGGCCTATGCGGCGCTGCATTTGGTGGTCGCGTTGCCTCTGCAAATGGCTGTGATACGGCCCGCGCCGAAACACGCCGCGGCGGCCGCAGCCCCAAGCGACGTGGCGCCGTCGGACGCGCCGGCGCGTATCGGCCATGAAACATTGATCTTTGCGCTGCTGGCGCTGGTGCTGTCGATCGCCGCCGGCATCGGCTCGATCGTGGTCGTGCATTTGTTGATTTTTCTGCAGGCGAGGGGCGTCGACTTCGCGATTGCCGTGAGCCTCGGCACGCTGTTCGGCCCGGCGCAGGTGGGCGCCCGCGTGGTCGAGCGGCTGTTCGGGGCCCGCTACCACCCGATCTGGACCATGATCGCCTGCTGTATCTTGATGGCAGGCGGCCTGCTGTTGTTGCTCGGCCGCTATCACATTCTCATTTTGGTGATCCTGCTCTACGGCGCCGGCTACGGCATTTCCTGGATCGGCCGCGGCACGCTGCCGCTCGCGCTGTTCGGGCCGGTGCGGTTTCCGCGTCTCATGGGCAAGCTCGCGTTCCCCAGCCTGATTGTGCAGGCGCTGGCGCCATCGGCCGGCGCGCTGTTGATCGAAGCCAGTGGAGCCGACGCGACCATCGGTGTATTGACGGCACTGGCGCTGATCAATGTGGTGCTGATCGGCCTGCTATGGGCGGTGTGCCGGCCGCGATTGTCCACGGACGCATGACGATGCTGACGCTACAGACGCTCTATTTCGAGGATCTCTCGATCGGCATGACCGAGCGGCTCGCCAAGACCGTGGCGTCATCCGATGTGGTCGGCTTCGCCGAAGTGACCGGCGACCGCAATCCGATCCACTTGTCGGAACACTTCGCCGCCAAGACGCCATTCCGCACCCGCATCGCGCACGGGCTTTATACCGCAAGCCTGATCTCGGCGGTGCTCGGCACGCGGCTGCCGGGGCCCGGCGCGGTCTACATCTCGCAGACGCTGAATTTCCGCGCGCCGGTGAAGATCGGCGACACCGTCGAGGTGAGCGTGGCCGTGACTGAATTATTGCCGGCAAAATGCCGCGCACGGCTTTCCTGTACCTGTACGGTCGATGGCGAAGCCGTGCTCGATGGCGAGGCCTGGGTAAAAGTGCCGTCGCGCGCAGCCGGCGGGCGCCCGCTGCCGTGCGTGTGAAGCGCGCGGCAGCCGCGCCGCGTTTTCAACTGCCCGGCGGCGGTGCGAAGAAGCAGCGCGGCGAACCGTCCGGCCGCTTGCAGCGCCAATAGGCGCCATCGGGCGAGGGCAGCGATTGACTGTAAGGGATCGCCTCGTTGACATTTTCCGTACGGGTCGGCCCGTCGGCGGCGTTGCCGGTCACACCCATGCCATAGGTGACCGGACCGCGCAGCGAATAGCCACCATTGCCGGCTTTCACCGCACCGGGCGAAACGACGCCGCAGTCCTCGGCGCCGCAGCACCATTCGCCCGCAGGATTCTTGTAGGTGCCGCGGCTGATCCACGCATCGTGGGCGAGCGCGGCAACGCTGAACATGGACAGAACGAGCACGAGCAGTGAGCGTACCAAGTTTCGCAACATCGGTGGCCTCCTCGAAGTGGCCCGGCGCGGCGTTACAATGGCTTCTTGTCTGCTCCTCCTTCTCCCGTGATCGTCCGCCGCCGGTTTAGCTCCGGCCGGCGAACGCTAGTGCGCCCAACCTTGTGCGCGGTTGTGACGAATCGTTTCAGCTTGGAAATGCTAGCACAAACCACAATATAGGACGGGTAAATTGTGCGCTGCGCTATGTCTGTCATGCCGCGGGTGATGCGTTATATCTGGCCGGTTCCGGAACCGACCGGTTGAGTTTTGAGCAGGCGGCTATTTCACGTCGCCTTTCTTTTTGACCGGTCCCGTCAATTCCTCCAGACGCCTGCGCATGAAGCTAACCAGTTCTGTATTGGTGATGAACTTTGGGTAATCGTTGGCGAGCTTGAGCGAGAACAGCGGCGGCAGCCCGGCCGGCGGCGGCACATCCTTGCGCGGCGACCAGGTATCGAGCTTGCTCTGCTGCTCCTTGTCCAGGAACCAGTTCAAGAACAATCGCGCCGCGTTGGGATGCGGCGAATCCCTGAACGTGGCCGCGGTCTGCGCCCAGACCGGCGTCGCATCGACCTTGGAGAACGAAACCTCGACCGGCTTGCCGGCGCGCTGTTCGCGCAACGAAAAGTTCGGATTGGAATCGAACGACACCATGCTCTCGCCGGACGCCAGGCTGCGCGACACGCCGAGATGGCCCTGCACGAATTGCGCGCCGTTGGCCATGTACTTGTTCACCCAATCCCAGCCGTAGCGCTCGCGCAGCGTATAGAAGAGATAGAGCGTGATGTCGTCGTCGTGCGGATAGCAGGTGATCATCTTGCCCTTGAATTCGGGCTTGAGAAAATCCATGGCGGATTTCGGCTCGCTGCCCGCCTTCACCAGATCCTTGTTGTAGGCGTAAGACACCGAGGTGACGAACACGCCGACGTAATAGCCTTCGCGATCCTTGAATGTCTTGTCGACCGCCCGCCAGCCTTCCGGCTTGAACCGGGCAAGCACGCCCTCCTTTTTCCAGCGCATAAAATCCTGCACCGTCTGCAGGATGGCGAGATCGGCATCGACCGCCTTGTTCTTGATCTGCTCGTTGATCTTCTCGTCGAGCACGTTGCTGAAGCCGGCATGGATGGTGACTTTGATGCCGGGATATTTTTGTTCGAAGGCGCGCGCCGGCACCTCATAAAGTGTGGTCGGGCCGCCGCCATAGATGACGAGCTCCTTCTCGAGCTTCGCCTTTTCGTAAAGCTGATCCATGCTTTGCGCTTGCGCGAAACCCGCGGCGGCGCAAAGAGTCGCGCCGAATGCAATGGCCGCAAGGTTGCGAAGATGCCGGCTCATGTCGCCTCCCGATGACGTCGCCCAATAGACTAGGAGGAAACGTAGACCGGGCAGGATGCCAAGTAAATCTGCCGTTGAGCCGTACGTAAGGCGGGAAAGCCATGCCGCGCTCGTTGCGCCATGTCAAAGCGAAACGGGGCGGGCGCGGTTATCGTTCACTGTAAAGCTTTAGGGGATGCCCATGACGAAAATCGCCATCGTGGTCGGCAATCCAATGCTCGACAGCTACAGCGAGGCGCTCGGCCAGGCTTATCTGCGCAGCGCCGAAAGCGGCGGGCACGAGGCCAAGCTGTTCGTGCTGGCGCGCATGAATTTCGACGCCATCCTGCGCGAGGGCTACCGGCGCGAGCAGACGCTCGAGCCCGATTTGGCGGCGGCCTACGCGGCGTTGCATGCCGCCGATCATCTGGTGTTCGTGTTTCCGCTCTGGTGCGGCGACATGCCGGCGATCATGAAAGGCTTCATGGAGCGCATACTGCAGCCCGACCTACTGGCGATCCAGGGCAGCCACGACAAAGCGAGTTGGAGCATCTTCAAAGGCAAATCGGCGCACATCATCATGACGATGGGCATGCCGGGCTGGTTCTATCATTGGTATTTCGGGCGGCATGCGCTCAAATTGCTTAAGCGCAACATCCTGCATTTCGCCGGCGTGACGCCGGTGCGTTCGACGGTCTACGGCATGATCGAGGCGGTCGGCGACGAACGGCGCAAGCAGTGGCTGCGCGAGGTCGAAGCGTTCGGACACCAGGCTCAGTGAATCTATTTATTTCCGTGCCGAAGATTGGGGCGCGCCTTCGCGTCTAGCGCACCAAGTTCGCGTATTCCGGATGCTTGGCGATGTAGCCGGCCACGAAGGGGCAGAGCGGCTGCACCGTCAGCCCTTGCGCGCGCACTATGTCGAGCACGCCGCGCGCGAGTTCCGAGCCGATCCCGCGGCCGCTGAGTTCCTTGGGAACTTCGGTATGCAAGATCGTGATGGTGCCGCCCTCGCGCTTATAATTGGAGAACGCGATGTGGCCGTCGATGTCGAGCTCGAAGCGGTGGCGTTCGGTGTTGTCGCGAACGTTATTGGACATCATCACGATCCCTACACAATCATGGCTTAGTTATAAGGTCGTTTGGAACCGCTTTAATTGCAAGGTGTCCCATGGCAAACCTGACGCTCTATCATGCTTCGCCCTCGCGTTCGTCCATCGCGCTATGGATGCTGGAGGAACTTGGCCAGCCCTACGACATCAAGCTGTTGAGCTTGCAAGCCGGCGACAACCTGAAGCCAGACTATCTTGCCATCAATCCGATGGGCAAAGTTCCGGCGCTTCGGCACGGCGACACCGTGATCACCGAAGTGGCAGCGATCTGCACCTATCTCGCCGACGAATTTCCCGATGCCAAGCTCAACATTCCGGCCGGCACGCCGCGCCGCGGCGTCTATCTCAAATGGTTGTTCTTCGGGCCGGGCTGCATGGAGCCGGCGGTGATCGACCGCGCAGCGCCGCGCAAGGAAGAAGCCCGGCGCGCCATGCTCGGCTACGGCGACTTCGACACCACCATGAATGTCGTCGCCAAAGCCGTGGGGAAGGGACCTTGGCTGATGGGCGAACAGTTCACCGCCGCCGACGTGGTGATCGGCTCGCAGGTGCGCTGGGGCACGATGTTCAAGTTGATCCCGGAGCGGAAGGAATTCGCCGACTACGCCGCGCGCATCGCGGCACGTCCAGCAGCGCAACGTGCAGAGGCGAAGGACAAGGAGTTCGCGGCGAAAGCTGCGTGAGAATTTCTGTGTGCGAGGAATCGTCGGCGCCAATGTCGAACAATTGATCCTATTGCAGCGCACAAGAAAGGTTTATCCGCCCGGAATCCATTGAATCCCTTTCGGTGGAACAAATGCTCTGTTCTTTTCGTTCAGGGCACGTTCACATCGTTGTTCCGATAATACGACATCGCGGGCCTGTTCCGAGACATGGGCCGATCGCGGCTGCGGGTGTCGGAAAAACATAGCGCCCCAACTTGCTAGAGGAGATGCGCACACATGCTGAAGAAAGTTTCTCTCGTTCTTTCGGTCGTTGCCGCGATTGGGTTCGCGGTCGCGACCTCAGTGCCGGCGGATGCAGAGCCGCATGGCGGCGGCAAAAACACGCACGGCAACAAAAACGTTCACGTGAATAGGAATGTTAACGTGAATAGGAACGTCAACGTCAACCGAAACGTTCACGTCAATAGGAACGTCAACGTCAACCGGAACGTCCGGGTTCACGGGCACTGGACCGTCGGGCAGCGGTATAACGGCCACGTCTGGTACGGCGCCAACCGCCACTTCTGGCATGGCCGCTGGTATGACTACGGCGTCGGGCCGTGCTGGATCAGCGTTGAAGGCGACTGGTTCTGGAACGTCGTTGCGTGTCCGATCTGATCTGACGATCGGCGTCTGTCGCAAGGCTCACGAGCGCCCAATCTGGTTGCAGCCGGGTTGGGCGTTCGCTTGCGGGAAGCGATGCGGCCTTATTTCCCGTTCGTCAGCGCGATTCCGTTGACGGCCTGATTGAGCGAAGCCGTCTGCGCGGCATTGATCCCCTGCGAGATCAATAATGTTTCCGTGGCCCACAGATCCGGCTCGAGCGGAATGATCACCAGCTTGACGTCGAGTAGCGCGCCGCTGTCGTTTTTCATCTGCCCGTAGAAGGTGGTGCCCTTGCGGCCGGAGATGGCGGCGGGTTCTTGCTTGGGGAATTGCGTAATGTTCGACGGCTTGCCGATCGCCAAAGCCAGATCCAGGAGCGGCTTGCCGGCATAGGTCTGGTCGCGCACGACCGACAGATAGATAGAGGTACGGCGGTCGGCTGGCAGGAGTTGAATGCCGTTGTACTGGTCCTCTTTGGCGGTCCAGTCCGCCGGCAAATTGATGAGGAACGCATTCGGCCCGCTTTTCGGGAAGCGGATTTCGGCCGCCTGCGCGACGCCGGCCAGTACACAGCCCAGAATGAAAAACAGCGTGACGATCTGACGGCGCATCGGCAACCCCGGATGATGTTTAATTCAGCGCGGCCGACATTAGCCGTTTTCCGGCGGCGCACAAAGCCGCGCAAGGTCGGTTCCTGCGCTAGTGCTGCGGCGTGCGCGCGTCGGTCTCGTAAACGCCCTGCGCACCGAAGCCGAACAATGTCGCGGTCGCCGGCTGCGGCGCTTTCGCCGACGCCAGCCCGAAGAAGTAGCTGGTCTGTCCGCCGCACAACGGCGTGCTGAAGGTGAAGGTGATGACGTCGCCGTCCTGCTCGGCCGATGCGATCGCATCAGAGCCAAGGCCGCCCTGGGTGACGACAAAGACATCCGCCGGGGTGTTCGGCAGATAGTTCAGTTTGGTGATCGGTCCGAAATTGATCACCAGCCCGACCACGCAGTCGGCGAATTTATTCGCCTGGGTGAGGTCGAGCCGATAGAGGTAGGCGATCTTGCCGGCACCCGGAGTTCCGGCCTTGCCGACCGGAAAAGTCCGCGACTGCAGGAACCCGCCGACGAACTGCGTGAATTGCAGGCTGCCGCTGCTGTCGTTGACGACTATCTTGCAACTCGCATCGAACACGCAGTTGATCTTCGGTGCGTTGACATTGACGACGGTCAGCGGGGTGCAATACGCGGTCGTCGGCGCAGATAACGCGGCGGCCGCGGCAACGAAAATTGCCGGTGCGCATTTCATGTCGCCCTCCTGGCGGGTCTTATGTCCGCTCGGCATAGTCTGCGCGTGGGAGAACTACAATGCAAGGTTGCGGCGCGCCGATTGTGAGGAACGGCGGATTCCGGTTTTCATCGCGGGCGCGTCCGCTATGCTTTGCCGCACTGCACTCGCACGAGGAACGCCTGTCCATGAAGCTCGTCGCCACGCTGCTCGGCATTGCCCTGATCGTCGTTGCCGTCATGTATTTCATGCTGCCCGCGGACTCGCTGCCCGGCTTCTTCCCGGGGCATGAGGCGGGGGTGATACGCATCCATGTCAAACACGGCGTCGTCGCCGCCGTGGCCGGCGTGGTGCTGCTGGCGCTCGGCTGGTTCATGGGCCGGCGCTGAGGCGGCTTATTTTTCGCCGTCGAGCGTGAGGCTGTTGAGCACCTGTTCGAGCGTCTTGTGCTCGACAGGATTCATGCCGGGCTGGGTCACCGTCCAGACCTGCGCCCAGGTGTTTGGCTCGAGCGGCACGATCACGATCTTGCCTTTGCGCGACAGCCCGCGCTTTTCCGGAATCTTGCCGTAGAACGCAGTGCCGTGGCGGGTCGCGCCGGCCTTGTCAGAGACGCGCGCGGGCTCATCCTTGTCGAACGCCGTGATGCCGACGGTCTTGCCGAGCGACTCGGCAATGGCGCTGTCGGGCTGGCCGCGCATTTTGTCGTCGACCAGGATGCCGAGATAAATCAGCGCATGTTGATTGGCCGCCGGCGGGATCAGGAGTAGCCCGCCGCGCGTATCCGTCTTGGTGCGCCAGGTTTTCGGCAGATCGATGTGGAAGGCGTACTTGCCGGTTTTCGGGAAACGCAGCTCGACGGCCTGCGCGGGCAGGGCCCCGAGCGCGACGGCAATTAGACCAAACAGCAGACAGAGCCGGCGCATCGTGAGGCCCGCGTTTTTCCCCTGGACGGCCATGATCGCGAGTTTTGCGGGCGGAGTCTATTTCAGTTTGCGCGACCGGCGCGCGAACGCCCGGCATCGCTGCCGGGCGCTGACGGGGTCGTGCAAGGCGCGCGTGGTTACTGCTTCGGGCTGCTGCCCGAGGTCGCCGGTGGCGTCATCGGGGAGGCCGACTTGTTGCGCGGATCGTCGGCCGGATTGACGTAGGTGATGGCGAACGGGCCGGTGCCGTGAATCTGGATCACGGTCGGCGCCGTGGCCCAGGCGTAATGCTGCATGCCCTTTTCGGCGCGGAAGAAGCCGCCGGGCTTGAGGGCCTCGCCCTTGCTCTTGTCGAGCTTGTCACCCATGGCGAAATGGAACGCGCCGGAGATCACCGTTACGTTCTCGTCGGTCGGGTGGGTGTGCGGCGGCACCGTGTAGCCGGCCGGTAGCTTGGCGCGCAGAACGTAAGGACCGTCCTTGCCCGGATCGCCGGACAGGACCGTGAGCTGTGCGCCGGGCGGCAGCGCGGGCGGGGCGGGGCCCCATTTCACCGCGTCGGGCCCGGTGGTGAGATCCATGGCGGGCGCGGCGAACGGCACGGCGGCGAGGAGCAGGGCGGCGGCGAGAGAGATCTTTCGCATGAAAACGACTCCTTGGCTGACGACAAAATCCCCCGAAAGCGCGCGCATGATAATCCCGCGCCGAAGCGGCACGGCATCAAGACTGGTCACGATCTCGCGAGCGAAGCGGCGGATAGTCGGCTGGCGGGGCGGGGGCGCTGAAATGCGCGCGCATTACTGGGATTCGACGACAAACTGGTAGGCGTATTCCACCGGCTTGGCGAAATTGTCGAACGAGGTGGTCTGCTGCACCCAGATTTCGATATGGGTGCCGGAGAGATAATTCAGCCGGTTGGTCATGTCGCCGAGCGCGAGCAGCTTGGGGCCGGACCACTGCCATTTTCCGTAACCGACATTGCTGCGGTTCGCGAACGAGGCGCGGACCTCGGTTTCCACCGTATCGCCGCCCGGGCGCATCTGCGAGAGGTCGAGCCAGCCGCTGACATCGAAGGCTTTCGTCTTGATGACGATCTTGTGGATCTCGGCGGCGTTGTGCAGCACGAAGGTGCCTTCGGAATAGACGTAGATTTTCTTCAGGCGCGGATCGTGGCGCAGCGGCTGGGCCGATGGCTTGCGCACGGCGGCGGCACGCTTTGCTTTCGATTTCGCTTTCGGCTTTCTCATCGTGACCCCCTCCCATGTGGTTCATCTTGGGCGAGCAAACGCGGCAAGAGTGTAGCATGGCGAGCAGGGCCGCTGAAACGCGCGCGCAAGCGCGGCCCGGGTGGGGAGGATGAAGAGGCTCACTTCACCTCTTTGCCTTTCTTGATCGACACGATGCGCGCGCTGAGACCGGCGTTGCCGCGCGCGACCTGCAGTGCGACGTCGTAGTAATCGCGCGAGCCGTCCTTGGGCAGCCACATCATTACGGTGAAATTGATCAGCCCGGTATTGCTGATGCTCAGATTCTTGCCGGCGCTGACCGAGGCCACCCGGTCGGTCGGGTCGCGGTGCTCGCTGCGCAGGCGCGCAGTCATGGCGGGCGCCAGGACCTTCATCAGGTCGGTCGTGGCCGCGGGCGCGACGCCTTCGCCGAGGGCGAAGACCTCGAAACGGTCGGTCTCCAAGCGCGAGTGAAAGGCGTGCACGGCGAAGCGCGAGTCCGGCGACCACGAGAGTTCCTCCCAAAACCGGCTCGCATGGTCGCGGCCGATGTCCCAATAGCCGGTCGGACCGCTGGCCAGGATGGCGCCGTCGGAAAGCCGCACCAGCACGCTCTCGAGCTGGTCGTCCTGGTCGGGCTCCGCGGTCGGCTCGCCGCGCGGGTTGCGCCAGGCAAGCGCGAGCCGGTTGTCGGGCGACGTCGTGTCGTCGATGACGCGCGCGGCGCCGGCGCCTTCGCCGCAGGCGAGGCCCTCGGTCGCATCCTGCCGGCACGGGCCCATGCCGGCGCGCGCTGGCAGCGCGGCGCAGGCGGTGAGGGCGATGGCCATGACGGCCGCTATCGTGCGCATTGAATGAACTCCCAGCCCGGCACGCCATAGCGCGTTAAAGACGCACGTGAACGCGCTTTTGGCGCGCTACGGACAGCGGACGCGCGCAAATTTTGCCAATTCCTCCGGCGTGGAGGAAGCGCCATAGACGCGCCACAGGAAACGATCGGACGTCTCGATGATCGCAACCCAGATATATCGATCGCCCGTGTTGAGCCGGCGATTCTCGCCGTTGAGGAACATCGCGATTTTGTTTTCCTCCTGGTAGAGCACGTTATAGGTGCCGGATTTGATTTCGTGCTTGCCGTCCTTGTCGCTCGGATAGCGATAGGTCACCTCGTGCTGATCGGCCGAAACGGAAAACTCCGTCCAATTTTCCGCGCACGCTTTCTCCTTGCCCGATTTTTCGATGCTGCCGATCCAGATCCAGCGGCCCTGCATCGCCGGCAGTGGATTGCTGTTGCCCTGAGAGTGGGCGGTCAATCCGGCCGGCGCGGAAATCAAGCACGACAAGGCGCAAACCAATCGAGCAATTACAGATGTCATTACGAGTCCCCCTGCGGTGCGGCTACTGCGCCGCCGGCGCGCTCTTCCGGCGCTTCGCGTCGACAGTATACTCCGGCGGCCCAATCGTCACGGTCGCGCGGCGACGCTGGCCGACCAGGCGATGCACGCCATCGAGCACACCAGCGATACGACCATTGGGTGAGCGTGCGGCGTGCGGTAAGGTGCAGATAAAGCGTCGTCCAAAAGGATAAGGCAATTCCGGCAGGGGAGCCCAAGGCGTGCTCCACGACGACGACACTCTGGAAGCGCGGCTGCGCGCGGCCATCTTGGCCTATGTCGCGGCGCATCCGCAGGCCGCCGATACGGCGGACGGTATCGCGCGCTGGTGGCTTGGCACCGCCGCGGCGCCGGCCGTTGCCGTGACCTGCGTGCTCGACCGGCTGGTGCAGGAGGGACGCCTTGTGCGGACGCAAGGCGCGGATGGCGCGGTGCGATATTCAAGGCGGCCAGCACGACCGGTTCGCGTCCCCTGAGGATCGGGCGAGGCAGAATAACGGCCTGCATGCAGAAAGACGCCTGGGCCGAGTTTTCGCCGGCCTTGCAACTCCTCGGCGTATGTCGTGAAATCGGCCACTTTTTGGGGACGCGGGAGGACAGCAACCGGAGGAGGCGGCGATGGCCAAGAAAAGCAGGCGAGCACTGAAGGACCCATGCGCGCCACAGCGCGCGCGGCTGGACGACCTCGATGCCCAGATCCAGGACATCACGGAGCAGATCGGCGAAATGGATCTTCCACCGGCGGTGCGCAAGCGGCTGGAGGCGAAACTCAAGCAGCTTCAGCAGCAGCGCCAACGCGCCTTGTCGGCGCTCGAGAGCTGCGAGACGTCGCACGCGCGCCGCATGCGCGGCAAGTGACGCGCAAAACGGCGCGGACCGTCTCGCGCATCAACCTCTCTTCAAGTCGTGGCCGGGATTTGTCCCGGCCACTCTACGCGGTGGACCACCCACAGAAGAGACTGGCGGCGCTGAGCTGCTGATGGGGTGGCGAAGACGCGTGGTTCCGGCGCGACGCCCTAGTCGCCGTTGAAGTGCTTGAGCATGGCGCGGATCGACCACTCCTTGCCATCGGTCGTGCCGCGGATCTCGTCGATCTTCCAGCGGCCGTTCACTACAGCCCTTCGTTCGGAAGATTGAGCATGGCGCCGCAGGCCTTGCAGTGCACGGCGTCGACGTCGTGGCGCGTCAGCCCGCAGTCCTTGCAGCGGAAGCGCACCTTGGTCGGGCTGAGCAGCGCGCGCACCAGATTGAGGAACAGCGTGACGCCGCAGAGCATGATCACCACCGAGGTGAGGCGGCCGAGCATGCCGGGCAGGGTGATGTCGCCGAAGCCGGTGGTGGTGAGCGCGGTGACGGTAAAATAGAGCGCGTCGGTCCAGTTCTGGATCGCCGGGTTATCGTCGTGCTGGGTCTCGAACACGAAGCCGGTGGTGATGAAGACGAACACCGCAAGGTTGGTCACCGCGAAGATCGCGTCCTCGTGGAGGCGGAAGAACGCGCTGTCGGCGCGCAGCCGCGCCAGCATGCGGTAGCTGCGCAATAGCCGCAGCGTACGCAGGATGCGCAGGAAGGCGAAGCCCTCGCCCATGACCGGCGCGAGGAAAGAGCCGATGGCGGCGATGTCGGCCCAGCTCGACGGATGCAGCAGGTCGCGGCCCGGCGTGCGGCTGATCGCCATGCGGGCGATGAAATCGGCGAGGATGGCGAGGCCGAATACGACGTCGACCGCCTCGATCAGCAGGGAGTTGGGGATGAACGATGTCGACACGACGAAGGCGATGGTGACCAGGTCGAACACCAAAAGGCCGTAGCGGAAGCGGCGGCTGCGCTGCGCGCTGGATTCGTAGAGCCGATGCAGGGTCTTGCGCCAGCCGTCGTCCTGCGCCGCCGGGAGTCCGTTTCCGTGCCGGTGTTTTGGTCTGGTCGTCGCCACGCCCCGAACCCCCGATACTTCACTTCATCCGCTTGCATGCTAACGCGGATCGGGCGGGCGCGAAATACCGGTCGCGCGTGCGGCCGCGCTAGTCGCCGTTGAAGTGCTTGAGGATGGCGCGGATCGACCACTCCTTGCCATCGGTCGTGCCGCGGATCTCGTCGATCTTCCAGCCGCCGTGCTCCAGCACCATGTCGTAGCGCACGGTGATGCGGTCCTTCGGGTCCGGCTGCGTGCGCTCCTGCTCCTCGCGGGTCATGCCGCGCGACCAGCTGTCGAACGAGGCGGCGACGGTCGCGCTCTTGCCGTCGTTCTTCTCGATCGCGACCTTGACGTTGAACACCTTGGGGTCCTGCGAATTGCTGACCGGGTCGAAGCCCGGCGGCGTCTCGTCGCCCTCCGGCGTCTTCGCCTCCTCGGCGTTCCACAGCGTGGTGAGCGATGTCGACAGCCAGCGCGGGCGGTCCCTCTTTTCCAGGTAGACGAACTGCCCGCCGCTTTCACCCTTGCCGGCGGCGGCCTTTTTGTAGATCGCGACGATCGGCGCGTCGGGGGAGGAGGCGGCGAGCGCGAGAGGCGGCGCGGCGATGAGCGCGACGAGGGTGGCGATTAACAGACGGCGGGTGGTCATAGACAGAGAGACTAGCACAACTGGCGTGGGCGGGATTGGCCGGGCAGACGATGTGATATGATCGTGGGATGACGGTCGACATATTCAGATTTTGGGCGAGGGTAAAGCCACACGAGAAAATCCATCCCGACGATCGGGCCGTCTTTAAGCGAGTGGGGCGTCACGGGCACGGCTTGGACCTAAGATGCTTGCCTGCATCATTTGCAGGGCGGCTAAGAGATGCGCCCGTTGTACTTCTATTTCTGTCGCCGGGTTTCAATCAATTGGATTTGAAAATGGCGCGCTCGCGGCAGGGGCGGTCGTACTACGCAAAAAGACGAACCGGCAGGCAATCACTCTCGGCGGACTGGAGCGGGCATAAATGGTTTAAATCCCGCATCAAGATATTTGGCCTAGAGTTTTCGCAGGTCCGCGACAAAATTGCGGTGCTAAATATTGGCGCATATCATTCGAGACGTTTCACAGACTATCCGTTGCTAGCCGCCCTGCCTTCAAGCCGGATTTCGTTAGATTGGGCACAAAGCTTTTTGTTTCCCAAAGCTTTAAAGGGGAAACGTGTTGTTGTGTGTTTACGAGCGGCCCATTTTTGGGGCCTTGAAGCTGGCAAGCAACACGGGCGTTCGCTATTCGCTCCGCACGTGACTCGGGGTGGCCACATCAGAAAAAAGACAGGTGCTGAGAAACGAATGCGTAAGGCGGTAATTCAAGCAGTTCGGCGTGCTGTTTTAATGTGACCCCATGAGTCAAGCGACATCGCGGTGGTGGAGCGGGGAGACGGGCGGAGAGATTGCGAAGCGGGGGAGGACGGCGGATGCGGTGTGGACCAGCGGCCATCATTGTTCAAACACCGTGGCGAACTCTTTAAACAATCCTTTACAGTCGAGCCTATCATGTATGTTCATTTCGAGCGGATATATGCGTGATGGCAACATATTCTTGAGTCTATCGACGATGGCATTTACATCAGCAGTTGATCGGTTGACAGTTGTTGCAAAGGCGTATCGCGGCGCATTTACTAAAGAAATTGGTGCTTTAATTAGTTCCATATTCTGCGCATGGAAGTGAAACCCTAAAAATATAAACCTCTGTGCTTGGCTCAACGCAACCCTAATGGAATCCAAACGTTTGCCACCTTCGACCTCTTCATTGTACGTCCGAATATTCTGAGCGAACCCGACAAGGTCATTCTCATATCCATGCGGATTTCCACCGAAAAAGAGTCCGTTTGAATGTTGCCAGGGCAGTGGAGCGACTTGTCCATATGGATGGTAAATGTTGAGCCTGCCGATGAGTTCAATCGCCTTTTCTTTGGGTATCAGATATAATTCTTGAAGCACCTGATAAAGAAAGTGCTCAATGCAGCGATCGTAATTGAAGTTTACGATGGTCAAATTCTCAAAAATACTATCAAGGTTGTCTTTCGCAACAATGGCATTTTGTAATACGTGCAAGAAATCTCTCAGCCAAGTTCGACGAACAGCTTCTGCTTTTCGGAATTCCCCTCGGTGTTTTGTCTCATCGATCATAAGCAAGCTATTTTTTTCGGCGTTTAAGATCGTATGAACAATAGCAACTTTCCCCACGAGTTTGATGTTGTCGTCGTGCCTATGGGTATGAATGTAATTGTCAATCGAACGCGTGTGATAAATTCCCTGACTGATGTTCCTGCCAGCAGCGAATAAGGTGTTAACATCAATTTTGCTGGACTGAGCAAAGCGGTAGAGAGCCCCGACGACTTCGTCGGTTCCACTAATTTTTCTTGTACCTCCTTCGAATCGGATGTTAACCCCTTTTGCAATCGTTTCCGTGAGCGCTTCGCCGGTCGGCATATTGATGTCGACTCCGCTTCCTGCGCCGATAATTAGTGCTGTTGGTCTGGTAAACATTACGTGCCGGCTTCATTGAATAAAAATATGTTTGATTGGACTCACTCCGCCGCCTGCTGGCCCTTCTTGCGCTTGCTCTCGCGCCCCAGCACCGGCCTCAAAAACTCGCCCGTGTAACTCCGCTTCGCCTTCACAACATCCTCCGGCGTGCCTTGCGCGACGATCTCGCCGCCGCCGTCGCCGCCTTCCGGGCCGAGGTCGATGATCCAGTCGGCGGTCTTGATTACTTCGAGATTGTGCTCGATCACCACCACCGAATTGCCGGTCTCGACCAACTCGTGCAGCACGTCGAGCAACTTGGCGACGTCGTGGAAATGCAGCCCGGTGGTCGGCTCATCGAGAATATAGAGCGTGCGGCCGGTGGCGCGCTTGCTCAGCTCCTTGGCGAGCTTGACGCGCTGCGCCTCGCCGCCGGACAGCGTGGTGGCCTGCTGGCCGACATGGATGTAGTCGAGGCCGACGCGGTGCAAGAGCGCCAGCACGTCGCGCACGCGCGGCACCGCCTTGAAGAACTCGAGCGCCTCTTCCACCGTCATGTCGAGCACGTCGGCGATCGACTTGTCGCGGAACAGCACCTCCAGCGTCTCGCGGTTGTAGCGCTTGCCCTTGCAGACGTCGCAGGTGACGTACACGTCCGGCAGGAAGTGCATCTCGATCTTGATGACGCCGTCGCCCTGGCAGGCCTCGCAGCGGCCGCCCTTGACGTTGAACGAGAAGCGGCCGGGCTCGTAGCCGCGCGCCTTGGATTCGGGTAGCGCCGCGAACCATTCGCGGATCGGGGTGAAGGCGCCGGTATAGGTCGCAGGATTCGAGCGCGGCGTGCGGCCGATCGGCGACTGGTCGATGTCGATGATCTTGTCGATGTGCTCGAGGCCCTCGATGCGGTCGTGCGCGGCGGGCGCAAGCGAGGCGCCGTTCAACTTGCGTGCCACCGCGTTGTACAGCGTGTCGACCAGCAGCGTCGACTTGCCGCCGCCGGAGACGCCGGTGACGCAGGTGAACAGGCCGAGCGGGATCTCGGCGTCGATGTTCTTCAGATTGTTGCCGCGCGCGTTGACGATTTTCAGGGTGCGGCGCGGGTTGCGCGGCTGCCGCTCGGGAACGGGCACGCTGAGTTCGCCGCTTAGATATTTGCCGGTCCATGAGCGCGGCGCGGCGATCAGGTCGTCAACCGTGCCTTCCGCCACGATGTGACCGCCGTGGATGCCGGCGCCGGGGCCGATGTCGAGCACGTAATCGGCGGTGCGGATGGCATCCTCGTCGTGCTCGACCACGATCACGGTGTTGCCGAGGTCGCGCAGGCGCTTGAGGGTTTCCAAGAGGCGCGCATTGTCGCGCTGGTGCAGGCCGATCGAGGGTTCGTCCAGCACATAGAGCACGCCGGTGAGGCCGGAACCGATCTGCGAGGCGAGGCGGATGCGCTGGCTCTCGCCGCCGGACAGCGTGCCGGAGGCGCGCGCCAGCGTGAGGTAATCGAGGCCCACGTCGACCAGGAATTTCAGCCGCTCGCGAATTTCCTTGAGCACGCGCGTGCCGATCTCGTTCTGCTGGGCGTTGAGCTTTTTCGGGATGTCGGCGAACCACTCGCCAGCCTTGCGCACCGACAATTCCGCGACCTGCGAGATGTTCTGGCCGCCGATCTTGACGCAGAGCGCTTCCGGCTTCAGCCGCGCGCCGTGGCAGGCGGCGCAAGGCACATCGGTGAAATATTTCAGCAGGTCCTCGCGCGCCCATTCCGATTCAGTTTCCTTGAAGCGGCGCTCGAGATTGGTGATGACGCCCTCGAACGGTTTTTTCGTCGTGTAGCCACGGAGTCCGTCGTCGTAGACGAACTTGATGTCGTCCTCGCCGGAGCCGTAGAGGATCGCGTCCTGCGTCTTCTTCGGCAGGTCCTTCCATTTGGTGTCGAGCGTGAAGCGGTAGTGCTTCGCGAGCGCGTCCAGCGTCTGGATGTAATAAGGCGAGGACGATTTCGCCCAGGGCGCGATAGCGCCTTTGCGCAGACTGGCGTCGGGATCGGGGATGACGAGGCCGGCGTCGATATGCTGCTCCAGCCCGAGCCCGCCGCATGCCGGGCAGGCGCCGAACGGGTTGTTGAACGAGAACAGCCGCGGCTCGATCTCCGGAATGGTGAAGCCGGAAACGGGGCAGGCGAATTTCTCCGAGAAGATCAGCCGTTCGGCGTTCGCGTTGCGGCCGCGATTGGCGATCGCGCCGCTCGCCTTGCTGTCCGCCAGCTCCACCACCGCCAAGCCGTCGGCGAGCTTGAGGCATTGCTCGAGCGAATCCGCCAGCCGCGTGCCGATGTCGGACTTCACCACCAGGCGGTCGACCACCACGTCGATGTCGTGGGTGAACTTCTTGTCGAGCGGCTTGACCTCCTGGATCTCATGGAAGGCGCCGTCGATCTTCACGCGCTGGTAGCCCTTGCGCAAAAACTCGGCGAGCTCCTTGCGGTACTCGCCCTTGCGGCCGCGCACGACGGGCGCGAGCACGTAGATGCGCGTGCCCTCCGACAACGCCAGCACCCGGTCGACCATCTGCGACACGGTCTGGCTCTCGATCGGCAACCCGGTGGCCGGCGAGTAGGGCACGCCAATGCGCGCCCACAACAGGCGCATGTAGTCGTAGATCTCGGTGACGGTGCCGACAGTGGAGCGCGGGTTTTTCGAAGTGGTCTTCTGCTCGATCGAGATGGCCGGCGACAGGCCGTCGATCTGGTCGACGTCCGGCTTCTGCATCATCTCGAGGAACTGGCGGGCATAGGCCGACAGGCTCTCGACGTAGCGGCGCTGGCCTTCGGCATAGATGGTGTCAAACGCCAAGGAGGATTTGCCGGAACCCGACAGGCCGGTGAACACCACCAGCCGGTCGCGCGGAATGGCGACGTCGATGTTCTTGAGATTGTGTTCCCGCGCACCCCGGATCGCGATCGTGCGGGAATCTCGGGCTGGCTGGCTGGGACGTTCGGGCATGAGCCGGAACGTAGTAAGAACGAGGCGGTTTTGCCAGTGTGCCCGGGGCGCGGTTGAAAACTATCCGCAGCCTAAGAAAAAGGGCCGGCGCTAAGGCCGGCCCTGCTCGGGTCTTGCGCGATGTCGCGGCTAGAAGTGGTAGTTCACGCCGCCGCGCACCATGTTGGTCTTGAAGTTGATGTTGTTGGCGATGCCGCAGGTGGCCACGTCGCAGCTGGCGTTGCCGAGATCGGCATAGAGATATTCGAGTTTGGCCGACCATGCGCCCATGAAGGCGTATTCGAGGCCGGCGCCCGCGGTCCAGCCGAACCGAGTGTCGGTCAGTGAGGCGAAGCCGACCGGCGTGATCTTGACGTCGCCGAAGGCCGCACCGCCGGTCAAGTATGGCAGCCAGCGATCGAAGGCATAGCCGACGCGCAGACGCGCCGTTCCCAGCCAGCTGTTCTTCGTTTCGCAACAGAGCGTGCTGTCGGTGCCTCTGAGCCAGGTGGCGTCGAGGTCGGCTTCACCGCCCCAGACCCAAACACCGGTCTGCAAATTGTAGCCGATCGTGCCGCCAACCATCGCGCCGGTCAGTTTGAAGTCGCCGGTGGTGACGCCGCTGACCGGAGCGGTCCAATTCGAGGTGCCCCAGGCGTAGCCGCCGTTGATGCCCATATAGAACCCGGTCCAATTCCACAGCGCGGAGGGTGCCTTATAGACGGGGCCCGGCATGTCGGCGGCAAGAGCTGGCAGTGCCATCGCGGCCGCGAACAAGCCCGCGCAGACCGCGAGAGTAAAACGCTTCATTGGGTGATCTCCTGATCGGTTTCGGCCAGAGCGAACGCGATACAGGCCGTGGACCCTATATCCTGTGGATGATTCGCGCTGTTACCTATACGCAACATAACAGCCGGATTATTGAGCCGAATCAGGTGTCTAATTGGTTAATGTTCACTAGAACAAAAAAAGAACAAGATTGTGTCCCCGGATTGCGTTACAACCCAGGCGGCAGGACAGAAGCCCTGTGGATTAAGGCCAAACGAGCTTGCCGCACGAGGACCGAGGTCTAGGGTGAAAATTAATTTTCGGGGCCGCGCGCGGCGGGTGGCCCCATTACCGGCGAGCGGCGGCGACCTGGAGCGAGGTCGCCTGAACCGCAAATCGCCACGCGGAGAGCATCATGGCAGGTAGCGTCAACAAGGTGATCCTCATCGGCAATCTCGGTGCGGATCCGGAAATTCGCCGGACCCAGGACGGCCGTCCAATCGCGAATTTACGCGTGGCCACCTCGGAGAGCTGGCGTGACAAGACCACCGGCGAACGCAAGGAAAAAACCGAGTGGCATCGCGTGGTGATCTTCAACGAGGGCCTGTGCAAGATCGTCGAGCAATACCTGAAGAAGGGCTCGAAGGTTTACCTGGAAGGCGCGCTGCAGACGCGCAAATGGACGGACAAAGACGGCCACGAGCGCTATTCGACCGAAGTGGTGCTGCAGGGCTTCAATTCGCAACTCACCATGCTTGATACGCGCGGCGGCGGCGGTGCCAGCGCCGATAGCGGCGACGACTTCGGCTCCAGCGGTCCGAGCATTGCGCGCGAACGCAAGCCGGCCATGGCGGGCGCCGGCAAGTCGGCGGACATGGACGACGAGATTCCGTTCTGAGATAAGCGGATCGACGCTCAGCGGCGACGTTATGCCGGCGCGGTTGCCGGTTCACGCCGCAATTGCATCGTCAGGCTCGCAAAGAAAAGCGTCAAGCCAATCGGTATCAGCAGAGCGCCCCATCGCAACGCAAAGTTTTTGAGCGCCTCAATCGGGCCGCCTGTGAATCGCGCCAAGCCGCGCTGCTGCGCGCGCGCCGCGCTCGCCTCGCCGACCAGTTCGGGCGGCAGCAGCGCGCGGATGACGGGCTGTGAAACGATCGTCGCCAGGCGGTTGGCGTCGGGATAGGGGATGTAAAAGGGTGGCTTGTTTTCAAGGACACGAATGTCGTTCGTGTCGAGATAGGCCCGCAAGTTCTCCGCCGCGGCGCGGCCGGCGACGCCGATAGTTGCCATCTGCGGTATCGAATATCGAAGGGTGTGCGTCGTTACGCCTAAAAGAACGACGACGAACCAGAGTGCCATCGCTCCGACGGCAAGCCGCTGGCGTGTCGCCTTGTAGACGCCGACGAGGTAGAACACGCAGACACCGTTAAGCAGTAAAAAAATCGAGAATAAATCAAGATAGCGGGATGCGATTGGCGATGCGGAGCGCGCATAGGCTATCGTGGCCGCCTGCAACGCCGCCCAGCCAGCGAAGGCGAGCAGCAACCAGCGGCGGTCCGCGAGCGGCGGGCGCTGCCGGATCACCTGAATGCCGACCAGCAGCACGGGCGCATTCATGAGCGCCGCCCGCAAAAGATCGATGATGGCGGGCTGCCGGCCCGGGGGTGCAGGCCAACTTAGGATTTCCAGCAGGGCCTGAAAATATTGCCCGAAAGAGGAGGGCTTGTACGCCGCGTGGGCGGCAGTCGCGGGAATAGCGAGCACCATTGCGACCGTCACGCTCGCGAGTATGGCAAGCGCCAGCAATTCGCGCAGGCCTGACCGCCGTCCGACAATGAACTGAAGCGCGGCGACCGCGAACGCCGCTGCCGCGGTCAGCACACCCCCGGCCATGCTGAAATAGCTGAGGATCAGCAGCAGCACGGCCAGCCACCACCGCGGCGTCAAGGCGGCAGCGTCGACGATGACGAGGAGTCCGCCTAGGCTGAACAGCAACAGGAAGTACCACTGTGAATGGAAGCTGCTGAGGGTGCTTTGCCAACCGAACGGCAGAGCGAAGATCGCGCTCGCGAACAGCGCGAACGCGGTCCATGCAAGGCGATCCAGGATCGGTCGGAAGGCGACGACGAGCAGCGCGACGAAAGATCCAAGCAACAGCGTATTCGCCAGCATCTGCAGGATCGAATCCCAATAGCCTCCCAGGTCGAGCAACAGCAGCGACCACAAGCGGGTCACGAGAATACGATGCTCGTTGTGCGGGGCGATCAAATCGGGAAACTGCAACGTGCCGCCGAGGTATTTCGGATATAAATTGACGCCTTCGGCGTCCCACTGATCCCAGAACGGCGTCGGGGTGCCGTAGCGGGCGATCATCCAGCACTTGGCGCCGATCACCACCAACGCGCAGGCCAAGGGGACGATGATCCAGGACGAGGTGAGGTTGCCGAGCCGCGGCAAGAATGGGCGCATCGCGCGAGTGTATGAAACGGCATGGCTGAAATCATCCCCACGCTGTCGATCGACCCCCGTACGGATGGCCGCCGTCAGTCGCCGATTGCACCGTGCGCACAAGCGGGTGTCTTTGGCCGGCCTAAAACGCTCAATAGAAGCGACTTGCGCGGGCGGATTCACGCCCGCATTGGCGGATGCGTAGACGCCCTATAAGCTATTGAAAAAGCGTAATAAATAAGCCTGTATCGGCGTCGATTTCGGGTGGCGTTGCGGGGGTGAATCAGTTAAGAAAATTAGTCCGGAAAACACCCGCGGGAACAAGCTTTGGCCGACACTGACAATCCGAAATCGGGGGACGGCAGTCCCTCCGACACGCGCCCGGTTTCGATCACCGACGAAATGAAGCGCTCGTATCTCGATTACGCCATGAGCGTGATCGTATCGCGGGCGCTGCCGGACGTGCGCGACGGCTTGAAGCCGGTGCACCGGCGCATCCTCTATTCGATGAACGAGCAGGGCCACACGCCCGACAAGAAATACGTCAAATCGGCGCGCGTGGTCGGCGACGTGATGGGCAAATATCACCCGCACGGCGACCAAGCGATCTACGATGCGCTGGTGCGCATGGCGCAGGATTTCTCCATGCGTCTGCAACTGATCGACGGGCAGGGCAATTTCGGTTCGGTCGACGGCGATCCGGCGGCGGCCATGCGCTACACCGAATGCCGGCTCGAGCAGTCGGCGATGGCGTTGCTCGACGACATCGACAAGGACACGGTCGATTTCCAGGCCAACTACGACGGCAACGAGAAAGAGCCGGCGGTGCTGCCGGCGCGTTTCCCCAATCTCCTGGTCAACGGCGCCGGCGGCATCGCCGTCGGCATGGCGACCAATATCCCGCCGCACAATCTCGGCGAATTGATCGACGCCTGCGTCGCGCTGATCGGCGATCCCGCACTTAGCATCGACGATCTCAACGCCATCGTGCCGGGTCCGGATTTCCCGACCGGCGGCATCATCCTCGGCAAGGCCGGCATCCGCAGCGCCTATCACACCGGCCGCGGCTCGATTGTGATGCGCGGCAAGGTCGCCTTCGAAACCATCCGCAAGGAACGCGAAGCGATCGTCGTCACCGAAATTCCCTACCAGGTAAACAAGGCTTCGATGGTCGAGCGCATCGCCGATCTGGTGCGCGATAAGAAGATCGACGGCATCGCCGACCTGCGCGACGAGTCGGACCGCGACGGCTACCGCGTAGTGATCGAGCTCAAGCGCGATGCCGAGCGCGACGTGGTGCTCAACCAGCTCTATCGCTTCACCCCGCTGCAATCTTCCTTCGGCGCCAATATGGTGGCGCTCGACGGCGGCCGCCCCCTGCTGATGACGCTGAAGGACCTGCTCTCGGCCTTCATCGCCTTCCGCGAAGAGGTGGTGTCGCGGCGCACCAAGCATCTGCTCGGTAAGGCGCGCGACCGCGCCCATATCCTGGTCGGTCTCGCCATCGCGGTTGCCAATATCGACGAGGTGATCAAGCTGATCCGCGCCTCGAAGGACGCCAACGAGGCGCGCGAGGCCTTGATGGCGCGCGAATGGCCGGCGACCACGGCGGCGACGCTGATCGAATTGATCGACGATCCACGCCACAAGGTTTCGTCCAAGGGCACCGCGCGGCTGTCGGTTGAGCAGGCCAAAGCGATCCTCGATCTGCGCTTGCAGCGCCTGACGGCCTTAGGCCGCGACGAGATCAAAGCCGAACTCGACAAGCTCGCCAGCGAGATCGCCGATTACCTGGAAATTCTTCGCTCGCGAGTGCGCATCCAGTCGATCATCAAGGACGAGCTGGCGGCGGTCAAAAAAGAATTCGCCACGCCGCGCCGCACCGTGATCGCCGAGCAGGAGGCCGAGGTCGAGGACGAGGACCTGATCCAGCGCGAGGACATGGTCGTGACGGTCTCGCATCTCGGTTACATCAAGCGCGTGCCGCTCTCCACCTATCGCGCGCAGAAGCGCGGCGGCAAAGGCCGCGGCGGCATGCAGGTGCGCGAGGAGGATTTCGTCTCGCGCCTGTTCGTCGCCAACACGCATACGCCGGTGCTGTTCTTCTCCTCGGCCGGCCAGGTCTACAAGGAAAAGGTCTGGCGGCTGCCGATCGCGGCGCCGCAGGCGCGCGGCAAGGCGCTGATCAACATCCTGCCGCTCGATCCGGGCGAGACCATCACCACCATCATGCCGCTGCCCGAGGACGAAACGACCTGGGGCGCGCTCGACGTGATGTTTGCGACCACCAGCGGCACCGTGCGGCGCAACAAGCTTAGCGATTTCGTTGATGTGCGGCCGTCCGGCATCATCGCCATGAAGCTCGATCCGGGCGAGGCGATTGTCGACGTCGCGATCTGCACCGAGAAGGACGACGTGCTGCTCACCGCCAAGGACGGCCAGTGCATCCGCTTCGCGGTGCCGGAGGTGCGAGTGTTCTCCGGCCGCACCTCGCGCGGCGTGCGCGGCATCACGCTCGCCGGCAAGGATCACGTGATCTCGCTGACCATCCTGCGCCACATTGACGTGACCGCCGAGGAGCGCGCCGCCTATCACAAGCGCGCCAGCGCCATCCGCCGCGGCACCGGCGCGGAGCTGGAAGCCGCGCCGGAAGCCGAGGAGGCGGCGGAAGCGCCGACCAATGGCGGCATCGAACTGGGCGAGCAGCGCTACGTGGAATTGTCGGCGGCCGAGCAATTCGTGCTCACGCTGTCGGAACGCGGTTACGGCAAGCGCTCGAGTTCCTACGAGTACCGCACCACCGGCCGCGGCGGCAAAGGCATCGTGGCGATGTCGCTAACGGCCAAGACCGGCAAGATCGTCGGTTCGTTCCCGGTCGAGGAGTCGGACCAGGTCATGCTGGTGACCGACCAAGGCAAGCTGATCCGCACGGGCGTCTCCGGCATCCGCATCGCCGGCCGCTCGACGCAGGGCGTGATCGTGCTCAACACGGCGGAAGACGAGCACGTGGTGTCGGTCGAGCGGCTCTCCGAGGAAGAAGGCGAGTAATTCTGCGCGGCGGCCGGAATAAGCGCGCGTCAATTTACTTTCAAATCGAGCGTCTCGACGATCGGCTTCCACTTCGTCGTTTCATTCGCCATGTGCTCGGCGAGTTGCTGCGGCGTGCCGCCGCGCGGCTCTGCGCCGAGCTTGGCGAGCGTGCTTTTCATCTGTTCGGAAGCGAGCGCCTTGTTCACGCCGTCGTTGAGTTTGGCGAGAATCGCGGCCGGCGTGCCTTTCGGCGCCAGCAGCGCGGTCCAGGCGCCGACGGTGAATGACTGGTAGCCGCTTTCGGCCATGGTCGGCACATCTGGCAGCGCGGCCACGCGCGCCGGCCCGGCGATCGCGAGCGCGCGCACTTTGCCGTCCTTGATCAGCGGCAGCGAGGTGGCGACCGGATCGAATGTCATCTGCACTTCGCCCGCCATCACGCCGGTGAGCGCCGGCCCGCCGCCTTTGTAGGGCACGTGCACGATATTGGTGCCGGTGGTCTTCTTGAACAATTCGGCCGCCAGATGCGGCAGCGTGCCGCTGCCGCCGGTCGAATAATTCAGCTTGCCCGGATTGGCCTTGGCATAGGCGACGAGCTCGGCGACGGTTTTGAACGGAAGCTGCGCATTGATCACAAGCAGCTGCGGCGTCTCGGCGACCAGCGCGATCGGCGCGAAGCTCGATGCGTCATAGCCTGCGGTCTTGTAGATGATCGGGCTGATGATCAGGCCGCTCGCCGCCGACACCATCAGCGTATAGCCGTCGGGCGCGGCCTCGGCGACGAAGCGCGAGCCGAGCGTATTGCCGGCGCCCGGCTTGTTCTCGACGAAGACGTTCTGCCCGAGGCTCGCCGGCATGGCGGCGGCAATGAGCCGCGCCATCACGTCGACCGGCCCGCCAGCCGGCGTCGGCACGATGATGCGGACCGGGCGGTCCGGATAGGTTTCGGCGAGGGCAGGGGCGGCGAATTGCGCAGCCGAAAGCAACGCGAGTGCCGCGAGCGCGAGCCGGCGCATGGTATCCTTCCGCGGGATCTTGGATGTCCCTGTCGGGAAGCCTAACGCGCCGGAATGACCGGAGCTACGGCGTGTCCACATAAATCGAACTCGGTAAGCAGCGCTTGACCGATGCCCGCTTTGGCGCCGAAACAGACATTGGTCGGGTCGGTCGCGGTCGGTCCGCGTCATTGCGCGAAATGCCAAAACAAAAGGATCAAAAGTTCCCGCCAGAATAACATGAACAAGTGTCCAGCCAACCGGAACAAATCCCCGCTAGATATTTCGACATTAAAATAGTAATCTGTCGGTGTGATCAGGGAGGCGTGTATGATTTTACCCCGGTCCGTCAAGATTGCGCCCCTAATATTGACTCTTCTCATCGTTACGCCGTTGACCGCCATGGCGCAGAACCCGCCGGCGCCGGCAACTGCTTCAAGTGAACAACTGCTCAAAGCCGAACAACTCGATGCTCTCGTCGCACCGATCGCATTATATTCTGACAACCTGCTTTCTTTGGTGCTGATGGCATCGACCTACCCGTTGGAAATTGTGCAGGCTGATCGTTGGGTGAAGGAGAATAAGAATCTAAAGGGCGATCAGTTAAAGACAGCCGTGGATAAACAATCGTGGGATGACAGCGTGAAGTCCTTGGTTGCCGCGCCTGACGTCCTTTCATTGATGAGCACGAAGCTGGATTGGACGTTGAAGCTCGGTGATGCTGTTCTTGCGCAGCAACCCGATGTAATGGACGCCGTTCAACGTTTGCGTTCGAAAGCCGACGCCAACAGCAAGCTGACCTCGACCAAACAGCAAAAGGTTACGAAGACACAAGAGCAAGGCAGACAAGTCATCGCCATCGAGCCGACCGATCCCGACATGCTCTACGTGCCTTACTACGATCCAGGCGTGGTCTACGGTGGATGGCCATACTCGGATTACCCGCCATATTATTTTGGATATCCCGGCTATATCGGCGCAGGCCTAATCGCGGCCGGAATCGGATTCGGCGCCGGATGGGCAATCGGGAATTGGGGCGGCGGCGGGAATTATTGGGGCGGAGGGTTCAATTGGAACAACAACAACATCAATATTAATCGGCCAAGGGTCAATCCGTTGAACGGCAGCAATTGGCAACACCGGGCGGAACATCGCCAAGGTGTGAGATATAACAATCCGCGTGTGCAGCAGAGGTTTGGCAATAACAACATTCGAAACGGTGCCCAGGGCCGCTCGGACTTCCGTGGCCGCGGTGGCGGCGAACGACCAGGAGCCGGAGCGAGGCCAGGTGCAGGCCAGCGGCCAAGTGCCGGCCAGCGGCCAAGTGCTGGCCAGCGGCCTGCCGGTGGACGGACAGGCGCAGGCAAAAAGTCTTCGGGCTCTCGGCCTAAAGCAGCGCAACGTCCGGCAGGCGGCCGACAGGGCGCGGGCCGACGGCCATCAGGTGGTAACGCACTTGGGAACATCGGGTCCGGCCGAGCAGCTAACCGCTCTTCCGCGCGTGGGCGTGCGAGCATGGGCGGTCGTGGCGGCGGCGGCGCCCGCGCTGGCGGTGGCGGATTCCGCGGTGGCGGTGGCGGCGCCCGGGGTGGTGGTGGCCGGGGCGGTGGTGGTGGTGGCCGAGGTGGCGGTGGCGGCAGGCGATCTGACATCGCGCTCAAGCACGACATCGTTTTGCTGGGCCAACTCCCCAACGGACTAGGTTTCTATCGCTTCGGCTACAACGGCAGCGATCGTGCTTATGTCGGCGTCATAGCGCAAGAAGTGCAACAGGTTATGCCGCAAGCGGTCATGCGCGGCCGCGATGGTTATTTGCGCGTCTTCTATGACAAAGTCGGGGTGAAATTCCAAACCTACGAACACTGGTTTAAGTCAGGTGCGCGAGTGCCAAGCGCTGGTCTTGTTTCACACTGAATCAGTCTGCTCGCACTCACTGCGATCGAGGACGCTATGAAAAAGGCTCTCTATCCACTGGCGATGGTGGCGTTGCTTGGCACCGTATGCACGGTGGCCGCCCAGCAAGCCTTCAAGTCACCTGATGAAGCCGCCAGCGCCCTTGTCGGTGCAGCCAAGGCCGGTGATGTGAAAGCTCTGACGACTGTTCTGGGGCCCGACGGCGAAGACATTGTAAATTCGGGCGATCCAGTTGCCGATGCCGCAACTCGCGAAAAGTTCGTCGCCGCCTACGACGCAAAGCACCAGATCGCGATGGAAAGCGACAGCAAAGCCGCTATGGTTATCGGAAAAGACGATTACCCACTGCCAATTCCATTGGTTCGCAAAGACGGACAATGGCGATTCGACACGGCTGCCGGACGCGAGGAAATTCTTTTCCGCCGTATTGGCAACAACGAACTCAATGCGATCCAAGCCTGCCTTGCTTACGTCGATGCGCAAAACGATTATGCGGAGAAGGATCGCACCGGCGCCGGCACAAATACTTATGCGCAACGCATCGTCAGCCAACCGGGAAAGAAGGACGGCCTTTATTGGCCGACTGCGCAGGGTGAGGATGAAAGCCCCCTCGGTGAGCTCGTAGCCGAAGCCACCGCGCAAGGCTACCGGGTGGGTGGCGGACGCGCGCCTTTCCAGGGCTACTACTTTAAAATTTTGACCAAGCAGGGAGCCGCCGCCCCCGGGGGCGAGCTGGATTATATTGTGCGTGGGAAGATGATCGGTGGCTTCGCGCTGGTCGCCTACCCCGCGGAATACAGAAATTCCGGCGTGATGACATTTATCGTTAGCCACAACGGAACTGTCTACCAAAAGGACCTTGGACCTGACGGCGCCAAACGCGCCGAACAAATGACTGCGTTTAATCCTGACAACACCTGGCAGAAAGTGTCTGATACTGAGCCGGTGAAGTGACCATGATGAGCCAGCAACAGCCTAGGAACGTTACGAGTGCGATCGTCATTGCACCAGGCTCGGTCACGAGCAACAACGCGATGCCAGCAATCCCTTCAAACAGAAAAATCCACGAGATTTAGATTTTGCAACGGCCAATACTATGAGTGGCCTCCCTCCTAAAGGGACGCGAACGAAATCTTGCGTGAAGCCACTTCAGCCCGCGTATGCACAGAACCAATAAATGCCCTTCGAGAGACTGAGATCTGAAAGGACCCCTCCACTGAGCGGCTTATTCGCAGCCGCCTTGCACTGGTCTTCATTTTTGAACTTTGCAACAATTTGAGAAGTGACCCCCACAGGGGTAACCGAACCAGTCGCCGGCGACAGGATCGCAATTACTATGATGAGCGCGTACATCGCTGAACCTCCTGCTCTTTGGCGCAAAATGGATAGCTGGAGAATAACATCAAATGCGGGTGGAAATGGGCAGGTGCGTTTTGTGTCAAAAACAGACATCTAGAAACGCTCGCGCCATATCCGCTTTACCCGCAATAACGGGAATCGGGCGGCGCATCCACGCAGGCATTTGGCTTTCCGTTATGCGTCCACCCTCTAGTTGAGCCGGTCGCCGGTCACCAGGCAGATATGCGGGTTGCCGACTGGTTGCGGGGGCGGGGCAGGAGGCTCACGGGAACCGGCCTTGCGGGGGGCAAAAACCCGGGCTAGACCCCGATTATGCCGCGGATCGCGCTTTACGCCGGGTCGTTCGACCCCGTCACCAACGGCCACCTCGACGTGGTGCGCCACGCCGTGCGGCTGGCCGACAAATTGGTGCTGGCGGTCGGGGTCAATCCCGGCAAGGCGCCGCTGTTTTCCGCCGACGAGCGGCTCGCTATGCTCAAGGATATCTGCGGGCCGCTCGCACGCGAGGCCAAATGCGAACTGGAATGCGTGACCTTTGCCGGGCTGGTGGTGGAGGCGGCGCGCAAGGCGGGCGCGACGGTTCTCATCCGGGGCCTGCGCGACTCGACCGACTTCAATTATGAAATGCAGATGGCGGGGATGAACGAGGCGATGGCGCCCGGCATCCAGAGCGTGTTCCTGCCGGCGTCTCCGGCCGCGCGCCCGATCACCGCCACATTGGTGCGTCAGATCGCCGGCATGGGCGGCGACGTTTCCGCCTTCGTGCCGGCCGACGTGGCCGCGCAGCTGAAAAAGAAATTCTCGCGCTAAGCGCCACAAGAGCAGGGAGCTTTCATGATCCGCATTCTCGCTGTCGTCTGCGCGCTCGTTTGCGTCAGCCCGGCGCTGGCACAGGTGAAACTGCCGGCCGGGGTCGATCCGCAGAACGCGGTGCTGATCGACACCAAATACGGCCGCATCGTCATCAAGCTGCGCACCGACATCGCGCCCAAGCACGCCGAACGCCTCAAGCAGCTGGCGCGCGACGGCTTCTACGACAATGTGCCGTTTCACCGCGTGATCCCCGGCTTCATGGCACAGACCGGCGACGGGCAGAACGGCAACGGCACCGGCGGCTCGAAATATCCGCCGCTCAAGGCGGAGTTTTCTAACGTGCCCTACGTGCGCGGCGTGGTTGGCATGGCGCGCACCCAGGATCCCAATTCGGCCAATTCGCAGTTCTTCATCATGTTCGCGGAGAACCCCGGCTTGAACGGCCAGTACACCGTGGTGGGGCAGGTGGTGTCCGGCATGGATGTGGTCGACAAGATCAAGAAGGGGCGGGAGGCGGACAATGGCGCGGTCAGCGATCCCGACAAGATGCTGAAGGTGCAGGTCGCCGCCGACGCGAAGTGAGTCAACAACAACAGGAACAAACCCATGGCTAAGCCGGAAGATACCCTCACGCTGGAAACCACCAAGGGCAACGTGGTGATCGCCATGCGCCCCGACCTCGCGCCCGGTCACGTTGCGCGCATCAAGGAGCTGGTGAAACAGGGCTTCTACGACGGCATTGTGTTCCACCGCGTGATCGACGGCTTCATGGCGCAGACCGGCTGCCCGCAGGGCACCGGCACGGGCGGTTCGGGCCAAAAGCTCAAGGCCGAGTTCAACAAGGAACCGCATGTGCGCGGCACGGTGTCGATGGCGCGCGCGGCCAATCCCGATTCCGGCGACAGCCAATTCTTCATCTGCTTCGACGACGCGCGTTTCCTCGACAACCAGTACACCGCCTGGGGCAACGTGATCGAAGGCATGGAGAACGTCGACAAGATCAAGCGCGGCGAGCCGGTGCAAAACCCGGACAAGATCGTCAAGGCGACGATGGGGGCTTAAGTCAGCCGCAGCCGCTCGTTTTTACGTCATGGCCGGGCTTGTCCCGGCCATCCACGTCTTTGACACTTGCCACGAAGCAAGGCGTGGGTACCCGGCACAAGGCCGGGCATGACGAAGGATGGGTATGAAAACTGACCTGTTCGACTTCGACCTGCCGGCCGACCGCATCGCATTGCGGCCGGTGCATCCGCGCGACGCTTCGCGGCTGCTGGTGGTGCGGCCGGGTGGCGCGCCCGTACTCGAAGACCGCAAGATCGTCGATTTGCCCGACCTGCTGCGGCCGGGCGATTGCCTGGTGGTCAACGACAGCAAGGTGATCGCGGCGCGGCTCGCCGGCCGGCGGATCGGGCGGGGCGCGGGCGAGCCGGCGATCGAGGCCACCCTGCATAAGCGGATCGATGGCTCGCATTGGCGCGCCTTCATCCTCGGCGCCAAGAAGGTCCAGGTCGGCGACACGCTGCGGTTCGGCACCGAGGGCAAGGTCTGTTTCCTTGGGGAACTCGATGCTCAAGTTTCACAAAAAGATGAAGGAGGGGAGGTAACCCTTTCATTCTCTTTCCATGGTCCGGTGCTCGAGCAGGCCATAGCCGAGCGCGGTGCGATGCCGCTGCCGCCCTATATCGCCTCCCGGCGGGAGCCTGACGAGCAGGACCAGACCGACTACCAGACCGTTTTCGCCACCCCGGAAGGCTCGGTAGCGGCACCGACCGCCGGCCTGCATTTCACCGACACGCTGCTGGCACGGCTCAAGGGGCGCGGGGTCGCTGTCCACAGGGTCACCCTGCATGTCGGCGCCGGCACCTTCCTCCCGGTGAAGGCCGACGATACGTCGGCCCACAAAATGCACGCGGAATTCGGCTCGATGTCAGCCGAAACCGCCGACGCGCTCAATGCCGCACGCGCCGGCGGCGGGCGTATCGTGGCGATCGGGTCGACCGCCCTCCGGCTCCTCGAAACCGCAGCCGATCCGGACGGAAAATTGCGCGCTTTTGCCGGCGAAACCGCGATTTTCATTACACCGGGTTATCGCTTCAAGGCGGCCGATCTGATGCTGACCAATTTCCACCTGCCGCGCTCGACTTTGTTCATGCTGGTCGCGGCCTTCAGCGGGCTCGATGTCATGAAACGCGCCTACGCGCACGCGATTGCGAGCGGCTATCGCTTCTATTCCTATGGCGACGCCTGCCTGTTGTTCCGCGCCTGAAAGCCGCGCTAGCATAGCGGCAAAAGCAAGCAAAAGCTGTATCGGGGAGACCGTCGATGTATCAGGCCGCTAGCCGCCGCAAATTCCTGCAATTCATGGCGGCCAGTCCGCTATTCGCGTCCGGCGCATTGGCCGGCGAAGTGCCGATGGTGCCGGTCAAGCCGTCCGATCCGTTGATCTGGGCGCCGCTACAGACCGATAAATTGATCAAGTCGCCGAAGGAGGCGATCAACGTTTTCGATTTCGAGGCGCCTTGCCGCGTCAACGTGCCACCGGCGCATTTCGGCTACATGGCGTCGGGCATCGACGACGAAGTCACGCTGCGCGCCAACCGCGAAGGCTTTTTGAAGTTTCAATTGCGGCCGCGCCGCCTGGTCGACGTCAGCAAGGTCGCCATGAGCACCGATATTCTCGGGGTGAAATATCCGAGCCCGATCGTGCTCGCTCCGGTCGGCGGCCATAAGATGTTTTACGCCGAGGGCGAGATCGCGGTCGCCAAGGCGGCCAGGGCCGCGAACCACCTGCAAATTCTCTCGACGGCGACCACCTCGGGCGTCGAAGAGGTCAGCGAAGCGCGCGGCGCGCCGGTCTGGTACCAGCTCTATGCGTCGAACAGCTGGGAGGTGGCGAAGGCGCTGGTGACGCGCGCCGAAAAAGCCGGCTGCCCGGTGGTCGCAGTGACCGTGGATCGCTCCGGCGGGCGCAATCAGGAAACGCTATTCCGCTTGCGCCAAACCGACACCCGCGATTGTTCCACCTGCCACGACCGCTCCAGCCTTACCGCCAACCAGAAGCGGCGGTCGATGTATCAGGGCATCGATCTGTCGGGGCTCAAGAACACGCAGTCCTCGGCGATGACCTGGGATTTCATCAAGCGGCTGCGCGAAACAACCAAGATGAAGATCGTGCTCAAGGGCGTACTCGCTTACGAGGATGCCGCGCTCGCCGCCGAGGCCGGGGTCGACGGCATTATCGTCTCCAACCACGGCGGCCGCAGCGAAGACAGCGGGCGCTCGAGCATCGATGCGCTGCCGGAAATCGCCGAGGCGGTCAAAGGCCGCATGCCGATCCTGATCGACAGCGGATTCCGCCGCGGCACCGACATCGTCAAGGCGCTGTGCATGGGCGCAACCGCGGTTTGCATCGGACGGCCTTATATCTGGGGCTTGGGGGCGTTCGGGCAGGCTGGCGTCGAGCGCGTCTTGGAATTGATGCGGGTTGAGCTTTACGGCGCCATGCAGCAGGTCGGCGCGCCGACCATCAAGCATCTGGTTCCCGCCATGGTGCGCCGGGCCTGATTTACGGGCATAACCCGGGAATGCCCGAGCCCTTTTCCTTTCGCCTGCTCGCAACCGACGGCGCCGCGCGCCGCGGCGAGATCGTCACGCCGCATGGCAAAGTGCAGACGCCGGCCTTCATGCCGGTCGGCACGCAGGCGACGGTGAAGGGGCTGACGCCGGAGGCAGTGGCGGCGACCGGCGCCGAGATCGTGCTCGGCAATACCTATCATCTGATGCTGCGGCCGGGCGCCGAGCGCATCGCCGCGCTCGGCGGCTTGCATCAATTCATGAACTGGCCGCTGCCGATCCTGACCGATAGCGGCGGCTTCCAGGTGATGTCGCTAGCGGCGCTGCGGCGGCTGGAGGATAAGGGCGTCACTTTCCGCTCGCATCTCGACGGCGCCATGGTGGAGCTGACCCCCGAGCGCGCGATCGAGATCCAGGTGCTGCTCGGCGCAGACATTTCCATGCAACTCGACGAATGCCTGAAGTTGCCGGCTTCACGCGAGGAGATCGCACGCGCCATGCGCTTGTCGCTGCGCTGGGCCGAGCGCTCGTGGCGGGCCTTCGAGAACGTGCGCGGAGGGCGAGCGCTGTTCGGCATCGTGCAGGGCGGCGACGATCTCGCGCTGCGCCAGGACAGCGCGCGCGCTCTCATCGAGATCGGATTCGACGGCTACGCCATCGGCGGCCTCGCGGTCGGCGAGCCGCAGGACGTCATGCTCAAGATCGTCGCCGAAACGGCGCCGGCTTTGCCGGCCGACCGCCCGCGCTATCTGATGGGCGTCGGCACGCCAGACGATTTGCTCGAAGCCGTGGCGCGCGGCATCGACATGTTCGATTGCGTGCTGCCGACCCGCAACGGCCGCCACGGCACGGCGTTCACCCGTTTCGGGTCGATCAATCTTGCCAATGCGCGCCACGCCCATGACTCGCGCCCGCTCGACGTTGAGAGCGCGCATCCGGCGGCGCGCACTTATTCGCGCGCCTATCTGCACCACCTGACCAAGGCCAACGAGATGCTGGGGGCGGTGCTGCTGTCGACCATCAATCTCGCCTATTACCAGGCGTTGATGACCGGCATGCGCGCGGCCATCGCGGGCGGGCGGTTTGCGGATTTCATGGCCGAGACCAAGGCCGGTTGGCAGCGGGGCGATATTGCCACATTGTGAGTGACGGTCCGGGGTTGCCGTGGCGGATGGCCTCGGCTAAAGCGCGGCGTTATGGTTTTGAATCATAAAAAGAACGAAAGTGTAGGGAGGAGCACGATGAGGAAATCGCTCTTTGCAGTTTTTGCGGCGGCTTTAGCGGCTGCCGCCGTGCCGCCCGCGCAGGCGGCCTGGCCCGAAAAGCCGATCAGGCTGGTGCTGCCGTTCGGCGCCGGCGGCGTCGCCGACGTCACCTCGCGCATCATGGCCGACAAGCTCAGCAATAAATTCGGCCAGCGCGTGGTGGTCGAGAACATGCCGGGCCCCGGCGGTATCGCCGCCGCGCGCGCGGTGATCAACGCGGCGCCCGACGGCTACACCATGGCGCTGGTGACCAACGGCACCGCCATCAGCGTCGCCTCGTTCATCAAGCTGCCGTTCGATCCGGTGAAGGAATTCGACATGGTGTCGATGGTCGGCACCTTCGATCTGGTGTTCGTGGTCAATCCCGCCTCCGAGTTCAAGAGCGTCGGCGATTTCATCAAGGCGGCCAAAGCCGCGCCCGGCAAGCTCAACATCGGCACCATCGCGGTCGGCGGCACGCAAAATCTCGGGGCCGAACTTTTCAAGTCGATGGCCGACATCAACGTGCAGATCGTGCCCTACAAGAATTCTCCGGACATCGTGCTGGCGCTGCTGCGCAACGACGTGCAGATGATGGTGGATTTTCCGCCGGCGGTGCAGGGCCAGGTCAACGATGGCAAGCTGCGCATCCTGGCGAGTTCGTCGCCCACGCGCTCGGGCTTGATGCCGAATATCCCGACGGTCGCCGAAAGCGGCGTGCCGGGTTACGAAGTGATCTCGTGGAACGGGGTCGGCGCGCCCAAGGGCACGCCCAAGGACGTGATCGAGAGCATGAACAAAGCCTTGCACGAGGTGCTGGCGACATCCGATATCAAAGCGGCGTTCGAAAAGGTCGGCGTCGAAGCGCACGCCAGCACGCCGGCCGAGCTGATGGACCGCCTGACGTCCGACATCAAGAAGTGGAACGCGGTGGTCGACAAGGCGGGGATTGAGCGCAAATAGCGCGTTCCGGAGAGACCGGCGCGAGCGCTGCGGCTTCACGGCTGCGCCCGATCCGTGCCTTGAAAATTATCACCCTGCCTTTTGATTAGGCGGAAGCCCCCGGGAGCGCCCGCAAAACCGCGGTCCGGCGCTGGCACGGACTTTGCTGCATTCATGGCGAGTTGGTGGCTAGGGTTCCGGCCTTCGCGATTTCGAAGGCGGCAGGTCCGAGAGCCACCGCCCGGGACACAACTCAGCCCGGGTGCACGGCGGGACAAAAACCCGGGAGACCTCAAGTGGCCGCGGTTGGCAGCACTTAGGTCCTATTTGCCAGTCCGCGGTCACCAAACCGGTGAGGACTGCGCAACGCTTGCAAGTTCCCTGATCAATTTCTGCACGACCGTTGTCCTCGCGGTCGCGCCGGGCAGGTTGCTTGCTCATGAGTATTACGGGTTCGCTACTTCGTAATACGCAACCCAGGAGATCGCGATGAGTCGCAAAGGTGCCTTTGGTGCAATCCTAGGCCTCGTGTTGTTTGCCATGACGGGCGTGCGGCCAGTTTGGGCGGCGCCGTTGACGATCGGATACAGCGACTGGCCGGGTTGGGTGGCCTGGCAGGTCGCGATCGACAAAGGCTGGTTCAAGGAGGCCGGCGTCGATGTGACGTTCCAGTGGTTCGACTACTCCGCCTCGATGGACGCCTTCGGAGCCGGCAAGATCGACGCCAACCTGATGACCAATGGCGACACGCTGGCCACCGGCGCCGGCGGCGGCAAGGGCATCATGATCATGCTGACCGACTATTCGAGCGGCAACGACATCATTGTCGGCAAGCCGGGGGTGGCGGGCATCAAGGCCCTCAAAGGCAAGAAAGTCGGCATCGAGGTCGGCGTGGTCGAGCATCTGCTGCTGGTGCACGCGCTGAAAGAGGCGGGCATGAGCGAAAAGGACGTCACGCTGGTGAATGCGAAGACCAACGAAACGCCGCAGGTGTTGTCGTCCGGTCAGGTCGACGCCATCGGCGCCTGGCAGCCGATCGCCGGGCAGGCGATGAAAGGGCTGCCCGGCTCGAAACCGCTTTATACCTCGGCGAAGGCGCACGGGCTGATCTACGACGTGCTGGCGGTGAGTCCCGCGAGCCTCACCGCGCACAAGGACGACTACATCAAGATCATCAAGGTCTGGGACAAGGTCGTCCACTATATCGGCGATCCGAAGACGCAAACCGACGCGGTCGCGATCATGGCCAAGCGCGTCGGCCTCACCCCGGCGGAGTACTTGCCGCTGCTCAAGGGCACCCATCTGCTCGACGTGGCGGCTGGCAAGAAGACGTTCAAGAAAGGCGAGGGGCTCGACTCGCTCTACGGCTCGACCAAGAACGCCGACGACTTCAACGTCGCCAACGCGGTCTACAAGGAGGCGCAGAAAGTCGACAGCTACATCGATCCATCGCTCACGGCGGCGGTCAAATAACCGCTGCGTGCCGGGGTCGGGAATAGCTCCGATGCGAAGCTGGTTTCAGGTTCTGAGGCCGATTTCGCCGCGCGCCAGGCTTCTGCTCGGCGGCCTGTCGTTTGTGCTGCCGATCGTGCTCTGGAGCATCGTGAGCTACATCCCCGCAGTATGGCACCCGCAGATACGCGTGACCGATCCCGGCTCGATCGATTACCTGCAGCCCGGGATGCGGATGGACAAACGGGCCTTCGCCGACGCGGCGGCGGAGGCCCGCAACGAACACAAGGAGCCGCCGCTGGGCGTGCCGGCCAATCCGATCTATCTGCCGGCGCCGCACGAGGTCGCAACCGCGCTCTACACGTCGTTCATCACGCCGCCCGCCACGCAGGACGGGCCCTGGCTACATCAGAGCCTGTGGCACAGCATCCAAGTCATCTTCTGGGGTTTCGTGATTTCGTCGGTGCTCGGCGTGCCGATCGGGATCTTGTGCGGCACCTATGCCGGCTTCGCGCGGATCAACGAGCCGTTCATCGAATTCTTCCGTTATCTGCCGGCGCCGGCCTTCGGCGCGCTCGCCGTCGCCATTCTCGGCATTTATGACGGGCCGAAGATCACCATCATCGTGATCGGCACGTTCTTCCAGCAGGTGCTGATCATCGGCAACACCACGCGCAAGCTCGACGTCGCGCTGGTCGAGGCGGCGCTCACGCTCGGCACCAAGAAACTGAAGCTGCTCACGCGCGTCGTCATCCCGGGCATCCTGCCCGATCTCTATCGCGACCAGCGCATCCTGCTTGGCTGGGCCTGGACCTATCTGATCGTCGCCGAGCTGATCGGAACCTCGACCGGCATCACGTTTTTCATCACCCAGCAGGCGCGCTACCAGCATTTCGCCACGGTCTACGCGGCCATCATGATCATCGGCTTTATCGGACTCGGCACCGACATGGTGCTGGCGACGCTCGGCAAGCGGCTGTTCCCGTGGGACCTCACTTTGGACAAGAGCGCATGAGGGAAGCGGTCTTGAACAAATTCGTCTCGCCCAACACGCTGCCGTCCTATCTCGACCAGTCGGCGGCCGTGCGCGAGCGCTTCCAGCGGCTGAAGCGGCGCGAGGTCATCCTCAAGGTCAACAACCTCAGCAAGGTGTTCACCACCGCCAAGGGTTCGACGCTCGCGCTCAACAAGATCAATTTCGAAACCCACCGCCGTGAGTTCCTGTGCGTGGTCGGGCCGTCGGGCTGCGGCAAGTCAACGCTGGTGCGCATTATCGCCGGGCTTGAGCAGCACACCTCGGGCGACGTTCTTCTGGAAGGCAAGCCGGTGACCGAGCCGGGCAGCGATCGCGGCATGGTGTTCCAGGGCTATACGCTGTTCCCGTGGCTGACCGTGAAGAAGAACGTGATGTTCGGCCTCGAGGTCAACGGCAAAGGCCATCACGAGGCCGAGCAGCAGGCGCTGCAATGGCTGCAACTGATCGGACTGGAAAAATTCGCCGAATCTTATCCGCACCAGTTATCGGGCGGCATGAAGCAGCGAGTGGCGATCGTGCGCGCACTCGCCAATCAGCCGCGCATTTTGCTGATGGACGAGCCGTTCGGCGCGCTCGACGCGCAGACGCGCTGCCGCATGCAGGCGCATCTATTGGAAATCTGGCGCAAGATCGACATCACCATCGTGTTCATCACGCACGATCTCGACGAGGCGATTTTCCTCGCCGACCGCATCTTGGTGCTCTCGGCGCATCCCGGCGAGGTGCAGGAGCTGATCGAGGTGCCGGTGCCGCACCCGCGCAGCAACGCGCAGTTCATCTCGCCAGAGTTCCTCGCCACCAAGGCGCGGCTGGAAGAGTTGATCCACCAAGGCGCGGCGCCCGACGAAGACGATGACGCGGGGACCTATCAAATGGTCGCCCGGCTCACCGACGTCTCCGACAACGTCGATTAACGGGGCGACATGCAACAAAAACAAGGAGTGTTCTGATGCCGGATCCATTCACGCGCGTTTCTCGCAAAGCCGGACTGTTTCCGGTGCGCGAGCGTGCGCATCGCCATCACCCCGACTTCGATCGCATGGCAACGCAAGGCTGGAAGGCGCTCGACGCGGAAGGGAAATTGTCCGAGGCCGGCTGGCGCAAGGAGCAGAAATGGGCGCTCGACATGGGACTGCCCGGCGCCGACAGTCTGACCGACAAGTCGATCCCGACCTTTGCGCGCGGGGAGCTGCCGCATTTCGCCGGCATCAATACTTTCCTGAAGGCGCCTTATGTAGAGAACGTGCGCGACGTGGCGAAATACGACGCCGCGGTGCTCGGCATCCCATTCGATTCCGGCACCACCTACCGCCCCGGCACGCGCTTCGGACCGCAAGGCATCCGCCGCATCTCGGCGCTCTATACGCCCTATAATTACGAGCTTGGCGTCGACCTGCGCGAACAGATGACGCTGTGCGACGCCGGCGACGTGTTCACGATTCCGGCCAATCTGGAGAAAAGCTTCGACCAGATCTCGCGCGGCGTGGCGCATGTGTTTTCCTCCGGCGCGCTGCCGCTGATGCTGGGCGGCGATCACTCGATCGGCTTTCCTTGCGTGCGCGGCATCGCGCAATGCACCAGCAAGCGCATCGGCATCATCCATTTCGACCGCCACATCGACATCCAGGAGAAGGATCTCGACGAGCGCATGCACACCACGCCGTGGTACTGGGCGACCAATCTGCCCAACGTGTCGGCGACCAACCTGGTGCAGCTCGGCATTGGCGGCTGGCAGGTGCCGCGCTACGGCGTGCAGGAAGCGCGCAAGCGTAACACCAACGTGCTCACCATCGCCGATATCGAGAAGATCGGCCTGGAGAAGACCGCCGAGATCGCGCTCGAACTCGCCTGGAAGGACGCCGACGCGGTCTACATCTCGTTCGACGTCGACTCGATCGACTGCGGCTTCGTGCCCGGCACCGGCTGGCCCGAGCCGGGCGGTTTCCTGCCGCGCGAGGCGCTCAAGCTCTTGGGCCTGGTCGCCGCCGAAGGCCTGTGCGGGCTGGAAGTGGTGGAAGTGTCGCCGCCCTATGACACGTCCGACATCACCGCGCTGGTCGGCGTGCGCGTCGTGGTCGAGGCGCTCGGGTCGATGGTGGCGCATGGCAAACTCGGCAGCCACAAGAAGCTGATTGACAAGCCGGTCGCGTACTAGGGGAGGTGCCTATGCATCAGGGACACGATCACGACCATCACCACCACGGCAACGGCTCAGCCGGCGCCGGACACAACCACGCGCAGCCGGTGCGCGGCACGGTGCAGTGGCAGACGCCGCATCTGCCGCCCGAGCACGATCGCCACCATGATCAGCGCGAGCCCGATCTCGATCTGGTCGAAATGGCCTTCGTCGAGGGTTTTGCGACGGCGAAAGACCCGGCGAGCTTTCTGCGGCTGGCGCGCATTCCGTTCGAAGCGATCGAAGCCGAAGGCCATAAGCTCGTGATGTTGCGGGTGGAGAGCGACGCGGTCACCGATGTCGGCGCGCTGATGCCGCAGCTCGGCGGCGGCGCCATGCGTTACGACCCGCTGCCGGCGCGCATGGTCACGCACCGGCGCAAGCTGCGCTTCGTCTATTTCGACGGCACTGCGCCGCGTTTCTTGACGCTCGGCGAGGTGAGGGGGTTGAAGGAGCCTTAAGTCTTGAACGACGGCTCGACCGGTTCCTTGACGCTGGTATCGCGCTCCCAGCCTTCGTTCTCCAGTTTGATGTGCTGGATCGCCACAGCGCCGGTGTTGGCGTCGAGATCCGGCAAAGCCTGGTATTCGGACACCCAGCAGCGGAACACCTTGTAAGCGATCACCAACTGGCCGGCCTCGTTATAGAGTTCGATGACGATGTCCTTGCGAAAATCCTTGAGCGAGACTTCGCTGCCGAGTCCGGCACCCAAATTCCAGACTTTGTTGGCCCATTGTTCAAACGCGGCATCGTGAGTGACGCCACGTTCGAGCGTGATCGGTTCGAATTGGGTGCGGCCTGGCGATTTGCGGCCGCTGCTCGGGTCGCCGCCCTCGCGGTGTTCGATGACCTCGGTCGTGCGTTTGAGCGCGCTGACTTTTGATATTCCAGCAACGTATTGGCCGTCCCACTTCACGCGGAACTTGAAGTCCTTATAAGGGTCGAAGCGGTCGGGATTGACGGTGAATTGCGCCATGGCGGCCCTCCGGGTTTGTCTCGGACAGGCGAGACTACCGCCGGTTGGCAGCCTGGGTTAAGGCCCGCCGTAGAGCCAGGCGATGCCGTCATAGGATTGTTCGGGTGTGCGGCCGGCGAGCGCAAGATCGCGCAATTCGGCGGTGACCCCGCGCGCGTGGTAGAAGTCGCCGTAGACGCGCGCCATGATCTGCACGCGGGCGGTGCGCAGATAGCGTTCTTGCTCATAGGCCTTAAACGCCGCCGGCAGATCGTTCGGCATCGCCGCCGCCTTTTCCGCCAGCAGCACCGCGTCTTCAGTCGCCATGCAGGCGCCTTGCGCGAGATATTGCAGCATCGGATGCGCGGCATCGCCGAGCAGCGTGACGCGGCCGCGCGACCAGTTCTTCACCGGCTCGCGGTCGCATAGCACCCACATGCGCCAGGTCTCGATGCGTTCGAGCATGCGCAGCACTTCCGGCCGCTGGCCCTTGAAATGCTGCCAGAGCAGGTCTGCGCTGCCGACCGTGTCCCAACCGACCTCGTAACGGTCGGAATGGAACACCGCGACCAGATTGTAGAGTTCACCCTTGCGCAGGGGGTAATGCACGAAATGGGTGCGCGGACCCGCCCACAGTACGACGTCGGGCCGCCACAGGTCTTCCGGCACCTCGCTGCGCTTGAGCACGGAGCGGTAAGCGATATGGCCGGACACCCGCGGCTCGCCGTCGCCGATAATGCGCTCGCGGATTCCCGACCACATGCCGTCGCAGCCGATCAGCGCGCGGCCCTCGACTTGTCCGCCGCTTTCGAGGGTGACGACGACGCTGTCGCCGCGCTCCTCGAAGCCGTCGACGCGCTGGCTGGTTTCCAGATTGATCAGTTCGTTGCCGAGACAAGCGTTCAGCAGGATGCCGTGGATGTCGGCGCGATGGGTGACCGCATAAGGCTGGCCGAAGCGCTCGCTGAAGGCGGTGCCGAGCGGAATGCGGGTGATCAGCTTTCCGGTGATGGCGTCGCGCATTTCCTGCGCCGGCGGGCGGTGGGCGTCACCCAGTACGGCTTCCTTGAGCCCGATCTTGTCCAGCACGCGGAAAATATTGGGACCGAGCTGGATACCGGCGCCGACCTCGCGGAACTCGGGCGCTTGCTCAAAAACACGCACGGGAAAGCCGGCGCGCGCCAACGCGAAGGCAGTGACCAGGCCGCCGATGCCGCCGCCGGACACCAGGATGGGCGCCGCGCCGCTATCGTAATTGGCCATGATCGCTCCTCAGTGTGTGGATTATCGCCGGAGTGTCCTCGGCCCAAAGGTTTAAACGGCAGCGCGCCTGCCGCCAAGGGCGGGGAAACCGTTGTCCAGGCAACAAAAACCCGCCGGTCCTACGACCGGCGGGCAGCACGTTCCGGCTTGCCGCCGAGGCGGCTTGCAACGGACTATTTGGTCAATTGGCCGCGAATCTCGCCGCCTTTGTTCTCGGCCGTATGGATGTTGACGTACACATCGCCATCCATCAGTGCCTTGGCTTGGGCGTCGGTGAGTGTGGCCGAGCCTTCGAACGAGGGGCCGTTCGGGCTGATCGGGACCAGCACGCCGGCATTTTTGCCTTCCTGGGCCGGCCCATGGAAGTGAGCGGCAGTGGCAGGACCGGTCAGGCCGCTGTAGGTGCCTTTCCAGGTCAGCTTCTTGCTGTCGGTGTCGTAGGTCGCGGTGACCGAACCGGTGGCCGCCACCGTGTTGGGGGGTACTTCGCTCTTTCCGTTGAGGCTCGCTTTGAAATTCACCATGCCCGCAATAGACGGGGTGGCGAGCGTTAATGCGCCGGCGAAAGCGATCGCGGTCACGGTGGACCGCAGAATGGTCGATGTCATGGTTGCTCCTCCCTGGATCAGGCCCTGGTTAGCCTGGTCTAGAAAACACCGCACCCTAACACCTATTCCCGCAGCTTATGCATTGCTGCCGGTCAATGTGTCGTGAGCGGAATAGCGGTGGTGGAGCATTCACCGCAGACATCGCATTCCCAGTAATGCCGAATTTCGCCGCCTTCGATAAATTCGGACACGACAGGGGCGACCAACCAGTCGCCGCAATGCGGGCAACGTACTGGCGAGGCGAAGGCGCGGATACCGGCGAACTTCGCTGAACGCGTCTGCAACTGCATGGTTTCGGTCTCCGTGATCTTTCCCCGCGCCGCAGTTTTAGGCGGTCATCGTGGCGACGGCGCGACCGTTTGGTGAAACTGTGGTGGCCAGCGCATTAAAGTTTCGCGACAGGCCGTGATATAGCGGCGGCGTAAATTTGCGCGCCAAATGGCGCCGATGCGAGTCATTCACTGCGCGATGACCAATGCAGGGTGCATTGCGGGGAACAAATTTTCGACGATTTTGCTCAGCGGCAGAGGTGCCACGTCGACGGCCCGCCCGGACGAACGGCTAATGTTAAAATGTTAAATTGGTGCATGCCCAGTTGCGTCCGTATTTCGGGCAATGCCGGCCGGCGCTCCGGGGCAATAACCACGGCCGACACGATTGCGCTACCGGCTTCATTGTGCACAATCGCCATTAAATCGAGTTGCGACTCCGGACCGCACCATTTCGAATGCTGTTCAATTCACCCGAATTCATTTTTCTATTTCTTCCCTTTGCCGTCGTCCTTCATTTCGCCCTGGCGCGCTGGAGCATGGAAGCCGCGGTCGTCGGCACGACGATGTCATCCCTGCTTTTCTACGCCTGGTGGAATCCGCCCTTTGTCCTTTTGCCGATTGTTTCGATCGTTGCAAATTTCTGGCTTGCGCGCCGCATGGTCGACGCCGATCAGCGCAATGCGAAACGCCTGCTCGTATTCGGTATCGTCGCCAATGTGCTGGTTCTTTGTTACTATAAATACGCGGACTTTCTTCTCTCGATCGTCGACGGTCACAAAGCGGCGGCACCCAATGTTCCGCTGGCGCTGTCGTTCACAACGTTCGTGCAGATCGCATATCTTGTCCACGTTCATAAGCGGCGGAAACTGCCGGGCTTCAAGCGTTACGCCCTTTTTGTTGCGTTCTTTCCGCACCTGATCGCTGGGCCGATCGTGCGATGGAGCAACCTCGGTCAGCAACTGAGCGACCCTGTTCGCTACCGCCTCGACTGGGACAATATCGCGCTCGGACTGACGATATTCACCTTCGGGCTCGCGAAGAAATTGCTGATTGCCGATCAGCTCTCGCCCCATGTTGCGGGCCTGTTCGACGCCGCCGCGCGCGGCGATCCGATCATGGGCGCGGCGGCTTGGATTGTGTGCTTTGCGTTCTCGGCCCAGATCTATTTCGACTTTTCAGGCTATTCAGACATGGCGGTGGGTCTCGGTCTGCTGTTCAATTTCAGGCTGCCAATCAATTTTGCGGCACCGCTACGAGCTCCCAACATTTCCGATGTTTGGCGGCGATGGCACATCACGTTGGCGCGATTGGCCAGAGACTTGATTTACGTCCCGCTCTGCCTTGGGCATTCCGGGACATTGCGACGTTCGTTGAGCCTGATGCTTACGATGGTCGTCATCGGGGTCTGGCACGGCGCCGGCTGGACCTTCGTGCTTTGGGGTTTTTATAACGGTGCCTTGCTCTTGATCGCTCAGGCTTGGCAAAAGCTGCGAGGTCCGGGCCGGCGGACCGCCGGTCGCCGCTTGTTCGGGTGGTTGCTGACATTCACGACGTTTTGCATCGGGGCTGTTTTATTCCGCGCTGCGGACATCGACACGACCTGGCATCTCATCAAGGCGATGTCCGGATTTGGGGATGCCATGACGGCGACCGTCACGCATCCGTTGGACGAGTGGGGCGTGAAGAACGGTTTTATCTCCGAGACCTTCGTGCGCACTTGGTTCGGTACAACTTGGTCAATGGTCGGCACAGTATGGACCGTTGCCGCGGTTGCGATTGCATTGTTCGTCCCGGACACCATGGAAATCGTCAACTACCGGGAAGGCGATGCCCAATCCGATTGGCGCCGCCCGCTCGGAAATCTGGCTTGGCGCGTCTCGCCGATCGCACTCGCGATCACCATCGTTCTTTTTGCGGCGGTATTTTTCCGGCTCGGATTCGTCAGCGAATTTCTATATTATCAATTCTGAGAGAAATTGACCGATGCAATCGCGCACCTATGCAATCTTGATGGCGGTGGTGGGCTTCGCCCTGTTTGTCGTTGTCGTCGCCACGAACCTCATCATCGATCCCCAGCATGTGTTTGGCACGGGATTGCTGCCGCGCTCGCCGAATGCGAACGACCGATATGAGCGGCTGCACGCCTACAAAGCGGCGCCGCAAAGGTATGACGGCCTCATCTTCGGCTCATCGCGTGCAGTATCGTTTTCGCCCGATGAGCTTGCGCGCTGGGTTAACGGCGTGAGCTTCGCGAACTTTGCCGTGGCCGGCGGCACGGTCGTCGACTATGTTGCGATCCTCGAATTCGTCCTTCGCGACAAGGCGTCGCGGGGTGAGCGGCTGCGGACGGTTTTTGTCCTGCTGGACGTGGACGATTGGGGCCAGCAACCGTTCACCAACAAGACCCTTGAGTATCTTATGCCGCCGGAGATTTCTGGCCAGAACCCGCTTCGGTTCTGGTGGAAGAACCTCATCGCCATTCAATTCAAAGCCTGGAGCAGTACGGTTCGTGCCGCCCGCAAGGCGGACGCCGGAATGCAACGCGGTGAAAGTGGGACCGGCATATTGCAAAGCGCGCTTAGCGTACTTGCCCCCTCGAGCGCGAACGCTCAGGCGCTGGTGACCGCGCCACCTCCGGCCAAGCGCGAACGGCGCGAGTTCATCACGCACGGGATCGATTATCGCCATAAACTCAACCTGCTGGAGCGCTTCGTCGCACTCTGCCGCGAACATGATGTGCAGATCGTGGCTGTGATCTCGCCGCTCAGCGCGCAAAACGCCGATATTTATGACCCGGTCGATCTCGGAATTGCGATCGCCGACGTGAGCCGCATCGTGCCGCTATGGGACTTCACGAATTCGAAGGCGGTGTCGAACAATCCGGAATTTTGGTTTGACTTTAGCCATTTTCGTCCGGAAGTCGTCCAGATGATGCTGCGCAGGATGTTCGGTGGCGAAGTGCCGCCTGCCTGGGCGTCATTCGGACGTCGGTTGCCATGAGCGCACGGCATTTGGCCTGAGGGCCGAGCCTGCAAAAGCCGTTGATTTATTTGGTGAGCGCGATGGGACTCGAACCCATGACCTACTGATTAAAAGTCAGTTGCTCTACCGCCTGAGCTACGCGCTCGTCACCCGCGCAAGATCATGCGCTAGGCGCTGTGTAGGGGCGCCGCCATGCCCGGTCAATAGGCGGTTTCCGCCCGTTTGTTGAACTCGCGCCTGGGCACCGCGTTTTGCTACACTATATGACAGCAAGGAGCCTCATCATGCCGATCGTCAACCGCATCGCCGACCTGCAGGCCGAGATCACCGCCTGGCGGCACGATCTGCATGCCCACCCCGAACTGCTCTATGACGTGCAGCGCACGGCGGGAACCGTCGCCGAGAAGCTCAAGGCCTTCGGCTGCGACGAGGTGGTGGCGGGCCTTGGCCGCACCGGCGTGGTCGGGGTCATTCACGGCCGCAAGGGCAAGTCTGACAAGGTGATCGGCTTGCGCGCCGACATGGACGCATTGCCGATCGAGGAGGCGACGAACCTTCCCTACAAGTCGACGGTGCCCGGCAAGATGCACGCCTGCGGCCATGACGGCCACACCGCCATGTTGCTCGGCGCCGCGCACTATCTCGCCGAGACCCGCAATTTCGCCGGCACCGCGGTGGTGATCTTCCAGCCGGCCGAGGAGGGCGGCGCCGGCGGCAAAGCCATGGTCGAGGACGGGCTGATGGAGCGCTTCAAGATCGGCGAAGTCTACGGCATGCATAATTTTCCCGGCCTGCCGGTCGGCGAGTTCTCGATCCGGCCGGGCTCGATCATGGCGGCGGCCGACTACATCCAGATCGACATCGAAGGCAAAGGCGCCCATGCCGCGCGCCCGCATCTCGGTATCGACTCCATCCTGGTCGGCGCGCAAATCATCAACAATCTGCAGTCGATCGTCTCACGCAATGTCGATCCGCTGGAGTCGGCGGTGGTGTCGATCTGCATGTTCCACGCCGGCAATACCGACAACGTCATCCCGCAGACCGCGCAATTGCGCGGCACTGCGCGCAGCCTGACGCCGAAGGTGCAGGATCTTTTGGAGAAGCGCGTGCCCGAGATCGCCCAAGGCACCGCCGAACTCTACGGCGCCAAGGCGACGGTGAAATACCGGCGCGGCTATCCGGTCTTGAAGAACCATCCGGCGCAGACCGATTTCGCGGCCGCGGTCGCCGCCGGCGTCGCCGGCAAGGACAAGGTCGATATCGCCATGGCGCCGGTGATGGGCGCGGAGGATTTCTCCTTCATGCTCAACGCGCGGCCGGGCGCTTTCATCTTCGTCGGCAACGGCGACAGCGCGGGGCTGCACCACCCGGCCTACAACTTCAATGACGACGCGATCCCGCTCGGGACCTCGTATTGGGTGAAGCTGGTGGAGACGGCGCTGCCGGGATGAACCCACGCGTGAAACGCGGATTCATCGATGTGCGGCGAACCGCAGAGAGGCGTCAGCCGGCGGCGGGCTGAAGACTGGTTTTCTCGACGGCCGACGCGCCGGGATCGAGCCAGAAAGCCCAAACCGCGGAGCCCAGCACCAGCAGGCTGGCGGCGACAATAAAGGGCGCCTGCCACGATCCGAACTGAACCAGCACGCCGAAGACCAGCGGCGACAGCGCGCCGCCGATGTTCCCGGCCATGTTCATCATCCCGGACACCGTCCCGGAGTGCTCACCGCCGATATCCATGGGCACCGCCCAGGACGGGCCGATGGTGCATTCCAGAAAGAACATGGCGGCGGTCAGGCAGTAGACCGCGGTATAGGCATTCTCGGTCATTGCGGCTGGCACAATGAAGATCGCGCAGCCCAGCATGCCGGTGATCGCGACCGCGCGCCGGGAGAATTTGATGTTGCCGGTCTTGGCCAGCAGCCAATCGGTCGCCAGACCGCCGACGGTATCGCCGACGACGCCGGCCCACAGCGGCAGCGACGCGAATATGCCGACCTTGATCAACGTGAAGTGTCGGAATTCCACCAGATAGGACGGCAGCCAGCTCAGGAAAATCCAGAGGCAGTAAACGTAGGTGAAGTAGGCGCACATGATCGCCCACATATTGGGCGATCGCAGCATGATTCCCCACGGCACGCTCGGCTTCTTGTCGGTCTTGACAGTCAGGGCATTACCCTGCGCGTCGGTGCCGCGGATATATTTGAGTTCGTCCGCGTTCACCATCGCGTGGTCTTCCGGATGATCGCGATAGGCGAAGTACCATATTAGCGACCACACCAGGCCGACCACGCCGCAGATATAAAAGACCGAGCGCCAACCCAGCGTCGTCATGATGAGGACGACAAGCGGCGGGGCGATGGCCGCACCGAGGCGGCTCGCGCTGTGGGTGATGCCTTGCACGAAGCCGCGCTCGTGCTTTGGATACCAAAGCTGCATGGCGCGCGTGGCGCCGGGAAACGCGCCGCCTTCGCCGACGCCGAACAGAAAGCGCAGCACCACGAACGAGGTCGCGCCACTGGCCAATGCCGTCCCCGCCGTCATGACCGACCAATAGGCGACAATTGTCGTCAGCACCTTGCGCGGGCCGAAACGATCGCTGATCCAGCCGCCGGGAACCTGAAACAGCGCATAGGCCCACACGAAGGCGCTGAAAATCACGCCCATGGTGATCTTATCGAAACCGAATTCCTTGCTGATGACCGGTGCCGCCGTCGAGATGTTCACCCGGTCGAGGTAGGTAATGAGATACATCAGGCTGATCAGGGCAAGGATGTACCAGCGCCCCATGCTGCGCCGTGTTGGTGGCCGTTCCATGCTGCTTTCCCCGGTGTCGGCGCATCCCGCGACGGGAGTGACCTGGCAGCCGTATAAGCAGACTGGCGTCGCCCCGACAAGGCGTTAGGGTGTTTTTTTGACGCACGCGCGCATGAAGCTGCGGCGTTTCAGATAACCCAATTTCTGCCGTTTAGCCTCGAGGCGGCAGTCTTCCTGTTTCTGTGCAAGACGCTTGCTGGCGGCTGCGATCTCCGCCGGATATTTCGGCTTTGGCGAAGCGGTCTGTGCGAGCGCCGATACGATGCCAAGCGAGATGAATACGGCGATCGTCGCTGGCGCCATTGCAAGACGAAGCATAACGTGCGGCCTCGATTGATAGCAGCTCGCACGGTTGGCGAGCCGCTCGCGAGACGGAATTTTAGACGAAAATATCGTCGCGGTGCAAACCGCGCGGGCAATATGAATCTGCCGTGACAGCTTACGGCACCAGCTCAGGGCGCTTACTGACTGATGCTGATGCCGGCGCCGGTTCCGATTGCGCCCGCCGGGCGATGATTTCGCCGAGGCGCGCCTCGAGCGCCCGCCAGGTGGCGAATTCATTGAACCGGGTGCGCTCGAACACGGCCAGGCCCGCTGCCGCGATGAACGGCAGGCTCTGCACCAGCAACACGCCGGCGAAGATATTGATCTCGCGCACGTCCTTGATGTTGGTCGCCACCAGCACCACCGCGCCGAGCACAAGCAATCCCGCCAGCACGGCCTCCCAGAAGGCATGGAAATCGGTGCTGCGCCGCAAGCCGCCCTTGGAGGTGCGCACGAACGGCAGGTGATCCTTGATCACGCCGAGGCCGACCGCGCGCGCGACCGTCCATTGCACCGACATGGCGGCGAACACCGAACCGATCAGCTGGCCCGAACCGCTGCGCACGCGCAGCCGGTACAGGGTCACGAAATGCATGAGCGAAACGATGAAGCTGGCGATGATCGGGATGGTCAGAATGCGGTCGGGCACCGCGATATCGAGGAAAGCGATGACCGGCACCCATAGGATGTTGAGCACGGCGACCGCGACGCCGAGGCTTTCAGCGCCGAGCCAATTGAGCCAGCCAAGGCCGAACTCGCGCTTCTGGTCGCCGGTCAGCCGGCTGGCGCCCGGCAGGAAACGGCGCCAGTGCTTCTTCAGGATCTGGAATCCGCCATAGGCCCAGCGGTGGCGCTGCTTCTTGTAGGCCTCGAAGCTGTCGGGCAAGAGGCCATGGCCATAGCGCTTGTTGGTGTAGTGCGCGCGCCAGCCGAGTTCGAGCAGCGTGAGGCCGAGATCGGTGTCCTCGCAGATTGTGTCGCTCGACCAGCCGCCGGCGGCTTCCAGCGCTGAGCGGCGGATCAGGCACATGGTGCCGTGCACGATGATGGCGTTGACTTCGTTCCGCTGCACCATGCCGATGTCGAAGAAGCCGGCATATTCGCCGTTCATGGCGTGGTGCATGAGGCTGCGCTCGCCGTCGCGGTGATCCTGCGGCGCCTGCACCAAGGCGACGTTGGGATCGCTGAACAGCGGCATCAGATCCTTGAGCCAATCCGGCTGCACGACATAGTCGGCGTCGATAACGGCGATCACCTCGGCGTCGGCCGCGGTATGCACCATGGCGAGCCGCAGCGCGCCGGCCTTGAATCCCTGCAGATTATCGGCGTTGACGAAGCGGAAGCGCTCGCCGAGCGCGCGGCAGTGCTCTTCGATCGGCAGCCAGAGCGCCGGATCGGGTGTGTTGTTGATCACCACCACGCATTCGAAATTCGGATAGTCGAGCCGCGCCACGGCGTCGAGCGTCTGCTTGAGCATGTCCGGCGGCTCCCTGTACGCCGGAATATGAATCGACACTTTCGGAGCGGCCGCCTCGGGGGCGAGCGGCGGTGCGTCGATCAGCCGCAACGGCTTGCGGCCGAAGGCAATCATGGCGAGTTCATCGATGCGCGCCATCGCGATGACGATCAGCGGGATCAGCAGCAGGACGCCTAAGCCGAGCGCGAAGGTGGCGCCGGGCACGAAGTAATGTCCGTTCCAATACGCGAACACGGCGGCGAACCAGGCGCCCACCACGTTGGCGGCGGCGGCGAGGGTGAGCGATTGCCACAGCGTCGCGTGCATCGCCAACAACGGCAGCGACAGCAACAAGCTTACCAGCAAGGCGATGCCGGCGAGCTTCCATAGATCGGGATCGCTGATCGGGCCGCTCCAGTCGAATTTCGGCTGGCGCGAGGCGTCGAACAGGCCCCAATACGGGCCGACGCCGCCTTCGAAGATCTTCCACGGCTGATCGATTGCTTCGACGATATTGTAATCGATGCCGTAGGCCTCGGCGCGCGAGACGAAGTCGCGCAGCACGATGGCCTGTTCGATGCGGCCGGGTTCGGCGGCTTTGAGATTATAGCCCGCGCTCGGCCAGCCGAATTCGGCGATGACGATGCGCTTGCCGGGATAGGCCGCGCGCAGCTTGTTATAGATCAGGATGGCCTGGTCGACGGCTTGCTTGTCGGAGAAGCCTTCCCAATAGGGCAGGATGTGCGCGGCGATATAGTCGACCGCCGAAACCAGCTCGGGATGCTCGATCCAGACGTTCCAGATTTCGCCGGTGGTGACCGGCACATTGGTCGAGCGTTTGACCCGCTGGATCATCGAAACCAACTCGCTGACCTTGAGGTCGGCGCGGTAGATGGTTTCGTTGCCGACGATGATGCCGTTGACGTTGCTGTGGCGCTTGGCGAGATCGATCACCGAGGCGATTTCGCGTTCATTGCGCTCGTTGTGCTTGTCGATCCAGGCGCCGACCGTGACCCGCAGGCCTAGTTCCTGCGCGATGCCGGGCACCAGTTCGACGCCGCCGGTGGACGAATAAGTGCGGATCGCCCGCGTCAGCGGCGCCAGCAGTTGAAGGTCGGCGCGAATTTGCGCGGCCTGCGCTTGCGTGCCGGAATCCGGATGAGCGTTGCCGCCAAATGGCGCGTAGGAAACGCTGGCGAGTTGGCCGTCGAAATTGGGAGCGCTCAGGTGATCCTGCGCGAGAGCCCACAATCCGGCTTGCACGCACGCCACGAAGGCGATTACGGCAGCGACGGAGCGCATACACTTACAACCAAATGGGGCGGGATTGCAGACCCTTGAGCCCGTCCCCTGGGCTCAGCCGATGCACTTTCTGCGGCATTGCAGCATAGCGCGGCATTAGGCGCTTATTCAAGTATAGACCGCTCATGGCAATTCCTTGACGCCCGCATAGCAGCAAAAAATAATTTTGGCGGTTTGAAAACGTGCTCAGCGGGAAGTCGTTCCACCGGATGTGGCGACGGGCGGGGGGGCGGCGGCGGCCGCGGTGGGGGCAAGCGCCGGATCGAGCCAACAGGCATGCACCCGGCCGTTCAGGCTGTCCTGGGCCTTAGGATCGATATGGCCCTGCCGCACCAGGCAGCGGAAAGTGGCCTGAATATGGGAGCTTGGGCAGCCGAACCGGTCGTAAAGGTCGAGGTGCCGGAAAGCCGTATCGAGGTCATCCCGCCACAGCAGGCTGACGACCCGGCGGCCGAGCCAGACGCATTCCGGGTTGCCGGCCGGCCCGGTCAGCAGACGCGCGGCCTCGGCGACCTCGTCGATGCTCTTTTGGCCATCCTTGGCGTTGTCGGCACCCTGCTTTTGCGGTTCCGACGGCTTGGGGGCACCAGTCTGGGCAAAGGCTGCGGTAGCGGCGAAACTCAAGGCCGCCACGCAGAAAGCCACACGCAATAGACGCAACAAGGTGACTTTCGGCATTGTCCCGCCGGTGTTGATGAAGGCCGCCCGCCCGCTAACCGGTCTGTTATGCGACCGGATTGGGACACGAATACGGCGCTTTATGCCGGCCGCCGCGGCAACAACTGTCGTAAAAACCCGCACGCTCAACCCGGACCGCCATCTTGGGCGGAGTTACCTCACACCACGACTTGTCGTTCAAGACCAGTCATCCAAGACATGGCCCCAACGGATCGCTTTTGTCCAGCACCTCCGCGCAGCTTGCTTAAATCCGGCGGCTTGGCAGCGGCAAACGCGCGCGATAAGCCGTTCCAGGCGTCTTATTCGCCGGTACGGGTTCAAGCCGATGCGCCTTGGTCTAGTCTGCCTCGCCGTGTCGGCGGTGGTTATCGCCGGCGCGTGGGCCTGGCTCGGTAAGCCAGTGCCGATGCCGCATTCCCCTTTGCAGGCCGGCGAAAAGCTCTATTGCCTGTCCTACACCCCGTTTCGGGGCGGCCAGACCCCGCTCGACCTCAGCACGCAAATTTCAACGGCGCAGATCGAGGACGACCTCGCCCGGCTGGCCAAAATCACCGATTGTGTGCGGACCTATTCGGTCGATTTCGGCCTCGATCAGATCGCCGGCATCGCGGCCCGTCATGGCCTCAAGGTGATGCAGGGGCTCTGGCTGTCGAGCCATGCCGAGCGCAACCGGTTCCAGATCGAAACCGCGGTGGCGCTGGCCAACAAATACCCTGCCACGATCCGTGCGGTCGTGGTCGGCAATGAGGTGCTGCTGCGCGGCGAAATGTCGCCCGAGGATCTCGCCGCCGCCATGCGCGCGGTGAAGGCGCGCGTGAGCGTGCCGGTGACCTATGCCGACGTGTGGGAGTTCTGGCTGCGCAATCGTGACGTCGCCGCAGCCGCCGACTTCATCACCATTCATATCCTGCCTTATTGGGAGGATTTTCCGATTCCGGCGGGCAATGCCGCTGCGCATGTGGATTCGATCCGCCGTCAGGTGGTCGCCGCCTTTCCCGGCAAGGAAGTGATGATCGGCGAAGTCGGCTGGCCGAGCGCGGGGCGCATGCGCGAGGGGGCGCTGCCGTCGCCGGCGAACCAGGCACGCGTCATTCAGGACGTGCTCGCGTTGGGCAAGCGGGACAATTTCCGCGTCAATGTGATCGAGGCCTTCGACGAGCCATGGAAGCGCGCGCTCGAGGGCACCGTCGGCGGTCATTGGGGCCTGCTCGACGACGCTGCGCGGACGTCGAAATTCAATTGGGGCGAGGCGGTATCCGATCATCCTTATTGGCAGGCGCAAGCGGCGGGCGGAATTTTGCTGGCGCTCATCGTGTTCGGCGCCGCCTTCGCGGCGCGGCGCGACGCGGTGCCATCGGTTTGGCTGGCGGTGACGGCGAACGCAATCGCGGGCGGCACGCTGATCGGCTGGAGCATTGCCAACGTCCCGCTTGAATCGCTTGGCGCCGGCGGCTGGCTGCGGTCGCTTGCCTTGGTCGGCGTCGCGTTGCTGGTGCCGCCGGTCTTGAGCGCGGCAATGATGCATGGCACGCCGCTGCCGCGCTTCTCGGCGCTGCTCGGGCCCGCCGCCGAACGCACCCGCGATCCCATCGCGCGGCTTGCCGGCGCGCTGATGATAGCCACAACGCTGCTGGCGATCATGATCGCGCTTGGCCTGGTGTTCGATCCGCGTTATCGGGATTTTCCGTTCGCGCCGCTCAGCGCGGCCGCCGTGCCATTCATCATGCACAGCTTAATGATGCCGCGCCCGCACGGCCGCCATGCTGCCGCCGAATTGGCCGCCGCCGGCATCCTCGCATTGTCGGTGCCTTACATCGTGCTCGACGAAGGCTTAGCGAATTGGCAGTCGCTCTGGTTATGCGCGGCGCTTGCCGCGTTTGCGGTCAGTCTGGCTCGGGTGCGCGGCGCGCAAAGCTGAGCACCAGCAGCCCGAAGGCGAGCGCCGACAGAGCGATGTTGTAGAGCACGATTCCGAAGCAGGCGATGCTGAGGGCCGCGGCGAACAAAACCAGCGACGGCCGCAGCAGATTGAGCGCGGCGACCGCGAGCGCCGCCCAGCCGAACACCGAATAGGTAAACAGCGCGATCGCGGCGCGCCGCGCAAAGCACAGCCAGGTGTCGAGGCCGGCGCCGCAGGCGAGGCCAACGTTCGTCTGTTCGATCGCGAGATAGCGGATGTAGAGCGCGTAGCCGAGCGAGCAAAAGCCCACGATCAGCAGATAATTGGTCGCGCGCGCGCTCGGCAGGAACAGCTTCATGACAGCGGTTTCCGAAAGAACAGGATTATGCCGGTGTGCGGACCGCGCGACAATCAACGCGCGGCCAGTTGCGCGCCGCTGAACTTGGCCGGGTGGCAGCCGGTGCGGAGGGCCGGGAAGCGGGCGCAGAGGCGGACGGCTTCCGCCGCGTTCGGCAACGGCCCCACCACCAGGCGATACATTGTGCCCGACGGGCGTTTCGGATGCTGCGTGGCGAGCGCCTGCAATCCCACCAGCAGGGGGCCGTAATTGGCCTTCAACGCCGCCCAATGGACGCGCAGCGCTTCCAGACTGGAGGCGCCGCCGAGATCGACACCGAATCCATCGCGGGCCGGTGGCCGCGGTTCGGCGACGGGCTCGTGCGCGGGTGCGTTGGCGACGCGGACCGGAGGCAATGGAACCGGTTCGGTGGCCGCTTGCGGGGCTTCCGGTTGCGCTGCGGGCTGCTCTCCTTCCGGCGTTGTCGTGGCCGCAGGCCATGACGCGGGGGCTTCGCCGGCCGCCGGCATCGCCAGCGGCGTCAGTGCCGGCAGCGCGGCTGCGGGGGGCGGCGCCGCGGCAACGACCGCCGGCGTGGTGGCCGGCGCGCTCGGCGCCGGCGGCGGCGTAGCGGCGGCGGCGCGCGCGGCGGCCAGTTGTTCGCTCTGCTGCTTGATCGAGCCGGTCATGTCCTCGAGGTTGCGCTCGAGCATGGCAATGCGCGCCGTGAGCCGCACGCGGTCGGCGGTGAGGTCGCGCAGCTGGGCGGCGAGGCGCTTGGTCTCGGCTTCGGCGGCGGTCTCGGCCGGGCGCGGCGGAATCTGGGCGGCTACTTGCGTCGGATCGCTGCCAAAAGCGAAGGCAAGCTGCAGGCGTTTGCCGCCGGCTTCCGTTTGACTGGTGAGCGCGACGGCAGCCAGCGCGATGGTCGCGGCACCGCCCCAGCCAAACACTCGCCAGAGCGGCGATGTGCGAAGGGGCTTGCGGATATTGGGCAAATCGGGTTCCGGCGGCGTGCTCTTGATCGCCATGGACAGCCTCGATGCAGTGCGAATCACGTCATTGAAAACGTTAGCAGAATCCGGCAATGCTCGCTTTCATTGTGTTACGCGACCGGGTAAGCACAAGCGCGTTCTTCGGCGGGGCTCGCGTGCGCCGCAAGGGTGGCATTCCGTGAGCGGAAATAAAATGCAGCGACGAACGTGTCTAGCGATCGTACTGGCGGCGGGCGAGGGCACCCGCATGCGTTCCGTCCTGCCGAAGGCGCTCCACCGCATCGGCGGGCGCACGCTGCTCGCGCATGCGCTTGGCGCGGCGATCAAGGCGGGCGGCGGTGAAATTGCTGTGGTGGTCGGACCCGATCACGACGCGGTCGCACATGAAGCGCGGGCACTGGCACCTAAGGCCGAAATCTTTGAGCAGACGCAACGGCGCGGTACCGCGCATGCGGTGCTGGCGGCGCGCAGGGCAATCGCCCGCAAGCCCGATGACATATTGGTGCTGTTTGCCGACACTCCCTTGCTGCGGGCTGAAACGCTGAGCGAATTGCGATCGGCGCTGCGCCGCGGCGCGGCGGTGGCGGTGCTGGGTTTCCGGCCCGCCGATCCCGCCGGCTACGGGCGGCTACTGACGCGCGGCGACGAATTGCTGGCGATCCGTGAGGAGCGCGACGCGACGCCTGACGAGCGCAAGATCGCGCTCTGCAATGGCGGGCTGATGGCGCTTGCGGGAAAAACCGCGCTCGCGATTCTCGACCGCATCGGCAATGCCAATGCCAAAGGCGAATTCTATCTCACCGATGCGGTTGCCATCGCCCGCGATATGGGCTTGAAGGCGGTCGCGATCGAAACCGGGGAGGACGACATGCGCGGGGTCAATAGCAAGGCGCAGCTCGCCGAAACCGAGGCAGTTTTGCAGCAACGGCTGCGCGCCGCCGCGCTCGAGGCCGGTGTCACCCTGATCGCGCCGGAAACGGTGTTCCTCTCCGCCGACACAAGATTCGGCAAGGACGTCACGGTCGAGCCGAACGTGGTGTTCGGACCGGGTGTGACGGTCGACGACGGCGCGACGATCCGCGCCTTTTCGCATCTGGAAGGTGCCCATGTCGGCAAGGGCGCGCGCGTCGGGCCGTTTGCGCGGCTGCGGCCGGGGGCCGACCTCGGCGCAGACGTGCATATCGGCAATTTCGTCGAAGTGAAGGAGACCAAGATCGAGGCCGGCGCCAAGGCCAATCACCTGGCCTATATCGGCGATGCGCGGGTGGGCGCGGGCGCCAATGTTGGCGCCGGTACCATCACCTGCAACTATGACGGCGTCGCCAAGCACCGCACCGAAATCGGCAAAGGCGCCTTCATCGGCTCTAATTCGGCGCTGGTCGCGCCTGTCACGATCGGCGACCGCGCCTATGTCGGCTCCGGCTCGGTGGTAACCAAGAATGTGCCGGCCGATGCGCTCACCTTCGAACGCGCCGAACAGACGATTAAGCCTGGCTGGGCTAAACGCTTGCGGGCGCTCAAGGGCTTGGGCATGAAGAGTGCGAAAACGCCGAAGAAGACCAAAAAGAAATGAGCCCGGCGACTGACTCCGCTATTGTCATATGACGAAATGCGTTTTGATTTCCATATGCTTGGCGGCGTCGGCTAAAGCAAGATACTAACAAAGGGGCCATCCACAAGGATGTGCGGGATCGTCGGAATCATCGGACGCGAGCCGGTCGCCGGCCATTTGGTCGAGGCGCTCAAGCGCCTCGAGTACCGTGGCTACGACTCGGCTGGCGTCGCCACCTTGAATCACGGCGCGCTCGGGCGCCGGCGTGCCCAAGGCAAGCTGCAGGCGCTGGAACAGCGGCTGGCGCGCCAGCCGCTCGCCGGCAAAATCGGCATTGGCCATACCCGCTGGGCCACCCACGGCAAGCCGACCGAGAGCAACGCCCATCCACACGCCACCGACCGCGTGGCGGTGGCGCATAACGGCATCATCGAGAATTTCCGCGAGCTGCGCGATCGTCTCGCCAAAAACGGCGCCAAATTCGGCAGCGAGACCGACACCGAAGTGGTCGCTCATCTCGTCACCGACGAGATGAGACAAGGCAAGCCGCCGGTCGCGGCGGTGGCGGCGGCGCTCAAGCAGTTACGCGGCGCCTTCGCGCTCGCCTTTTTGTTCGCCGGCGAGGACGATTTGATGATTGGCGCACGCAAGGGCTCGCCGCTCGCCATCGGTTACGGCGACGGCGAGATGTATCTCGGCTCCGATGCCATCGCGCTCGCTCCGTTTACCGACACCATCAGCTATCTCGAAGACGGCGACTGGGCGGTGATGACGCACAAGGGCGTCGAAATTCACGACGGCGAGGGCCGCAAGGTCGAACGCCCGGTGATCAAATCCACCGCCTCGGCGCAATTGGTCGACAAGGGCAACCACAAGCACTTCATGGCCAAGGAAATCCACGAGCAGCCGGAAGTCGTCGGCCACACGCTCGCCCATTACATCGACATGACCACGGAAAAGGTCTCGCTGCCGGACAAACTGTCGTTCGACTGGAAGAAACTCAAACGCCTGTCGCTGTCGGCCTGCGGCACCGCGTTCTATGCGGGGCTGGTGGCGAAATACTGGTTCGAGCGCTTCGCCAAGCTGCCGGTCGAAATCGATATCGCTTCGGAATTCCGCTACCGCGAGGCGCCGCTCGAAAAAGGCGATCTCGCCATCTTCATTTCGCAGTCGGGCGAGACCGCCGACACGCTGGCGACGCTGCGCTACGCCAAGCAGCACAAGCAGCACGTCTTGTCGGTGGTGAACGTGCCGACCTCGACCATCGCGCGCGAAAGCGACGTGGTAATGCCGACGCTCGCCGGACCCGAAATCGGCGTCGCCTCGACCAAGGCTTTCACCTGTCAGCTTAGCGTCCTGGCCTGCCTCGCCATCGCCGCCGGGCGCGCGCGCGGCGAGATGTCGGCGACCGACGAGCGGAACGTGGTGCGCGCGCTAATCGAAGTGCCGCGCCTGATGGCGGAGGCGCTCAAGCTCGAGCCGCAGATCGAAAAGTTGGCGCAGGATCTCGCCAAAGTGCGCGACGTGCTCTATCTCGGCCGCGGCACCAGCTTCCCGATCGCGCTGGAAGGCGCGCTCAAGCTCAAGGAAATCTCCTATATCCACGCCGAAGGCTATGCAGCCGGCGAACTCAAGCATGGGCCGATCGCGCTGATCGATGAGACCATTCCGGTGATCGTGATTGCGCCGTTCGACCGCGTGTTCGAAAAGACGGTGTCGAACATGCAGGAAGTGGCCGCGCGCGGCGGCAAGATCGTGCTGGTGACCGACGCCAAAGGCGCCAAGGAAGCGCCGGTCGATTCAACAGAAATCATCGTGCTGCCGGACATGGCCTCGACGGTGACGCCGCTGGTCTATGCCATTCCGGTGCAATTGATTGCCTATCATACGGCCGCGGCCATCGGCACCGACGTCGACCAGCCGCGCAATCTCGCGAAATCGGTCACGGTGGAATAGAATAATTCCATGCCCACGATCGACCAGGGACCCGCCGCGACGCCAACCGCCAGCATGGCGCCGCCGCACACCAGCGTGGCCGGCCGCATCCGCAATTATTTCCTCACCGGACTGATCGTAGCCGGACCGGTGGCGGTCACGATCTGGCTGGTATGGTCGTTCATCAATTGGGTGGATGGCGTGGTGCGGCCGCTCATCCCGCCGGCCTACCGGCCGGAAACCTATTTGCCCTGGCCGATCCCGGGCAGCGGCCTGGTGATCGCCTTCGTTGCGCTCACGCTGCTTGGTTTTCTCACCGCCAACTTGGTCGGACGTAAGCTGGTCGAGTTGGGCGAGGGTCTGCTCAATCGCATGCCGATCGTGCGGCCGGTCTACAACACGATGAAACAGATTTTCGAGACGCTGTTTTCGAAGTCGGGCTCGAGTTTCCGGCAGGTGGCGCTGGTGGAGTTTCCGGCGCCCGGCATGTGGTCGCTGGTGTTTCTATCGCAGCCACCCGGCGCGGATCTCGCGGACAAGCTGCCGCAAGGCGAGCATGTGTCGGCTTTCATGCCTTGCACCCCCAACCCGACCACCGGGTTCTTCTTCTATGTCCTGCGCAAGGACCTCATCGTGCTCGACATCTCGGTGGAGAACGCCATGACGCTGTTGATTTCGGCCGGCATGGTGCAGCCGGATAGCGGCGAAGCGGCGCAGAAAAAACTCGCTACGCTCGCCGCCAGCGCGCAAGCGGCGCAGGTGGCGAAGAAGACGGAAGCGGTGGAGTAGGGCGTCAGCCCGCCCTTATCAGCTTGATCGCCTCGTCCTTGCCGAACAGATAGAGCAGATGGCGCAGCGCCTGGCCGCGTGGGCTGTCGAGCGTGGCGTCGCGCGTCAAGATCAGCGCCGCGTCATCGCGCGCGGCGCCAAGATATTTGCCGTGCACCTCGATGCGGGCCAACTGAAAACCGGGCAGGCCGCTCTGGCGCGTGCCGAGCAGATCGCCTTGGCCGCGCAGCCTTAAGTCCTCCTCGGCGATGCGGAAGCCGTCCTCTGTGTCGCGCAGCACCGCAAGCCGCGCCTTGGCCGTTTCGCCGAGCGGCGCCTTGTAGAGCAGCAGACAGGTCGATTGCCCGGACCCACGCCCGATGCGCCCGCGCAATTGATGCAATTGCGCGAGCCCGAAGCGCTCGGCGTGCTCGATCACCATGATGGTGGCCTGCGGCACGTCGACGCCGACTTCGATCACAGTGGTGGCGACCAGAAGCTGCGTCTCGCCGGCGGCAAAGCGCGCCATGGCGGCGTCCTTCTCAGACCCCTTCATGCGGCCGTGCACCAGATCGACTTTGTTGCCGAAGCGCTGGCGCAATTCCTCGAAGCGTGCTTCCGCGGCCGCGAGATCGATCTTTTCGGATTCCTCCACCAGCGGGCAGACCCAATAGGCGCGCTTGCCTTCGCCGATCGCGCGGCCGACCGCGTCCTCGACCTCCTCGATGCGCGTCATCGGTATCGTTCGCGTATCGATCGGCTGGCGGCCGGGCGGCTTTTCACGCAGTTCGGAAATGTCCATGTCGCCGAAATAAGTCAGCACCAGCGTGCGTGGGATCGGCGTGGCGGTGAGCACCAGCACGTCGACCGCCTCGCCCTTGCCCGCCAGCGCCAGCCGCTGATGCACGCCGAAGCGGTGCTGCTCGTCGACGATGGCGAGCGCGAGATCGTGGAACGCGACGTCCTCCTGGAACAGCGCATGGGTGCCGATCAACAGATCGATGTCGCCGAGCGCAAGGCGATCGATAATGGTCTCGCGTTCGCCGCCGCGCTCGCGCCCCGTAAGGATGGCAACGCGCAAGCCGGCGGCTTCCGCCAGCGGCGCGATGGTGGCGAGATGCTGGCGGGCGAGGATTTCGGTCGGCGCCATGAAGGCGGCCTGCCGTCCAGCTTCGATCACGGCGGCCGCCGCGGCCAGCGCCACCACGGTCTTGCCGGAGCCGACGTCGCCCTGCAGCAAGCGCAACATTCGTTGCGGGCGGGCGAGATCGGCGACGATATCGTCCATCGCTTTCTGCTGCGAATGGGTGAGCGCGTAGGGCAGCGCCTTCAAGATGCGCGCCCGCAGGCGGCCCTCGCTGGCCGAGCCGCGCCCGGCTTGCCGGCGCATGTGCGCGCGCACCAGTGCGAGTGCGAGCTGGCCGGCGAGCAATTCGTCATAAGCGAGCCGCGTCCAGGCCGGGCCCTCGGGCGCGATGTCGTGCGGCTCATGCGGCCGATGCAGCTGGCGCAACGCCGCGGCGAAGGTGGGAAAGCGCTCGCGCGCGACCCAGGCTTCGTCCTGCCATTCCGGCAGATCGGGCAGGCGCGCCAGCGCGCCGTCCATCGCGCGCCGCACATTGCCGAGCGCGAGCCCCTCGGTGAGCGGATAGACCGGCTCGACCAGCGGCAGGTTGGCGAAGCCTTGTTCGTCCACCACCCGGTCGGGATGCACCATCTGCAACATGCCGTCGTAGAATTCGGCGGTGCCGGAGACGTAGCGCGTCTCGCCCTCAGGCAGCAGCTTTCGCAGATAATCTTCGCGCGCGTTGAAATAGGTCAGCGTCAGCGTCGGGCCGGTGTCGTCGCTGGTGAGGATGCGGTAGGGCGCGCGCGCGCGGTGGCGCGGGGCGGGACGGTGCTCATCGACGCTGACCGCGACGGTGACCACCTGGCCGGGCTGCACCTCGTTGAGCTTCGGCCGCGCGCGGCGGTCGATGACGCCCGCCGGCAGGTGAAACAGCAGATCGACCACGCGCGTGGCCTCGCGGTCGAGCAGCCGCGCATAGAGCTTCTCCAGCTTCGGCCCGACGCCGGGCAGGCTGGTGAGTGAGGCGAACAGGGGGCTGAGCACGAGCGGGCGCATTTACCGCCATGCTGGCTTGCGCGTTCGGCGGACGCAATGCTGGGCTGTGCAAAGCAAACGCTGACAGCGCCCCGCAAGCCCTCTATATAACCCTCGCCCGGCCCCGTCCGGGTTTTTGGCGTTGGAGCGACACGGATGACCGGAATTGGGATTTCGAGCGATGGGCTGGACGAGCGCCGGCGCAAGCTGCTGTTTCGGTCCTGGCACCGCGGCATTCGCGAGATGGATCTGGTGCTCGGCCGCTTTGCCGACGCGCAGATCGCGAAATTGAGCGACGCCGATCTCGACGAGTACGAAACCTGGCTCGAGGTACCGGATCAGCAGATTTTTTCCTGGGTGAACGGGACGCAAAAGGCGCCGGCCGAGATCAATACCCCGCTGTTCCGCCGCCTGTGCGATTTCCACTACAAGGCCGACGATTGACGTGAGCGCGAAGGCAACATCTCCCGCCGCATTGTTGCAGGCCGGCCGGCCACTCACGCTGGCGCAAGTGGCCGACGGCGCCGAGGGCTTGGTGCTGGCGGATCTTGCGCGCGCCGTCGCGGCGCGCACCGATGCGCCGGCGATCTCGCTCGCCGTGGTCTGCCGCGACGGCCAGCGCATGGCGGCGCTGTCGCGCGCGCTGGCGTTCTTCGGGCCCGACATTCTGACCATGGAATTCCCGGCCTGGGATTGTCTGCCCTACGACCGGGTGTCGCCGAACGCCAGTGTGGTGGCGCAACGCATGACGGCGCTGTCGCGGCTTGCGCGCGTGAAAGGCCGCGACCAGCCGTCTGTACTGCTCACCACGGTGAACGCCGCGCTGCAACGCGTGCCGGCGCGCGAATTCGTGGCAACGCACGCGCTTTCGGTCGCGCCCGGCAATGTCATCGGCATGGCGAGCATCATTTCATGGCTCGAGCTCAACGGCTTCACGCGTGCTTCGACGGTGCGCGAGCCGGGCGACTATTCGGTGCGCGGTGGCATCCTCGACCTCTATCCGCCCGGCATGGACATGCCGGTGCGGTTCGATTTCTTCGGCGACGCGATCGAAACGATTCGTAGCTTTGACGCGCAGACGCAACGCAGCGAAACGCCCTTGCGCGGGCTCGATCTTGTGCCGGTGGCGGAATTCCAGCTCGTCACCGAGACCATCCGCCGCTTTCGCACCGGATATGTGGCCGAGTTCGGCGCCACCGCGCCCGACGATCTGCTCTACGAAGCGGTGAGCGAGGGCCGCCGCTATCCGGGCATGGAGCACTGGCTGCCGCTGTTCCACGATAAGCTCGAGACCGTGTTCGACTATCTGCCCGGGACGCCGCTGACGCTGGAACACCTGGCGGAAGATGCCGCGCACGAGCGTTTCACGCAGATCGCCGATTATTACGACGCGCGGCGCGAGGCGCTCAAGGAAGGCGTGTCGCCGCCCTACAAGCCGCTGCCGACGGCGCGGCTTTATCTCGACGAGAGCGATTGGAAGCAGCGGCTCGATGCCGCGGCGCTCGCGAAGCTGACGCCATTCGCGGTGCCCGCCGCTCGCGATGTGATCGACGTCGGCGCGCGCGCCGGCCACAATTTCGCGGCCGAGCGTGCCGAGCCCGCGGCCAATGTGTTCGAGGCGGTCACGCAACACGTGCTCGGCTTGCAAGCGGCCGGCAAGCGGGTGGCGATTGCGCTTTGGAGCGAGGGCGCGCGCGAGCGCATGAGCCACGTACTCGCCGACCACAAGCTGCTCAATCTCACGAGTGCCGGCTCCTGGCCACAGGCGCTCGCTCTGCCCAAGCCGGCGGTGGCGCTTGCCGTGCTCGGCATCGAGTCCGGTTTCGAGACCGCCGACGCGGCCATCGTCAGCGAACAGGACATTCTCGGTGATCGCCTGGTGCGGCCGCGACGCGCCATGCGCCGCGCCGACAATTTCATTGCCGAGGCCACCAGCCTCGCGCCCGGCGACCTCGTGGTGCACGTCGATCACGGCATCGGACGCTTTGCCGGCCTGCAGGCGATCACGGCCGCCGGCGCGCCGCACGATTGCCTGGAGATCCATTACGCCGAGGGCGCCAAGCTCTACCTGCCGGTCGAAAACGTCGACCTGCTGTCGCGCTATGGCGCCGAGCAGGCGAACGTCGATCTCGACCGGCTCGGCAGCGGCAACTGGCAGGCGCGCAAGGCGCGCATGAAGAGCCGCATCCGCGAAATTGCGGGCGAGCTGATCAAAGTGGCGGCCGAGCGGCTGACGCGCGAGGCGCCGCGCTTCAGCGTCGGGCCGGGGGCCTACGACGAATTCTGCGCCGGCTTCCCCTACGAGGAGACCGACGACCAGCTCGCCGCCATCGATGCCACCATCAAGGATATCGGCTCCGGCCGCCCGATGGACCGGCTCATTTGCGGCGATGTCGGCTTCGGCAAGACCGAAGTGGCGCTGCGCGCAGCCTTCACCGCCGCCATCAACGGCAAGCAGGTCGCCGTGGTGGTGCCGACCACGCTGTTGGCGCGCCAGCACTTCAAGACCTTCACCGAACGTTTCCGCGGTTTCCCGGTCAACGTGGCGCAGGCCTCGCGTTTAGTGCCCACGGCCGAATTAAACAGGGTGAAGGCTGGCTTGGCCGAAGGCCATGTCGATATCGTCATTGGCACCCACGCCATTCTCGGCAAGGGCATCAAGTTCAAGGACCTGGCGCTGCTGGTGGTGGACGAGGAGCAGCATTTCGGCGTGGCGCACAAGGAGAAGCTCAAGACGCTGCGCTCGGAAGTACACGTGCTCACGCTCACCGCGACGCCGATTCCGCGCACCTTGCAATTGGCGCTCACCGGCGTGCGCGATCTCTCGATCATCGCCTCGCCGCCGGTCGATCGCCTGGCGGTACGCACGTTCGTATCGCCGTTCGATCCCATCACCGTGCGCGAGGCGTTGCTGCGCGAGAAATACCGCGGAGGACAAGCCTTCTATGTCTGCCCGCGCATCGAAGACCTCGCCGGCGCCAAGGATTTCCTCGACAAGAACGTGCCGGAAGTGCGCGTCACGGTCGCGCATGGGCAGATGCCGCCGACAGTGCTCGACGACATCATGTCGGCCTTCTACGACGGCAAATACGACGTGCTGCTGTCGACCACCATCATCGAATCCGGCCTCGATATTCCGACCGCCAACACGTTGATCGTGCACCGCGCCGACATGTTCGGCCTCGCGCAGCTCTATCAACTGCGCGGGCGCGTGGGGCGCGCCAAGCTGCGCGCCTATGCGCTGCTGACGCTGCCGGCCAACCGCGCGATCACGCCGCAGGCGGAGCGGCGGCTCAAGGTGCTGCAATCGCTCGATACGCTCGGTGCCGGTTTCCAACTCGCCTCGCATGACCTGGACATTCGCGGCGCCGGCAATCTCTTGGGCGACGAGCAGTCCGGCCACATCAAGGAGGTCGGCTTCGAGCTCTACCAGCAGATGCTGGAAGAGGCGGTGCTCAGCCTGAAGGCCGGCATTTCCGCGCCGGTCGCCGACCGCTGGTCGCCGTCGATCACTATCGGCACTGCGCTGCTCATTCCGGAGAATTACGTCGCCGATCTGTCGGTGCGGCTCGCGCTCTACCGGCGGCTGGCCGAGATCGAGGACGAGCGCGACATCGACAGCTTCGCGGCGGAAATGGTCGACCGCTTCGGTCCGCTGCCGGGCGAGGTCGAGCATCTGTTGCAGGTGGTGGCGATCAAGGCCCTATGCCGGCGCGGCAATGTGGAAAAGCTCGAGGCCGGGCCGAAGGGCGTGGTGCTCTCGTTCCGCGACAACATCTTCGCCAATCCGGACGGGTTGATCGCGTTCATTCGCGAACAGGGCTCGAGCGTGCGCATGCGCGCCGATCCGAAGGACGCCAAAGCCCAGCAACTCGTGTTCTTCGACGACTGGGAGAAGCCGGTGGATCGCCTGAAAGGCACCGCGGCGATCCTGCGCAGGCTGGCGTCAATCGCCGAACGCGTGAAGGCGGCGTGACAATATCCGTCCGTCCCCGCGAAAGCGGGGACCCAGGGCGGCGGGTTCAGGGCTGCAACAGTAAGGACTGGATTCCCGCTTGCGCGGGAATGAACGGCTGGGGGAGGCTGCGCGCTACTCCGCCGCGTCTTGCGCCTGTGCCATGCGGTCGATCGCTTCGGCGAGGTATTCGGGCGACTGCGCGCCTGAGACCGCGAACTTGCCGCCGAAGATGAAGCAGGGCACGCCCTCGATGCCGGCGTCCTTGGCCGATTGCGCCTCGCGCTCGATCTGCTCGACGTCCTGATCGCTCGCCAAGGCTTCGCGCACGATCTTGGCGTCGAGCCCGACATCGACGGCGGCCTGCACCAGCGTGTCGCGGTCGGTCAAGTCGGCGCCTTGCGTGAAATAAAGATCCATCAACCGTTGTTTCATCTCGGCCGCTTTGCCGATTGCTTCCGCCCAGCGGATCAGCCGGTGGCAGTCGAGCGTATTAGGCTGCCGCTTCATCTTGTCGGAGGCGTAGACCAAACCTTCCTCGGCCGCCGCCGCGGTAACACGCTGCGCTATGCCCTTGTAGCGTTCGGGCGAGCCGAATTTGGTGGTGAGATATTGCTCGCGCGAAATACCCTCGCGCGGAATCCAGTCGTTGAGGAAAAAGGGTCGCCAATACACCTCGACCTTGACGTCGGGCCGCAGTGCGAGCGCCTTTTCCAGACGGTGCTTGCCGATGAAGCACCACGGGCAGACCACGTCGGAAACGACGTCGATGCGGACGGGCTGGGTGTCGGGCATGGCTGGCTCCTGTTGGAGCTAACCTAGTCACGGAACTACTCGGCGGCAACCACCCGGCTGCCGATCACGCGCGCCAACAGACTGTCGAGCGTGTCGCCCGCCTTCAGCGTCGCCAGCGTCACATGGGCGGCGAGCGTGTCGCGCCCGCGCAGCGGCACCAGCATGGTGTTCTTGATGACGCCGGCGATGCGTCGCGCCACCACATGGGCGCTGCGCAGATCGGTCTGCGTGAAGGCGATCAGCAGCGCGCCGTCATCGTCGCGGCAGGCAAAATCGATATTGCGGATGAGACGAGTCAATATTCGAGCGGCGTCCGTGCCGGCACGCTCGTCGAGGGCGCCATCGAAGGAAAAGCGCGCGAGCGACAACGCCATGCTGCGGTCGCTGGCCTCGGCCATCGCCTTGTCGAGCTCGCGGCAGAACGTATCGCGCGTGTGCAAGCCGGTTTCCGGATCGAACATGCCGTCGGCATCGAGCGTCTTGAGCATGCGTTTGAGCCGCGCCTCGAAGGCATGCATGCGCACCAGCGGCACCATGCGCGCGACCAGGCGGGCCGGATCGCCGTCAACGTGGTCGATGTTCGGCAGCGCGTCGATGAACTCGGGCGGCGCCTCGCCGATCAACGCGACCGGGATGTCGCGGAAGCGGTCGTCCTGCGCCACCACGGTGAGGAAGGCTTCCACCTTGCGCGGAGAAAAACCGTCGCCCACCACGATGCCGTCGATGTCGCGCGCGTTGAGGTGCTTGGCGGCGGCCTCCACGCTGAGCGCGCCCAGCATCTTGACACGCTCACCCATCGCCACGCTGAGCTTGGGATAGAGCGGCCCGCGGCCGGCGATCAATACGGTCGCGTCATCGAGCGCGTCGCCAACCGGAAACGGCGGCAGCCTTCCGTCATGCGAGCCGAAGGTCTCGATGCGGCGCAAAACCGTTGCATGCAAGGCGCGCACCCGCATGGCCGATTGTAGACGCGCGATCAGCCGCTCGACCGCCAGCGCGGCGTCAGCGGCAAGCGCGATCGGCACGGCGGATTCCTGGTCGCCGTGCACGCGCGCGATGACCGGCACGATGGTGCCTTTGGCGGTGGCAATCTGCAGGCAGAGCTTGCGCGCGGCGGATTCGTTTGCCGGGGCGCCCGGCTCGGCGATCACCACGGCAGTCGGCTTGACCGAATTAAAAGCGGCCGGCGCATCGTCCCACTTGGTCTCGACGATCGGGAAGCCGCCGGCGGCGACCAGCGCCTCGACCAAGTCGTCCGCCGGGCCGTCAGCGACAACGATGATGGGGCCTTGCAGAGACATGAGGGCGCACGCGGTTACGAAATGAGGCGTAACCGTAACGGCGGGCGATTAATGTCCCGTCAACGAAATCATGAAGATCAAGCGGCATTCCCGCGCGGGCGAAAGGCTCCGGTGATCAACGCATTGAAACCGCGCGCTTGTAATTCGGATGCCGTCGCGACGCGGGCACCGCTGGCCAGGCGCTGGCCAAGCAGGGCGTCGGGCAGCGCGACGACGACGGCACCGGGATCGGCGGCCGCCACCGCGGCTTCGACCTCGCTTTGACGGAAACGATAAAAGCCGATCGCGGTAATGCCGGCGGGCGGAGCGGTAAGGACAAGCGTGCCGCTGCCGGGCTCGATGCGGCAGGCAAAGCCGGTGTCGACGAAGCCGTCCGGCGCTGGACCTTCTTCATCGGTGTTCTTGGCAGCGGGCGGAAAAGGCTGCGTCGGCACCATCGCTCCGCGCAGAGTCAAAGTACCGGCTTCGCTGCGCAGAGTTTCGGCCACCGCAATCGCCCCGGAAGCGCCGCGCGGCGCGAGGATGGCACCGTGTGGCATCGGCAGCGGCAGGCCATCGGATCCGCGCTTGGCCGGCAGCAATCCGACTTCGCCGAAGCTCGCAATATCGACCAGCGCGACATCGCCTTGCCACGGCGCGGCGGCGGCGAGTTGCTCGGGAGCGCGCCACAGCGCGAGGATCGTTTTGATTTGCGCACCCAGCAGGCCGGCGTCGGTCAGCGGCGCTAAAGCAGGGCCCGGCAGTACGGCGATCGAGGCCGCATGCGCGCGGGTCTGCTCGGCGAAGGCGACCGGATCGAAGCCATGATGCAGCGAAAGCGTTCCGCCGGCGAGCAGCCACGGCACGATCGTGAGGGCGATGCCGGCGAACGAGGCGAGCGGGATCGCCGACAGGATGGTCGAGTCCGCCGCGATACCGCCTTCCAGGAAGGCGGCAAGCCCGCCTGCAATCAGTTCGTTGTGGCTGCGCGCGACGGGAACGAGGCCTTCGCCGGTGACGTCGAAAGTGACGGCGGCAACATGGGCGGCGGCCGGACCCAACCGCGCGGCCGGTTGGAAGGATTCAGTGGCTAAGGAACCGAACGAATCCTCGAGCGGCATCACGCCATCGGGCAGATCGTCGCCGAAGGCGCAGATGTAGCGGATCGGAAACAGTTCGGCCGCCACGCGCATGGCAATCTCGGCCTGCGCGGTCGCGCCGATGCGCGAGACGGTGAGAATCGCCTTGGCGCCGATGCGGCCAAGCGCGGCCACCATCTCCTGCTCGCGCCAGAGCAGCGGCAGCGGTGCCGCGATCATGCCGGCGCGCAGCACGCCGAGCAGCGCGATGACGCTGTCCACGGTGTTGGCGAGCTGTATCGCCACCACGGTGTCGGTCTGCAGCCCTAGTCCGCGCAGTTTGGCGGCAAGCGCCGATATCGCCCGGTCGGCCTCCGCATAGGTCAGCCTTTGGGGCGTTCGGCCGGTAAGGCTCTCGGTGTTCGGCGGATCGGCCAGCGCCCGCGCGTCGGCGTGCCGCACGCCGGCGCGGCGGAACAGGTCGTCGAGGGTGGCGCGGTTGCCGTCTGTCTGGAGAGTGCCGTTCAAGATCATTTGGCGTCCCCGTGCCACCAGGTTTCCGGCAGATAGCCGAACAAGGAGGTCCGTGAGGGATGCTTGATTCGCGTCCAGCGCGCCATCCATTGTTGGGGCGGGAAGTAGAGCGGCACCACGTAGAAGCCGGACAGCAGCACGCGGTCGAGCGCCCGGGTGGCGGCGACGAAATCCGTGCGGCTCTCGGCGCTGAGCATGGCGGCGATCATGGCGTCGACCGCCTTCGACTTGACGCCCATGTAATTGCGGCTGCCTTCCTGCGTGGCAGCGTCCGAGCCCCAGTAGAACAGTTGCTCGTTGCCGGGCGAGAGCGATTGCTCCCAACGGTTCTGCATCATGTCGAAATCGAAGGCGATGCGGCGACGCTCGAACTGGGTGGCGTCGATGCTGCGCACGCGCGCGTCGATGCCGGCGCGCTTGAGGTTGCGCACGAAGGCGAGCGCCAGCCGCTCCTGGTCGCGGGTGGTCGCGAGGATCTCAAATGCAAATGGACGGCCGCTGGCGGCGTGCACCAGTTGCGTGCCCTTGAGCTGGTAGCCGGCCGCAGCAAACAGCGCAAAAGCTCGACTCAGGCCGACGCGGTCGCGGCCCGAGCCGTCGGTCACCGGCGGCGCCAAGGTGCCGTCCATGACGTCGGCGCGCACGCTGCCGGGGAACGGCGCCAACAGCTCGCGCTCGCGTGCATTGGCGGCAACGCCGTGGGCGGAGAGATCGCAGCCGTCGAAGTAGCTCGCCGTGCGCTTGTAGAGATCGAAAAAATAATTGTGATTGATCCATTCGAAATCGAACAGGTTCAGGATCGCCTCGCGCACGCGTACATCGGCGAAGATCGCCCGGCGCGTATTGAACACCAGGCCATCCATGCCCTTCGGCAGGCCGTAGGGAAATTCCTCCTTGACCACGCGGCCATCGCGCATGCTGGGGAAATCATACGCCGTCTGCCAGCGTGCCGGGTCGGTCTCGAGGCGCACGTCGTAGAGCCCTTTCTTGAACGCCTCGAAATGCGTGTTGCCGTCGCGGTAATAGTCGAAGCGGATGGTGTCGAAGTTCCACGTGCCGCGATTGATCGGCAGATCGCGTCCCCAGTAATTCGCATCGCGCTTGAACACGACGCTTTCGCCAGGTTTGACCGCGTTCACGCGATAGGGGCCGCTGCCGAGCGGCGGTTCGAAACTCGTTTCCTCGAACTTGTCGGGATCGATCGCGTGCCGGGCCAGCACCGGCATCAGGCCGATGATCAGCGGCAATTCGCGATCGTCCGCGCCGGTAAGATCGAAGCGCACCGTGTGTGCGTCGGTCGCGACCGCCTTGACGACCTTGGCATAGTAAATGCGGTAATTCGGGCGGCCGCGGTCGCGCAGCAGTTGCCAGGAGAAAATTACGTCGTCGGGCGTCACCGGCCTGCCGTCGGCAAAGCGCGCGGCCGGATTGAGCGTGAAACTGACGAAGCTGCGCGCGGCATCGGTTGCGACGCCTTCGGCGAGCAGGCCGTAGAGCGTGAACGGCTCGTCATAGCCGCGCGCCAGCAGGCTTTCGATCACGTAGCCGCGGATGTTGGCCGCCGGCACTCCCTTGACGATGAATGGATTGAGGCAGTCGAAGGTCCCGAGCACGCCATGAACCAGTTGGCCGCCCTTGGGAGCCGCCGGATCGGCATAGCTCGGGTGACTGAAGCCGGGTCCCCAAGCCGGGTCGCCATGCATGGCGATAGCGTGAGGCGCCATCGCCGCCCATGCCGGGGAGCGGGCGAGCCCGCTCGCGGTCAGCAACGCGCCAAGCATCAGCGTGCGCCGGGATGCCTGCCACTGCATCAGCGCGGGGGCGGTAACGGAGGGCGCGAAGGGGGCTCGAATGCGATTCGTTTCCCGTTTTGCGCAATTTATCACAGGGGTAGGGCCAGCAGTGCCCCGCATTTTCGGCGCATTCGTGGCTTTATTGCAGGAGCAATATCGGCTATCAGGCAGCCCACAGGTGTCACGCTCTCGCCGCATTTCGCGGGGAGAGAGCCGGACGACGAGGCAACCGTTCGATTGGGCGCGAGGCCGCGAGCGGCACGGGGAAAAAGGGACAATTACAATGGTTCATCGGATCGCATCGGCCCGTCCGTTGGGGCGCGCGCTGACCGCTTCATTCGCCGCCGCGGGGTTGCTGGCGGCGGCCATGGTCGTCACGGCCCCTGCGCTCGCGCAGCCGGCGCCACAACCCAAGCCGGCGCAAAAGCCGGCCGCGCAAAAACCGGCAGCGCCGGCCAAGCCGGCCGCACCTGCACCGGCCGCACCCGCCGCAGCGGATCAGCAGCAACAGGCCGCGGCGGCGCCGCAGTTGATGTATTCGCCGTGGTTGAAGGTGTGCGGCAGCGGCCCGGAAACCAACAACAAACAGGTCTGCGTGCTCACCAAGGACGGCCGGCTGGAAAACGGCATGCCGGTCGCGATCGTCCAGTTGTTCGAACCGGAAGGCGAGGCCAAGGTGTTGCGCGTCACGGTTCCGCTCGGCATGCAATTGCAACATGGCACCCGCATGATCATCGATCAGGGCCAGCCGGTGCAGGAGCCCTACAAGATCTGTTTTCCCGTAGGCTGCATGTCCGATTACCCGGTCAACGACGACATGATCGCCAAGATGAAGAAGGGCCAGACGATCACCCTGCAGGCCATCAACATGCAGGGCACGCCGATCAGCCTGCCGCTGCCGCTCAATGATTTTGCCAAGGCCTATGACGGCCCGCCGACCGATCCGAAGGTGGTCGAGGAGCAACAGCGGAAATTGCAGGAAGAGTTGCAGAAGCGCGCGGAAGACGCGCGCAAGAAACTGGAATCCCAGCAGCCGGCGGCGCCAGCTCCGGCGCCGGCTCCAGCGCCCGCGCAGAAGAAATAGACCGGCATCGCCGGCTCACGAATACGAAAGGCGCAGGCTCAGGCCTGCGCCTTTTGTTTTTTCATTCCAGCTTCGCTCGCTGCGCGAGCACCCCGGAATGACGATGATATTAATTCAATTGGCTGTGGCGCGGGCGATAGACGCCGGAATCGTCCTGCACGAACACTTCGTTGACCTGCGGGTGACGCAGCGGCTTGTCGGAAGTGTCGGGCAGCAGGTTCTGCTCGGAGACATAAGCGATGTATTCGCTTTCCGCGTTCTCCGCGAACAAGTGATAGAACGGCTGGTCCTTGCGCGGGCGCACCTCGGCTGGGATCGACTCCCACCATTCCTCGGTATTGTCGAACTCCGGATCGATGTCGAACACCACGCCGCGGAACGGGTAGATGCGGTGTTTGACGACTTGGCCGATCTGGAATTTGGCGGTTCGTGTTTTGGTCATAGGATCCGACCAGATAATGCAGGACCGTGGCCGACGCCAGAGTGCAAATGGCTTGGAGTTCCTTGCCGGTGTATGCCGGCGGTGTTTGATCCGGAATTTAAGAAAAACAGCCTGTGGGCGTTCATTGACTGCATTACCCGTTATAGTAGTATTCGTGTGTATCCAACCATTGCGGCGGTCGGCCGCAAAACGCGGAAGGAGACACCATGGACCTTCCTCTCTCCCTAGGGGACTACGGGCGCTTACTCCAGGCGCTTTTACACAACCCGTTCCTGGGCAGCGGGCATGACGGCCCGCCGCATCACTTCCATAAGCGTATGTCGAGTCCGGAGCCTGATCCTTGGCGCAGCGAGGCCGGGCCGGTTGCAGCGGCGGTTGCCGGCTTCGTATCCGCGGCGGTCGCCAAGGCCACGGCGGCAGGACTTGGCGACAAAGGCAAAGAAATAAAGGCAGCCGCAAGTGCGTCCATCGCTCAATTGATGGACGACTACTGCGGCACGCCCCCGAAGAAATGGCCGTGGCCTTGGCCTGGCCCGCCGCCATGGAATTGGCTGATCGTTTCAGAGCTCACGGCAGCTGCCCAGACCTTCCAGGACGGGGCGCTCAGAAGCGAACTGCAGGGCATCGCCGGGGAAGTTGCTAAGAAGAGCGTCGCGCCCTAGCCGCTGTCAAAACCCGTAGACCGCCGCCATGGACGGATCCTTGGCGGCGACCAGGCGGGCGAGGTCGATGAGCACCTTGGCCTGTTTCCAGGTGGCGTCGTCCTGCATCTTGCCGTCGATCATCACCGCGCCGGCGCCGTCCGGCATGGCGGCGACGATCTTTTTTGCGAACGCCACTTCCGCCGGATCGGGCGAGAACACTTTCTTGGCGATCGCGATCTGCGAGGGGTGCAGAGACCATGCGCCGAGGCAGCCCATCAGGAAGGCGTTGCGGAATTGTGCCTCGCAGGCTGCGGCGTCGGAGAAATCGCCGAACGGGCCGTAGAACGGCTTGATGCCGGCGGCGGCGCAGGCGTCCACCATCCGCCCGACGGTGTAGTGCCAGAGGTCCTGCTGAAAGGCGGAGCGCGGCGCGTCTCCACTCGCATCGGCAAGAACCTTGTATTCCGGATGACCGCCGCCGACCCGCGTCGTTTTCATCGCGCGCGAAGCGGCGAGATCGGCCGGGCCGAGGCTCATGCCGTGCATGCGCGGGGAGGCGGCCGCGATCGCTTCGACATTGTTGACGCCCTGCGCGGTTTCCAGGATGGCGTGGATCAGGATCGGCTTCTTTATTTTGTGACGCGCCTCGAGCTGCGCCAGCAACTGATCGAGATAGTGGATGTCCCACGGCCCATCGACCTTGGGCAGCATGATGACGTCGAGCTTGTTGCCGACCGCGCCGACGATCTCGATCACGTCGTCGAGCGCCCAGGGCGAATTGAGCGCGTTGATGCGCGTCCACAATCCGGTCGCCCCATAGTCGACTGCCTTGGCCATCTCGATGAAGCCTTTGCGTGCCGCCTCTTTGGCCTCGACCGGAATGGCGTCTTCCAGATTGCCTAGCACCACGTCCACCTGGCCGGCGAGTTCCGGCACCTTGGCGCGCAGCTTGTCCAGGTGCGGCGGCACGAAATGAATCATGCGTTCCAGCCGCACCGGCAATTCACGCATGGGTACGGGCGCGCCGATAGCAAGGGGAGCAAAGAACTGGCGGGGGGGCTTCAAGGTTCTCGTCCTTCCAAAGTGCCGTGCTGCCGTTTAGAGGAATGCAAAGGCCACGCCAAGTCCGTCGCAAGGTTGGCAGTGAAATAAGCTAGACCAAGCAAACGGATGATCGACGTTCTTAATCTGGCACTTCCGCTTTTCGGTGTGATTTTAATCGGCTTTGCCTGCGGCAAGCTCAAGCAGATAGCGGATACCGCGCTGGCCTCGATGAATTTCTTCATCCTCTTTGTGGCGCTGCCGGCCCTGTTCTATCGCATCCTGGCCCGGACGCCGCTCGAAAAGCTGGCCCAGGTCGACGGTCATCGTCGCCACCACGCTGGCGACCTTCTTGGCCTTCGTGGCGGCATTCGCGATCGGCATGGCGATCCGGTGGGGCAATACGATGTTTGGGTCGAACGGGCCTCGATCGCCGTCCTGATCGGCACGCTGGTGTCGGTGGTGACGCTGACCAGCGTGATGCGGATGGTGAAAACCGGTACGCTGACGCAACTCCTATCCCGGTGACCGCGCATGATCCCGAAAAGCATGTCCTCGACTTGATCGGGGATGGAAACCGGTTTTCGGATAAGATCATGCGCAGGGTATGAAATATGCAACCGCTGTTCGGCCTTCTTGTCCTCGATTTCACCACGCTGCTGCCGGGGCCGTTGGCAAGCCTGATGCTGGCGGAAGCCGGCGCCGAGGTGATCAAGATCGAGCGGCCGGGCGGCGAGGACATGCGGCGCTTTTCGCCCATCGTCGATGGAGAAAGCGCGGTCTTCGCCATGCTCAATCGCGGCAAGCAAGTGCGCACCCTCGATCTCAAGAGCGAAGGCGACCGCGCCAAGCTCGTGCCGCTGATCGAGCGCGCCGATATTCTGATCGAGCAGTTTCGTCCCGGCGTGATGGCGCGGCTTGGCCTGGGCTACGACGACGTGCGCGCACACAATGCGCGGCTGATCTATTGCTCGATCTCAGGCTACGGCCAGAGCGGCCCGCGCGCCGAGGAGGCCGGGCACGACATCAACTATATCGGCAATACCGGGCTGCTCGATCTGCAGCCGGGGCCGCTCGAAGCACCGGTCGTGCCGCCGATGCTCGTTGCCGACATCGCCGGCGGCAGCTTTCCGGCAGTGATCAACATCCTGCTGGCGCTGCGCGCGCGCGACCAGAGCGGGCAGGGCTGCCGCCTCGACATCGCCATGAGCGACGCGATGTTCACGTTCGCCTGGTACGCGCTGGCTTTGGGCGCGGCGACCGGCAGGTTTCCCAAGCCGGGCGAGCTGATGCTGGTCGGCGGCTCGCCGCGCTATCATTTGTATCCGGCCAAGGACGGCAAGATCGTCGCCTGCGGCGCGATCGAGCAGAAATTCTGGCTGGCGTTCTGCGCGGCGATCGGGTTGCCGAAGGAGCTTGTCGACGACGTCCGCGCGCCGATGGCGACGCGCGAGGCGGTCGCCAAACTCATCGCGGCGCGGACGTCCGACGAATGGCGGCCGATCTTCGCGGCGGCGGATTGCTGCACCACGATCGTGGTTCCGCTGGAACAGGCGATGCGCGATCCGCACTTCGTTGCGCGCGGCTTGTTCGACCACAAGATCGAAAGCGCCTCCGGCAAAACCAGTCCGGCATTGCCGCTGCCGATCGTCGCGCGATTTCGCGACAAACCGGGCGCGAAAATGGCGCCGAAGCTCGGCTAGCGAAACTCCATCCCTGCGACGTTGGCGGCCGCCCTTTAGCCGCGTCAGAAGTTCGGCCTTTTTGGTCGCGAACTCGGTATCCGTGAGGATTCCCGCCGCGTGCAACTCGCCTAGCTTCTTGATCTGCTCCATGACGTCGGAACCCGCCGCGGCGGGGCGAGCCGGAGCCGGACTGGCGGCGGGTGCCGCCGCCGCACCGGGTGCCATCGCGACCGAAGGCGCCATCGTCACCGAGGGCGCCATCGCGACTGCGGGGGCCATTGCGATATTCGGTGCCGGAACGGCCGCCGATATGGTCTGCACGCGGCCCCGAAATATAAGCCGTGCGGCATAAAGCAGGACGAACGCGCCTATCACGGCGGCGACCGTAAAGATGACGTTCACGAGACGGTCGCTGAGCATGTCAGGCGGGAATTTCCCCTGCGTCTCTAGGCCGTGCTGATACAGATCGGCGTAAAACTTTCTCGCGACTTCATTTTGGTATTTGCTGGTGAACCCTCCGGCGACGGCCAATTCACCGTCTATAGCGTCTCGCCCCGCATCAAGCGCGGTTGCGCGGCGGCCGGTTGCACGCCTTCGCGCATGACGGCGCGGCGCAACGGGCCGATGCTATCGATCATGTAAAGACCCAGGCCGCGCAGGCCCTGAACGGGCAGGAAATCGGTGAGCAGCGTGCGGTTGAGCAGGTCGATGGCGAGGGTGCGGCTCGCGACATCGGCGCGGCGCATCTTTTCGTAAGCGGCAAGCACGTCATCGCCGCCGATGTCGGCGCCATCGCGTTGCGCGGCGACGGCGAGTTCGCTGATGCTGGCAGCATCGCGCAGGCCGAGATTGAGCCCCTGCGCGCCGATCGGCGGGATCACATGGGCGGCTTCGCCCACCAGTGCGATGCGATTGGCGCCGAAGCGTGTGGCGGTCGCAACCGACAGCGGAAACAGGCCGCGTCCCGGCTCGACCGTGATCTTGCCCAGGATCGAATGCGAGGCGCGCTCGATTTCCGCCGCGAGTTCGGAGTCGTTGAGCGCCTTGATGGCGTCGGCTTGCGCCGGATCGAGCACCCAGACCACGCTCGAGCGCAAACCCGGCAGCGGCACCAGCGTGAACGGGCCGCTCGGCGTATGGAATTCGGTCGAGGTGTCGCGATGGGGCCGCGTGTGCGTGAGACAGACGGTGAGCGCGGACTGCCGATAGTCGCGTTCGTCGACCGCAATGCCCGCCGCCTCGCGGCACAGCGAGCGGCGGCCGTCGGCGGCGACCACCAGCGGTGCGCTCAGTTTGCTGCCGCTCTTGAGCGCGAGCGTGACCGCCGCCTCGCCGGGCGTGACGCTGCGCACTTCGTCATCGATCGTGCGCAGCTTGGCAAGCGCCCCGGTACGCCGCTCGAGCGCCGCGACCAGATGGCGGTTCTCGATATTGTAGCCGAAGGCTTCGAGATCGATTTCGTCCGCGTCGAATTTCACTCCCGGCGCGCGCCACAGCCGCCCGGTGTCGTCGACGATGCGCATGATCTTGAGCGGCGAGGCGCGTTCCGCGCACAGTTCCCACACGCCCAGCGTCTGCAGGGCGGTGACCGAGCCGGCAAACAAGGCGGTGGTGCGGTTATCGGGGCGGGCGGGGTGCTTTCCGACCAGCACGGTGGCAAGACCCGCGCCGGCAAGCGTGATCGCCGCGGTCAGGCCGGCCGGACCGCCGCCCACCACGATCGCCGCAGGCCGATCGCCATATTTGTCCCGCATCAAAAGGCCCGATCTTGTCGCGTGCTTAACCGATTAGCACGTGCCGGGCAGAGGCGGAAACCACGCCGCAGGCGCCCGATACCCGGCTTAACGCCGATACGCTATTCAGGAAGGCCATGAGCGAAGCGACCGGCCACGACCTTTCCCATCTGCCGCCCGCCGCCGGGCGGCTGGGCGCAGCCTTCGCGCGCCCGAAAGTGCTGGCCGCGATCTGCGTGGTCGCGCTCGCAGGCCTCGGATGGCTGGCGCTCGGCTTGCTGTATTCCGGCATGAGTCCGATCGAGGCGATGTGCCGGGCCATGGTTCCGGCGGACGCGGCCTGGGGCGTCAGCGGCTTTGCGATCGTTGCCTTGATGTGGGGCGCCATGACGCTCGCCATGATGCTGCCGAGCGCCGCGCCCATGATCCTCACTTACGCCGAGATTGCCGACACCGCCGCGCGCAAGGGCGAGCGCATCGTCTCGCCGTTCATGTTGGCCGCCGGCTACACGCTGGTGTGGCTCGGCTTCGCCGCTGCCGCGACACTGGCGCAGTTTGCCTTCACCCGCGCGGCGCTGCTCGATACCGGCATGGCGTCGGCGAGCGGCCTGTTCTCGGGCGCGATCTTCATCGGCGCTGGCGTCTATCAGTTCTCCGCGCTCAAGCATGCCTGTCTGAGGCAATGCCAACACCCGTTCCCATTCTTCTTTGCCAACTGGGCGACCACGCCGCGCGGCGTGTTCCGGCTCGGCGTCAAGCAGGGCCTGTACTGCCTCGGCTGCTGCTGGGCGATGATGCTGGTGATGTTCGCGGTCGGCGTGATGAACGTGATCTGGATGGCGGGGCTCGGCATGCTGATGACATTCGAGAAGATCGGCACCGGCAAGCGCTTCACTTACGCCATCGGCGTCGCACTGATCGTCGCCGGCACCGCCTTCGTGGTGTCGGCGTTCGCCGTCCATTGGCCGGTGCGGGTGATTTAATCTAAGCTGGAAATTCAAACGACCGGGAGTGAACGAGTGACCGAAGCGTGGACCCTGAAAGGCGAGATGGCGCTGTCGTGCAGTTGCATGGTGTTCTGCCCCTGCGTGCTCTCGCTCGGCGATCATCCCCCGACCGAAGAGCGCTGCCAGACCTGGGCCGGCATCCGCATCGACGACGGCCATATCGACAGCGAGGATCTGTCCGGACTGAAGGTCGGGCTGATGATGGACCTGCCGGGCATCATGTCGCGCGGCAACTGGACCGCCGGGCTGTTCGTGGACGAGAAAGCCTCGGCGCTGGCGGTGAAGGGGCTGACCCGCATCTTCACCGGGCGCGTCGGCGGCACCACGCATCTGCTCTCGATCCTGGTCGGGCACTTCCTCGGCGTGCGGCAAATCCCGATCAGATATGAGACACAAGGCGAGACCCGTATCATCAGCCTGGAAAAATACGGCGGCGGCGCCATCACGCCGGTGCGCGGCAAGGAGCAGGGCCAGAACGTCGTCATCCGCAACAGCGAATATTGGATCGGCCCCGATGTCATCGTATCTCGCGCCGACAAGTCGCGCTTCCGCGGCTACGGGCGCAACTGGAACCTGGCCGGCCGTTCGGCCGAAATCGTCAAACTCGATTGGGGCAACCAGTAGCGCATGGAGCGCATCCGCGCTTTCTTCGTCCATATCTTCACCGCCTGCGGCGCGGCGCTGGCGTTGCTGGCGCTGATCTTTGCATCGGGCGGGCACTGGGCGGCGATGTTCGTCTGCCTCGGCTTGGCGCTGGTGGTGGACGGCGTCGACGGCCCGCTGGCGCGCGAATTCAAGGTCGCCGAAGTGCTGCCGCGCTGGTCGGGTGAAACGCTCGATCTCGTCATCGATTTCACCACCTATGTGTTCGTGCCGGCTTTTGCGATCGCCGGCAGCGGCTTGCTGCCGAACGCAGTGGCGATCCCGTCGGGCATTTTGGTCGCGGTCACCGGCGCGCTTTATTTTGCCGACCGGCAGATGAAGACGGCCGAAAATTATTTTCGCGGCTTTCCGGTGCTGTGGAATCTCGCCGCCTTTTATCTTTTCCTGCTGCAGCCGCCGCCATGGCTTGCCGCCGCGATGATCGCGGCGCTGGCGGTACTGACCTTCGTGCCGATCAAATTCCTGCATCCGCTGCGCGTCAAACGCTGGCGCGCGCTCAACATCGCGTTGCTGGCGGCGTGGGCCGTGCTCGCGTTACTGGCGGTGATCGACAATCTCGCGCCCGCGCCTTACGTCACCTGGCCGCTCTCCGCGATCGCGATTTATTTTTTCGGCGCCGGCCTATTGCACCGGAGCGGTTGATCGTGCTGTTTCTGGGTGAACAATCCGGGAGCTTTCCATGCCACGACCAGTGCTTCTCATCGCCGGCGGCAGCCGCGGTATCGGCGCCGCCACCGCCATCATGGCCAGCGCGCGCGGCTACGACGTGGCGGTCAACTACAAGAGCAATGCCCAGGCCGCAGGAAACGTGGTCAATGCGGTGAAAGCGGCCGGCGGCAAGGCGGTCGCGCTGCAAGGCGATATGGCCGTCGAAGCGGATATCGAGCGCGTCTTCGACGAGGCCGCGAAAGCACTCGGCCCCGTCACGCATTTCGTGCACAGCGCCGGCATCCCGGGCAAGCTGTCGCGGTTCGAGGACGCGACCGCCGCGACCCTGCGCGATGTGATCGACGTCAATCTCTACGGCGGGCTGCTCTGCGCGCGTGCGGCGGTCCGCCGCATGTCCACCGCCAGAGGTGGGCCGGGTGGGTCGATTGTCCTCTTATCGTCTATCGCCAGCGTGACCGGCGGTGCCGGCGAATACGTATTCTACAGCGCGGTCAAGAGCGGTATCGACGCGTTCACTAACGGGCTTGCGCGCGAGGTGGCGAAGGAGGGCATCCGCGTCAACGCGATCCGGCCGGGGCCGATCGAGACCGAGATTCACGAACCGGGCCGCCTCGACCGCATCAGGCCGATGTTGCCGATGGGCCGCACCGGCCTGCCGAACGAAGTGGCCGAGCCGATCCTGTTCCTGCTGTCCGATGCCGCGTCCTATATCACCGGCGCCGTACTCAATGTTTCGGGCGGACGTTAGCCGCCTTGTCTTCGGCGGCTGACTGCCTATGATCGCCGCCGAAACCCATCCACACAAGAATCCAAGTCCATTGAGGGAGTGAAACTATGGTCGCGGCAGTGCGCGTACACAAACACGGCGGTCCCGACGTTCTGACCTATGAGGACATCCAAATACCGGCGCCCGGCCAGGGCCAGGTCAAGATCAAGCAATATGCCTGTGGCGTGAATTTCATCGACTGCTATTTCCGCATGGGCATGTACCCGTCGCCGGTCGGCATGCCGTTCGTCTCCGGCAACGAAGGCGCCGGACAGGTGACCGAGGTTGGGCCGGGCGTGACCGATCTTAAAGTGGGCGACCGCGTCGCCTATGTGGTGCCGCTTGGCGGCTATGCCGCGGAGCGCCTGCTGCCGGCCGAGCGCGCGGTGAAGTTGCCCGACAGCATCACCTACGAGCAGGCCGCCGCCATGATGCTCAAGGGCATGACGGTGCAATATCTGCTCAACCGCACCTTCAAGGTGGGCAAAGGCACCATCTGCCTGATCCATGCCGCGGCCGGCGGCGTCGGCCTGATCGCTTGCCAATGGGCGAACCATCTCGGCGCGACCGTGATCGGCACGGTCGGTTCCAAGGACAAGGCGGAGCTTGCCAAGAAAAACGGCGCGCACCACACGATTCTGTACCGCGACGAAGACTTCGTGGCGAAGGTGAAGGAAATCACCAGCGGCAAGCTGTGCGACGTGGTCTATGACGGCATCGGCAAAGACACGTTCCCGGCGTCGCTCGATTGCCTGCGCCCGCTCGGCTATTTCGTCAGCTTCGGCAGCGCGTCCGGCGCGATCGAGGCGTTCAACATCAACTTGTTGCAGATGAAGGGCTCGCTGTTCGCCACCCGTCCGACGCTCAACCACTACGCGGCCAAGCGCGAAGATCTGGTCGCCACCGCCAAGGACCTGTTCGAGAAGGTTGGCTCCGGCGCGGTGAAGATTCCGGCCAGCCACAAGTACGCCCTCAAGGATGCCGCCCAGGCGCACAAGGACCTTGAAGGCCGCAAGACCACAGGCTCCGTCGTATTGATGCCGTAGTTCGCTCCGGTGGCCGACGTCAGCAAGCCGTGGGGGCGGGTTAGAACCTTCGCCCTCGCGGCTTTCGTGTTACTGGCCGGGCAACTGGCGGCGTTGCTGGCGTTGACGTGGTGGTACGGCCGGTCAATCGGGCATTTGCCGGATTTCAGCGGCGACGGCGCCGCCATCACATTGGTCATCGCGGTATCGACGCCCGTCGAGGTGCTGTTGTTGGCGCTGTTCGCCGGCCGCGCCGGCGCTAGCGCCGCCGACTACCTTGGGCTGATCTGGCCGCGGCGCGGCGAAGTCGTCGTCGGCTTCGCCGCCATGGTGGTTTTGATCGTCGCCGGCAACGTGCTGAGCTGGCTCGTCGGGCGCAGTCTGGTCACCCCGTTTCAAATCAACATATATACGACGGCCAGTGCCGGCGGCTGGCTGCTCTGGCTGTGGTTCGCCGTCGTGGTCCTGACGCCGATCGGCGAGGAGATCCTGTTCCGCGGCTTTCTGTTTCGCGGCTGGCTGCAGTCGCCGCGCGACGCCTGGCCCGTCATCGTTGCCACTTCGCTGCTCTGGGCGTTCATCCATGTGCAATACGATTGGTACGTCATCGGCCAGATATTTATCTTCGGCCTGCTGCTCGGATGGATACGCTGGGCCACCGGCTCGACCGTTCTGACGATGCTGCTGCACGGGCTGATCAATACCGAAGGCATGATCGAAACCTTCGTGGATCTGAAATGGCTGATGTAGATCCGGCGGCGCTCGGCGCACGCGCCGAGGCGATGATCAAGGCACTGGCGCCGATTTCGGCCGAGCCGGACCGGCTTGTTCCTTTGTTCCTGTCTTCCGAGCATCGCCGTGCCGCCGACATGACGGCGCAGTGGATGCGCGAGGCGGGCCTGCGCGTGTCGGAGGATGCGCTCGGTACTTTGCGGGGGCGCGTCGGCGAGGGTCCGCGACTGCTGATCGGCTCGCATCTCGACAGTGTGGTGGACGGCGGCAATTACGACGGACCGCTCGGCGTGATCGCAGGGATTCTCGCAGCCGGTTATTTTGGCGGCAAGCCGCCGTTGCCGATCGACGTGCTGGCGTTTGGCGACGAGGAAGGCTCGCGCTTTCCCTCGACGCTGTCGTCCTCGGCGGCCTGCGCCGGCGTATTCGAGCCTGCGACGCTTGGCCTTGCCGATCGCAACGGCGTTAATTTCGCCGATGCGCTGAGGGCCTACGGCAAAAATGCAGCCGACATTCCGACGGCGGCCTACCGGCGCGGCGAGGCGCTGGGCTATGTCGAAGTCCATATCGAGCAGGGCCCGCGGCTGGAAGCGGAAAACCAGCCGCTCGGCGTGGTCACCGGCATCGTCGGGCAAAGCCGCTGGCGTGTCATTGTCACCGGCGAAGCGGGCCACGCCGGCACCGTGCCCATGACTATGCGGCGGGATGCGCTCGCCGGAGCCGCGGACATGATGCTGGCGGCCGAGCGCATCGGCCGCGCGGGCGACGGCATGGTGGCGACTGTCGGCATCGTCGAGGCGAAACCGGGCGCCGGCAACATCATCCCCGGCCGCGTGATGTTCACCGTCGATCTGCGTTGCATGGACGACGCGACCCGCAAGGCGGCGGTCGCGCAATTCGAGAACGAGGCGCGCAAGATTGCGGCCGCGCGCAGGCTAGCCGTGACTTTCGAGCATTTCCACGACGTGGCGGCAACGGCCTGCGACGCCGGTTTGCAGGACAACCTCGCCGCCGCCATCGGCGACGTCGGTCATCGCGCCATCCGCATGCCGTCGGGTGCCGGGCACGACGGGCAGATGATGGCGAAGCTCTGTCCTGCGGCGATGATGTTCGTGCGCTGCCGCGGCGGCATCAGCCACAATCCGGCGGAATTCTGCGCGCCTGCCGACATGGGGGCCGCGGTGGCGGCGCTGATCCGTTTTATTGAACGGTTCGCTCACTCAAAGTAGCGCGGCGATTTTAGCGAAGGCCGGGTGCTGGTTGATGCCGCCGGGCAGCCGCGGCAGACCGACTACGCCGACGCCATGCGCGAAGCGCGCGATGCTGGCGACGGTGTCGTCGAGCTCGACCGGATTGCGCTCGCTCTCGCTCACCACGATTGTCGCGATCTTGAGATGGCGCTGCGCCAGCACGTCGAGCGCGGTCAGCGTGTGGCTGATGGTGCCGAGATAGCCGCCGACGACCAGCAGCAGCGGAATTTGCAGCGCCGCCATCCAGTCGAGCACCGTGCGGTTCGCGTCAAGCGGCACCATGATGCCGCCGACGCCTTCGATGAACAGCATGCCGGTTTCGGCCTCGATCGCCCTGCGGCTGAACGCAATCAGTTGCTCGAAATCGATGCTGCGGCCCTCGCGCGCGGCGGCGAGATCGGGCGACAGCGGCGCGCGGAAACGCCAGGGCGCGATGGCCTCGACCTCGTTCGCCGCCACCGGCCGGCCGAGCGCGGCGAGCAGCACGGCCGGATCGCTGGTCTCGACCACGGAAGGATCGTAGCCGCTCACCACCGGCTTGAGCGCATGCACGGCCTGTCCGGCCTCGCGCAAATAGCGGATCAGGCCGGCGGTGACGAAGGTCTTGCCGATATCGGTGCCGGTCGAGGTGACGAAATAGGCGGCCACGGTTAGTGCGCCAATATCTTGTCGCGGACGATGTCCGCAAGCCGTGCGATCTGATCGTCGGGATGCTGCGCGGTAAACGTCAGCCGCAAGCGCGCGGTGCCGGGAGGCACCGTGGGCGGACGGATGGCGGCAGCGAGGTAACCCTCCTCGGCGAGCAGGCGCGAGGCGGCGAGCGTGGCGTCTTCCGCGCCGATGATCACCGGCACGATCGGGCTTTGCGCCTCGGGCAGGCCGGCGGCCTTGGTGAAAGCTTTTGCCTTCTGCACCGGACGCGCGGCGTAGCCCGGCTCGCGCTCGATCAGGTCGAGCGCCGCGATGGCGGCGGCGACGCAGGAAGGCGGCAGGCCGGTCGAATAGATCAGCGTGCGCGCGCGGTTGCGGATCAACTCGATCACCGCGCTGGAGGCGCACAGATAGCCGCCATAGGCGCCGACCGCTTTCGACAGCGTGCCCATCTGCAAGGGAATTGGAATATGCGTGTTGCCGATAAAGCTCGTGCCGCGTCCGCCGCCGACCACGCCCAGCCCGTGCGCGTCGTCCGACATCAGCCATGCGTCGTGTTCGTTGGCGAGCGTCAGCAGATCGGCGAGCGGCGCCAGATCGCCGTCCATGGAGAACACGCCGTCGGTGACGACGAGCACGTGGTCGTGCGCGGCGCGATGCGCGGCGAGTAATTCACGCGCATGCGCCACATCGTTGTGGCGGAACGTCATCACGGTGCCGCGCGACAGTTGTGCGCCGGCGAACAGGCAGGCGTGCGACAACTCGTCTGCCAGCACCAGCCCGTCGTGCCCGATCAACACCGGGATGATACCGGCATTGGCGAGATAGCCGGAACCGAACACCACGGCGGCCTGCGTCTGCTTGATGCGGGCGAGGCGGCCTTCCAGCTGCGCATAGAGCGGATGGTTGCCGGTGATGAGCCGCGAGGCGCCCGAGCCGGCACCGTATTGCTCGACCGCGGCAATCGCCGCCTGCTTGATGGCCTTATGCTGGGTCAGATTGAGATAGTCGTTGCAGGAAAACGACAGCAGCCTTCTGCCGTCGCGCTCGACCCAGATACCGTCCTCGCGCACGGTCTCGGCCAGCGCCCGGTGCAGGTGGCGGCGCTGCAGATCGTCGAGCTTTGCTTGCGCGAATTGATCGAGCGAAGGCATGGTGACCTTCAGTACCACATAAGGCTAAATGCCCGCCAAGGTCTCATCGGGAAGCGCCAAATGGCGGGCGACAGCAGTAAAATAAGCCTCGACCATATCTGGCTGCCTTATGCCCAGATGAAGACCGCTTCGCCGCCGCTGCCGGTGGTCGCGACCTCGGGCTCACGCATCGAACTGGCGGACGGCCGCGTGCTGATCGACGGCATCGCCAGCTGGTGGACCGCCTGTCACGGCTACAACCAGCCGCACATCCGCCACGCGGTGGAAAAGCAGCTCAAGGAGATGCCGCATGTGATGTTCGGCGGCCTGACGCACGAGCCGGCGCTGACTTTGGCGCGCCGGCTGGCGGCCCTGCTGCCGGGCGATCTTGCCCGTGTGTTCTTTTCCGATTCGGGCTCGGTCGCGGTCGAGGTCGCGCTCAAGATGGCCGTGCAATACTGGATCAATCGCGGCGCGAAGGGGCGCAGCCAATTCGTCGCCTTCAAGGGCGGCTATCATGGCGACACCGCCGGCGCCATGGCGGTGAGCGATACCGAAGACGGCATGCACGCGCTGTTCGCGGGATTGCTGCCGCAACATCACATTGTCGATCTGCCGGACAACGACGAGCACGCGGCGGCGCTCGACAAACTGCTCGCTGCGCGCGCCGACAATATCGCCGCCATTATCGTCGAGCCGCTGGTGCAGGGCGCCGGCGGCATGAAATTCCACGATGCGGCTGTGCTGCGGCGTCTGCGGGCGCTCGCCGATAAATACGATCTGCTGCTGATCTTCGACGAAGTGTTCACCGGTTTCGGCCGCACCGGAACGATGTTCGCCTGCGAGGCAGCCGGCATTGTGCCCGACATCGTCGCATTGTCGAAAGCATTGACCGGCGGAACGCTCGGCCTTGCCGCCACCGTCGCTACGAAAAGAGTCTTCGACGCCTTCTGGTCGGACGAGCCTGCGAAGGCGCTGATGCACGGCCCGAGCTATATGGCGAACGCGCTCGGTTGCGCCGCCGCCAACGCCTCGCTCGATCTGTTCGAGCAGGAGCCGCGGTTGCGGCAAGTCGCGGCGATCTCGTCAGCCTTGTCGCAAGGCCTCGAACCCTGCCGCGGCATGCCCGGCGTCAAGGACGTGCGCGTGAAGGGCGCCATCGGCGTTGTCGAACTGGACGCAATCGGCAATCTCGACGCCTTGCGCGCGCGCTTCGTCGCGGAGGACGTGTTCGTGCGCCCATTCGGCACCATCATCTATCTCACGCCGGCATTCACGATTGCGGCCGACGAACTCAAGACATTGACCGACGCGGTCGTTAAAGTCATGCGCGGCTGAAACAAAATACGGGGAACCTATGCCTGTCTACAACGGACCGGTGATCGACACACAACGTTTGCATATTTTACGCGATCAAAAATAAGCGCATTATTACAATGCGATAAATGATGTTTTTAGACCGATAACATAGCAGAAAAAGGCCCTGGGTAACGCCCGGGGTAACAATTCGGAGGCCGCGCTTAGGCTTTGCCCAGTTGCGCTCAAAACGCACCCACGACCGCCCTATTGAGGCTGCGGCGGCAAATAGAGGACGATCGCGGCAAAGCCACCCGAATCGATGCCCCTTGCTCACCCTCAAACCGACCGACCTCGGCGCTGGCAAGGACGACTACGAGTTTTTACAAAATACTGGGAAACAATGGCGCACTGCCTAATAGCCGCCTTAGTCACATGCGGCAATCGATCCTACTAGGGGCTTCAACGCAACATTGCACCTTTGTAGGGGGAAACCATTATGGCAGGGAAACCTGGCCCGGAAATATTCGCTCCGCCCGAACGGCGTTCAGCAGAAAAACTGAGCGATGTCGAACGCGTCGCGTTCCTGCATCAGCAACGGAGAGAGGGTGACCCAGCCAATGGTCCAGCCGTCGGAGATCTAAATGCAGTGGTCAGACGGGTCGCCGGCGATTCTATGGAGGAAATTGACCGCGTCATTCGTGCGCTAGAAGACGTACGCAATATGATGCGTAATGAGGGCGAACGTGTCGTCCGTGAGATAGCCGGTTACGCCAGCCTGAGCCATGCGGCGAAAACGGCAATGGGGGTTATTGCCGACAGCGTCAAGCAATGGAAAGACACGTCGGACAAGCCGGGTCCACGTCGGTGAGCTGACCTTACAGATGGCATCCCAGCTCCGAAACCAAGTCGGGCCGAAAGAACGCCGCTTGCGCCCGGATTCTGCATAACTTGCTTGCGGCTCGGCCTGAAATTGCCCCGCGACGGCGCCACCACCTTCGGCGATCTGATCGGCAATCTCACCGTGCGGAGGGTCGTCTGCGGCAAGTGCAGCCGCGGTGGCCAATATCGGGTGCAGCGCCTGATTAATGATCGCGGCCGCGATGCCAAGGTGATCGACTGGCTGGACGAGATCGCCGCCGACTGCCGGGGGTGCGGGGTAAAGCGTTGGCGGTTTCGCCAGGGCTTTACGTGGGGGTCGGATTAGGGACCAGTGTTCGTGTCGCGCAACGCACCTGACGTAGCTGCCTGGCTGACGCTTTCATTTCGGCGGCGTAGGTGGCGCGATCGGCTGCCAATCATCGGGCAAGCTACACGCTAAATGCGCACCGGTTAGACCACTCTTAATTGAATTAGGGTCGATGAAACAGAGGCCAACGGAGCCTGTCCATCGGTTTAATCGGGCCACAACCTTCACGTCTCCAAGCGAGACCATCTCCCAATGGTTCGTGATGAGGATTGCGCCAGCGATTAATGCGCCCGCAATGATGATGGATATTTTGGTCATGTTGTGTCCCCGCGTCCTCACTATAGACGTTTTAGGTGAGCGGCGGCGACCCGCTTGCTGACGCTCGCCGGTAGGAACATGATCGGGTGGGACGAACCTGCAACTTGTAGGGCCACGCCATATTGAGGCCTCATGAAACTTTTCAGTTGGTTTTTTGATATGTTTTCCAACATTACCCACGATCAGGTTGTTGTGGGAGCAAATGTCTTTCTCGTCATCTTCACAATCGTTCTCGCTTATATGGCGTATAAACAGTTTCAGGATTCCAGAATTATAAATCGTGCGTATTTGTCTGTACGACCAAATGGCGTAAAAACATTTGTTACCGACCCCTCTAAGTTGGTTGGCTATATAAGCATTCAAAATGTCGGCAGGTTGATTGCGAAAGAGGTTACCTGCGCCGTCTCTATAGAATGGAATGATCTGGAGGGTCTTAAGAAATTTCCTGCGCCCGAACCCTTAGAAATTAAAACCGTTGTATTCCCGAAAGCCGCACTGGTTATCGGCACGAAAGCGATTGATATTGAGAGGACGGGCGGCACCGCAAAACCAAGCGGATTTTTGTACATTTGGGGTGTTGTAAAATACAAAGATGGGTTTTGGCGAAACCGCAAGACTGAATTTTGCCATTACTACTTCTGTGGACATAGAGAAGTTCCCACAAGCGACGATGCCACTTTTCGCATCTCCGCCAGCAATGGCAGGGATAGCGGACACGGTAATAACGCAGATTAGCGCGGTTGCGCCTTGCCAGCGCCGTGAGGTCCCGACAACCGGGTTGCCGACCCCCACCGAGGCGTTCGCGGAAGCGCGCAAGGTCGTCGACGGCGAGGTCGAGGGGCCGAGAAAATAACTCGCATCTTGGCGCGGACGCGATGCTCGCTTTTTTGGTCGCTATGGGATGAACAGCGGACATTCGCTGCAGCGCCGCGATTGGTCGCTATGGGCCATAACCGGACTCATGCAGTGCAGCAAAAAGGATCGTTATTCGATCACCTCGTCGGCGCGCCCTGATAACGGTAATGAGAACGTTAGCCCAAGTGTCTTTGCCGTCTTAAGGTTGATCGCAAAATCCACTTTTGTCTGTTGCTCGACAGGCAGCTCGGCCGGATCGGCGCCTCTGAGAATTTTTCCGCTGTAGACACCGATCAACCTGCTTGCTTCCCTTAGGCTTGGGCCATAGCTCATCAAGCCCCCAACCGCTACATACTCCCGCCATGGGTAGATGGTTGGCATTGCATACCTAGCAGCCAGCGCCACGAGCTTCTCACGTTGACCATGAAGAAATAAATCGGCGCTGATGAGAAGCGCTTGGGTCCGAAGCTCTTTTAGTTCTTTGAAAGCTGCTTCGAAGTCCGCAACCTTGCTTGCGCGCACAACATGGAGCTCCAGCTTCAGCATACGTGCGCCGCCATACAATATTTCTGTTTCAGTCTCACTATAAGGATTGGTCGGATTGATTAGCAACGTAACGACTTGGATGTTGCGCACTGTTTCATTTAAGAGTTCGATACGTTTTGCGATCAATTGAGCTTGTAAGGCGGCAATGCCCGTCAAGTTTCCGCCGGGCCGGTTCAGGCTTTTAACAAGTCCAGACTTGACTGGGTCAACGCCGCTATAGAAAACAATCGGAACCTTGGTGGTCAAAGCTCTGGCCGCAAATACCGGAGGACTGCCGCCAATCGTCGCAATCACGTTTATCTGCCGACGGACCAGGTCTGCGGCAAGCTGAGCCAGCCGGTCATTTTGAAATTCAGCCCAACGGTACTCGATCTCAACATTCTGGCCCTCGACGTAGCCCATTTCCTTCAGTCCTTGCCGAAATGGGGCCAAGTAGGGAACTTCATCTGACTCACGCGTACCTGTAGAGAGATATCCAACTACAGGTGTCGGCTGCTGCGCACGCGCCGCAAGTGGCCACGTCGCTGCCGCACCGCCGAGAAGCGTGATGAACTCGCGCCGCTTCATTCGATCACCTCGTCGGCGAGCTGCTGGAGATGCAACGGCACGTCGAGGCCAAGTATTTTGGCGGTTTTGAGGTTGATCACGAAATCGAATTTATTCGGCTCCTGAACCGGAAGGTCGCCCGGTTTTTCGCCTTTGAGGATACGGTCGACATAGCCGGCGGTTCGCCGGAACACGTCGGGCGCGTCGGGGCCGTAGGACATCAGGCCGCCGGCTGCGGCAAAATAACGGTAAGGATAGATGCCGGGCAGCTTGTACTTCGTCGCAAGTGCGGCGATCTGCTCATGATGATCCGTGGTGAATAAGTCGGGGAACACGATTAGCGCAGTCCCCGGATCGCGCCCGGCCGCCATAATGGCAAATTCCAATTCGGTCGCATCGGCAACCCCGCGCCTGGTGATGTTGATTGCAAAAGACGGCGCAGCGGCCTCAATCGATTGGAGCAAGCCTACATAGGGTGCCGTGCTCGGATTGAATATAAGCGCGACCTTGGTGATGCGCGGAGAGACCTCTTTGAGAAACCCGAGCCATTTTCCGCCCATGCTGACTTCAAAATTCGAGAATCCGGTGACATTGCTACCCGGTCGCGCCAAATTCGTCACTAAGCCACTGGTGACGGGATCAACCACCAGCGCGAATACGATCGGTATCGTACTGGTCGCCCGCTGCAATGCGCGCGTGGCCGGTGTGTTGTTTACCAGCAGAACGTCCGGCGCCAGCGCGATCAGTTCGGCAGCCTGAGCGTCAAAGGATTGGCTGTCCCCAATCGTGTATCGATAATCGATGTGGAGGTTGCGACCGACTATCCAACCAAGATCTTGAAGCGCCTGAACGACGACCACATTACGGCGCTGCACTTCTGGATCCTGCTCCGCCAAGCCCACCAGCCAACCGATCCGCCGCGGTCGGTCCACCCTCTGCTGTGCCCGCGCTGCGAACGGCCAGGCCGCCACTGCACCGCCGATAAGCGTGATGAACTCGCGCCGCCGCATATCCGCTCCCAAGCTCAGGAGGCAGCATTGTATCGGCTCAAACGAGTACTTTGATAGGGGCTGAAACCGGCATCAAAACCATTGACGCATTGCACAGCCAATGTCCGCTTCGGGTCATTCGCGACCGTTTTCCATGTCGCTATGGCTCTCCAAAATGGTCGCTTTACCCCCGTTACCGACCAAAAATCGATGAATAGCGACCGTCCGTCCCGAGTGTCGCTGTGCTCGCTTTTTTGGTCGCTGTTGGGTGCAAAGCAGACATTCGCTGCAACGAGCGAACGGTAGCGATGGGCCATAAGGGGACAATTCGGTCCGTATCGAAACAACTTGTGATCGCGCTACACTGAATGATGAGCTGTAGG
>DASXBN010000050.1:0-2587 GCA_036491675.1 Pseudolabrys sp. | reverse complement strand
GGTGTCGAGTTCGCTCGCGCCGCCGATCGGCATCCAGTAGCGGCGCAGCAGCTCTCCCATGGGCGTGCCCGGGCCGACCTGGGTGAGAAGGCGGTTCTTTTCGGGACTGAGCACGCCCGACCTCGCTGCTGTCTTGTTGCGTGTTGCCGATTGTTATTGGAATTTCTCACCTCGGCAACGGCGATTGTGGCGTGGCTGCCGCCGCATTGCCTTGCTCGATCGGGCCGTGGAACATAGCCACCAGAAACGGAAAAGCTGTGCCGCCCGTCGGCCAACTCGGATTCTCGGCGGTTATTCCCCAGCGTGAGGATGACATGTCGCTAGCGATCGAAAAAATCATCGACATCAGTCTCGAGCTCGACCCCAAGAACTTCGGCATGCGCACGCCAGCCGGCTTCAAGAAGGACATGCAATTCGAAATGGAGACCCTCAAGGAGCACGACGCGCCCGGCGGGGCGGGGCAGATCGTGCGCGGGGTGCACATGCGCCTGCACGCGGGCAGCCACGTCGACGCGCCCGAGCACAACGTGCGGGGCGGAACGCAGATTCATCAGCTTCCGCTCGAGCTCTTCATCGGCGACGCCGTCGTCGCCGACCTGCGCGACAAGATGCCGGGCAAGGCCATTACCGAGAACGACCTCGAGCGGGCCGTCGGCGCACGCATCAGGAAGGGCGACCGCCTTCTGCTGCGCACCGATCACAACAACGCCTATGACGGCGGCTCAGACAAATGGATGAAAGCCTCGCCTTACCTGACCATCGGCGCCACCGAGTGGTGCATCGGCAAGGGCGTCGTGATCGTCGGTTACGACTTCTATCACGGCAATGACGAACCCGGCGCACCGCGCGTGTTCCACAATTCGCGCACGCTGAGCGAACATGGCATCGTCACCATGCCTTATCTGAAGAACTTGGATCGCATCACCAAGGACCGCGTTACGTTGATCGGCTTTCCGCTCAACATCATCGGCGCGGAGGCGTCGCCGGTGCGGGCCGTCGTTCTGACCTGACACAAAAAACGGCGTGCTCGTTGACAAAAACGCGGACGCACGCGGGCATGTCGCCCGCCTCGAAGGGAGGAGAGGTATGAAGCCCATGAAGTTGGCTGCGGTCGTGCTCGCGGCGGCGATGGCCGTTGGCACGGGCGCTGCCGCGCAAGAGCCCTATCCCTCCCGATTGATCACCGTGGTCGTTCCTTTGACCGCGGGCACGACCATCGACATTCTCGCCCGGCTGTTCGCGGAGAGTCTGTCGAAGCGGTTCGGTCAGCAGGTCATCGTCGCGAATCGTCCCGGCGCGGGCGGCCTTATTGCGGCGCAGGCGGTCGCGACCGCCCCCGCCGACGGCTACACCGTCCTGCTCGCCAATTCCGGTCACGCAATCCTCGGAACGTTGAACAAGAATTTGCCGTTCGATCCGATCGGCGACTTTGCCGCGGTGTCCCTGATCGGCGATGCACCGACGCTGGTCAACGTCGCGCCGTCGCTGGGCGTGCGCACGTTGACGGAGTTTGTCGAGCTGGCAAAGGCGAAGCCCGGCGCCATCAACTACGGCTCCGCCGGCGTCGGCACTGCGACGCATCTTGCCGGAATGTATTTCGCAGCGCAGACCGGCACCGACCTAGTGCACGTGCCATACACCGTCAGCTCGACCATCATCGCCGATCTGCTTGGCGGACGCATTCACGTCACCTTCGCACCGGCTGCCTTTACGTTGCCACTGCTGCAAGACGGCCGATTGCTGGCGCTTGCAGTGGCGGCCAATGAACCCATTCGCGAGCCGATTGCGGTCCCTACCGCGCTCGCAGCCCATATCGATTACCAAAACGCGACCTGGTACGGCTTCTTGGCCCCCGCCAAGACGCCCGCAGCGGTGCTACAGACCCTGCACGACGCGATCGTCGCCGCGGGCGCGGATCCCGAGCTCAAGGAAAAGATTCGCGCGCAGGGCATCACGCCGCGCAGCATCGGGCTGCGCGACTTCGACGCGCACATCCGCAAGGACATGGATCGGCTCGAGCCGCTGTTGCGGACGATCGCCCGCTCGAATTAGGGCGCGTACCCATTAAATCGGGCAGGTCGGAAGGTTCGCTTTCGGGGGCAAAGCGGACAACATTTGGTCATTCTGAGCCTTTCCGCTATTGACCCTTGTGCGACATGGCACATTGACGATGGGTTTCGCTTCGCTCAACCCATCCTACGAATTCGCCGCTGGAACATCGGCGCCGCATTGATTACCTTTTCACTATGACTGCCGCCGCCACAAAAACCCCGCGCCTTACCGAGCGGCAGTTCGCGCGCATCGCCCGCGCGCTCGCCGAGCCGCGGCGCTTCGAGATGCTCAAGGAGATCGGCGCCTGCGCCGGGCCGGCCGCGTGCAGCGCGCTGCACAAGAAGCACAAGGTGAGCGCCGCGACGCTGTCGCACCACCTCAAGGAACTCGAGACCGCGGGCCTGATCGAAATCGTCCGCCAGGGAAAATTCGCCAATCTCCTTCTCAACCGCGGCGTGCTGCGCGCGTATCTCGATCGTTTGGCGAAAATCTGACCCCCTTTCCTCCCCCTTGCAGAACTGCGGTCCGCACCATA
>DASXBN010000049.1:0-1603 GCA_036491675.1 Pseudolabrys sp. | reverse complement strand
ACGCGGCCGGTGCACATCATCGTCGGCTTTCCTGGCGGCAGCGCGTCCGACACAACTGCGCGCTTGATCGGTCAGTGGCTATCGGAGCGCCTGGGCCAGCCATTTGTCATCGAGAACCGGCCGGGCGCGGCCAGCAACCTTGCTGCGGAGGCAGTGGTGCGTGCGCCTCCCGATGGCTACACGCTGCTCCTCGTCACTTCGGTCAACGCGATCAATGCAAATCTCGGCTTCGATTTCATCCGCGACATCGCGCCGGTGGCACGCCTCGTCCAAGGGCCGGGTGTGATGGAAGTGAACCCGGCGTTCCCGGCCAAAACCGTTCCCGAATTCATTGCCTATGCCAAAGCCCATCCCGGCAAGATCAACATGGCAACAGCCGGGAGCGGGAGCATGCTGCATGTTTACGGCGAACTGTTCAAAATGATGGCCAACGTCGACATGGTGCCGGTGCCTTATCGCGGTGCGCCGCCTGCGGTGACTGACCTGATTGGCGGCCGGGTACAAGTTATATTCGATACCTTTGCTGCGTCGATCGAGTTTGTCAGAGCTGGCAAGCTGCGCGCGCTGGCGGTGACAACGGCGACGCGCTCGCCGGCGCTGCCAGACGTCCCACCTCTGGGCGATTTTTTGCCGGGCTACGATGCGAGCACGTGGCTGGGTATCGGCGCACCAATGAATACGCCCCCCGACATCGTCGAGAAACTCAACAAGGAGATCAATGCCATTCTTGCCGATCCCACGATGGAAGCGCGGATTGCGAACTTTGGCTACACGGCGTTTGCAAGTTCGTCCGCCGAGTTCGGCAAGTTCATTGCCGAGGACATTGAGAAATGGGCCAAGGTGGTGCAGTTCGCGGGCATTAAGCCGGAGTGACCGACGACGGACATTCCATAAATCCCGTTCGGCGAATAGCGGCAATGACCACTGTTGGCACTTCGCGACACTTACTAGCCATGCCCTGAATTTACGTCCGATTTTCGAGGCGAACCGGATATAGTTGTGCAACGGGAGGCTAGCGGCCAGAAGTTGGGCCGCGCCACCTGGGGACGCGGCGCTGGGCTTCAGCCCGACCGGCGAGCACACTAGCCCACGCCGCGAGCACCCGCAGCTCGGCGACGCGAAGCACAATCCTGGCCGCTACGACCTCCGGCGTCAAAGGGCGAGGCGACTCGCGTTCGCCGCGACTTTGATCCGCCTCCCGCTCGATCATCATCGCACCTCCGAGAAAAATTGCTCGAACAATCCGCGCAGCTCGAGCGGCGGGCCTTCGCTGCCGTCGCTCATGACTGGCGTAGCGACGTAGCGCGCGCGATCGATCTTCCAGTCGCGAATCGTCACGCCGCTCGCTCCCGCATCGCCCCTCGGGCCGGGAAGGCCGCGCTCTCCCTTCTCGCCGGCAGCGCCGCGCTTGCCCTGGCTCGCCAGCAGTTGCCAGCCGGAACCCGGGCAGGGACCCGGCGCGTCCTTGAGCGCGATGAAGCTGCCGCCGTTGAGAGCGACGACGTCAAGACGGTGATATTCTGCGGTCTCGTTGAACGTGCCGCGCACGGTGAAGCTGTGGCCGGCTGAAGCAAGACAAACCCAATCCTGCGCTCCCGGTACG
>DASXBN010000048.1:0-3376 GCA_036491675.1 Pseudolabrys sp. | reverse complement strand
GGCCTGGTGCGCGCGGAGCGCGGCAGCGGCACCTATGTCGAGACCCGGCGCCTCGCCTATCCGTTGCGCTCGCGGACACGGTTTTCGGAAATCGTCGGCGCCGGTGGGCGGGAGCCGCGCGGCCAGTTCATCGACGCGAGTGAAGAAGAAGCCACGCGCGAACTGGCGCGGGAACTCGGGCTGAAGGCCGGCGCGCCGCTGATCCGGATCGAAGCGGTGCGCTTCGCCGACCGGACGCCGATCTGCGTGAGCACCACCTGGCTTTCAGCCGAGCGCTTCCCCGACGCCGGAAGCGTGTTTGCCGCCACGCGCTCGATGACCAAGCTGCTCGCGCACTACGGCGTCCGCGACTATCGGCGCGGCTCGACGCGGATCACCGCGGCCATCGCCGACGCCACCGACGCCGCACGGCTCGATCTCGCGCTCGGCCGTCCCGTGCTCGTGGTCGACAGCACCGACCTCGACAATGACGGCAAGCCGCTGGTGACAAAGCGCTCACGCTTTGCCGCGGAGCGGGTGGAGTTTCTGGTGGAGAACGGCTTGTAAGTTGTACTTGTAGGGTGGGCGAAGGCGCGTAGCGCCGTGCCCACCGTCTGTCCGCGTGCGGAAACGAGATGGTGGGCACGCTTCGCTTTGCCCACCCTTGTATTAGCGCGCTGGTTTATCCTGACATCGTTCCATGAGGAATGGCCCAGCCCGGGTGGCCGCCCGGGCTGGGCCGCCGATTGACCGGATCGATGCCCACCGAAGCCTAAAGGGCTGTCTTACGTAGCAAGATCGCGATCGGCACTTCATCGGGACCCGGATGGTTGAACGAACTTTAGGTTCGCATAACAAGGGAGGGTCGACGAAGATGGCCAAACATACCACAATTTGCGCCGGAATCGATATCAGCAAACGGAAGCTGGACGTAGCGATCGATGGCAGCTCGGAGCGGCTGCAGGTCGAGAACACGGCTGAGGGCCACAAGGCGCTGCTGGAGTGGTTGCAGCGCCACAAGGTCAAGCGCGTCGGGATCGAGGCGAGCGGCGGCTATGAGTTGCCGGTCGTCATCGAGTTGCGGCGCAAGCGGTTCGTTGTCGTGGTGTTTCAGCCGGCACGGGTGCGCGCCTATGCCAAGTTCCACTCGCAACCGGCCAAGAACGACAAGCTAGATGCCACGCTGATTGCCGCTTGCACCGCCGCGGTCAAGAAGATCCACGACGCCCCCGATCCAAGGTTGGCACCGTTTGCCGAACACCTGACGCTGATCGAGCAGATCGGAGAAGACATCAAACTGTACAAAAACCGGATCGAGACCTGCCGCAATCCGCGCATCCAAAAGCTTTGGAAGGAGGAGATTTCCCGCCTGGAAAAGCGCGAGAAGGTCGAACTGAAGGCCCTGGTGGCTGCGATCCGCCAGCATCGCGACCTCGCCAACCGGCTCGACCTGATCTATAGCGTCGACGGGGCCGGGATGCCGACCGCGGTCGCAATCCTGGTGCGCATGCCGGAGATCGGCAAACTCAGCCGCGAGCAGGTGGCAGCGCTGGCCGGACTTGCGCCCTATGACGATGACAGCGGTGAGCGAAGCGGTGCTCGCCACATCGATGGCGGGCGCAAGAGGCTGCGCCGGGCGCTCTATACCGCAGCGCTGCCGGCATCCTTTTTCTGGAATCCGCAGCTCATCGCCCTTTACAAGCGGCTGAGGGCCGCCGGCAACGTGCACAAGAGCGCGCTGATCGCCTGCGCCAGAAAGCTGCTCATTTTCGTCAACACCGTCGTGGCCCGCGGCACGCCCTGGCAAGAGGAGCCACCCATTCGAGCTACAAATCCCGCGGCCGCCTGAATTCGAGTTCTTGGTTCGACCGAAGCACCGTTCTTCGTCCCGACTTGCCATCCCCACGACGCCGCGCGCAGACGCCGTCAAGGATGGCCGTCGCTCCATCTCGCCACACCCCCGCTGCCGCCAGGCCACGCCTTGACGGCGGCGAGCACGGTGTCATGCTTGAAACGCAGGTCGACAAAACGATCGTGTACAATCAACCGATCTAATGGTTGCTACGGCATCTCACTCAAATCCCGGACGCGGCACCAGGTTCATCAGCATGTTGGCATAGCCACCGTCGACGGTGATTTCATCGCCGTTGACATAGGAGGCGCGATCGCTGGCGAGGAACAGGATCGCATCGGCCATGTCCTGCGGCATGCCGACCCGGCGTATCGGCACCACGGCGGAGCGGCGCTCGGTCACGCCCGGCGTGTCGTAGAACGACTGACTCATCGGCGTGATCACCATGCCCGGGCTGACGACATTGCTGCGGATGCCGTGCGGTCCCCATTCATCGGCGAGCTGCCGCGAAAGCATGATCACGCCGGCCTTGCTGACGCTGTAGGCGCCGCTCTGCCCCTGCGCAGGGCTGCCGGCGATCGAGGACACGTGCACCAGACTGCCGCGGCGATGCGTGCGCATCTGGCGGCCGAAGACCTGGGCACAGAGGAAGTAGCCGCTCAGGTTGACCGACAGCACCGCATTCCACTCGGCAAGGGACAGCGTGTCGAGCGCGCCCGGCCGCAGCACCGCCGCGGTATTGACCAGCACATCGCACGGCCCGAGCGATTTCTGAATCGTCTCCGATGCGGCGGTGACGCTGTCGAGGTTTGTGGTGTCGCAGCTCGCCACGACATGATCGCCGCCCAGTTTGGCGAGTTCGGCGCGCGTCGCCTCTAGGCCCCGCTCGTCGCGATCGATGGCGGCGACGCGTGCGCCGGCCTGGGCGAAACCGAGGGCGGTGGCACGGCCGATACCGCCGCCTCCACCCGTCACCACACAAACGCGGCCTGAAAGGCCTAGCCAATCCGACGAATCCTGCCCGGTCATGCGCGATCACTCTTGGCTGGTGAACTGATGCGGGGCAGCATAGCCGAAAGCACCGGCGGACCAAGCGAGATTCGGATCGCGATGCGCCCGGTTTCAGTTGCCGAGCTTGATGCCGGCGTCCTTGATCACCCTGGCCCACTCGGGCGTCTCTTTCCTGATGACCGCCGCAAACTCGGCCGGCGTATTGCCGACCGGTTCGAGTCCGAGTTCGTCGAACTTCTTGCGCACCTCCGGCATCGCCAGAGTCTTGACGGTCTCGCCGTGCAGTTTGTCCAGAACATCCTTCGGCGTGCCTGATGGCGCGAACACGCCGAACCACGGCACGGCCTCGAAGCCGGGAAATCCGGATTCCGCCATGGTCGGCAGCTCGGGCGCCAGCGCCGAGCGCTTGATCGAGGTGATGGCCAGCGCGCGCAATTTCCCTTCGCGCGCCAGCGGCACCACGTTGACGATATTGGCGAACGACATGGTGATGCGGCCGGCGAGCAGGTCCGGCATCGGCGCCGTGGTGCCGCG
>DASXBN010000047.1:0-3916 GCA_036491675.1 Pseudolabrys sp. | reverse complement strand
TTTTCCTCGTCGAGGTTTCTTGCGTCGTACCAGGCGGTGATCTCGCTTTCGACCTTCGCACTGGTCGGCCAGCCGAACCACGCCTTGTCGCCGTTGGCGCGGATCGCCGTATAGGACGACGGATCGATACAAACCGCGCCGGCATGCCAAGTATGGAACATCTGCCAGCCGCCTTGTCCCGGCGGCGATTTCTGCGCTCGACGCGCCGCGTTCGTGCCCCAGTCAACGGCAGCGAAATCGACGTTCACGCCGAGCTTCCTGAGCAGGTCGGCAGTGACCTCGCCCTGAGCTTTGGTGATTTGCAAATCCTGCGCAACCACGCAGGTGACCGGCTGACCGGAATAGCCGCTGTCCGCCAGCAATCGTTTGGCGGCATCGAGACGGCGCGGACCTTTGAGAATTTCGCCGCCGTTCTCGCTGTAGAGCGGCGTGCCCGGCGGAAAGAAGCCGGGCAGCGGTTTCCACAGGGCCTCGTCACCCACGACCGCGCGCATGTAGTCTTCCTGGCTCATCGCCGTGAGAATCGCGCGGCGCGCCCGCACGTCGTTGAAGGGCGGATGCAAGTGGTTCATGCGGAAGCTGCCGATGTTGCCGAGCGGATCGGCAATGTCGACCATGACGTTGCGGTTCTTTTTCAGCACCGGCACGATGTCGGCTATCGGGGTTTCCCACCAATCCACTTCGCCGTTCTGAAGCGCGGCCGAGGCGGTGGCGGGGTCGGGCATCACGATCCATTCGATGCGCTCGAGCAGCATGTGTTTGCCGCCGGAGAGCCAAGAATTCGGCTCCTGGCGCGGCGCATAATCGGCAAACCGTTCGAACACCGCCTTGGCGCCGGGAACCCACTCGTTGCGCACGAACCGCATCGGTCCGCTGCCGATATAGTCGCCGATCGGTTTGAACGGATCGGTCGCCGCAATCCGCGCTGGCATGATGAAGCAGGACGGCGTTCCAACCTTGCCGAGCGCGACCAAGAGCTTCGGATAAGGTTTTTTCAGCACCCAGCGGAAGGTGCGATCGTCGACGGCGACAAGTTCTTGCTCGATCTCCTTGGTCATCAGACCCATGTTGTCGCGCGCTTGCCATCGCGCCACACTGGCCACGACGTCCTTCGCGAGCACGGGCTCGCCATCATGAAACTTGAGCCCTCCTCGCAAACGGAACGTCCAAACGAGTCCGTCCGACGAGACTTCCTCGGTCTCGACCATCTGACGCCGCGGTTGAAGCTTGTCGTCGACGCCGTAAAGCATGTCCCACACCAACGCGGCGCCGTTGCGCACGACGTACTGGGTGTTCCAGATCGGATCGAAATTGGCGAGATCGGCCTGCGGCACGAAGCGCAACACGCGCGCGGCGGCGCGCTGGGAGATCGCGGGAGTGGCAAGGGCGCCAGCTGTGGTGAGGACGCCCGCGCCGGCTACCGATTTCAGGAACGCCCTTCGATTCATGAAGCGCCCATCCCGGTCACGGCAAGTCATCAGGTAGGGTATATGACCGGCGCGCGCGTGTCGCCGGTTGCGCCATAACCCGCGAAGACGGGCGTAACGCCCTTGAGGCCGCATCCGCGCTGCGCCGCATCGGCGCGGCGTCAGGCCACCTTGCCGACACCCCAGAAGAACGGCAGCGGCCCCTTCACCACGCCGCTCACGTTCTTGCGCCAGGCCTGATAGCCGAGGAAAAAGCCGGTTGGCGCGTAGACCACGTTGTCGAGGGCGGCCTTGTTGAGTTGCCGTATCGCCGCTTTCTCCTCGTCCAAGGTCTTGGCCTCATACCAAGCCGTCACCTGCGTTTCGACCTCCGGCACGTTCGGCCAGCCGAACCACGCCTTCTCGCCGCTGGCGCGCACCCCGATGGCGACGGCCGGATTGGTGCAGTCGGCGCCGGAATGCCAGGTATGGAACATCTGCCAGCCGCCCTGGCCGGGCGCCGTTTTCATGGAGCGGCGGGCGCCGACCGTGCCCCAGTCGATGGCGGCAAAATCCACGTTCATCCCGAGGCGCTTGAGCAGGTCGGCGGTGACGTCGCCCTGCGCCTTGGTGATCGGCTGGTCTTGGGCCACCAGACATGTGACCGGCTGGCCCGCATAGCCGCTTTGCTCCAGCAGTTTCTTGGCGCCATCGAGATTGCGCGGGCCCTTGAGGATCTCGCCGCCTTCCTCGGTGTAGAGCGGCGTACCCGGGGTGAAGAAGCCCGGCAGCGGTTTCCAGAGACTGTCGTCGTCGCCGACGATGGCGCGCATGTAGTCTTCCTGGCTCATCGCCATCAGAATCGCGCGCCGCGCCCGCACGTCATTGAAGGGCGGGTAGAGGTGGTTCATGCGGAAGCTGCCGATATTGCCGAGCGGATCGGCGATATCGACCGCGACATTGCGGTTCTTGCGCAACAGCGGCACCAGGTCGGAAATCGGATTCTCCCACCAGTCGATCTCGCCGTTCTGCAGCGCGGCGGCGGCGGTCGCGGGGTCCGGCATCACCACCCATTCGACGCGCTCCGCCAGCATTCGCTTGCCGCCCGCGAGCCAGGAGCCGGGCTCCGAGCGCGGCGTATAGTCGGAAAATTTTTCGAACGCGGCCTTGGCGCCCGGAACCCATTCGTTCTTCATGAAGCGCATGGGGCCGCTGCCGATATATTCGGTAATCTGCTTGAACGGGTCGGTCTTGGCGACGCGCTCGGGCATGATGAAGGCGATCTGTGTGCTGACTTTGCCGAGCGCCAGCTTCATCTTCGGGAATGGCTTCTTGAGCACCCACTTCACGGTGCGGTCGTCGACAGCCGTGAGATCCTGCTGGATGGACCTAATCAAGAGGCCCATCTGGTCGCGCGCGCTCCAGCGTTCGAGGCTCGCCACCACGTCCCTTGCCAGCACCGGTTCGCCGTCGTGAAATTTCAATCCTGGCCGCAGGCGGAACGTCCAGGTCAGTCCATCGGACGAGATCTGTTCGGCCTCGACCATCTGGCGCTGCGGCTCGAGCTTTTCGTCCATCCCATAGAGCGTGTCCCAGACCATGGCGGAGGCGTTGCGCACCACGTACTGCGTGCCCCAGATCGGGTCGAAATTGGCGAGATCGGCTTGCGGCACGAAACGAAGCGTGCGCGCGGCAGCGCCTTGCGCGAGCGCCGGGGCGGATAACTTGCCCGTTGCGGCCAAAGTGCCTGCACCTGCAACGGCCTTCAGGAGTGTCCTGCGATCCATGGCTTGATCTCCCAGTTGCGCCGGTCAATCGCTTAGATTTGCGCCACTCTGCCCATTTTATTGGATGCTTGTCCTGGGGTCGAGGGATGACGGAATAACCGGCCGGTCTGTCGTGACCTCGGAGCAAGCGGCATGCCACAGGAGATCGCGGACACGGAAGAAGGGCCGCATCAAGCCGTTTTGACCGGCTGCGATGGTTTCGGGTGCCACCACCGTCCGGCGATCACGACCGCCTGTGAGGCGATCTTGCGCTCGCCCGTGAGGTGCTCGCCGACGACGTCGACATAATCGAAACGCCCGTCGCTGATGGACAAAATGGTCGCGTCGCCGACGCTCCCCGGCTTGAGGCTGCCGAGCTCCGGCCGCTTCAACGCGAATGCCGCGTTGACGGTCGAGGCGGCAATCACATCGGTCAGCGGCATGCCGAGGCAAAGAAACTTCGACATGGTCGTGACCTGGTCGAACGCCGGCCCGTTGATGCAGAGCGCATGAACGTCGGACGAGATCGTGTCAGGCAAGAAGCCATTGGCCAGCATGGCGCGCGCGGTCTTGAACGCAAACGAGCCCTTGCCGTGCCCGATGTCGAACAGTACCCCACGCTGCCGCGCTTCGATGACCGCGCGTTTCACGGTGCCTTGCGCCGTCGCCGGCGAGTTCGGGAACGGACGGAACGCGTGGGTGAGCACGTCGCCCGGCCGCAGGCGCGCGATCACCTCTTCGTAG
>DASXBN010000046.1:0-1594 GCA_036491675.1 Pseudolabrys sp. | reverse complement strand
TTCCGGCTGATACACTTCGGGCTTGATCGGGCCCGCGCGGAACTGGCCGCGCCATGCCATGCCGAGCGTGATGAGGCCCTCGTTCGACCAGCTCTTCCAATCCCTGGCGAGGCTCTCGATCGGCCCCTGGTCGGCCGACTGGGTGTCGGGCAAACCCTGCGGCCAACCGCAGGAATGGCGGGCGCGGATACCGACCTCGGCGAGCGCGCGGATGTCCGCCTCGGCGTGCGCCGTGCTGCGCACGTTGTGACACCACGAGTGCACGAAGGTCATTCCGGAATTGATCGCCTCCGCGGCGGCAAGCCGCGTGCTCTGAAAGACGTCATCCGCAGTCATCTGCTGGCCGAAACGCGCGACGGTCGGGAAATAGCCCTCCTCCGGCTTGTCGCCGGAGAAACTGCGGTAGAGCGTGTTCCACATATGCCAATGGGTCTCGACCAAGCCGGGCATGACGATCATGCCCGTGCCGTCGATCTTCTGCCCGCCGCCCTTCACATCCTTGCCGACCCCGACGATCTCGCCGTTGCGCACGTGGACCGAGCCGCCGGGGATATCGCCGAGCGCGCCGTCCATCGTCATCACATGGGCATTGGCGATGGTGAATTCGCCGCGCGCCGGCAGCTTCGAGGCAGGAGCGTCGCCGCGCCGCGGCTGCGCCATCAGCGGCGATGAAAATAGTCCGGCTGCGCCGGCCACACCGAGCGCGGCCGCGCCGCGAATAAAACGACGCCTGCACAGTTCACACATGAGGACCCTCCCGGAAGGATCGGCGCGCGACCGATCGTTGTCATTGGCGGCGGATACCGCACTGCTAGCTTTCGCACGAGGCTAGCCGGTTGCCGGTGCGTCTGGAAGGAGGTCACCGCGGGTTATGCGCTCCAAGGCCTTGAAATGCGGCTTGCCGTCGCGCGGGAGTTCGCATCGGCAGAAAGCTGCCCATCGCCGTGCCCACTCATGCGTGCGGCACATCGCGAGGATGGGCAGCGGCGCCCACATTCGCACAGCGATCGCGGCGAAGCAGACGCGCGCGCTCAGTCGATCTTCAAGCCCAGTGTCTTGACGATCGGAGACCAGCGCGCGAGCTCGTTGTCCACGTAGCGGCGGTATGCTTGCGGATCGAGATCACCGTGCGGCTCGAATGTCCCGGAGACGAGCAGCTGCCGGTAGTCGCCGTCGGCCAGCAGCGCAAGATTCGCCTGCGCAACCTGCTCGATGATCGGCTTCGGGGTTCCCGCTGGCGCGAACACGCCGACGAAGTTCGGCGCGACGAGATCGGTCAAGCCCTGCTCGACGGCGGTCGGAAGCTCGGGCGCGGCCGTGAGCCGCGTGCCATGAGTCACCGCCAGGACCTTGAGCTTGCCGGCGCGGTGCAGCTCGAGCACGATGTTGGTCATCGCCGGCACGATCATGGGGATCTGTCCGGCGAGGATATCGGCGATCGCCGGCCCAGCGCCGCGGTAGATACCGTGATCACTGTCAATGGGAGTTTTTGATTGACCTAAGCTGTTTTGAGTGAAGCGTGTGTTGGAGGCCGCCATGCGATCAACTCGTTGATGTGGCTCAACCGCCCATCGCTATCGCCGCATCGAAAGGT
>DASXBN010000045.1:0-1861 GCA_036491675.1 Pseudolabrys sp. | reverse complement strand
GTAATGGCACCGATCACCCACTCGGCCGGTCGCTCGGCCGCTTCGACCAAACCGCTTTCGCCGGCGGCCACCTCGATCCCGGTTCCAGCGAGCGCGGCCTTGAGTTCGCCGTAAGCCGTCGGATCGCCGACGGCGGCAAAGCGCGCGCCCAACTCACGCGCCAGCGCCGCGAGCGCAGCCGCACTCTTGTTGGCGCATACCGCCTCCACGCGAAAGCGTTTGCGCTCGCGCTTAAGCAGGTCGACGGTGCTCGCGCCGATCGAGCCGGTAGCGCCAAGCAGCGTCACAGTGCGTTCCACCGTGGACGAAGCGTTCCATGCAGCAGGCAAGGGGTCGGCCTTCATCGACTCACCACACCAACAAACCACGGCCCGGGGCATCGAAGCCGCCGCGCACCAATCCGATGAGCACAGCCGCGACGCTGGCCGTCACGAAACCGTCGAGGCGGTCCATCAGCCCGCCATGGCCCGGGATGAGGCGGCTCGAATCCTTGGCACCGAACCTGCGCTTGAGGACCGATTCGAATAGATCGCCGCCCTGGGCGCAGACCGACAGGACGACGGCTAGCATGGCGATGGCGAACAAGTTCGTCAGAGCCACCGCCTTAGCCACAGCCACCGCCACAATGACAGCCGCCCCCACGCCTCCGAGTGCCCCGGCCCAGGTTTTGTTCGGGCTCACCTGCGGCATAAGCTTAGGGCCGCCGACCGCGCGCCCCACGAAGTAGGCGCCAACGTCGGTCGTCCACACAATCACGAACAGAACAACCACGGCGAGAAAGCCATCCTCGTTGTCTGAGCGCAGCACAATCGGCGCTAGCGCCAGCGCACCGGCATAGGGAACGCCGCCAGCGACCCATATGCGTCGTTCGCCGAGCGCCAGCGACGCCGCGCCCATCGCTCCCATGGCTAGCACGATGACCGCCGCCAAGAGATGTCCGGTGACCGCAAGCGCGACTGCCAAGGCAAGCGCGGCGGCGCCGGCCCCGAGCACGGACCGTTGGTCGGCTCGTGCCACCATCGAGGTCCACTCCCACAACACTCCCATCGCCGCGACGCCCCAAAACAGGGCAAATGGCCAGTCGCCGACATAGGCCGCGCCGACCGCCAACGGCGCAAGCACCAGCGCCGAGCCTATGCGCAACGCAAATTCGCTGCCGCGAGGCCAAGGGGCGCGCAATGGATGGTCCGCGCCTGCCACGGATCACGATCCGGTGCGCGCGGCGAGGCCGCCGAATCGACGTTCCCGCCGACGATACTCGGCGATCGCACTTTCGAGTGCCGCCCTGTCGAAATCCGGCCAATAAGTCGGCACGAACACGAGTTCGCTGTAGGCCGCCTGCCACAGCAGGAAATTGGAGAGCCGCTGTTCACCGCTGGTGCGGATGATGAGATCGGGATCGGGCAAATCCGGCACATCGAGATAGGTCGCAAGGTTGTCAGCCGTCACAGCGCTGACCGCCAGCTTCCCGGCCGCGACAGCGGCCGCCATGCGGCGAGCGGCGCGCGCGATTTCCTGACGGGCTCCGTAATTGAAGGCGACGACGAGGACGAGCCTGTTGTTGTCCTTGGTCAACTCCTCGGCCTCGTCCAGTAGCCGTCCGATGTCAGGGTCGAGACCCTCGCGCTCGCCGATGACGCGCACCCGCACGCCACGGCGATGGAGATCGGCAAGATCATGACGAACGAAGCGGCGCAACAGCCCCATCAGTTCGCGGATCTCGGCGGGCGGGCGCGACCAGTTCTCGGCGCTGAACGAAAAGATCGTGAGAAAATCGATGCCGAGATCGCCGGCGGCGCGCACGGTACGGCGCAGCGCCTCGACACCGCGGCGATGACCTTCCCCGCGCGGCAGTCCGCGC
>DASXBN010000044.1:0-1692 GCA_036491675.1 Pseudolabrys sp. | reverse complement strand
CAATGGGCCGAAAACCATGGCTTCGTCTGGTTCTCGGTGATGGACCACCTGATCCAGATCGGCGGCGTCGGCGCCCCCGACGAGCCCTTCATGGAAGGCTGGACCGTCCTGTCGGCACTGGCCGCGGTGACCAGCCGCATTCGTCTCGCCACACTCGCGACGTCGGTCGGCTACCGCAATCCGGCGCATCTGGCCAAGATCGCCGCCGGCGTCGATCTGATCAGCCGAGGACGGCTGACGCTCGGCATCGGCGCCGGCTATCTCGAGGCCGAATACCGGCAATATGGTTGGGAGTTCCCGGCGCGCCCGGCCGTGCGCATCCGGCAGATGGAGGAAGCCGTTCGGCTGATCCTCGCGATGTGGACCGAGAAGCGAGCGACCTTTCACGGCAGGTATTTCCATGTCGAGGACGCGATCCTCGAGCCGAAGCCGGTGCAAAGGCCGCGTCCGCCGGTGATGATCGCCGGCGGCGGCGAGCAACTCACATTGCGCGCGGTCGCTCGTCTGGCCGATGCCTGCAATGTCGGCGGCGATCCCGCAATGGTGAGGCACAAGCTCTCGGTGCTGCGCGGCCATTGCGATACAACGCAACGCGATTACGATGCGATTGAAAAGACACACAATAACAGCTGGCTGCTCGCCCGCGACGGGTCTGCGGTGGCGGCAAAGCGTGAGCGGCTGGCTGGTCGCGGGCCGTTGCGCGGATTTGTCGGCACCGTCTCCGAGGCGATCGATCTGATCGGCCAATATCAAGACGCCGGCGTGCAATTGCTGATCAACAGCGATTACCGGAACGACGCTGAGACAAACGAGCTGCTCGCGTCGGAAATCATGCCACACTTTGCCTGAGGGATCGTTGTTGTAGGGCCTGAGATCGGGCGCGCTCAGCCAGACGAGGGCTTGGCGTCGGGAAAGAACAGTTGTTCGTTGTTGATCTTGTATTCAGTGATCGTCTGCTGACCGGTCGGTGAGGTCAGCCAATTGATGAATTTGTGGCCGAGGTCATTTTTGACGGACGGGTATCGCGCCGGGTTCACCAGCATCGCGCCATACTGGTTGAACAGCCGGCGATCACCCTGGACAACGATCTTCAGGTTCTGCCGGTTCTTGAAATTGAGCCAAGTGCCGCGATCCGACAGCGTATAGCCGTCCATCGCCGCCGCCATATTGAGGGTTGGCCCCATCCCCGACCCCGTATCTCGATACCAGCCTGTTCCTAATGCCTTGGGATCGACCCCGGCTTCCTTCCAGAACCGGAGCTCCGCCTTGCTCGTACCGCTGTCGTCGCCTCGCGCGACAAATGGCGCTTTCGCGTCAGCGATCTTGCGCAGCGCGGCCACGATGTCATTGCCGCCATCGACACGCGCCGGATCACTTGCCGGGCCGACCAGGATGAAGTCGTTGTACATCACCTCCCGTCGGTCGATGCCGAAGCCGTGTTCGACGAAGGCAAGCTCCGCCGGTCTGTCGTGGACGAAGACGACGTCGCAGTCGCCGCTCTTGCCGATTTTGAGCGCTTGCCCCGTGCCGACAGCAACCACTCGCACCTCGATGCCAGTCTCCTTTGTGAAGGCCGGGAGAAGAAATCCGAATAGCCCTGATTCCTCCGTTGAGGTTGTGGAGGCCACGGTTATGAACGGGTGCTGGGCGACGGCGGGCGAAGCCGTTGACCACAGCAGCCCGCCAACGGCA
>DASXBN010000043.1:0-2299 GCA_036491675.1 Pseudolabrys sp. | reverse complement strand
TGAGCGCTTGGGGAATCGCATTGGCGAGCTCCAGACACGCATCCCAGGTGTAGGAGCCGAATGCAGAAACGCTGCCGGCGCCTTGCGCGGCTTCGTACATTTTCACGTATTCCAGGGCTCGTTTCTTGGCCGGATGTGCGTCCGGCAACTGGGCGGAGACGATGACCGGGCTGGCCGGCACGAATCCACCCTCGACGTCCTTGCCGCCGACTCGTAGAAAATCGTTGTTGGCCACGCCGTGATTGAAATAGAGCTTGCCCTTATAACCTTGTTCGATGAGGGTGCGCGCCGGTAGCGCGGCGGGCGTGCCGGAGGCGCCGATGACGATGGCGTCGGGCTTGGCGGCAATGAGCTTCAGTGCCTGCCCCGTGACGCTGGTGTCCTTGGGTGCGAATCGCTCATTGCCGGTCAGCGGAATCTTGCGCGCGGCGGCGGCCTTGTCGATCTCGGCGAAAAACGCCTCGCCCAGCGCGTCGTTGAAGCCGATGTAGCCCAGAGTCTTCACGTTGTTTCTTTCCATGTGCTCCAGAATCGCACCGGCCATCATGACATCGGTCTGCGGCGTCTTGAACACCCAGGCCTTTTTTGCGTCGACCGGCTCGATGATGCGCACCGACGACGCGAGAGAGATAGTCGGCGTTTCACCTTCCGCCACGACGTCGGTCATGGCCAGCGAGTTCGGAGTGGTGGTCGATCCGATGATCGCATTGACGGCGCTTTCCGAAATCAGCTTCTTGGCGTTCTGCACCGCGAGCGTGGTGTCGCTGGCGTCGTCGAGAACGATGTATTCGACGCTCTTTCCGGCGATGGTTTTGGGGCACATCGCGACCGTATTCTTCTCCGGGATGCCGAGCGACGCCGCGGGTCCCGTCGCCGACACGGTTACGCCGATCTTGATCTGCGACTGCGCCACGCCGGTCAACGTCAGCATCGTCGCCGCAACGCCGCAAATGATGGTCTTGTTCATCGAGCCTCCTCCTTGTCTTCAGCCCCGTTCAGCGACGCAATCATAGCGGAACGTTCGCCGAAGACCGACCGGTCGGCGGCGCGGCTTGATGCATAATCGCTGCACGTCCGGCCGGCCACGGTGCCGAACCGGGAGCGGAGGGTCACCATGAGGGCCGGCGCGCAAGGATTGCGGTGGATGACGGCGATCGCCGTGATCGGCTTCGCGTGCGCAGCTTTCGCCGCGGATCCGAACAAGGTCCTGCGCGTGGCGGCCAACGACATCGACACGCTCGATCCGCAGCAGTACAACGACAACCCCTCGTTCGAGGTTCTGATCGCGATCTTCGAGCCGCTGTACGAATGGGACTATCTCGAGTCGCCGCCGAAGTTGTCGCCACTCACCGCCACGGCGCCGATCGAAATCACCGACGGCGGCAAGCGCTGGATCATGCGCGTGAAGCCGGGGATCTTTTTTACCGATGACCCGGCATTCAAGGGAAAGCCACGCGAGCTTGTTGCCGAGGATTACGTCTACTCGTACAAGCGCTGGCTCGACCCGAACGGGCGTCGCGGCGGCGCTCCGATCATCACCGACCTCATCGTCGGCGCGCGTGCTCCGGTGGATGCCGCGCGAGCGAGCGGCAAATTCGATTATGACCTGCCGATCGAAGGCCTCCGCGCGCTCGATCGCTATACACTGCAGCTACGCCTGACGGAAGTGGATTACGCCAACATTCAGGACATGATCGGCTTCGTCGGAGCCGCGGCGCGCGAGGTCGTCGAAGCGGCGGGCAATGACATCCGCAGCCGGGCGGTTGGTACGGGACCATTCCGCCTACGCGAATGGAAGCGCGGCTCGCGGATCATCCTCGAAGCGAATCCCGGCTACCGGCCGGCACGCTTTCCGGCGAGCGACGATCCGGCGCGGGCGGCGCTGGTCAAGAGCATGCAAGGCAAGACGGTGCCGTCGGTCGGCGTGGTGGAGGTCAACATTATCGACGAAGATCTCACCCGCCTGCTGCAGTTCGAGCAGGGCGGCATCGACTATATCGCGCTGAGGGGAGAGATCGCAAGCAGGCTTCTGGCGAACGGAAAGCTGAAGCCGGAATACGTGGCGCGGGGCGTGACGCGCCACGTGCATCCCGAGCCTTATCTCTTCTCGTTCAATTTCAACATGGCCGATCCGGTCATCGGCGGCATGGGCAAGGAGCGAGTGGCGTTGCGGCGCGCCATCGGGCTGGCGTTCGATCTGGACACGCTGGTCAAGGTGGTTTACGGCGGACAGGCGTTGCCGGCGAATCAGATCGTGCCGCCAGGCGTCGCCGGACACGACCCGGCGGTCACCGCCAAA
>DASXBN010000042.1:0-11453 GCA_036491675.1 Pseudolabrys sp. | reverse complement strand
TTGGCCGATTACCCGGCCGAGGACCTGCACGCGCAGTGGTCGACCAACGAAAAGGTCGCACTTGACGTTGCGATCGGCGCCTCCTTTGCCGGACGGCGTGCGCTTGCCGCCATGAAGCATGTCGGCCTCAACGTCGCCGCCGACGCTTTCATGTCGCAAACTTATATCGGCGTGAACGGCGGTCTGGTCATCGCCGTGTGCGACGATCCCGGGATTCACAGCTCGCAGAACGAGCAGGACACGCGAATTTACGGCTCGCTCGCCACCGTGCCCGTGCTCGAGCCGAGCGATGCGCAGGAGGCGCTCGATTTCACGCGCATGGCCTTCGATCTGTCGGAGATGTTCGACACGCCGGTGATCGTGCGCTCGACGACGCGGCTGTCGCATACCCGCAGCCCGGTCGCGGTCGGCGATCGCATGGAGCCGCCGCCGCGCCCGTTCATCGAGAAGCCGTCGAAGAACGTCATGATCCCGGCCTATGCCCGGCCGCGCCACGGCGTGGTGCTGGAGCGCGAAGCCAAACTGAAAGCCTATTTCGCCCAGTCGTCCATCAACCGTTGGGAAAAAGGCGACACCAGCTTCGGCGTCATCACCGCCGGCACTTGCTACCCCTATGTGCGCGAAGTGCTGCCCGATGCCAACGTATTGAAGCTCGGTGCGTCCTGGCCGCTGCCCGATGATCTGCTGCGCCGCTATTGCGAGTCCGTCGACCGCATCTTCGTGGTCGAGGAGCTCGAGCCGGTGATCGAAAAGGAAATTCGCGCGCTCGGCTTCAAGGTCGAAGGCAAATGCTTCTTCCCGCGCGCCGGCGAATTATCGCCCGAGCTGGTGCGCGCCGGATTCGTAGAGGCCGGCATTCTGGAGCCGCCACCGCTGCGCAATACCTGGACGCCGGAACCGCTGGTGCGACCGCCGGTGCTGTGCGCCGGCTGCCCGCACACCTCGAGCTTCATGGCGGTGCGCGCGTCCGGCGCGCGCGTCGCCGGCGATATCGGCTGCTACACCCTGGCGTGCCTCGATCCCCTGCGCGGCATGGACACCACCGTGTCGATGGGATCGTCGATCGGCAACGCCGTCGGCATGGCGAAAGCCGGCGAGACCAAACCGGTTATCGCCACCATCGGCGATTCGACCTTCCTGCATGCCGGGATCCCGCAGCTCATCAATGCGGTCTACAACGAAGCGAATATCACGGTGATGCTGCTCGACAATCACATCACGGCGATGACCGGGGGCCAGCAGCATCCCGGCACCGGCAAGTCGATCAGGGGCGAGCCGGCTCCGAGTGTGGACTACGAGGCGCTGGTGCGCGCAGTCGGCGTCAAATGGGTGCGCAAGGTCGATTCCTACGATCTGGCCGCCGTGCATCACGCGTTGCGCGACGCCATCAATTTTCGCGGCGTTGCCGTGCTGATCGCCGACCGCCCTTGCGTGCTCGATCCGGTCAAGATCAAGGGCCCGCCCTTCGAAGTCGTCACGGAACAATGCAACGCCTGCCAGGCCTGCATGAACCTTGGCTGTCCGGCCATCACCTGGAGCGATCAGTCGTTCGAAGGCCGGCACAAGGTGCAGATCGACCCGGCGCTTTGCATCGGCTGCACGCTCTGTGCCCAGGTTTGCGCCGTTGATTGTATCAAGGCCGTGGCGCCGGTGATGCAATGAGAGATCCGATCACCAGCGTTCACCCCGCCGCTTGGCCGGCACCGACGCGCATTCCCGCGCAAGACGCGTTCAACGTCCTCATCGTCGGTGTCGGCGGGCAGGGCGTCATCATGGTCTCCAAGGTGCTGGCATTGCTGGCGCAGAGCCAGGGCTTCGAAGTCAAACAGAGCGAAGTGCATGGCATGGCCAAACGCGGTGGCTCCGTGTTCAGTCACGTGCGCTTCGGGCGGCAGGTCTGGTCGCCCACCATCCCGAAGGGCGAAGTCGATATTCTGGTCGCGTTGGAGTGGGCCGAGGGCTTGCGCTGGCTGCCGTTTCTCAAGCCCGGCAGCGGCATCTTCATCTGCGACACCAAACGCATCGTGCCGCCATTCGCCTGCCTCAATCGCATGCCGGGCGCGCCAATGCGCTATTCGAAGGAGACGCCGGCCGAAGTCGTCGCGCACGTCGGCGAAGCCTACGCCATCGACGCCACCGACATGGCCGAGCGGCTCGGTAACGAGCGCGCGGCCAACGTCATCCTGCTCGGTGCGCTGTCGACGGCCTTGCAATTTCTGCCGGCGGATTGGGAGCGCACTGTCGCCGAATTCGTGCCGAAGAAGACCATCCCGGTCAATCTCGAAGCCTTTCGCCGCGGCCGCGGCTGGATCGAGGAAGCGCGTAAAAGCACGCCGGCGGTCGATGTGCCGGCGCCAACGCCGGCAACGGCGGCGCCTTATCGCATTCGTCTCGAGATCATTCCCGCTTGGTGCAAGAGCTGCGATATCTGCGTGAAGATGTGTCCGGAGCGCTGCCTGATCCTCAATGCGGACCGCATCGCGGAACTGGCCGCGCCGGAGAAATGCACCGGCTGCCGGCTGTGCGAATGGCTGTGCCCGGATTTCGCCATCCGCGTCAATCTCGATGCGCCGGAGGCGCTTGTCCGATGAATGCCATCGATAAGTCGCTCACCGGCAAGAACACCGTGAAGCTGGTCTCCGGCAACCACGCCTGCGCGCTGGGCGCCGTTGCCGCCGGCTGCCGTTTTTTTGCCGGCTATCCGATCACGCCATCCTCGGAAGTCGCCGAACGGCTTGCGCGCGCTTTGCCCGAGGTCGGCGGCGTGTTCGTGCAGATGGAAGACGAGATCGCCTCGATCGCGGCCGTGATCGGCGCCTCGATGGGCGGCGTCAAGGCTATGACCGCGACCAGCGGCCCCGGCTTCTCGCTCAAGATGGAAAACATCGGCTACGCCGCCGGCGCCGAAATCCCTTGCGTCATCGTCAATGTCATGCGCGGCGGTCCGTCCACCGGCATGCCGACGCGGCCCTCGCAGGCCGACATCATGCAGGCGCGCTGGGGCAGCCATGGCGATTATCCGATCATTGTGCTGACGCCCGCGTCGGTGCGCGAGATCTATAGCGAGGCAATCCGCGCTTTCGATCTGGCCGAGCGCTGCCGTACGCCGGTGGTGCTGCTGTACGATCAGGTGATCGCGCAGCTCTCGGAAACCGTCGCGCTCGACGGCGCCGGTGACGCCAGCACGACGCGCAAATGGGCGAGCGGCCCGCGCGCCGATTACAAGCCTTATGAGGGCGGCAGCGATGCTATCCCCGCCATGGCCAAGCCTGGCGACGGCTACCGCACCCACACCACCGGCCTGACGCATAGTGAGAGCGGCTTCCCGACGCAGCAGCCGGAAGCGGTTAACCGCAACCTGTCGCGGCTGTTCACCAAGCTCGACCAGCACCGCGATCTGATCGACTCCTATGAGGCGCTGCAATGCGACGACGCCGACGTGCTGATCGTCGCCATCGGCATCAGCGCCCGCGCCGCCACGCGCGCGGTCGAGCAATGCCGCGCGCAAGGCGTCCGCGTCGGGTTGTTCCGCCCGATCACCTGCTGGCCGTTCCCGGAAAAGCAGCTGCGCCAGGCCGCGGCCAAGGCCAAGGCCGTTCTGGTTCCGGAAATGAACGCCGGTCAGCTCCGGCTTGAGGTCGAGCGCGTGCTCGCCGGCAAGCCGGTCGAGGGTCTTCATCTTTTCAACGGCGAGGCCATTACTCCGGCCGAGATCGCCGCGCGGGCCACGGCGCTCGCGAGGGGGGCGTGATGCTCATCGAAACTGCTGCCGATTTCGACGTCACCAGTTATCTCCGCAAGGAGATGATGCCGCACTTCCTGTGTCCCGGTTGCGGGCATGGCATCGCCTTGCGGGCCTTGTTGTGGGCGATCCACGATCTTGGCATCGACAAGGACAAGCTCGCGGTCGTCTCCGGCATTGGCTGCGCCGGGCGGCTGTCGGCCTATATCGACGCCAACACGTTCCATGTCACGCACGGCCGGCCGCTCGCCTATGCCACCGGCCTGGCGCTGGCGCGGCCCGATTTGCATGTCGTCGTCATCACCGGCGACGGCGATTGTCTCGCCATCGGCGGCAATCATCTGATCCACGCCTGCCGGCGCAATCTCAAGCTCACCTGCCTAATGCTCAACAACGAGGTCTACGGCATGACCGGCGGCCAAGTGTCGCCGACCACGTCGGAGACAAGGTTGACCACCACCACGCCGCTCGGCAATCAGGAGCCGCATTTCGACGCCTGCGCGCTCGCCACCGCGGCCGGTGCCGGATTCGTCGGCCGCGAAGTGACGCACCATGTCCCCAAGCTCAAGGAACTGATCAAGGCCGGGCTTGCGCACCCGGGCTTTGCCTTTGTCGAAGTCATGTCGGACTGCACGGAAATCTTCGGGCGCAAGAACGACCTCGGCTCGTCACCGGAGATGGTGATGCGGCAGAAAAGCGAGATCCGTCCGAGCGCCTATAGCGACACCGTCGATACGCCGTTCCGTCCCAACACGCTGACGACCGGCATCCTCGTCAGAAATGACCGTCCCGAATATGGCGCCGCCTATCGGCGCGCGGCGGCGGCCCGAAGGGGAGCCCCGTGATGCACGACAAACGCATCGAATTACGCCTCGGCGGCACTGGCGGGCAGGGCCTGATCCTGAGCGCCAAGATGCTGGCCGATGCGCTCGCCGCCGGCGGCAAACACGTGGCGCAGTCGCAGACTTACGAGCCGACCTCGCGTGGCGGCTACTGCAATGCGGACCTGGTGATTTCCGATTCTGATGTGGATTTCCCGATCACGACCGCGCTCGACCATCTGGTGCTGCTCGACCGGCTTGCCGTCAAGCCGTCTTGGCCGCTACTCAAGCCGGGCGCGCTGGTGATCGCCGATACGCGCTTGTGCCCGGATCTGCCGGTGGGCGATTACCGCCGTTATCATCTGCCGCTCAGCCGGACCGCCTTGCAGTTGGGCAGCGAGCGCGTAACCAACATTGTCGCGCTCGGCGCTTTGATCGAATTGAGCGGCATCTGCTCCCACAATTCAATCGAGCAGGCAGTGCGCGCGGAAGCGCCGCGCGGTTTCCTCGATCTCAACATGGATGCGCTCAAGGCCGGCTATTCGATCGCTGCCGCGCCTATTGCGGCGGCCGCATCGTAGCGCACCACCGAAATGAAACTTCGTTTGCGATGCAATCAAGGTGCAATCAGTATGCCGCGCGCGGTTGCCTTCGGCTGCAATGGGCGGTAGCTTTTGCGCAAATGGGTTCCAAAATCTCTCCACGTTTCCTGTCATAGGGAAAGGCTGAGCAAGGCGGCATCAACGGGTTGCGACGATCGGCGGCGCGTCAATGCGACGGCTGTCGTCGCGGCGCGTGCCGCCCGCCCAGCATGAAGGTGAGGCTATGCCGGGAAGCAAGCCGCCGCAGGAGCGCGTCGTTTCGACCTATTGCTACCAGTGCGTAGCAGGGCCGGACTTGTTGACCGTGCGCATCCAGGATGGGGTGGCCACCGAGGTCAATCCGAACTTCAAAGCGGCCGCGGTGCATCCCGGCGCCGGCAAGGCCTGCGTCAAAGCGTTCGGCCTGGTGCAAAAGGCCTACAGCCCCAATCGCGTGCTCTATCCAATGAAGCGGACAAACCCGAAGAAGGGTCGCAACGAAGACCCGGGCTTTGTCCGCATTTCCTGGGACGAGGCGCTCGATCTGGTTGCCGACAAGATGAAGGCGACGCGCGCGAAAGTCCTGATCGACGAAGCCGGCTTCCCGCGCTTTGCCGCCAGCTTCGGCGGCGGCGGCACGCCCACCGCCTATATGGGCACGCTGCCGGCGTTCCTCGCCGCCTGGGGGCCGGTGGACTTGAGCTTCGGTTCTGGTCAGGGCGTGAAATGCACGCACTCGGAACATCTCTACGGCGAACTCTGGCATCGCGCCTTCACCGTGTGCCCGGATACGCCGCTTTGCGATTATGTCTTGTCGTTCGGCGCCAATGTCGAGGCCTCCGGCGGCGTATGCGGGGTCAAGCGCCACGCCGACGCGCGCAATCGCGGCATGAAGCGCGTGCAGATCGAGCCGCATCTTTCGGTGACCGGTGCGTGCTCGGCCGAATGGATTCCGATCAAGCCGAAGACCGACTCCGCCTTTCTGTTCGCCATGATCCACGTGCTGCTGCACGAACATGCGCGCGAGAAACTCGATCTGCCGTTTCTCAAACAGCGGACCTCGTCGCCTTATCTGATCGGGCCCGGTGGATTTTTCCTGCGCGATCCGGCGACGCAAAAGCCGCTGGTGATCGATAGCGCGAGCGGGCGTGCCGTGCCGTTCGACACCCCCGATATCGATCCGGCGCTCGAAGGCAGCTATACGGTCGACGGCGTCGAGGTCGGCGCCGATCTGGAGACCATCACGCACCGCGCGGCGGCCGTGCGTCCGGCCTTCGCCCATCTGGTTGCCCATGTGAAGAACTATTCGCCGGAATGGGCGACGAAGATCTGCGATATCGCACCCGACGTCATCCGCCGCGTCACCGGCGAATTCCTGGCGCATGCCCGTGTCGGCGAGACCATCGAGATCGATGGCATGACGCTGCCGTTCCGGCCGGTTTCCATCAGTTTCGGCAAGACCGTCAACAACGGCTGGGGCGGCTACGAATGCTGCTGGGCGCGCACGCTGATCCCCTGCCTGGTCGGCGCGCTCGACGTGCCGGGCGGCACGCTCGGCACCACGGTGCGGCTCAACCGGCCGGCCGATAATCGCTGGTCGAGCGTGAAGCCCGGCCCCGACGGTTTCATGCATTACCCGATGAATCCGACCGCCAAGGACGAGTGGATTTCGCGCCCGACCGCGCGCAGCGCACATCGCACGCTGGTCCCTCTGGTCGCCAATTCCGCCTGGAGCCAGGCGCTCGGACCGACCCATCTCGCCTGGATGATGCAGAGGGAGGATTTCGAAAACCTGCCGCACGCGCCGCCGCCCGACATCTGGCTGGTCTACCGCACCAATCCGGCGATCTCGTTCTGGGACACCAAGGCCGTGGGCGAAACCATGGCGAAGTTTCCGTTCACCGTCTGCTTCGCATTAACGCGTGACGAGACCAACCACGTCGCCGACGTGCTGCTGCCCGACTGCACCGATCTCGAAGGTCTGCAGCTCCTGCGCATCGGCGGCACCAAGTACATCGAGCAGTTCTGGGACTATCAGGGCTTCGCACTGCGCGATCCGGCGGTGCCGCCGCAGGGCGAGGCGAGGGACTTCACCTGGATCGCCACCGAGCTTGCCCGCCGCACCGGCCTGCTGGAAGAATACAATGCCGCGATCAACCGCGGCGGCGCCGACGTCAAGCTCAAGGGCGACAATTACGACTTCTCGCTCGACGTCAGCAAAGCGCACAGCGTCGAAGAAATCTGGGACGCGAGTTGCCGCGCCGCCAGCGCCGAGTTGACCAATGGCGCCGAGACGCAGGGTCTCGACTGGTTCCGCGCCAACGGCTTTCGCGTCAAGCCGTTCTCGCGCCTGATGTGGTACCTCTACCCGAAGCTGGTCGAGCAGGGCCTGCGCTTCGAGCAGCCCTACCAGGAGCGCCTGCTGCGCGTCGGCAAGGAGCTCGAGCGGCGCCTGCACGAGCAGGGCATCACCTGGTGGGACAAGCAGCTCGGCGAATACGAGGCGCTGCCGCATTGGCGCGACCTCAACGGGCTGTGGGAGGACGCGCTCGCCAAGCACTTCAAGGTTGAGATCGCCGACTATCCGTTCTGGCTCGTGACCTCGCGCAGCATGCAATATTCCTGGGGCAACAATGTCGGCGTCCAGCTGATCAAGGAAGTCGCCGACAATGTGATGGGCCACGGCAGCGTGGTGATGAACGAAAGTGCTGCCGAGAAGCTCGGCATCGCCGACGGCGACCTGGTCGAAGTGCGCTCGCCGCTCAACAGCACCAAAGGCAAGGTCATGTTGCGCGAAGGCATTCGCCCCGACACGCTGCTGATCATCGGCCAGTTCGATCACTGGGTGACGCCTTATGCCAAGGATTTCCACGCGCCCAGCATGAACGCGCTGGTGCCGATGCTGCTCGACCTCACCGACGCCACCGGATCGAGCGCCGATCTGGTCAAGGTCAAGGTCACGCGCCTTGCGGGGGCGACATGACCCGTTGGGCGATGGTCGCTGATCTCGAGCGTTGCGTCGGCTGCCAGACCTGCACCGCGGCCTGCCGGCACGCCAATGCCACCTCGCCGGCTGTGCAGTGGCGTAAGGTGATCGACATCGAGGCCGGTTCGTTCCCCAATGTCAGCCGTACCTTCGTGCCGGTCGGCTGCCAGCACTGCGCCGATCCGCCTTGCATGCATGTCTGTCCGTCGACCGCGACGCGTCAGCGCGCCGACGGCATCGTCACCATCGACTACGACATCTGCATCGGCTGCGCCTATTGCGACGTCGCCTGCCCCTATCAGGCGCGTTTCAAGATCACCAAGGAAGACTTCGCCTATGACCAGGGCGCCATGCAGAACGAGATCGAGCGCGAGATTGGCGAGCGCCTCGGGGTCGCGCAGAAATGCACCTTCTGCTCCGATCGCATCGATTTCGGCATCGAGCACGGCGTAACGCCGGGCAGCGATCCGCGCGCGACACCGGCTTGCGTCAATTCCTGCATCGCCGACGCGCTTCACTTTGGCGATCTCGACGATCCCGCCAGCAACGTCTCCAAGCTGCTGCGCCAGCACAAAAGCTTCCGCATGCATGCCGAACTCGGCACCGAGCCGGGCTTCCATTATCTCTACGATAAGGCTAGCGCGGCGGCCGTGCCCGATGCGCCGCCCGCGCTGTCGAGCGCGCAAGCCGGGCGCATCCGCACCCGCGGCGTCGAACCGTGGCATCAGAAACACTGGGATTGGAAGGCGTCCGGCAATTTCCTGTGCGGCGGCGCCGGAACCGGACTGCTGAGCTTCGTCGGTATCGTCGGTATCGCCGGGCTCAATGGCACGCCGGTCGTGCTGCCGGGCCTCGCCGCGCTGGTGCTTGTGGCGACGGGTCTGGGGCTGCTGATGTTCAAGATCGGCCGGCCGTTACGTTTCCTGTACGTGCTGCGCCAGCCGCAGCGCTCGTGGATGTCGCGTGAAGCTTGGATCGCCGGCCTGTTGTTTCCGCTCACCCTGTTTGCGCTCTGGTCCGGCAGACCATGGGTGCTGTTGGCGGTGGCGATGGTCGCCCTGTTGTTTCTATTTTGCCAGGGCATGATCCTGGAGCAGTCCAAGGGAATCCCGGCCTGGCGAGAGCCGCGCGTGATCGCCTTCATCATGGCGACCGGACTTGCCGAGGGCTGCGGCCTGTTCCTGCTGCTGGCGCCCTTGCTGCCGGACTTGAGCGACGCCGCCAAGCCGATGGCCTTCGCGCTGGTCGTCTTGGCCGCAACAAGATCCTGGACCTGGCGGCGCTACTTCAACGCGCTTGAAAGGGACGGCGCGCCGACCCGAACGCTCGAAATCTTCACGGCCTGCCGCGGCTGGTTCTTTGCCGCCGGTCTCGTGCTGCCGGTGACGCTGGTCGCCGTCGGCATGGTGCTGCCGGTCGCCGACGCGGCGCTGTCCGCGCTCGCCGGATTGTCGGTGTTCGCCACCGGCTGGGCGATCAAATTCATTCTCATTACGCGCGCCGCCTACAATCAGGGTTTCGCGCTACCGCACACGCCAATCCGCGGCTCCGGCATTCCCGGACCGGCGGTCAAACCGGGATGGACCTTGCCGTGAACCGGCGCAAATCGGTTCAATACAGTTCGATAATATTTTTTGGGGGAATCTAACGATGAGTGCGCAAACTGCCATGGCCGATACAACCGAGTTTATGTTCGATCGCGCCGCCGAGACCATGCCGCGCCGCGAGCTGAAGGCCTTGCAACTCGGCCGTCTCAAGAACACGCTCGATCGCGCCTACCACAAGATTCCACATTACAAGAAGAAGTTCGACGCCGCCGGCGTCAAAGCGGAGGATTTGAAGTCGCTCGCCGATCTCGCACGCTTTCCCTTCACGGTGAAAACCGATCTGCGCGATAATTATCCGTTCGGCCTGTTCGCCGTTCCGCGCGATCAAGTGCTGCGCCTGCACGCCTCCTCCGGCACCACCGGCAAGCCGACCGTGGTCGGCTATACCAAGGCCGATCTCAATCTATGGGCGGACCTGATGGCGCGCTGCCTCGCGACCATGGGCGCGCGGCCGGACGACATCGTGCAGAATGCCTACGGCTACGGCTTGTTCACCGGCGGACTGGGCGCGCACTACGGTGCCGAGCGGCTCGGCTGTACCGTGGTGCCGATGTCGGGCGGCGGCACCGAGCGGCAGGTCACGCTGATGCAGGATTTTGGCGCCACCGTGCTTTGCGCCACGCCCTCTTACGCGCTCAACATCGCCGAGATCGCCGAGGGCATGGGCATCGACATCCGCACGCTGCCGCTGCACACCGGCATCTTCGGCGCCGAGCCCTGGACCGACGCCATGCGGCGCGACATCGAGGCCAAGCTCGGCATCCAGGCGATCGACATCTACGGCCTGTCGGAAATCATCGGGCCGGGCGTCGCCTGCGAATGCCGCCAGATGAAGAACGGGCTGCACGGCTGGGAGGATCACTTCCTGTTCGAGGTCGTGGATCCCGACACCATGCAGCCGAAACCGATTGGGGAAGCCGGCGAGTTGGTGATCACCACGCTGACCAAGGAAGCGCTGCCGATGATCCGCTACCGCACGCGCGACATCACGCGCTTGTCGGACGAGCCCTGCGCCTGCGGGCGCAGCCACGTGCGCATCCTGCGCGTGACGGGCCGCAATGACGACATGCTGATCATCCGCGGCGTCAACGTCTATCCCTCGCAGGTCGAGGCGGTGCTGGTCGGCTTCCCGGGGCTCGCGCCGCACTACCAGATCGTGTTGACGCGCGAGCACGCGCTCGACGACATGACGGTGCAGGTCGAGCAGGCGCCCGACTTCGCCGGCGACCGCGAGCAGAAGGCGCATGAGGTCACGCACCACATCAAGTCGATGATCGGCGTCACCTGCAAGGTGGTGGTCAAGGCGCCGGGCGAAGTGCCGCGCTCGCAAGGGAAAGCCGTGCGCGTGGTCGATCAGCGCAAGAAGGCGAACTAGGGCGTTGATTCATAAAACGGTCAGCAATTAGTTACTTCTACTTACTTCGCCGCGTCCAATGTCCGCTTTCGAGGGTAAAGCGGACATGGCGCGGATATCGAGGAATGTCCGCTTTTGACCCATAGCGGACATTCGCGATCACGGCTTGATGTCTCGAAATGTTTTCGGTTTTTCGATTGTTCCGATGTGCTGGCCGGTATTGGCCCGTTTGATCCCGCGTGGTCCCCTTTTGAATTTAAGAGTGGTCCTTTTTGCATTGGAGCCGCGCCCGCCATGCAACCAAACCCTATTTGCAATCAGGCCGCGATGCTAAATTTCGTGTGCAAGTACATGCCATGGAG
>DASXBN010000041.1:0-1772 GCA_036491675.1 Pseudolabrys sp. | reverse complement strand
CTTGATGCCCGCGAACTTGACCACCTTGGCCCACTTCTCGGTTTCCTCGGCAATGAGTTTCCCGAAATCGGCAGGCGAGCCTGGAAGCACCGTGGCACCTAAGTCGGCGAAGCGCGCTTTGATCATGGGGTCGGCGAGGCCGGCGTTCACTTCACTGTTGAGCACATCGATGATCGCGGCGGGCGTATCCTTCGGCGCGCCGAAACCGAGCCATGCGCTCGCCTCGTAGCCCGGCACGAAATCGCCCATAACCGGAACTTCGGGCAGCACGTCGACGCGCGTCGCGGTGGTCACCGCGAGCGCACGCAGCCTGCCGGCTTTGATGTGAGGCGTGGATGACGGCGTCACATCGAACATCACCTGCGCCTGGCCGGCAAGGAGATCGGTCAGCGCCGGCGTCGTGCCGCGGTACGGCACGTGGATCATGTCGATACCGGTCATGAATTTGAACAGTTCGCCGGCGACATGGTGCACCGATCCGATGCCGGCCGAAGCCATGTTGACCTTGCCTGGATTGGCTTTGGCGAAAGCAATGAATTCCGGAACGGTCTTGGCCGGAATCGACGGATTGACCTCCATGACTTGGGGCACGCGGAAGATGCCGGCGACCGGCGCGATGTCGCGGATGAAATTGTAGTTGAGCTTGTCGTAGAGCGTCGCGTTGATCGCGTTCGCCGCAACGGCGAGGAGGAGCGTGTAGCCGTCCGGGAGCGCGCGCACGACCGCCTCGGTGGCGATATTTCCGCCGGCCCCCGGACGGTTCTCGACCACGAACGGCTGACCGAGACGCTCTGACAGCCTTTGTCCCAACAGGCGCGCGGCAATGTCCGACCCGCTGCCGGCGGCTTGCCCGACGATGATGCGCACCGGGCGCGTCGGATAGGCTTGCGCCCTCGCGATGCGCGACGCGGCTGGCAGCGCGGCAGCGCCCGCGGTCAGATGCAAGAATTTGCGCCGGGGAAGTTTCATTTTGAACCTCCCTCTACATCATTCGATCAACTCGTCGGCACGACCGGAGAGCGGCAGCGGCACCGTGAGGCCGAGTGCTTTGGCGGTCTTGAGGTTGATGATCAGCTCAACTTTGGTGATCTGCTGCACCGGCAGGTCGGCGGGCTTCTCGCCCTTGAGAATTCGCCCGGTATAGATGCCAACCGTACGGAACGATTCCATAAGGCTGTTTCCGTAGCTCATCAGTCCACCGGCCGCAGTGAATTCGGGGTACTGGAAGATCGCGGGCAGCGCGTGGCGAAGCGCCAGTGCGGCTAGTTGTTCGCTGTGGCTGGTAAGGAATGCATCAGTTCCGATTACAAGCGCGCCGGCCCGCAGTTGGATTAACGCTGCGAAAACCCTGTCGAAGTCGCGCTCGTTGCTGGCATCCAAAACATGGAGCTGCAGCCCAAGTTTGCGGGCCGCCGCCTGCATATCCCCCGAAAGGGTCTGGGCATTAGAATTGCTCGGGTTGACGAGGAGCCCAATGATGTTAGCCGCGGGGACGAGCTCATGTAGCAACTCCAGTCGCTTTGGTCCGATCTCCACGTTCAAGCTGGTAACGCCGGTGACATTGCCGCCCGGCCGGCTAAGGCTTGCCACCCAGCCCAGCTGCACCGGATCGAGGCTGGTGGTGAACACAATGGGAATTGTCGTCGTCGCTGCCCTTGCGGGCAACAGCGCAACGCCATTTGCTGCGATCACGTCGACCTTACGGCGGACCAAGTCGGCCGCCAGCGCTGGCAAACGATTGTATTGACCCTCCGCCCAGCGATACTCGATTG
>DASXBN010000040.1:0-45468 GCA_036491675.1 Pseudolabrys sp. | reverse complement strand
GTTAAGAACAGTCTGCAGGTGGTGTCTAGTATGCTTCTCTTGCAAGCGAGCGCCGGTGGCGATCCGGCCCTAAGTGATCGCCTACGGGAAGCAGCCAGCCGCATTACAGCAGTGGGTCGTGCTTATGAGCGACTCGCCTATAATGCGGACTACGAAGATATTGGCCTTGTCTCCTATCTGCGAGAGGTCATCGGCGACCTCGAAATCGCGGTCGCTCCATGCAAAGTCCGACTCGAAGCGCCCGAGGAAATTCAGTTTGCCGCGGACCGAGCTATTGTTGTTGCCCTCATTATAAATGAACTGGTTTTGAACGCCGGTAAACACGCCTATCCTGATTCGAGCGGCGGGTCGATCTGGGTACGGCTCGTTCGAACGGATAAGAACCTCATTTCAGTATCGGTCCGCGATGAAGGGGTTGGTTTGCCTGCTGGATTTGATCCGACGACGAGCAAGCGGCTCGGTTCGCGCTTAATCAATGCGCTTGCGAAACAGGCGCGGGCGGAGTTGACGAGGCCGGTGTCGGCGGTCGGCACCAATTTTGCGTTGCTAATTCCGTTGGATCGCGCCGCGGCTAACTAGTGTCTCGAACTGGGCATCACAGACCCGGCGCGGAATGTGCGCTCTCGGCGCCATAGCGGACATTCGCGGCACCGCAACAGACGCTTTGGCGAGCGCATTCGGGAAACAAATCGCCTTGTCTGTGACGGCTTGGGAACATTTTCTCTATGCCACGCGTTTAAGACTACTGCTGAGATGCACGATTGACGACTACGAGACCAACAGAACAAACCACGGTCACGCAAATCGGGCCGCTCGTTTTCGAGATACGCGAGAAAGCGGAAGACCGCATCAAAACGACGAAGGTCTGCACTGAAGACACAACGACGGGTACATCGATTCACATTGACCAAGACTGAGCTATTTCTTCGACCTGAAGCCGAGGCGCCGGCCGGCGCCTCAGTTTTTTGTCGAAAAGAGGAAACCAGTGAATCTGATCCTGCTCTTAATTATTCTGATACTTCTTTTCGGTGGCGGCGGTCTCTATATGGGGTCACCCTACCACTATTATGGTGGGGGCCTCGGCACGATTTTGTTGATCGTTATCATCATCCTGCTGTTAAGAGGGTGACGCAATTCATCACCCACGAGGCGCCGTCCTGAGTTGCGGCCCTTTAACTCTTTCCGATTTCGGGGGTAAAAGCGGACATTGACCGACCGCCGCTTACCAATCCCGATTTATGAGTGCGCGCCTTAAGCTTTTCCGGTCGCGCGCCGCCACATCTGCCGATAGGTGCCGAGCGCGGTGAAGCCGCCGTCGACCGGCAGGTCGATGCCGGTCAGGTAGCTCGCCTCCTCGCTCGCCAGGAACATCACCGCGTGCGCGACCTCCTCCAGCGTGGCGCTGCGCTCCATCGCCGTCATGTGTTCCATGGCTTCGACGAACTTGTCGGCGCCCTCCACCATCGGCGTGCGCACGATGCTGGGATGCACGGCGTTCACCCGGATATTCCAGTCGGCATATTCCATGGCCGCCGCCTTGGTCAGACCGCGCAGGCCCCATTTTGACGAACTGTAGGCGGCGGCGAAATGCCCGTTGAGGCCGGCGGTCGATCCGATATTGACGATCGAACCCCCGCCGGCTTCGCGCATGGCGGGCGCCGCCGCCTTGATGCCGAGGAAAGGCCCGGTGAGATTGATCGCCAGCACGCGGTCCCAGTCGGCGCGCGTGGTGTTGGCGAGGTCGACGCCGCGCAGCGATACGCCGGCATTGTTGACCAGCACATGCAGGCCGCCGAACTTGTCCTTGGCGAAGGCGACGACATCGCGCCAATCCGGCTCGCTGCCGACGTCGAGATGGCGATAATCGGCCGTGCCGCCGGCGGCGCGGATCGATTGCACGAGCGCGCCGCCCTCGGCGTCCAGCACGTCGGCGACGACGACCCCCGCGCCGGCCGCTGCGAACAGGCGCGCCTCGGCCGCCCCCTGCCCGCGGCTGGCGCCGGTGATGAGAACCGTCTTGTTGTTGAAATTCTGCTGCACGGCGCTTGCCCTCTCGCTTTGGACGCAATGGCGGCAAGCTAGCAATTAGCCCGCGCTCTGTCAGACCTTGTTAAGCTGAAGGGCCTATGAGCTAGGGCCATGAAAAAAGCCTTGCCCGAACAGATGCTCTCCGACAACGACAAGCAGCCCCGGCTGACGATCCTGCGCAACTGGGTGCTCGATAACGAGGTGACAGAGATCGAGATGAGCGAGCGGCAGTTCTGGAATTTCGCGCAGCTGCAGCCGGTTGCCGAGAAGCCGTGGGTCACGTTCATGGGCCGCGCGCTGCGCGTGCCGAGCATGCCGGAAGACGCGCAAAAGCGCCTCGGCATCTACGACAAGGTCGGTCCCGGTGCGATTTGATCCGGGGTGGGCCGCGTCCGCAATTCGCGATAAAATCCGAATCGGATGGCTACCTGCGAGAGGACGGGGATCATGGACAAATCGATTGCCTTGAACGCCGAGCTGCACGAGACCGAACACCGGCTGCTCGCCGAACTGCGGACCCTGCGGCGCGGCACGCGCACGCGCCGCGGCGCGCCCGAGCCTCAGCTCACCGTCGGTCAGCGCATCGCGGACAGCGTCGCCGCCAACATGGGCTCCTGGCGCTTCATCATCATCCAATCGATCATCCTGCTGTTCTGGATCATCCTCAACGTCACCGCCTATGTTCAGCAGTGGGACCCTTATCCGTTCATCCTGCTCAACCTGGCGCTGTCGTTCCAGGCCGCCTACGCGGCACCGTTCATCATGATGAGCCAGAACCGGCAGCAGGACGTCGACCGCAAGAAGGCCGAGAACGACTTTCAGGTCAACGTGAAGGCCGAGCTCGAAATCGAACTCCTGCATCAGAAGATCGATCAGTTGCGCGAGACCGAAGTCGTCGGTCTAACCGCGGCGGTCAAAGAGCTCACCGCCATCCTGCGCAAGAGTTAGGCCGGCGCGCCGATATTTTGTCATCGCCGGACTGGCGCAAGGCCGGGATGCCGCCTAGGCTACCGGCCTGCAATCTGCATAATTTGGGGGCTTACGATGGCAAAAAAGTCGCGCAAAAAATCTGCTGCGAAGGGCAAGAAGAAACCCGCCGTGGTTGCAAAGAAAAAGCGCAAGACCGCGGCGAAAAAGAAAACGGCCCGCAAGGCTAAACCCAAGCCCAAGCGCAAAGGCGTCATCGCCACGATCGTGGGCGCCGCCAGCGCCGTCGTCGACACGCTCACCGACGCCGAACGCCTGCACCATAAATTGGAGCCGCACGTTTCGCCGGACCCGGAGTAAGCGGCGGGCGGACGCGACGCGATCCCTCTCCCAGTAGAACTCGGGTCTACCCGAGTTCTACAATGTCAAGATTGGCAAAGGGATAGCGCGCGGCCTTTGTGCACGCATTGGTGATACACCCATAGGTTGACAAGCGTTCCACCGCCTCCGTAGCCTTTGCGGGCCGGAATGGAGGAACCAACCCATGCCAACCGCAGCAACCGTCACACCCATCACAGCGGCCGTGCCAGCCAAATCCACCGCCGCCAATGTCATCGACGATGCAACCCAGACGCTGCAGACATTCGATCTGCTCGATCTGCAGCAATACACGCAGGAAAAAGTCTACGCGACCACGGCCAGCAAGGACTTTCATCTGTTTTATGTGGGGCGCGATGACGTCCACAGCATCCTCAAGCATGTGCTGTCGCGCGTCAGCGTTTCGCTCTACCTCAATATGTTCGGATACGACGACGACGAGCTCAATACGATCATCATGAAGCTGATGCTCGATCCGACCGTGCACGTGCTCATCACCCTGGACAAAAGCCAGGCCAGCGGGGCGCACGAAAAGGCTTTGCTCGATGCCGACCGCAAAAACAATCTTTCGGCGTTCAACACTCACATCGCGATCGGACAATCCGCGACGCACCAGATCAGCCATACCAAGGGGTTTGTCGCCGATGGCAAAGTCGCCGGCGAAGGCTCGACCAACTGGTCGGGCTCCGGTGAAGGAATCTTCCTGATCCCCGGCAAGGCCGGCGGGCCTAATTTCAAGGCGCAGAACAACACGCAGTCGGTCATCACCGATCCCGACAGCATCAGCCGCTTCTCGGCCGAACTGGTTGCCGAACATCTGATTGCGAAAAATCAATCCGCGGCAAGCGGGTCAAGCGCTGCAAGCACTGCCAGCACGCCAAGCAAAGCGAGCAAGGCCAGCAAGACGCCAGCCACGACGGCCAAGACGATCAAGACGGCCACGACGAAGAAACCCACGACGGCCAAGAAGAAGAAGCCGTAACGCGGCACGACAGAGTCCTGGTCCGCGTCTATTCGGCGCGTGCGCGTCGCTCATCGTCTTCCCCTCTCCCATAGGGAGAGGGGAAGCGCGCGCCCCTCACAGCGACGGATATGGCTTGCAATAGGCTTCGGCGCTCCATTGAGCGGCGCGGACATGGCCGATATCGTGCTCTTGCCGGCAACCGAGGACGAACGCCGGCAGAGCCGAGGTCGCGAATGGGCGGGATGGACAAGGAAGACCCCTGGAACTGGATGCAGCCTTACGACGTGCGCCGCTTCGGCGACGTCATCCTCGACCCAAAAGAGCAGGAACGCTGGTGCCGCGCCGTGCTGCTCGGCGGCCTGCCGTTCATGTGGCGCAAGGCGGAGGTCGCGCGCAATGTGATCTACGACCGGCTCGAGCTGCGCGAAGGCGACAAGGTGCTCATCATCGGCGAGTGCATCGAGCCGTGCGGCTTCGTCGACGACATGCGCGCGCGCATCGGCCGCAAGGGCGAGATCCGCGTCATCGACATCACGGACGAGGCGCGCGACAACTATATCGCCAAGAAGCGCGGCCGCGGCGGCCAGCTCGCGACCTGGCAGTGGACTTACACGCGCGAATTCGCCGACGGCGCTTTCGACTGCGCGGCCTGCCTGCAAGGCGTGCAGCACACCGACAACTGGCGCGAGACCGGCGCCGACATGCTGCGCGTGATGAAGCCCGGGCGAAATCTGGTGCTGGCCGAGATCGCCTACAGTCCCGAGACGGCGATGAAGATCGGGCTCGACATGCACATCGAGTACGTCTTCGACAAGCTGCTCGCGCGCGTCGGCTGGAAGCTCGACGAGTTTCCCTACTACAGCCCGAAGGATCTGGAGACGGCCTTCGCCGGGCTGGTCAAGGACAGCGGCAATTTCGTCTGGAAAGGCATCGAGATCTTCTGGGGGCGAAAGCCGTAGGGCTGCAAAAGTTCACGGGATAGGAATGCGTGGCACTTTTTTAATTTTTCGCCGGTCCGCGTTTGGCGCGGCGCTGCTGTTGTCGCTCACGGTTTCCGCCGTTCCGGCGCAGGATTATCCGAGCCGGCCGATAAAATTTGTCGTCGGCTTTGCGCCGGGCGGCGCGACCGATGTGGTCGCGCGCCTGACCGCTGAAAAAATCGGCGCGCTCGCCGGCCAGAACGTGATCGTGGAAAACAAGCCGGGCGCCAACGGCCAGGTGGCGGCCGAATTCGTCATGCGCGCCGAACCCGACGGCTACACCTTGTTCTTCACCACGCTTGGCGCCATCGCCCTCAACCCGAACCTGCGCGCCCATCTGACTTACAATCCGCGCACGGACTTCGAGCCGGTCGCCATGGTCGCGCGCAACACGATCATGTTGGCGGTCAATGCCGGCTCGAAAACGAAAACCTTCGCCGATTTCCTGGCGGCCACGAAGGCAAAGAAGAGCCTGTCGGTCGGCGTGACCGGCGTGGGCGCCGCGACTTATCTCTCCGCCGTGCTGCTGCAAAAGGCGATAGGAACCAAACTGGAGATCGTTCCCTATCGCGGCGCCGCGCAAGCGCTGAGCGATCTGCTGGGCGGGCATATCGACGCGATGTTCGGAGAGATCCCGCTGTTCCTTGCCCCGATGCGGGCGGGGAGCGTGCGCGCCTTGGCTTCGACGTCGAAGGCGCGCGCCGAGTTGATTGCCGACATTCCGACGTTCACCGAGCTGGGCCTTCCCGACGTTGTCGCCGAAAACTGGACCGGCGTCATTGCGCCGGCGCGCACGCCGCCGGCCGTCGTCGAAAAACTCGGCGCTATATTCGAGCGCGCACTGACCGATCCAAATGTATCCAATCAACTTGCGCGCGCCGGGGTGAGCCCCTCGTTCGCCGGCGCCGAGCCGTTTCGCGCCATCATCGACAGCGAAATAGAACGTTGGGGCAAGGTCATTCGCGAGAATGGCGTGCGGGTGGAGTGAGGCTAAAGGGGCTGAAGCCGCAGCGGATATCGCGGCGCCGGCATGCCGGCTTGACCCGGCAGTCCATCTGGACACGGCCGGCGCGACCTGCTGCGATACCGAACGCGTTTAGCAAAGGAGTCTGCCGGTGACGATCATCGATTCCCAGGTCCACGCCTATGAGGCGAACACCCCGAAACGCCCTTGGCACAACGTGCCGAACTGGCCCGCGCATGTGACCGGCGACGAGATGGTGGCGGCGATGGACAAAGTGGGCGTCGACGGCGCGATCTTCATTTCCGCCCGTTCGCTCTACCAATTCGACGCGAGCTATGCCGTCGAAGTGCAAAAGGCCCATCCCGGCCGGATGGCCATCGTCAAGCCGGTCGACCCGGACGATCCGGCCGTAGCCGACGTCGTCGCCGACTGGAAGCGGACGGCGGGCGCGGTCGGCATCCGCATTTTCTTGACCCCCGACGCCAAGCGCGATCCCACCGACCCGGGCCTCGACCGCATCGCGCGCGCGGCCGTTAAGTACGACTTGCCGGTCAACGTCCTGTGCTGGGGCAACCTCGACGCGGGCGCGGCGGTCATCGACCGTCATCCCGACACGCGTTTCATCCTCGACCATCTCGGCATCCTGCAGCCGCGCACGCCGCCGGCGCCGCCGCAGCCATGGGCCGACCTGCCGAAGGTTCTCGATCTCGCCAGGCGCAAGAACGTCGTGATCAAAGTGAGCGGCGCCTGCACTTTGTCGAAGGACCCTTATCCGTTCGCGGACATCTGGGATCCGCTTGCCCGCGTGTTCGACGCCTGGGGTTTCGAGCGCTGCCTGTGGGGCACGGACTGGACGCGCGCTTTCGCCGTCGTCAACTACGAGCAGGCCGTCGAGCCGTTCCTCAAGACCGATCGCCTGAGCGAGGCCGAGCGGGCAATGCTGATGGGCGGCGCCTGCGCCAAAGCCTATCGTTGGTCGCCGAAGAAAAATTAGGCACCATAACCGCAGCCTCTCTCCGCCTCATCCTGAGGTGCTCGGCCGCAAGGCCGAGCCTCGAAGGATGCACGGCCGCGGTTCTACTTTTGCTACCTCTGGAAAATGGTCGGCGCTCCGCTGGAGTAGGCTGCAACGTTATGGGATGGCGGAACGGGCGCTCTCGAGGCAAAAAACGATCCGCCAAGGACGAAGCCAAAGAAGAATACGGCGGCCACCATCAGCCCGACGACGCCGTCGTTGCGCGGCGGTTCCATGCCGTGCATTTGCTTGGCCAAAAGCTCCTCGTCATGCCGATCCATGGCGACCCATCCGCATCGAGTGCCTTCATAGAACTCACCACCGCGACTGTGGGTTCCAGATTGGCCGAGCCGGATTTCGGGTCCATCCGGGCTGCGGTTCCTTTTTGGCAATTTTGCCTCGGCTTATGAAACTTTGAGCCGGCGCGGTGGTTTTATCCGCATGATCGAGGACATTGTCATCGCGGTGGTCGGATTGGGTTTGCTCAGCCTGACGTTTTGGCTGTTCGTGGTTGAACCACGCAGCAGCGTGCATCCGGATACTTGAGCAACCCGGCCGGCTCACGCTCCGCCGCTGACCGTGACCGCACTCCGCCGGAGTGCGGGCGCGGGCAGACGCGTTGATGCGTCCGCATCCTTTCTTTTCTTCTCCCTTGTAGGAGAGGGGCAGCGCGAATGCCTCGTTACTGTCATTGCCGGGCTTGACCCGGCAATCCATGAGGCCACGCGACATCGGCAACCTTGCGTACGGCTCTCACTTTCGGCAGCTCATCATGGATGCCCCGGGTCGAGCCCGGGCATGAGAGTGAAGATATTTCAACGGTAGATAATAAAACTAATTCCGATCCAACTTCCTCAACACCGCATCCAACTGATCCAAATCGCTATACTTGATCCGCAGCGTGCCGCCGCCGTCGGCGCGGTGATCGACCGCGACCTCCAGCCCCAAAGCATCGGACAGCCGCCGCTCCAGCGCCTTGGTGTCGGCGTCCTTGGCGCGTGAGGTGCCGGCGACCTCGCGCGATTGCGCGCGGCCTTCCTTGCGCATCGCCGCCTCGACCTGGCGCACGTTCAAGCCGCGCTTGAGGATGTCGTTGGCAAGCTCGAGCGCGTTCGGCTGGCCGACCAAGAGACGCGCGTGCCCGGCCGACAACTGGCCCGCCGCGACCAGCGCCTGCACCGGCTCCGACAGCTTCAACAGCCGCAGCGTGTTCGCCACATGCGGCCGGCTCTTGCCGACGATCTGCGCGACGTCGTCCTGGCTGTGGTTGAATTCCTCCATCAGCGCGAGATAGCCATGCGCCTCCTCGATCGCGTTGAGATCGGCCCGCTGCACGTTCTCGATGATGGCGAACTCGAGCGCCTGCGCGTCGGTCGCCTCCACCACCGCGACCGGCACCTCGTGCAGGCCGGCGCGCTGTGCCGCGCGCCAGCGCCGCTCGCCGGCGATGATCTCGAAATGGTCGTCCTCCCCGCGCACGGGCCGCACCACGATCGGCTGGATGATGCCCCGCTCGCGAATCGAATCGGTGAGTTCGGCGAGTTCGGTCTCGGTGAAGGCGCGGCGCGGGTTGCGCGGATTGGCCTTGAGGTTTTCGATCGGCGCGCGGCGGGCTTTGCGCCCCTGCTCCGGTGCCGTGGTTTCCTCGCCGACGTCGCCCATCAGCGATGCGAGGCCGCGTCCCAATCGCGAATGATCCGCCATCGCCGCCGCTCCTGAACTTCTTGCCACGCTTGCCTCTATGTTTTTCGTTTCGCTTCGTTTCGTTTCTTTCTTATCCCACCCCTGCAAGGGGAGGGATAAGAACTACCCGGCCTTCAATTCCTTCTCGCGCTGGATGATCTCGGTGGCGAGGCGCAGATACGCTTCGCTGCCGACGCATTTCAAATCGTAGACCAGCACCGGCTTGCCGTAGGACGGCGCCTCCGAGATGCGCACGTTGCGCGGGATCACCGTGTCGTAGACCTTGCGGCCCATGAACTGGCGCACGTCGGCGACCACCTGGTTGGAGAGATTGTTGCGCGAGTCGTACATCGTGAGCACGATGCCGTGGATCGACAGCGCCGGGTTGAGGCTGTTCTTCACCTGCTCGACGGTTTTCAAAAGTTGCGACAGGCCTTCGAGCGCGAAGAACTCGCATTGCAGCGGCACCAGGATCGAATCCGCCGCCGCCATGGCGTTGACCGTAAGCAGGTTGAGCGAGGGCGGGCAGTCGACCAGCACGTAGCTGAAGTCGTAGGCGCGCTCGCCCTTGTTGAGCTCGCCGAGCGCGTTGCGCAGGCGGAAGGCGCGGTCGCGCTGCTGGCCGATCTCGAGCTCGAGGCCGGAGAGGTCCATGGTCGAGGGCGCGATGAAGAGCTGCGGCACCGCGGTCGGCAGCACGGCCTCGCGCATCGGCGCCTTGCCGGTGAGCACGTCGTAGGTCGAGGTGCGGCGCGACTTGCGCTCGATGCCGAGCCCGGTCGAGGCGTTGCCCTGCGGGTCGAGATCGACGACCAGGACGTGCTCGCCGATGGCGGCCAGGGCGGTGCCGAGATTGATGGCGGTGGTGGTCTTGCCGACGCCGCCCTTCTGGTTGGCGACCGCCAGCACCCGCGGACGGCCGGCCTCGGGCCGCGGCGCCGGCTTCGGGAAGGGAACGACGTCGGGTTGGTCGCTTGGCAGGTCGGGCATTTGGTATTTCCGCTGTTATCTCAATTGCTTAGATGTAGCGCCTAGGATTTTTTTAGCCTCTGCAGGCCGCGTACAACGACGATTGAGCCGTCGGGACTCGTTACGCTGGGTACAAGTGAGGCCTGAAGTCTCCAATATTTAGCGGCTTCGGTCAATTCAGACGCTACATCTTGTCCCTTGGGGAACAGGCCGACCGCGCCTTTGGCGATCAAAGGAAAGGCCTGATCGCACAAGGTTTTCAATGGGGCGAGCGCGCGCGCCGTCACCGCGTGGACGGCTTCTGCACAGCTTTCCCCAAATTTCTCCGCCCTGACCTGGTGCACCTCGGCCGGAATTCCAGTCGCCTGCGCCACCTCGCGCAGGAAATTCGCCTTTTTACCCACGCTCTCAACCAGATGGATCATGGCTCCGGGCCGGCCGGCGAGCGCGCAGGCGATCGGAATGCCCGGAAATCCTGCCCCTGCCCCGAAGTCGACCCATACCCGCGCCTGCGGTGCCAACGGCAGGAGCTGGAGCGAGTCGGCGATGTGGCGGGTCCAAAGAATTGGAAGTGTGGAAGAAGCGACGAGGTTGATCTTCGTCTGCCAAAGAAGAAGCAGATCAACGTAGATATTCAGCCGCTCTTCTGTTTCACGTGAAACAGGCGTGAGCGCGAGCGCGCGTTTTTTGTCGCTTTCGAGGTCGAAAGCGCCCTGCCCGCTTTTTTTCAAGCGCGCTTCGCAGCGTTTTTGCCGCGTTTCACATGCGCGACCAAAAGCGTCAGCGCCGCCGGCGTGATGCCGTCGATCTTGCTCGCATGCCCGATGGTGCGCGGCCGATTTTGCTGCAGCTTTTGTTTGGCTTCGTTGGAAAGCCCGCGCAAGTTTTCGTAGTCGAGATCGTCCGGCAACGTGAAGCTTTCGTCGCGCCGATACGCCGCGACGTCCGCCGCCTGGCGCGACAGATAGACGTCGTACTTCGCATCGATCTCGATCTGCTCGGCGATTTTCGCATCGAGTGCGCCGAAGCGCGGCCAGATTTTCGCGAGATCCGAGATCGTCACATGCGGATACGACAATAATTCAAACGCCGTGCGCCGTTGGCCGTCTTTGTTGAGCGCGAGGCCGTGACGCTCCGCTTCTTTCGGCGTGAGCGAAACTGAATTGGAAAATTCGCGCGCGGCATTCAGCGCAGACGTTTTTTCGGCGTGGAATTGCGCACGCTCGGATCCGACACAGCCGATGGAAATTGCGCGCTCGGTCAAACGCTGGTCGGCATTGTCGGCGCGCAGCTTCAAACGATATTCGGCGCGCGAGGTGAACATGCGATAGGGCTCGCTGACGCCGCGCGTAACAAGATCGTCGATCATCACGCCGAGGTAAGCTTCGGCGCGATCGAACATGATTTCAGCGCCGCCGGCGGCCAATGACGCGGCGTTGAGACCTGCAAGAAGTCCTTGCGCTGCAGCCTCTTCGTAGCCTGTGGTGCCGTTAATCTGGCCCGCCAAAAACAATCCGCGCAGCCGTTTCGTTTGCAGCGTCGGATCGAGCTCGCGCGGATCGACGTAGTCGTATTCGATCGCATAGCCAGGACGAACGAAGCGCGCGTTTTCCAATCCCGGAATCGTCGCGACCAACGCGTGCTGAACTTCTTCCGGCAGCGAGGTCGAAATTCCGTTCGGATAAACCGTCGTATCGTCGAGACCTTCCGGCTCCAAAAATATTTGGTGCCCGTCGCGCTCGCCGAATTTTACGATTTTGTCTTCGATCGATGGACAGTAACGAGGACCACGACTTGCGATCTGTCCGGAATACATCGGCGAGCGATGCACATTGGCGCGGATGATCTTGTGCGTGGCTTCGACCGTGCGCGTGATGCCGCATTCGATCTGGCGATTTTCGATACGCGTTGTCAGAACCGAAAACGCTTCCGGCGGATCGTCGCCTGGCTGCATTTCCAGGGCGGACCAATTGACGGTGCGGCCATCGAGCCGCGGCGGCGTGCCGGTTTTCAGGCGACCGAGCGTAAAGCCGATTGATTCGAGCGTGCGCGAAAGCCCCATGGCCGGCGCTTCGCCGACACGGCCGGCGGGAATTTGCTTTTCGCCGATGTGAATGAGGCCGCGCAGAAAGGTGCCGGTGGTCAAAACCACGGCGCCGCAGGAAATCTCACGGCCGTCAGCGAATTTCACTCCGCAAACGCGGCCGTTTGCGATGACCAGATCGTCGGCTTCGGTTTCGAACACCTGCAAATTCGGCGTCGCGCGAATGGCGGCCTGCATGGCGGCCGCATAGAGCTTGCGGTCGGCCTGGGCGCGCGGGCCGCGCACGGCCGGGCCTTTGCGGCGGTTCAGAACGCGGAATTGAATGCCGCCTCGGTCGGCGACGCGGCCCATGAGGCCGTCCAAAGCATCTATTTCCCGGACCAAATGGCCCTTGCCCAACCCGCCGATCGCCGGATTGCAGCTCATGGTGCCGACGGTGGCGAACCGATGGGTCACCAGCGCGGTTTGCGCGCCCATGCGGGCGCTGGCAGCCGCGGCTTCACAGCCGGCATGGCCGCCGCCAATCACGACAACGTCGAATCGGGCCTTTATGGATTCCGCCATGGGGCGCTTTTAGCGGAGGCGCGGGGAGGGGTCAAAAACAACCGCTTTTGCCGGAATGTTTCACGTGAAACATTCCAAAATCGGTACCGATATACCACAGCATTCGATCTTCTTCGGCCAGAAGTTCTGCCAGAAGAGCCGGTTGATCGGCCCAGACACGGCAGTGCACTTGGCGGAGCTATAGGACCGCTACTTCCCGATACAGAAGTCGCGGAAGATCACGTCCAGGATATCCTCGACATCGACCCGGCCGGTCAGGCGGCCGAGCGCGCGGGCGGCAATGCGCAGCTCCTCGGCCAGCAGGTCCTCGCGGCCGGCCACGTCGGCGCCCTGGGCGCGCCGCAGCGCGGCCAGGACCTCCTCAAGCGCATGCCGGTGGCGCTCCCGGGTTATCAGCGCGGATTCGGCCCCAGACAGGAATTCCTCGGCCTGCCGGGCCAATTGCCCCAAAAGCAGGTCAAAACCTTCGCCCATGACTGCTGATATCGTGAATTCCAGTTCACTCTTAGTGATTTCAGATTCATTTCTTTGCATTAACTCGCTTTTAACCATGCTTTTTAATGATTTATTAGGGCCGAATTCAGCTTCACTTGTTTGTATAAAACGGGATTCTAGTTCATTCTTTCGTTTTGGCCCGATCAGGTCGATTTTGTTGCGGATCAGCCAAATTGTCTGAGCCGCCTCCGGCGTGGCTGCCGCTTTTGCTGCAAGCTCTGCTGCACCCGGCCCTGCAGCATTTTCCGCGGTACCGGCCTCGCGCGCATCCACCACCCACAGCACCAGGTCGGCCGCGGCGGCCCGTTCGCGCGCCCGCCGCACGCCCTCCAGCTCGACCGGATCGTCAGTTTCACGGATGCCGGCGGTATCGAGCAGGGTCACCGGCCAGCCGGCCAGATCCAGATGCACCTCGATCACGTCGCGGGTGGTCCCGGCGTAAGGCGACACGATCGCCGCCTCGCGCCGGGCGATGCGGTTGAGCAGCGTCGACTTGCCGGCGTTGGGCGGGCCGGCGATCGCCACCACCAGGCCCTCGCGCAGCCGTTCGCCGCGCCCGCCGTCGGCCAGTGCCGCGGCGATTTCGCCTTCAAGCTCGCGCGCGATCGCCAAAGCCGGCGCCAGCAGATCCTGCGGCACGTCGGCCTCATCGGAAAAATCGATGCGCGCCTCGACCAGAGCGAGCGCCTGGATCAGCTTCTGCCGCCAGCCCTCGCTGCGGTGGCCGAGCAGGCCCTTCATCTGGCGGAACGCCTGCCGGCGCTGGCCTTGCGTCTCCGCCATCACCAGGTCGGCGAGGCCTTCCACCGCGGTGAGATCGAGCTTGCCGTTCTCGAAGGCGCGGCGGGTGAACTCGCCGGCCTCGGCCGGCCGCAGGCCCTCGATGCGCGAGAGCGCGCCCAGCACCGCGGCGATCACCGCGCGGCCGCCGTGCAATTGCAGCTCGGCGATGTCCTCGCCGGTCTCGCTATGGGGCGCGGGAAACCACAGCGCCAGCGCCTCGTCGATGATCTCGCCGCTCGCCGGATCGCGCACGCGGGCGAGCGCCGCCTGGCGCGGGGCGGGGACTTTGCCGGAGAGGATCTTCAGCGCGTGGCCGGCGCGCGGGCCCGAGATGCGGATGACCGCGATCGCCGCCGGTCCGCGGCCGGAGGAAAGAGCGAAGATGGTGGGGTAAGAACCGTTCATGATCCTTTTGAAGCCAATTGCGGCTTGCGGGTAAAGCCCGAAGGGTTTAGGTTACATGTAACCGAAGGTACCGGAGATGAGATCGAAGCCAACGCCTCGAAAGCCCAAGGCCCGAAAGACCAAGCCTCTGACGTCGCGCGAAAAGGTGCGCACGCATCGCGCACGCTTGCGCGCGAAAGGCATGCGGCCGGTGACAATGTGGGTCCCGGATATGCGCTCATCGAAGTTCGCAGCCGAAGCGCGCCGGCAATGCTCGCTTGCCAACAACAGCCGCTACGCGGCGCAAGACCAGGCTTGGGTCGATTCGATGTCCGATTGGAACGCGGATTGAAGCGCGGCGAGATTTGGACGAGCGCAAGCGGCACCGACTACGGCGGCAAGCCGCGCCCGGTTGTTATCATTCAACACAAGCATTTTGAAATTCTAGATTCCGTTACGATCTGCGGCTTCACCCGCGATCCGACGGAGCTGCCCCTATTCCGCATTGCCATCGAACCAAGCACCTCGAACGGTCTTGATTTTCCTTCACGCATCATGGTGGACAAGATTCTCACCGTTCCCAAGATCAAACTCGGATACCGCATCGGTTATCTCGACGACGGCGACATTGCCCGGCTCAATCAGGCGCTGGCGATTTTCATCGGGCTGGTGGGATAAGTGCCGGCCGGAGGAAAGGGCGAAGTTGGTGGCGGGGGTTGGCGCGGGCATCGCGGCGGAGCGAAGCGCCCGGATGGGGGAGGGGTCAAGAGGCGAGATTTCTGATCATTGCCGGGCTTGACCCGGCAATCCACGAGGCGCTTCAGCAAAGATAACCTTACGTAAGGTCGTCACTCGCCGCGATTCATCATGGATGCCCGGGTCAAGCCCGGGCATGACAAGCTTGCCTATGACCAGCACTCCATGACGAGGCGCGGCGTCGGCAGTCTTGCGCAAGGCCTCACACGCGGCAATGCATCACTGAATCTGACAGACGAATCCGCACGCTATTCGACCCTTCAAGGTCATCCTGTACGGCGCATATTTGAAAAAACACGCCCCGCACGTCTGGCTGCCGGGCTGTGTGATTGCCGATTCATCAACCATCGCCATAGCGCAATGGCCGGCGGCTGCATTCACGCTAAAAACTCCATCGGGCGGGCCGCCGTCCATCCTGCTGCCGATCCTGGTCGGGCTGCCGGGGACTTTCAATGTCGCACCCGAGGCCGCGGCCGCGCACGCCGCCGCGCCACCCCCGCGGGCGCTCAACAACCCCCCACAGGTTCTGGTGGCAACACCATTTGCGGCTGCAAGCGTCGACTCTTTAGCCGGCACATAGAACGTGATGCGCTCGCAGCCCGTGGCCACGAAATTTGCTGTCGCCAATCTGCTGAGACCAAGAGCAGGCGCGCAAAAGGAAATGCCGGGCAGGGCCAGCTGCGCGCGCGCCGCCGTCGTGCCCGACAGCATGCCCATCATCAGGACTATGAAAACAAAGCCGCCGATCTTGCGAAACATGAGCGCCCCCATCAACGCATCGCGGTGGCCCAGCCTGCTCCCGGGCGATGGCGCTAGCAAGCACGCGATATCTCGGCATAACGCGCCTCATGCTGTGCCGCATCCGGGGCACGGCCTCACACCGCCGCCACGCAATCGATCTCGATGTCGAACGGGCCGGGCCAGGAATGGATGAACATGAAGATGCGCGAGGGCGCGTCGTTGGGGAAATAGCGGTCGTAGATGGCGTTGAAGGTGGCGAAGCGCGCCTCGCCCGGCACGCAATAGACGTTGCGCTTGATCACTTGCGTGAGCGACGAACCGGCCGCTTCAAGACAATCTTTAAGCTGCTCAAGCACCCGCTCGCATTGGCGCTCGAACGGCATTTTTCCGATCTCACCGCTCTCAGGGTCGAACGGCGGCATGCCGGACAGATAGACAAAGCCGTTGGCGATCGTGACCGGGTTCACCACGCCGCCTTTGCGATAGCGTTCGAGATAGGTGGAAATCGGTTCAACGCGCATGCGTTTGATCATGACAGCCTCCATTGCATCGTCCGTTCGTCCCCGCGCAAGCGGCGACCCAGTGCCCCACGGGGAACGTTCATTCGCGGCTCTGGATTCCCCCTTGCGCGGGAATGAACGGAGAATGGATCTAGCCTATTTCCACACCGCAATGGTTCGGCCGCCACCGAACTATCGCTGCTTGTCGCAGCAACCGCCGCGACGGTACAATGTCGCATGGTTGCGGCTGCCAATCTGGTCGAGATCGCGGCGCTGGTCGGCGACACGGCACGCGCCACCATGCTCGCCGCGTTGATGGACGGGCAGGCCATCACTTCGAGCGAGCTCGCCAGCCTCGCCCGCGTGTCGCGTGCCACCGCCAGCGGGCATCTCGGCAAGCTTGCACAAGCGCGGCTGCTCGCGGTCACGCAGAAACGGCGCAACCGCTACTACCGCATCGCTTCGCCGCTGGTGGCCAAGATGCTCGAAAGCATCCAGGCGGTGGCCGCGCTGGAGACGCCGGCGCGTTATCAACCGCGCTCGGCCGAGGACGACGCGTTGCGTTTCGCCCGCACCTGCTACGACCACCTCGCCGGCCGGCTGGGCGTCGCCATCGCCGATGCGCTGACGCGCAAGAAATATGTGGTGCTGAGTGACGAGGGCGGCGAACTGACCAAGACGGGCCAGCGCTTTCTCAGCCAGTTCGGCGCGACGTTGAATCCAGCGAGCGGCAGCCGCCGCATCTTCTGCCGGCCCTGCCTCGACTGGAGCGAGCGGCGCTACCACATCGCCGGCCATGTCGGCGCCGAGATTTGCCGCTGCTGCCTAGACCGCGGCTGGGTCGCGCGCCAGCGCGGCTCCCGCGCGATGCGGCTGACGCCCGCCGGGCGGCGGGAATTGCGCGAGACGTTCGGGATCGACTTGGCGAGATAACCCAAAGGCCCGTCGTCCCCGCGAAGGCGGGGACCCATACGCCGTGCACTATCGATAGACTGCCGAGTATGGGTGCCGGGTCTCGCTTACGCTCGCCCGGGACGACAGGCGGTGGTCCACCCATCCCCCTTGCCTTGGCCCGCCGCGGTTTGCTCCAATGGGGCACGCCTGGAAAGACAATCGGGGAGAGCGCCGATGCGTCGCAGGTCTTTCGTCTCCGGTCTCATCGGCCTTGCGGCCGCAGCGGCGTTGTCAGCCGCCGCGTTCGCGCAGAATTATCCGAACCGTCCCGTCGCCATCGTGGTGCCGTTTGCGGCAGGCGGCGCGTTCGATGTGCTCGCGCGCGTGCTGGCGCCGCGCATGGGAGAGGTGCTCGGCCAGCAGGTTCTGGTTGAGAACGTCACCGGCGCCTCCGGCATCCTCGGCTCGAGCCGCGTCGCCCACGCAACGCCGGACGGCTACACCATGCTGCTCGCCAGCATCGGCACCCACGCCTACAACCCGTCGATCTACCCCAAGCTCGCCTACGATGCCGCCGGCGATTTCACGCCGGTCGGCCTGGTCGCCGAGCAGCCGATGGTGCTGGTCGCGCGCACGGATCTGCCGGTCGCGAACCTCAAGGAATTCATCGCCTACGTGAAAGCGAACCACGCCAAGATGCAGTTCGGTTCCGCCGGCATCGGCTCGACCACGCATCTGGCCTGCGCGCTGCTCAATTCCGCGATGGGCGAGCACCCGGTGCACGTGCCCTACCGCGGCGGCGGGCCGGCGATGGCCGAGATCGTGGCCGGGCGGATCGATTACGGCTGCTTCAACACCGGCGGCGTTGCCGCGCAGATCAAGGCCGGCCACCTCAAGGCCATCGCCACGCTGTCGCGCGAGCGCGCCGCGATCCTGCCCGAGCTGCCGAGCGCGCACGAGCAGGGCCTCGCCGATTTCAACGTCACGACGTGGAACGCCCTGCTGCTGCCGAAGGGCACGCCGCCGCAGATCGTGACCAAGCTCAACGAGGCGATGAGCAAGACGCTCGACACGCCGGCGGTGCAGGAGCTGCTGGCCAAATACGGCATGACCGGCGTCGCGCCGGAGCGGCGCACCCCGGCCTATCTCGCCAAGTTCATCCCGGAAGAAATCGCGCGCTGGGCCGGACCGATCAAGGCGGCCGGAATTCAGCCGGACAAATAGTGCCGGCGGCGCGCAAGCGCGGGGACGACAACAAGAAGCGTCGTCATGGCCGGGCTTGTTGCGGGCATGACGGGTTTTGATACGCCCTCCCGCCAAGCCGTAACGGCGCTATGATCCAGCCGCCGCATTCGGGAGAACGTCCATGAAGAAACTTGTCCTGCTTGCCGTTGCCCTGTCGTTGGCTGCGCTCACTGCGCCCGCCTGCGCGCAAAGCGATCTCGCGCGCGCCTATCGCATTATTGAAAGCAAGAAATTCGTCGATCTCACGCACAGCTTCGGCCCCACGACACCGGTGTGGTCGGGCTTCGGGCAGGCGAAGTTCACGCCGGCCTACGATCCGAACACCAAGCGGCCCTACACCATCAAGGAAGACGGCTTCCGCGCCACCTATTACGACATGGTCGGGCAGTACGGCACGCACGTCGATCCGCCGGCGCATTTCGCCGAGAACGGCATCACCATGGACGAGATTCCGCTCAAGCAGATGATCCTGCCGCTAATCGTGCTCGACGATACGCCGTATCTTGCGAAAGACGAAAACCACGCCTTCTCGGTCGCCGACTTGCGCGACTGGGAGAAAAAACACGGCCGCGTTCCGCGCGGCGCCTTCGTTGCGCTGCGCACCGACATGTATAAAGACTGGGATGCGAACCCCGAGCGCTTCAAGCGCGCGCCGTTTCCGGCCTGGGCATTCGAGACCATCAAGTTTCTCTACGAGCAGCGCGGCGTGACCGCCACCGGGCACGAGGCGATGGACACCGACATCACCGACAAGATGGATTCGGAGACCTACATTCTCCAGCACGGCCACTATCAGATCGAGGTCATGGCCAATCTGGATCAAGTGCCGCCGAAGGGCGCGCTGATCGTGGTGAGCTGGCCGAAGGTGCGCAAGGGGCTCGGCTTCCCGGCGCGCGCGTTTGCGATTGTGCCGTGAGGCCGCCGATGAAATAACCAGGCGCAAAAAATTACGCGCGTGGTTAAACAGCAGGCAACGCCGCCCAAGCGTTATACTGAACGAATTATTGATCCGGTTTTTTATCGCGATATCCGGCCCTTGCAGCCGCCGGCGAGCCTACGGCCGCTCGCGAAGCGCCGTTTACGCCGCGCGCCATCACGCTGAATCACAGCGCCTTTACGTAGTAATACGGAGGACTTTGTTTGAGCGCGTTAAGCTTGCAGTGAATCTTATGGGGTAGCGCTCGGAAATTATGAGCCTGCAACATGCCACCGCCTCGCCGGCTTCGCCTTGGAGGGCGTCGGCGCTGCTGCCTTCGTCCTGGCTGAGCTGGACGGTTGCCTTCGCGCTCTGCCTTTCCGCCGGCTTGATCGCAATCGAGAGCTGGCAGATGTGGCATGTGCGCCAGGAGAGCCTGCGCAGCGCCAAGATCGTGACGGCGAGCCTGGCCGAGTCGCTCGCACAGCAGATCGACACGACGCTCAAGACCGCCGACACCGTCGTCGCCAGTCTGGTGCAACGGGTTGAGACCGAAGGGGCGACCCCTGAGACCTTCGAGCGTCTGTACGGGCTGATGACGTCGCTCGCGGCGGCCCTGCCGGCCATCCACGAGATGGGCGTGACCGACAAGAACGGAAACGCGATCGTGAAGTCGCTGGTTCCTCATCCGGTCGGCATGAATTACTCCGAACGCGACTACTTCCGTTTTCTCAAGAACAATGACACGCGCGACGTCTTCATCGGACAGCCGGTCAAAAGCAAGGTCGACGGCTCGCTCAACATCACGGTCTCGCGCCGGATTAATGCACCAGACGGCAGCTTTGCCGGGGTCGTGGTTTCGAGCGTCTCGATGGAGTTTTTCAGCAAGCTGTTCAAATTGGTCGAGGACAAGTCCGGCGTCTTCATCAGTCTGGTCGCAAGCAATGGCATGCTGCTCGCCAGCAGTTCCGATTCCTTCGGCGCTGGCGAGTTCGATGCCCTGGCCGCCGCGCCCGCCGGCGCGCTCGAATATCGCTCGCCCATGAATGGCGTTAAGCGGGTCGGGTCGTACAACACGCTTTCGCGCTATCCATTGATCGCCGTGGTCGCCCAAGACAGCTCGGCGATCTTGAGCGAGTGGTACGGTCAGCTGCGCGTTCATGGCGCGATCGTGCTGAGCATCCTGCTGGTCATCGGCGTGCTGGGCTATCGCGTGGATCAGGCAAATCGCGCCACGCGCATGCAGTCCTTGCGCGATGGACTGACGGGTTTGGCCAATCGCCGTTGCTTCAACGAGACGATAGAGCGGGAGTACAGCCGCGCGGCGCGCAACGGGCGGCCGATGTCGCTCATCATGGTCGATCTCGATCTCTTCAAGAGCTTTAACGATCAATACGGTCATCCGGCAGGCGACGCCTGCCTGCGCGCCGTCAGCGCCGCGGTGCGCGGCGTGTTGCGCCGGCCAGGCGACATGGCCGCACGCTATGGCGGCGAGGAGATCGCGATCCTGCTGCCGGAAACGGACATCGCCGGCGCCGTCCAGATCGTGGACGACATACAGGCATCCGTCCGGTTGCTCGCCATTCGGCACGAGGCCAGCCCGCACGGTATCGTCACCCTGAGTGCCGGGGTGGCGTCCTGGTCCCCCAGACGTCGGGTCGCGACGTGGGCGTGGCTCGTCGAGGCGGCCGATAAGGCCCTCTACGCGGCCAAGGCGCTTGGCCGCAACACCTTCACGGTCCATTCGAACACCGAGACCGCCGCACCGGCGCCGCGCCTCGAGCACGAGCAAGCCGCGTAACAGAGGCATCGGCATTACTCAGCGCAGCGCGATAGCGGCGCGCAGCAGACCCGTGACCCCTATTATTTAAAAGATAAGCAGCGCCCCGGATCGGCGGCGCATCACTCCGTAAGGGCTACGCGCTCCCGCGTGGCCGCGACAGCCGCGCGCTGCTACGATGTGCGGAATAATTCGGCACGGAGGAAATAATGCAAACGAAACTCAAGACAATATTGCTGACCGGTTTCGCCTTGGCGCTTTTGTCCGCCGGCAGCGCGCGCGCCGCCGACTACGGCGTGTGGGAACGGCCATCGACCGGCTCGCATGTGCACTTCTACGATTGCGGCGGCAAGCTCTGCGGCAAAGTCATCGCGGTGAAGGACGAGGCGCGCAAGGGCGAGATCGGCAAGATGATCCTGCGCGACGCCATCAAATCCGGCGGCAATAGCTGGAAGGGCGACTTGATCGACGCCGGAACGGGCAAGGTCTATACGGGAACGGTCACCTTGCAGGGCGCCACGCTCGATCTGCAGGGCTGCATCATGAGCATGCTCTGCCAGTCCGAGAGCTGGCGCAAAGTCAAATAAGCGAGAGGCCGCACGCGCGCTTTCCCTCTTCCCTTGTGGGAGAGGGAAGCGAGGGTGGCGCGATCAGTTCGGCAGACCGTCGCGCTGCAACTGGGACCGCACGCTCGGGTCGGACGCGGCGCCGAGCAATTTGCCGTCTGGCCCGATGACGGCACTGCCGTCATACGAATGGCCCGGCGTGCGCACGTGGCGTTGATCGACCGGCGTCAGATCCTTGTGCAGCGCGCGCGCGACGATCGGCGTCGCGAGCAAAACCATGGCGGCTATTGCCGCCGCGATCAGTTTCACTTTTCGCAAGATCATTTCGGTGCCTCGTTGCGTCATTCGGTTATGACAGAAATAATAAACCCGCTGCGCTGCACAATATTCTTGCCGATCACAGTTATTTGTTGCGATATGCAAGCTATTTAATAAATTCATGCATTGCACAAATTCGAGTTGTTTTTGCCGCCTACAAATCAATCCCGACAGCTTGACCCAGCCGAAACATCATTGTCCGCTCGCCACTCAGGGGAGCCCCTTGAACGACCGCCTCGGCGTTCTGATCGGGATCGTCTCGAGCAGCCTCGGGGGCACCGCGGCGGCGGTGACGCGCTATCTGGTCGGCAACGCCGATCCGATCACGCTCGCCATCCTGCGCTGGGGCATCGGCTTTCTGGTTCTGCTGCCGGTCGCCCTGCTGTTGCGCGCGAAGTGGCCGAAGCGCGCCGATTGGCCGGCGGTGGCCGCCTTGGGGCTTTGCTTCTTCGGATTGTTTTTCGTGCTCTACAATATCGCAGTCGGCTACACGACGGCGGCGCGCGCCAGTCTCGCGCTCGCGACCTTGCCATTGCAGACCATGGTGGTCGGCGCGCTGTTGCGTATAGAGCCGCTGACCTTGCGCAAGACAATCGGCGTCGGCATTGCGGTCGCCGGCGTGTTCGCGGCGCTCGCATCGGGTCTCGCGGCAGCGCCACCGGGCGCCTGGCGCGGCGAACTGATCATGACCGCCGCAGTGCTGTGCATGGCGTTCTACAATGTCTGGTCGCGGCCCTTCATGCAGCGCTCGAGCGCGCTCGGATTTCTCACCGTCGGCATGGGGGCAGGGGCCATGGCCCTCGTCCTGGTCGGCGTGCTGACGCAACGGATCGACGTGCTGGGCAACTTCGCCGCCGCGCAATGGATCGCCGGCATCTATTTGGGAATCGGCGGCGGCGCGCTCGCCTTCATTCTCTGGGTGCTGGCGCTCGAGCGCACGACGCCCACGCTGGTGGCCAACACCATGACGGTCAATCCAATCGCCGCCGGGCTGCTGGCCACGGTCCTGGTCGATGAGCCGATCACGCTCAATCTGCTGCTGGGACTGATCGCGGTCTTCGCCGGCATCTGGATCGCGACCACGCAGCCGGCGAAGACCTAGCAGCGCGGTAACGAGCTACAGTTCGCCATCTCCAAATACCGCGAATGAAAATCACGCCGCGCCGGCAGCGAGCGTTAATTAAACATTAAGACCGGTCCCACATTATCCTGCGCACCCAATTACCCATGGGGGAACACCATGCGATTTCTCGCTTTCCTCGTTTTTGCCGCTCTCATCACAATTACGTCACCTGCGACGGCCGAAGAATTCGGTTCCAAGGACGAAGCCGTCGCCATGGTCAAGCGCGTGCAGGCCGAATTCAAGAAACTCGGACCCGACGCCACCTTCAAACAAGTGTCGGACAAAGCGGTGCCGGCTTTTCACGACCGCGATCTCTATCCCTTCATCTATGACATGTCCGGCATCTGCGTCGCGCACGGCGCGCGCCCCGCGCTGATCGGAAAAAATCTCATCGACCTCAAGGATCAGGACGGCAAGTTCCTCATCCGCGAAATGGTGACGATGGCGAACGGGCCGGGCAGCGGCTGGATCGACTACAAATGGCCCAATCCGATCACCAGCAAAATCGAAGACAAGTCCAGCTACGTCGAAAAGATGGGCGATTATTTCGTCGGTGTCGGCGTCTATAAGCAGTAATCCAGCATGTCGGATGCCGTCGCCTCCCAGTCGCCCTTGCGCAATTCCAGCGCCGCCCGGGGGCGGCAATTCATATTCGGCATCCTGCACAATCTGTCTATCCAGATAAAAGCGTCGGCCGCGTCGGCGATCCTGCTGATCTGCCTCTTGGCGCTCGGCGCCAACGCCTACATGACATCGACGAAATCCGCGGAAGGCCTGCGGGTGTTGTCGCACGAGATCGAAGATAAACTGCAGGCGGTTTCCAGCGTCAGCGACGCCATCGTCACGACGCACATGACAGTCTTTCGCTACGTGTCGTGGGCCAGCAACAGCGTGAGCCAGAAACTGCTTGGTTCGCTCCATGAGCAGATCGTAACGGACCTAGCCGCGTTGACGTTTCGCCTAGAGGCTCTCAGCAGGCGGCGGGATCTGTCGGACGACGAACGCTCCAGCATGGAAGACATTCTGGCCCGGTGGGAAAAGTGCGTACACCAGGCCAAAGACAACGTCGACGTCGGCCAGACCGATGCGGCCATGGCGACGATGATGCTCGGCCAGACCGACGACAGCTTCAAAGCGGTCTATTCCGATATTCAGAAGCTGTCGCTGAAGACAATAAATGCCGCCAATACCGTCAAGAACACCCTCTACGTCGATGCCGAGCGGACCAAGACCATCATCATCCTGGGCACCGTTCTGGGCTTTGTTATCAGCGGTTTCGTGAGCTTCATGGTCGGCTCATCGATCGTGCGGCCGATCAAGTCCATCACCCACGTGATGCAGCAGCTCTCGGCCGGCAAGACCGACGTCGAAATCGGCGATCGCGACCGCCGCGATGAAATCGGAAAAATGGTGCAAGCCATCGACGTGTTCCGGAAGAATACGATCGAGATGCACGCGATGGAGCAGGCCGGCTATCAAGCCGAACAACAACGCGTGGCCGAGCGGCGGGCCGCCATGCACGAGCTTGCCGGCGAATTCGAGAAATCGGTTCAGCAGATCGCAAAGGAGCTGACCGACGCGGTGGCCGCGATGCACAACAACGCGCAAGCCATGTCGCTGATCGCGGCGCAAACCCGCGACAAGTCGCAATCGACCACCAACATCGTCATCGACACGCAGACCAGCGTCGACTCCGTGGCGGAGGCCGCCGAAGAGCTGGCGAAATCGATCGAGCAGCTCGCGACGCAGACGCATAGCGCCAGGGAACTGACCAACAAGACCGTGTCGGAATCGGGAAACGCCGGCGCCAACGTCCAGCAACTGCTCGACGCGGTCAGCCAGATCGTTCCCATCACCGGGCTTATCCAGGCGATTGCCCAGCAGACCAACCTGCTGGCGCTCAATGCGACGATCGAGGCGGCGCGCGCCGGGACTGCCGGCAAAGGCTTCGCCGTGGTCGCCGCCGAGGTCAAATCGCTGGCGCAACAGACCGCCAAGGCGACCGAGGAGATCAACCAAAAGATCACCGCCGTGAACGCCTCGTGCGGCTCGGTCGTCGCCATCATGGAGCAGGTGATCAGCGCGATCGGCCGGCTCGGCGAAGGAACGATGGAGATGGCGACGGCGGTTGGTCAGCAGGCGGCGGCCACTCAGGAGATTTCCAAGAACGCGCAGCAGGCGGCGGACGGTTCGCGCATCGTCGCCGACAATATCGTCGCGTTGGATAAAAAGGCGCACGAGAACGACGACGCGTCCGGGCAGGCGCTGGCGGGCGCCAAGCGGCTGCTCGATCACGCGGCAACCTTGCAGACCCAGGTCGACAAATTCCTGCGTCACGTGCGCGCCGCCTAACCGATCGCGCGGCGCAATTCACATTTCAGCCCTGGCTAACCCAATCCGAATTGTTCGCGCGCTCGCCAGTTGGCCGGATGGCCAATTTGTCCTCCACGCAATCCGCGCTAGGTTGTGACGATGTCCGCTTCGCCCAACACCGCGCACGAAAATCGCCTCGCCAGCGCGACATCACCGTATCTACTGCAGCATAAGCACAATCCGGTCGATTGGTGGCAGTGGGGGCTGGAGGCCTTGGCCGAGGCCAAGCGGAGCAATCGCCCGATCCTGCTCTCGGTCGGCTACGCGGCCTGCCATTGGTGCCATGTGATGGCGCACGAGTCGTTCGAGGACGAACAAACCGCGCGCGTGATGAATGAGCTGTTCGTCAACATCAAGGTCGACCGCGAGGAGCGGCCGGACATCGACCAGATCTACATGAACGCGCTGCATATGCTGGGCGAGCAGGGCGGCTGGCCGCTCACCATGTTTCTGACGCCCAACGCCGAGCCGGTATGGGGCGGTACTTATTTCCCCAACACGTCGCGTTATGGGCGGCCGGCGTTCACCGACATATTGCGCGAGGTCGCGCGGCTGTTCCGCGAGGAGCCCGCCAAGATCGAGCAGAACCGCGCCGCGCTGCTGGCGCGTTTGGCCGAGAAGGCGCGCCCGGCCGGCAAGGTCACCATCGGGCTGAAGGAGCTCGATGCCGCGGCCGACCAGGTCGCCAATATGTTCGACCCGGTCAATGGCGGCTTGCGTGGCGCGCCGAAATTTCCGCAACCGGCAATCATGGAAATGCTTTGGCGCGCCGGCGGGCGCAGCGGCGACGCCCGCTTTTTCGAGACGGTGGAGCATTCACTCGAGCGCATGTCGGCGGGCGGCATTTACGACCATCTCGGCGGCGGCTTTTCGCGCTATTCGGTCGACGAGCGCTGGCTGGTGCCGCATTTCGAGAAGATGCTCTACGACAACGCCCAGCTTTTGGAGGTGCTGGCGCTGGCCTTTCAACGCAGCGGTAAGGCGGTATTCCGCGAGCGCGCCCTGGAGACTGTGGGCTGGCTGGAACGCGAAATGACCACCCGGGAAGGGGCGTTTTGCGCGTCCCTCGACGCCGATTCCGAGGGCGAGGAAGGCAAGTTCTACGTCTGGTCAAAACAGGAGATCGAGGAGGTCTTGGGCCCGGAAAATGCTGCGTTCTTTGCTGCATTTTATGATGTGAGCGCGGAAGGAAATTTCGAGGGTCATAATATCCTTAACCTACTCAATGCCTTACCGCGCAGCATGGAAGATGAGCATCGATTGTCCATGCTGCGCCCTATGCTGCACAAAAAACGCGAAGACCGGGTCCGGCCCGCCCTCGACGATAAAGTTCTGGCCGACTGGAACGGGCTGATGATCGCCGCTTTGGTCAATGCCGGGGTCATTTTGGACCGCCCGGGCTGGCTCTCCATGGCTGCGCGTGCCTTCGATTTTGTTGCGCAGCAAATGCAGCAAAATCAAAGACTTGAGCAAAGACTTGGTCAAAGACTTGGGCATTCCTGGCGGGCCGGAAAACTGAGCTTCCCGGGACTCGCCAGCGATTTTGCGGCCATGATCCGTGCCGCGCTGGCGCTCTATGAGGCGACCGGCGAACGCCACTACCTCGAGCGGGCGCTCGCCTGGCAGGAGGCGTTCGACGCCCATTACGCCGACCCCGACACCGGCGGCTATTACCTGTCCGCCGACGATGCCGACGATCTTTTGCTGCGGCCGCATTCGACCGCCGACGACGCTACCCCCAACCCCAACGCGGTCGCCGCGCAGAACCTGGTGCGGCTGGCGGTGCTTTCGGGCGACGACCGCTTCCGCGCACAGGCCGACCGGCTGATCGAGGGCATTCTCTCGGCGGCCGAGCGCAATCTGTTTGGCCACGTGGCGCTGCTCAATGCGCTCGACCTGCGCCTGCGCGCGGCCGAAATCGTGCTGACCGGCCCGGATGCCGAACGCCTGGCGCAAGCCGCGCTCAAGCTGCCCTTCCTCGACCGCATCGTCCTGCGCGCTCGTTCTGCCGCCGACTTGGCCGTAGCGCACCCGGCGCAGGAAAAACTAAAGGCCGCGCCGGGCAGCGCGGCCTTCGTCTGCGTCGGCGAACGATGTTCGCTGCCGGTGAACGAACCGGGGAAGATTGCGGAGGCGGTGCGGGGGATGCGTTAGTCGCTGTCGTCCCCGCGAAGGCGGGGACCCATACGCCGTGCATTCTCGATTGGTCGGAGGTTATGGGTCCCGGGCCTCGCGCTAAAGCGCTCGCCCGGGACGACAGCCAAAAACTTACGTATTCATGCTCTCGAAGAACTCGGCGTTGTTCTTGGTGTTGCGCAGCTTGTCGAGCAGGAAGTCGATGGCGTCCATGGTGCCCATCGGATTCAGGATGCGGCGCAGCACGTACATCTTCTTGAGCACGGCCGCCTCGGTGAGCAGCTCTTCCTTGCGGGTGCCGGAGCGCGTGATGTCCATGGCCGGGAAGGTGCGCTTGTCGGCCACCTTGCGGTCGAGGATGAGCTCCGAATTGCCGGTGCCCTTGAACTCTTCGAAAATCACTTCGTCCATGCGGCTGCCGGTGTCGATCAGCGCGGTGGCGATGATGGTGAGCGAGCCGCCTTCCTCGATGTTGCGCGCGGCGCCGAAGAAGCGCTTCGGGCGTTGCAGCGCGTTGGCGTCGACGCCGCCGGTGAGCACCTTGCCGGATGACGGCACCACGGTGTTGTAGGCGCGCCCCAGGCGCGTGATCGAATCGAGCAGGATCACCACGTCGCGGCCGTGTTCGACCAGGCGCTTCGCCTTCTCGATCACCATTTCGGCGACCTGCACGTGGCGCGAGGCCGGCTCGTCGAAGGTCGAGGAAATCACCTCGCCCTTCACCGAGCGCTGCATGTCGGTGACTTCCTCCGGCCGCTCGTCGATCAGCAGCACGATGAGAAACACTTCCGGGTGATTGGCGGTGATGGCGTGCGCGATGTTCTGCAGCAGCACGGTTTTGCCGGTGCGCGGCGGCGACACGATGAGGGCGCGCTGGCCCTTGCCGATCGGCGCCACGATGTCGATGACGCGGGCCGAGAGATCCTTCTTGGTCGGATCCTCGTGCTCCATCTTCAACCGTTCGTCCGGATAGAGCGGCGTCAGGTTGTCGAAGTTGACCTTGTGCTTGGCCTTCTCGGGCTCTTCGAAATTGAGCGTGTTGACCTTGAGCAGCGCGAAATAGCGCTCGCCCTCTTTCGGTGAGCGGATATGGCCGTCGACGGTGTCGCCGGTGCGCAGGCCGAAGCGGCGGATTTGGCTGGGCGAGACATAGATGTCGTCGGGCCCGGACAGGTAATTGGATTCCGGCGAGCGCAGAAAGCCGAAGCCGTCGGACAGCACTTCGACGACGCCTTCGCCGATGATGTCGATTTCCTGCGTCGCGAGCTGCTTGAGGATGGCGAACAACAGCTCCTGCTTGCGCATGGTGCTGGCGTTCTCGACTTTGTTTTCTTCGGCGAATTGCACCAGTTCGGCTGGCGTTTTGGACTTGAGGTCCTGGAGTTTCATTTCCCGCATGGGGGGCATTGATCCTTGGGAGAGCGACCGGTGGAGTCTTGGAAAAAACGCGAAGACTCAAAACCGATGGACTTGAGGAGAGAGATCGCAGGTCTGGGGAACGAGGGGTTTTGGAAAAGTGCCCGGAACCCGATGCTGCGACCGGCCCAAAAGCTAGGGAGCCGGAACGCGACTGGCATCCGCCTGCGTTCGGTGGGAGGACGCAATATAAGCGTAAACGTGATTTTTCGCAAGTGGCGCCGTGCGCCTGTGTATCGCTTTGTGCTTTGGTTAGAAGGGTTTGACGGTTGCCAGCAGCACGATGGCGATCATCAGCACGGTCGGTATCTCATTGATAATACGATAGTATTTTTGGCCGTGCGGATTCCGGTCGGCGGCGAACTGCTTGACAATGGCGGCCAGGTAGCCGTGCACGCCCGACAGCGCGATCACCAGAGCAAACTTCGCCAAAAACCATGGGGCGGTAACCCAGCCGCCGCTCCAGGCGAGCCAGGCGCCGAGCAGCCAGCCCGCGATCATCGCCGGGTTGATGATGGCCTTGAGCAGCCGGCGTTCCATCACCTTGAAGGTTTCCGACTGCTCGGAGCCAGGTGAAGCGGCGGCGTGATAGACGAACAACCGCGGCAGATAGAGCATGCCGGCCATCCACGAGATGACCGCGATGATGTGGAGGGCTTTGATGGTGAGGTACATCGGTGCAATCTGACCTGATCAGGCTACGATAGTTTGCCTTGTCATGGCCGGGGTCGGGCCATGACGAATAAAATTATCCCCGCACCCGCTTGAGCATGCGCTCGACATGGGCGATCGGCGTCTCAGGCAGGATGCCGTGGCCGAGATTGAAGATCAGCGGCCCCTTGCCGAGAGTTTGCAGGACGTCGTCGACCTCACGGTCGAGCGCGGCGCCGCCGGCAAGCAAAGCGAGCGGATCGACATTGCCTTGCACCGCCAGCTCGCGCTGAAACTCATCCGCGATCGATATACGGTCAAACGTCCAATCAAATCCGATCGCGTTGATCCCTGTCGCCTGCGCATAAGGCCACGCCAAAAAACCCACGCCGCGCGGAAAACCGATGATCTTGGCGCCAGGGACCTGCTGGCGCACGCCCTTGACGATTTGCGCCGTCGGTTCGATACACCAATGCTTGAATTCATCGGGCCCCAGCACGCCCGCCCAGGTATCGAAAATCTGCACGCATTCGGCGCCCGCCTTGAGCTGGCCGACCAGATACTCGGTCGAGGCCTGCACCAGCCGATCGATCAGCTTCTGGAAGTTTTCCGGATCGCGATAGGCAAACAGCCGCGCGGGACCCTGATCGGGCGTTGCTTCCCCCGCCACCATGTAAGTCGCGACCGTCCAGGGCGCGCCGCAAAAACCGATGAGCGCCGTCTTGTCGTCCAGCGCGGCTTTGACTTTCGCGACCGTCTCATAGACCGGCGCCAGCACCTTGCCGTCGATGCTCTCGCGCAAAGCGCTCAACGCTTTGCCGTCCGTTAGCGGCTCGAGCTTGGGCCCTTCGCCCACCTGGAATTCAACCTTGCGCCCAAGGGCCAGCGGTATCACCAGGATGTCGGAAAACAGGATCGCGGCATCGAATCCGAACCGGCGTACCGGTTGCAATGTGACTTCCGACGCTAATTCCGGATTGAAACAGAGATCGAGAAAGCCGCCCGCTTTCTCCCGCACTGCACGATATTCCGGCAAATACCGCCCCGCCTGCCTCATCATCCAGACCGGTGGAACGGTCAAACGCTGCTTATTCAGCACGCGCAATAGTGGCTTTGTCCCCAGAGCACTGGTTTTGCCGGCTTCTTCCATAAAGACTCTTATAAGTTTCTTTGTAGTGGTTGTTGGAGGGTGAATTGGACTCATGCCTTCCGATTAACAATCTGTCCACTGCATGACCGGGCTGGATTCAGAATCGGGCTTAATCCCGCGCCAGCCCATCCACAGCAGTAAGGTCGGTTTTGCTGGCATATAATGCCCTATCCCCGTTCGTCCCCAGGCCACTATCCACATCCACCTGACGGCACCTGATTGCAGGATCGGGATCGTCCCGCGGGCAGCCGTGTGGATGGAAATTGAACAGATTGCCAGGGCAAGCTTGCGCGGCGGGCAAAGCCGTGGCCTTCTCCCGCTCTATCCACACGCGCTCCCGCGCCTATACAGATGCCCAACACCGGTTATTTTCATCTCCATCTGGTTTCCGACGCCACCGGCGAAACGCTGATCACGGTCGCGCGCGCTGCGGCGGCGCAATACGCCAACGTGTCGCCGGTCGAGCATCTCTACCCGATGGTGCGCTCCAAGAAGCAGCTCGACAATGCGCTGGCGGAAATCGCCGAGTCGCCGGGCCTGGTGCTTTACACGCTGCTCGAGGAAGACCTTATCGCATCGCTCGAAAAGAAATGCCGCGATCTCGCGCTGCCGTGCATGTCGGTGCTGGGACCGGTGCTGCGCCTGTTCCAGTCCTATCTCGGCGCCGAGACCATCCACCGCGTCGGCGCCCAGCACGTGCTCAACGCGGAATATTTCCAGCGCATCGACGCGCTCAACTACACGATGTTTCACGACGACGGCCAGCACGTGGAAGGTCTGCACGACGCCGACGTGGTGCTGGTCGGCGTCTCGCGCACCTCGAAAACGCCGACCTCGATCTATCTCGCCAATCGCGGCATCAAGACCGGCAACGTGCCGCTGGTGCCGGGCGTGCCGCTGGCGCCCGAGGTCGAGAAGCTCACAAGGCCGCTGGTGATCGGGCTTTATGCCAGCCCCGAGCGCATCGTGCAGATCAGGGAGAACCGGCTGTTGGGGCTGAAAGCGCATCGCGACGACGACCGCTATATCGACAAGGCCGCGGTGGCCGAGGAGGTGGCGTTTTCGCGCCGGCTCTGCACCAAGTTCAACTGGCCGTCGATCGACGTGACGCGCCGCTCGATCGAGGAAACCGCCGCCGCGGTGATGAAGCTGTTGAGCGAACGCCGCCGGCAGCCGGTGACATAGCGCGTGATCCCAAAAAGTGGGAACCGGTTTTCGGATAAAATCACGCGCCAATAAGGAAAATCATGCCGCTCTGGCTTAGCCCTCAACCGCTGGTGCTCGCATCCAAAAGCGACGTGCGCGGCAAGATGCTGGCGGCGGTCGGCCTGCGCTTCGAGATCCGTCCGGCACAGATCGACGAGCGCGCGGTCGAAGCCGAAGCCGGCATAACCGACGCGGCCGCCGCCGCCCGCCTGCTCGCGCGCGCCAAGGCCGATGCGGTGGCGCGCTCGCTGCCGAGCCGGCTGGTGCTGGGCGCCGACCAGACGCTGGCGCGCGGCGCCAAGCGCTTCAGCAAGCCGGCGAACCGCGCCGAGGCGGCCGAGCAGTTGCGCAGCCTTCGCGGGCGCACGCACGAGCTGCACTCCGCGCTGGCGCTGGTGCGCGACGGCGCCATGCTGTTCGATTGCGTCGGCAGCGCGCGGCTGACCATGCGCAATATTTCCGACCGCTTCCTCGAGGATTATCTCGACATGACGGGCGCCGCCGCCTTGGCGAGCGTCGGCGGCTATCAGCTCGAAGGCCTCGGCATTCATCTGTTCGAGCGTGTCGACGGCGACTATTTCACCATTCTGGGGCTGCCGCTGCTGCCGCTGCTCAAATTTCTGCGGGAAAACGGGTTTGTGGACGGCTAGTGCTTGATCCCGGAAAGTGGGAACCGGTTTTCGGACAAGTTCGTGCGCAAGGAAAACTAGATCGATGTTCATCCTCGGCCTGACCGGCTCGCTCGGCATGGGAAAATCCGCCACCGCGAAAATGTTCGCCGAGGAAGGCGTGCCCGTGCACGATGCCGATGCCGCGGTGCACCGGCTCTATGACGGCGAGGCCACGCCGCAGATCGAGGCCGCCTTTCCCGGCACGACCCGAGACGGCAAGGTCGACCGCGACGCTCTGGCCAAGCTCGTGCTTGGCGACGCCGCCGCCATCAAGCGGCTGGAGCAGATCGTGCATCCGCTGGTGCACGCGGCGGCGGTGCGCTTCGTGGAAGCGGCCGAACGTAGCGGCGCGCCGGTGGCGGTGCTCGACGTGCCGCTGCTGTTCGAGACCGGCGGCGATGCGCGCTGCGACGCGGTGGTGGTGGTCTCGGCGCCGGCCGACGTGCAGCGCGCGCGCGCTTTCGAGCGCCCCAGCATGAGCGAGGGCAAGCTCGCGGCCATCCTCGCCAAGCAGATGCCGGATGCCGAAAAACGGCGGCGCGCCGATTTCGTGGTGGATACCTCGAAAGGTTTCGAGCACGCGCGCGCCCAGGTGCGTGATATTCTCAAAGCCGTCGCTAAGATGCCGAAAAGGCGACGTTGAGTCGTTGCTCGGAAAGACTAATTAATGCGCGAAATCGTGCTCGATACCGAAACCACCGGCCTTGACCCCTCGCAGGGTCATCGCCTGGTCGAGCTCGGCTGCATCGAGCTGTTCAACCGGATTCCGACCGGCGCGACCTTCCACCGCTATCTCAACCCCGAACGCGAGGTGCCGGCCGAGGCCTTCGCCATCCACGGGCTGGCGACCGATTTTCTCAAGGACAAGCCGCTGTTCGTCGACATCGCCGACGACTTCCTCGCCTTCATTGGCGACGCGCCGCTGGTGATCCACAACGCCGGCTTCGACCACGGCTTTCTGATTGCCGAGCTCAAGCGGGTGGAGCGTCCGCTCATTGCGCGCGAGCGGCTGGTCGACACGCTGCTGCTGGCGCGCCGCAAGCATCCGGCCGGGCCGAACCGGCTCGACGATCTGTGCGCGCGCTACGGCATCGACAATTCGCGCCGTACCAAGCACGGCGCGCTGCTCGACGCCGAGATCCTGGCCGAGGTCTATCTGGAGCTGATCGGCGCGCGCCAGGCGCAGCTTGGTCTCGCCGAGAGCGGCACGCGCCGCGGCCAGGGCGGCAACGGTGCCGCGGCCCGGCGCGAGCGCGAGGTGGCGTTGGCTCCCCGCGTCAGCGACGCCGATCGCGCCGCGCATCGCCAATTCGTGGCGACGCTGGGCGAGAAGGCACTGTGGCGGGATTATTTGCCGGACAACGCGTGACGGCTTAGCTCTGCGGCGCCGGCGCGCCGGTTGCCTGCAACTCGCCCATCTTCTGGCGATAGAGGCCGACGAAATCCACCGGATCGAGCAGCAGCGGCGGGAAGCCGCCATTGCGCACGGTGGTGGCGATGATCTCGCGCGCGAACGGGAACAACAGGCGCGGGCATTCGATCAAGACGACCGCATTCAGACTTTCCTGCGGGACGTTCTGGATGCGGAACACGCCGGCGAAATCCAGCTCGAAACGGAACAGCAGATTGCCGGAGTTTTCCGCCTTGCCTTCGAGCTTGAGCGTAACCTCGATGTCGGTCTCCGACAGTGGCTTGGCGTTGACATTGATCTGGATGGCGATCTGCGGCGGCGTCGCTGCCGGCGTCATCGATTGCGGCGCGTTCGGATTCTCGAACGAGAAATCCTTGATATATTGCGCCACCACGCTGAGTTGCGGCGGCGGATTCGCGGCCTGTGCCGGGCCGCCATTGGTCGTGGACATGTAAACTCCTTCGCCGCAATGAACTGGGGCGGCGGTTGGCTAACACGGCATGTTGGGGCGAACAAGGATTCGTGATTACCGGCGGCCGCGCTCGTCGTCGCGCCGGTCGGTCAGCGCGGCGTCGGGCACCTGATGCCACTGCGCGGGCTCGAGATCGACCACGCCGTCGGCGCGCGCGGGCGCAGCCTTTAGTCCGAAGAGCGCGCCGAGCGCCCGGCGCAGCGGCGAAAGCAGCAGCAAAAGCCCCAGGACGTCTGTGATAAACCCCGGAATCAGCAAGAGAATTCCAGCCAATAGGGTGAAGGTGCCGGCGCTGTCGGCCTGCAGGGCGGTGAAGCCGCCGTCGGCCATAGCGACGCGCACGCGGGCGATGTGGTTGCCGCCGGCATGGCGCAACACCAGGGCACCGGCCATGGACGTCGCCACCACCAGCATCAGCGCCCACAGAAAACCGATGACCCCCGCGACCGCGACGAACGCCGCCAGTTCCAAGAACGGCAGCGCCAGCACCGCCAGCAGCAGGTATTTTGCCACATTCATGGATGTTTCTCTGGATTCCCAAGGTTGGCGTAGGCGTTCCGATCGTTTAAGCTTTGTTCGCGAAGCACAACTGCGCCGAAATCGGCGCTGGGCCTATGGATTGGCGCGGACACCGGCATAGATAAGTACGGTGGGGCCGGCCGCCACGCCTTCGCCCGGGCTTAAGGGCCGCCGGCCGAACTGGCGTTACGGTTACCGAAAGCATGCGAGACGTGTTCGATATTTACACCATCATATTCCTGGCGCTGGCGGTATTCATCTTCCTGCGCCTGCGCAGCGTGCTCGGCCAGCGTACCGGCCGGGAGCGGCCGCCATACGATCCTTACGCGGCGCGCGAGCCGGCGCGGCCGGCAACAGAAAAAGTTGTCGCCTTGCCCAATCGCATGCCCGAGGCGGTCGCCGCGAAACCGGCCGAGCCGGTTGAGCCGGTCGAGCGCTGGAAGGGCGTCGCCGAGGTCGGCACACCGCTCGCGGCCGGGCTCGACGCGATCGTCGGCGCCGATCCCAATTTCGATCACAAGCATTTTCTCACCGGGGCGCGCGCGGCCTATGAGATGATCGTCAATGCTTTCGCCGAAGGCGATCGCCGCACCCTGAAGAATTTGCTCTCGCGCGACGTCTATGAAGGCTTCGAGGCCGCTATCGGCGAGCGCGAGAAGCGCGGCGAGACGGTGGAGAACCGCTTCGTCTCGATCGACAACGCCGAAATCACCGTCGCCGACATGCGCGGCCGCACCGCGCAGTTGACCGTGCGCTTCCAGTGCAAGCTGATATCGGCGACGCGCGACAAGAACGGCAACGTGATCGACGGCAACGCCGAAAAGGTGACCGACGTCACCGACGTATGGACATTCGCTCGCGACTTGTCGTCGCGCGATCCGAACTGGAAATTGGTCGCAACCGAAGCCGGGCAATGACCGCATGGCGCGATTGCCGTATCGCTCCGCCGCCAGCGCCGCTTTCGGGCTTTGCCTGATCGCGGGCGCACCTACGGCGGCACAGGCCCTGAATCTTCGCCACGCCGAGGTCAAGGCGCTGAGCTTCGACGCGCTTGACGGCTGGAAGAGCGACGACCACGCGGCGGCGTTCGCAACGTTCATGAAAAGCTGCGGCGCCATCCTGCAAGGCAGCAAGGCCGCGCGCAAAGCCCGCCCGATTTATGGCGGGCTTTATAACGCCTGCGGGAAAGCGGCGACGCTCGCCGCCGGCGGTGAAGTGGACGCCGAGAAGGCGCGCAAGTTCTTCGAGAACAATTTCAAGCCGGTGCGCGTCTTGCCGGCGGTCCACAGCTACGGCTTTTATACCGGCGCCGACGGCTTCTACACCGGGTATTACGAAGCGGAAATCACCGGCTCGCGCGTCAAGACCAAGGACTACAGCGTCCCGCTCTACGGAGTGCCGGGGAAGATCGCCGGCAAGAAGAGCAGGGTGTTCGCGCAATACGATCGCACCAAGATCGAGAGTGGCGTGCTCGCCGGCAAGGGACTGGAGATCTGCTGGATCAAGAGTCCGGTCGACGCCTTCTTCGCGCAGATCCAGGGCTCCACGCGCGTCAAGCTCGACGACGGCAATTTGCTGCGGCTCAATTACATCGCCAGCAACGGCCAGCGCTACACGCCGGTCGGCCGCATCCTGATCGACGAGGGCGTCTATACGCCCGAGGAAATGTCGATGGACAAGATCCGCGAGTACATGGAGGCCAATCCGGAAGCGGGCAAGGCGCTGCGCATGAAGAATCGCTCCTTCGTGTTCTTCTCCAAGACGTCGCTCGCGCCCCATGATGAGTGCATCGGCGCGCAAGGGATTCCGCTCACGCCCGGGCGCTCGCTGGCGGTGGACCCCTCGGTTCACGTCTACGGCACGCCGATCTGGATCGACGCCAAATTTCCGATCAAGAGCGAGGTGCCGCAGGACACCTTCCAGCATCTGATGTTCGCGCAGGACACCGGCTCCGCCATCCGCGGGACCGCGCGCGCCGACATCTATTTCGGGCACGGCGAGGATATTCCCCACATCGCCGGCCGTATCAAGCAATTCGGGAAATTCGTCATGCTGGTGCCGAACGGCACGGCGGTGAACGGCGGCGCGCCGGAAGTCGCCAAGGGCATTCCGCTGCCCAAGCCGCGCCCGAAGGACATCGTCGCCGACTATCGGCGGGCGCAAGCGGCGGCGTTGCCCAAGCCGAAGCCATGAGCCCGCGCGACCGGCGCCGCGTTCTCTCCAGCGAAGAGCGCGTGCTGTGGACGACCGTCACCAAGGCGATCGAACCGCTGCACGCGAGCGCGCATTTCGATACCGGGGATGAGGCAATAGCTCATGTCGCTCAGCCGGCGCGTCCGGCGCCAGGCATTCATGCGCCATCGTCCCCGCCGGCAAAGGCGCCGCCGCCGCCTTTGGCGCCGCTCGGCCGCCGCATGAAGCGCAGCGTCGCGCGCGGCAAAGAGCAAATCGACGCCCGTCTCGACCTGCACGGCCTCACGCAAGCGCAGGCGCATTCAAAGCTGCTGCATTTTCTGCGCGGCGCGCATGCGCGCGATGCCCGGCTGGTGCTGGTGATCACCGGTAAAGGCCGCGGCGGAGAGCCGGGTGTGTTGAAACGCCAGGTGCCGCAATGGCTAAGCCTGCCGGAATTCCGCGCTTACGTCGTCGGTTTGGAAGACGCCGGCGTCAGGCACGGCGGCGAGGGTGCGCTTTACGTGCGGGTGCGCCGCGCGCGCGACTGACGCCGATCGCGCAAAGCGCGACTATTGCGAGGCGTCTCGGGAGGATCCGTCATGCCGCGTTCGATCGCGTTGCTTGCGGCGGTGACCTTGAGCCTCGCCCTCACGGCGGGGGCGGCCCGCGCGCAACCATCGATGAAGCCGAGCGCGCCGCAAAAGATGATGTCGCCGAGTGAAGAGCAAAAAATGCGCGCGTGCGAAAAGCAGGCCGCGGATCAGAACGTCAAGAAGGACGAGCGCTCGAAATTCGTCATGGATTGCTTGACGGCCAAGAAATAACGCTTCAATCGCCCCACGGGTGCAGCACGACGCGCCCGACCAGGTCGCGCCCGCTTTCGAGCATGCGATGGGCCTCGCCGACCTTGGCGAGCGGCAGCGCCGCATGGATCGGCATGACGAGGCGGCCTTGCTCCAGCAGCTCGGCCACGATGCGCTGATCGTTAAGGGTCGAGCCGCGCACGCCGTGCACGTTAAGCTCCTTGCCGATCAAGTCGACGATGCGCAGCGGCAGCTCCTTCATCTCGCCGCCGACCGGACAGAACGTGCCGCCGAGCCGCGTCGCATCGATGCAGAGCCGCATCAGTTCGGTTGCGCCGGTATATTCCACCGCGCCATCGACGCCTTCGCCGCCGGTGAAATCGCGGATTTGCTGCGCGGCGCTGCCGTTGTTCGTATCGACCACCAGATCGGCGCCGAGCTGCGTCAGCGCGGCGGTCTTTTGCGGATTGCGCGTGGTGGCGATGACCGAACAGCCGGCGAGCTTGGCCAGCAGCAATGTGGCGGTGCCCATGCCGCCGGAGGCGCCGGTGATGAGCACGCAGTCGCCGCTGCGCGCGCCAAGTCTTGCCGCCACCACGTGATGCGCGGTGGCGCAGGCCCACATCGACGCGGCGGCCAGATCGGCGCTCACTGCGGGCGAGGCCTTGATCCAGTAGTTCTCCGGCCGCGCGACGAATTGCGCGTAGCCGCCGAACATGGTGTGGCCGGGCAGATCGACGCCGGTCGACAGATTGCCGAGCCCGCGCTTGGCGGGGTTCGACTGCGGGTTTTCCGGATGCACGATGCCGATCACGCGGTCGCCGGCTTTGAGCGAGCGCACGTCGGCGCCGACCGACACCACTTCGCCGGCCACGTCGCGGCCGAGCTGCATCGGCATCGGGAACGGTTTGCGGCCGGCGATGGCGCCGGAGTGCCCAGTCGCCTTGCCGTAGAACTCGTGCACCTCGCCGCTGCGGTATTTCAGGTCCCAGCGCGACACCGAGGTGGCGAGCACCTTCACCAAGGCGTCGCCGGGCCCGACTTCGGGCATCGGAAAATCGCCGTAGACGAGCCTGTCCGGGCCGCCGAATTCGAACAGACGAACGGCTTTCATGGATAGAGCCCCGGCCCGATGACAGCTTAGTGTGTCGTCATTCGGCGGCCGCGACAACCGCGGCTAGTCGCAATCCTGATTGGCCGGCGGCTCATAGTCGGGGGTCTGCATCTGCTTCCAGTTCACCTCGAAGGCGTAGGTTTCCCGCATATAGTCCGGGCCGTCCTTGGTTTCGGCGAGCGCGCGGAACGCGAACGGGACGGCCGGTTTGCCGGCCTCGGGCTCTTCGAAATACACCTCGACGGTCGCCTGCGAATTGCCGCGTTTGGGCACGATCATGGCCTGGCCGCACCAGTTCGTACCGGCGTCGAGCGGATTTATTTCGCTGGTCAGCTGGCAGCGGCCGCCCGACCAGCGGATCGATTTTGCGCTATCGCCGAGCACGTCCTTCAGCCAATCCTCGACCCGGCGTTTGTCGCCGCATTGCTTGCGGAAATCGTCGATCTGGTCGAGCCGGGCGTCGCGCGCCGCCTGCGCCAAAGCGGGATCCGAACCGCCCCCTTCGGCGGCCGCGGCCGCACCCGACGCTAAGAGGATCAATACGGCGACGTAGGCAAAGGAACGCCGCATGGTATGCCTCACAGGATAAACCGGCTCAGATCGGCGTTCTTGGCGAGATCGCCGATGTGCTTTTCGACATAAGCGGCGTCGATCGTGATGGTCTGCCCGCTGAGATCGGAGGCGCGGTACGACACGTCATCGAGCACGCGCTCCATCACCGTCTGCAGTCGGCGTGCGCCGATATTCTCGATCGCCGAATTCACCGCCACCGCGATGTCGGCGAGCGCGTCGATGGCGTCCTCGGTGAAATCGAGCGTGACGCCCTCGGTCGCCATCAGTGCAACGTACTGCTTGATCAGCGAGGCTTCCGGCTCGGTCAGGATGCGACGCATGTCGTCGCGCGTGAGCGCGCTCAATTCGACGCGGATCGGCAGCCGGCCCTGCAGCTCGGGCAACAGATCCGACGGCTTGGAGATGTGGAACGCGCCCGAGGCGATGAACAGCACGTGGTCGGTCTTCACCGGCCCGTGCTTGGTGTTGACGGTGGTGCCCTCGATCAGCGGCAGCAGGTCGCGCTGCACGCCTTCGCGCGACACGTCGGCGCCCATGCGGCCCTCGCGGCCGGCGATCTTGTCGATCTCGTCGAGGAACACGATGCCGTTCTGCTCGACCGCCTTGATCGATTCCTGAATCAACTGCTCGCTGTCGAGCAGCTTGTCGGATTCCTCGTTGACCAGGATATCGTGCGAATCCTTTACGGTGACGCGCCGCGTCTTGGTGCGCCCGCCGCCGAGCTTGCCGAAGATGTCGCCGAGATTGATGGCGCCCATCTGCGCGCCCGGCATGCCGGGAATTTCGAACATCGGCATGCCGCCGCCGCCCGACTGCACCTCGACCTCGATTTCCTTGGCGTTGAGCTCGCCGGCGCGCAGTTTCTTGCGGAAGCTCTCGCGCGTGCCGGGTCCCGAGCCGGGGCCGACCAGGGCGTCGAGCACGCGTTCTTCGGCGGCGAGTTCGGCGCGCGCCTGCACGTCTTTGCGTTTGCGTTCGCGTGTGAGCGCGATGGAAATCTCCACCAGGTCGCGCACGATCTGCTCGACGTCGCGGCCGACATAGCCGACCTCGGTGAATTTGGTGGCTTCGACCTTGAGGAACGGCGCGCCGGCGAGCCGCGCGAGGCGGCGCGAAATCTCGGTCTTGCCGACGCCGGTCGGCCCGATCATCAGGATATTCTTCGGCAGCACTTCCTCGCGCAATTTTTCATCGAGCTGCAGGCGGCGCCAGCGGTTGCGCAGCGCGATGGCGACCGCGCGCTTGGCGTCGTTCTGGCCGACGATGAAGCGGTCGAGTTCGGAGACGATTTCGCGGGGGGAGAAGTCGGTCAATGATGATACTCGATTACGATTTCAGCGACTCGATGGTCACGTTGCGGTTGGTGTAGACGCAGATGTCGGCGGCGATGTCGAGCGACTTCTTCACGATCGCTTCGGCGTCGAGCGGCCCGTCGATGAGCGCGCGCGCGGCGGCGAGCGCATAGTTGCCGCCCGAGCCGATGCCGGCGACGCCGGCTTCCGGCTCCAGCACGTCGCCGGTGCCGGTCAGCACCAGCGAGACTTGCGCGTCGGCGACGATCATCATGGCTTCGAGGCGCCGCAGATAGCGGTCGGTGCGCCAGTCCTTGGCGAGCTCGACCGCGGCGCGCAACAGCTGGCCGGGATATTGCTCGAGCTTGGATTCGAGCCGCTCGAACAAGGTAAATGCGTCGGCGGTGGCGCCGGCAAAGCCGCCGATCACGTCGCCTTTGCCCAGTTTGCGCACTTTCTTGGCGTTGGATTTGACGATGGTTTGCCCGATCGAGACCTGGCCGTCACCGCCGATGACGACCGTGCCGCCTTTGCGGACGGTCAAGATGGTAGTGCCGTGCCAGAGGTCGGGTTGGGGATTCATTCGATGGATCGCCTTCGTGCTGTCAGGCAGTCATGTAAGGAAACGCCGTCGGCATTGCAATTGGTTGATGAATTGCACCGGCAGGCGATCATTTGACGACACCGCGGCGGCGCAGTTCGGTCGACATGACGTCCGCAACCAGGCCGCTGCCGAAGACGCCATAATGACCGCTGCAGTCGGCGGGCATGACATAGAGCTCACAATAACTGCGCTGCCCGAGTGCAGCGAGCAGTGCCGTGCCGGGATCGAACACGTCCACGTGTCTGGCGGTCAATACGTTCAAGAGCGAAGTGTATTCCGGTTCGCCAAACTTCGCCCTGGCGCGAAAGCTGCTGGCGCCCGGCAGCATGACAACAAGCGCTCGCTTACCGCGGCGCTCGGCTTCGCGCACGAACGCTTCGGCGATGGCTGCCGTCAGCGGCAGCGCGCCGGAAGGATGATCGGCGCGGTAGAAATCGTTCCAGGACGGATAGCCGGCAATGCGTGCCCAGACGCGCGGCATCAACGCTAAGCGAGCGAGGGTGAGCAAATAGGGGAAGCGCAGCGTCACCGGGCCATCGCGCGTATCGGGCAGCAGGTAATCCTGCGGCACTATGCTTGCGGGGTCGCGCAAAAGGCGCAGGAAACCCGATTCATCGATGCGAGGCCGCTGAACCCAAATGAGATGACCGGCACCGTCGAGCACGAAACGGCCTTTGAGCGCGAGCGGGCTTTGATCGAAGCCGATGAAGCCGCGGTACTGGTTCACATTGCGCATAACATTCTCGGGAAAGATGCCGAGCAGGACGACCGGCGCTTCATCTTTCGTCATGCGCGTGAAGCGCACATAGGCCTGGTCGGTGCCGTAACCGGAGACGCCATAATTGGCGACCCGGCAGCCAAGCTTGCGCGAGAGCTGTTCGATCCAGCCCTTCGCGAGCGGGACATCGTCGCCCCAGACGAATGAGTCACCATAGGCCGACGCGCAAGCGTGGTCGGATTCCGGGAAATCCAGGTTTTGCTTTGCTCCAGTGCGGTCGCGCGGCGGCGAGACGGCGGTGCGTGGCGACGGCCAGCCGAGCTCGTCGTCCCAATTGTCCCCGGCGGAAACCCATTGCTGATGCGCCGCCGCAATATCGGGATTCCAGATCAGGAAATGCGCGCTCGACCTCATGACGAGGTGGAGGAAGATGGCGCAAGCGCCCTCCATCACGGCCAAGAGCAGAAAGATCGCGCTCGCCCACAATGCGACGCGTCGGACCGGCGAAGCATCAGACCGAGCGACCACGTGCAAAGCTCCTGGCCGGTGGAATTCGCCTTAGTCGAGTTCGAAAGCGTCCTTGTAGTCCTGCTTTAAGGCGGGATCCTGCACGTCCTTGCGCAGGATGCAATTTCCCGCCGCCAGCATCTCGATCTCGGTTCCCATGAAGCAGCGGAACGCCTGTTCGGGCGTGCAGACGATCGGCTCGCCGCGCACATTGAAGCTCGTGTTCACCAGCACGGGGCAGCCGGTGATCGACTTGAAACGCGAGATCAGCGCGTGGAAACGCGGATTGGTCGGCGTGTGCACGGTCTGGACGCGCGCCGAATAGTCGACGTGCGTCACCGCCGGAATTTCCGAGCGCGGCACGTTGAGCTTGTCGATGCCGAACAGGCCGCGCTCGGCCGCGCTCATCGTCCGCTGGCGGCTTTGCTTCACCGGCGCGACCAGCAGCATATAGGGCGAGTCGGCGTCGAGCTCGAACCAGTCGGCGACGTCTTCGCGCAGCACGGCCGGCGCGAAAGGCCGGAAGCTCTCGCGGTATTTCACTTTCAGATTGAGCATCTTCTGCATGGTCGGCGAGCGCGGGTCGCCGAGGATCGAGCGCGCGCCGAGCGCGCGCGGCCCGAATTCCATCCGCCCCTGAAACCAGCCGACGGCCTGGCCGGCGGCGAGCGCCTGCGCCGTCGTGTCGACCAGCTTTTCGTCGGCGACAACCGTGAAGCGGGCGCCGGCAGCCGCCAGCCGCTTTTCGATCTCGTCCTGCGCGAAGGCCGGGCCGAGATAAGAACCCTGCATGCCGTCGGGACCGTTGTGCGGCGCGCGCGGCAGTTTTTCATGGCTGTGACAGGCCGCCAGCGCAGCGCCGACGGCGCCGCCGGCGTCGCCGGCCGCCGGCTGAATCCAGATGTCTTGCACGGCGCCGTCACGCAGGAGCTTGCCGTTGGCGACGCAATTGAGCGCGACGCCGCCGGCAAGACAAAGCTGCCGCATGCCGCTCTCGGCGACGAGCGCGCGTGCCAGCCGCCGCACGACTTCCTCGGTGACCGCCTGGATCGAGGCGGCGAGATCCATCTCGCGCTGGGTCAGCCAGACTTCCGGCTTGCGCGGCGGCCCGCCGAACAGCGCGTCGAAGCGCGCATTGGTCATGGTGAGGCCGGTGCAATAATCGAAATAGTCGAGGTCGAGCCGGAACGTGCCGTCGGCTTTCACGTCGATCAGATGGTCGAAGATTTTCTGCGCGTATTTCGGCTCGCCGTAGGGCGCCAGCCCCATGACCTTGTACTCGCCGGAATTGACCTTGAAGCCGGTGTAGTAAGTGAAGGCCGAGTACAGCAGGCCGAGCGAATGCGGGAAATGGATTTCCTTGGTGATGGCGAGATCGCTGCCGCGGCCGATGCCGGCGGAACTGGTCGCCCATTCGCCGACGCCGTCCATGGTGAGCACGGCCGCCTGTTCGAACGGCGAAGGGTAGAAGGCCGATGCGGCATGGCTGAAATGGTGCTCGGCGAACAACAGCTTCTCGGTCGCGCCGAGGCCTTCGTCGATCGCGCGCAGCTCTTTCAGCAACAGGTCCTTCTGGAACAGCTTCTCGCTCAACCATACCGGCATGGCGGTGCGGAACGATTTGAAGCCGCGCGGGGCGAAGGCGAGATAGGTCTCCAGCAAGCGCTCGAACTTGAGGAACGGTTTGTCGTAGAAGGCGACGCGGTCGACGGCACTCGCCGCGACGCCGGCGTCGGCGAGACACCAGCGGATCGCGTTTTCTGGAAATCGGGGATCGTGCTTCTTGCGGGTGAAGCGCTCCTCCTGCGCCGCGTTGACCACCACGCCGTCGCGCACGATCGCGGCCGCGCTGTCATGGTAGTAGGCGGAGATGCCGAGGACGATCATCCGCGCCGGCTGCTCAGAACAGCGTGTAGATAAACGGTGCGACGGCCGAGCCCTTGGTGAGGATCACCAGGCCGCCGAAGATCACCATCATTATGACGATGGGCATCAGCCAGAACTTCTTGCGTGCCCGCAGGAATTCCCAAAGCTCGGCGACGAAGGACATTGCGCCACCCTAGAATTGCTTGCTCATGGACCCGGGCGCCGGGGGCTCGCGCGCAATCCAGTACGAAGCGGCCTGCGGCTCGCGCTTGAGCCGCAGCAGGTCCTTGCCGAGGGCGCGCAGCAGCAGCGCCATTGGCAGGATCGCTCCGTAAAACATCAATGCCATAACCACCGGATTGACCACGCGGTGCAGCAACAGACCGAGCGCGAACCACAAGCGGTTCAACGGGTGCAGCACGCGGGGCGCGAAAAGCGCGATGGTCACAAAGGCGCCGGCGGCGGCGATCGCCCACCAGCGCACGGGCGCGCCGTGAATCGCCGGCAGCAATGCCACCAGCGCAAAAAAAGCCGCAAAAACCAGCCCGAACGAGCGGTCCGAGCCGGCGGCGACTTTCCTATGCGAAACAACGGGTTCGTTTGCTGCCATGACGTTCCCGAGCGGCTGCCCGCGCGGCACTTGAGCCGCAAGGTAGCCTTAAGTCAACCACGGGTGGAGCAGGGCAGCCGAGGTGGCGAATCCGGCAAACCCCTGATAAAAGGCGCGCGACTGAAGGATATTGCCAGGACACTGAGATGCGCAAAGCGGCCGTGAAGCGCAAGACCAAGGAAAC
>DASXBN010000039.1:0-2726 GCA_036491675.1 Pseudolabrys sp. | reverse complement strand
CCTGATCATCCTCGCCGCCGCGCCGTGCACGGCGATGGTGTTCGTTTGGTCGAACCTGACCGACGGCGATCCGAACTTCACGCTGAGCCAGGTCGCGCTCAACGACACGATCATGGTCTTTGCCTTCGCGCCGATCGTCGGGCTCTTGCTTGGCCTGTCCTTGCTCTTGGCAGGCGATGCTTGCGGCTCAGATGCAGAAGAGCGCCGACAAGGCAATGGCCGCCGTTTCCATCGTCATAACGGCCGCGCGTCCAGTGGCCGTCTTCGGCAAAATGCTCGAGCATCAGATCGAGCAGCTGCACCGATTGCGCGATTTGCTTCCGCCATTGGTTTGAGCGCTCCCGATCCTGGCAACGAACGCACCGTATCACTCGACGCCGCAATCCGCAGCGCCGCTTGCTCACGGCAAATTAATCGGCTCAACCAAACTCGGATCGTTGTTCTTGACGTTGCCGACGCGCGCGCTCACCGGCCAGCAGATCATGTCGTCGGAAGGGCAGGGGGCCAGCAGCGCCTTCAATTGCGCCTCGTCGGCCGGTTCCTCGCCGAGCCATGCCGGCCAGGCCTCGGGCGGGAGAACCACGGGCATGCGGTTATGCAGCTCGGCGCTCAATGCGTTCGGCTCCGTCGTGACGATCGCGAAGCTGCGGATGCGTTCGCCCGCCGGCGAGCGCCAGTTCTCCCACAATCCCGCCAGTGCCATAAGGCCGCGGCTCTTGAGCGCGATCGCGTAAGGCTGCTTGCCCGATGCGATCTTTTTCCACTCGTAGAACGAGTCCACCGGCACAAGGCAACGCCGCTGCCGGAACGCCTCGCGGAAAGCCGGCTTCGTCTCGATGCCCTCGGCCTTGGCATTAATGTTGGCGAAACCGACCTTGATGTCCTTCGCCCAGAACGGCACCAGGCCCCAGCGCATCACATCGAGACTGCGCTGGCGTTCTTTCGCGTCGAAGCGCACGACCGGCAGCGGATCGGTCGGCGCCACGTTCCAGCTCGGCGCGATATTGGGCGTCGGCCGCTCCGGCGGAATCCGGAAGGCGACCTTGATTTCAGAAACATCGGATGAGAGGCGGGTGCGTCCACACATGGCGTGAAAATAGCATGCGCCGGAGCGGGTCCAAGCCGTCCGGCGCCGGATGTAGAAACCAGCAACGGCGGGTTAAAAGCACGTGGCACACCCGCACTCTTCACCGCGCCAGGCTTTCTGACCTTCGCGGACGCAGGCCGCAGCGATCACAAGCGCAATTGCCGGATCGAGCCACCACAGCCCAAACAGGGTGTTTGCGGCGAGGCCGACCAACACCGCACCGGCAAGGATCGCGCACAAAAACGTTTTGCTTTCCCTCGCCGTAGGTGGCGCGCGAGCCGAGCCTTTCGCCGATGCGCTGTTTCGCCCGCCCGAGCCACGGACACAGCATGAGCGTGCCGGCCGTCAGGACGATGCCGAGCCAACTAGTCTCGGCAGCCGCGCCCTCGATCAATGTCTCGATTGCTTCGGCCGCCACATACGGGGCGAGCAGGAAGAAGCTGATCGCCACCCATTTCTGCGCGCGGCGCTCGGCATCGGCCGAGATCGTGCGGGTTCCGGTGAAGCGCCAGATGACGATTACGCTCGCAAGGCCCTCGATTGCACTGTCGAGGCCAAAGGCGACCAGTGCGACCGACCCGGCCAAGATGCCGGCGATGACGCCGACCGTTCCTTCAATCCCCAACCAGACAAGCGTAAGCGCCGCCAAAAACTTGGCGCGGCGTGCGAGGCGCAACCACGACGAACTGCCCGGCGCGACATCGACATGAGCAACCATCTGTCAGGAATTCCCGTCTCGCGCGGGCCTGTCAAGCCCCACGCCGCCAGATCACGCCGAGCCGCACAACCTACTTATGCTTCCAGACCTTGACGGCTGACAGCACGAGGATGACGGCGAGCAGCGGCAGCAGGATGGCGTTCGGCACGAGGCCGAGCAGCCGACCGCCGATGAAGCTCCCGGCGATCGAGCCAGCCGCCATCACCAACACAAACCGCCGATTTTCGGTGAGAACGACAAAGCTGCGATCACGGCTGTAGCGGGCAAATCCGACGAGCATCGTCGGCAGGCTCACCGCGAGCGATAAGCTGCCGGCGAGTTTAATATCGACGCCGAACAATAGAACGAGCGTCGGGATCAGCAGCTCGCCGCCGGCGACGCCGAGCAACGCCGCGACAATGCCAATGAGCAATCCGGCGGCGACCCCCGCCGCCATTTGCGACGTGCCGGCGAGCATCGCGCCGGTGTCGGCCGTGTCATGCCCGATCACGAGCACGATCGCGATCCCAAGCAGGAGAACCGCGATCACCCTATAGAGCGACCTTGATGCGAGGCGCGTCGCCCAACCGGCACCGAACCAAGCGCCGATCAGGCTGCCCGCGAGCAGGTTGACGATGACCGCCCAATGAGCGGCGACACTGACGAAGGGGACAGCCGCCGCGCGGAAGGGCAGCGCAGAAGCGACGACCACGAGGCTCATCGCTTTGTTGAGAATCACGGCTTGCAACGCTGCAAATCGAAATGCACCGATCAGCAGCGGCAACCGAAATTCCGCACCGCCTAACCCAATCAATCCTCCAAGCGCGCCGATAACAGCGCCGCCTCCGAATGCAGCAGGGCTGCGGCGCGCTGTATCCTCTACGCCGCGCACCAAAACCGGCGCGCTTAATTGATCGCTCATGGCCGCCTCGCGCTATGGCG
>DASXBN010000038.1:0-55540 GCA_036491675.1 Pseudolabrys sp. | reverse complement strand
AATTGGCTTCGTTTGTGCGTCCAGCGAAGGCTGGTGTGTTCAGCAGGGATCAAACCTGCCGGGGCAAAAGTCAGGCGCCCCGTAGCTTGGATGGCAGGGTGGAGGGAAACCAAGACTCTGAAGCCCATCGACAAGGTCTCCTTATGGGAGATCACGAGTCATCGGGCCGTAATGAGAGTGTGAACGCGAAGTGGCCTCGAAACCATAGGAACCCGAGAGCCGAGCCCACAAACGAAGGGCGAAGGCAGCATGGGGTGCCGAAATCTGACCGATGCGGCATCTTGATCTCGGCGGGGTGGAAGCGACAGCACGGTGACAAGGACATGCCAAGCAACTGGAGAAACCCTCCTCGTCCCGGCGAGAAATCACCGGAGCAAGGTAGATCGTATAACCGGCGCAACCGGGAAATCGATCGACGGCGAGAGGGTGGCGGATGGGTCTGCAGTAGCGATGAAGCGGAGCAATGTCCGCGGAGCGAAGGGGCCCTGCTGTTTGTAACGTCTCCGGCAATCAGGGAGGCAAGGACGAGATGATAAAGGCGTCCAACGATTTGCAGGACCTGAGACGGAGAATATACGTCAAGGCGAAGGCCGAGACGACCTGGCGGTTCTGGGGTTTGTATGTCCATGTCTGCAAGAGGGAAACGCTACACGCTGCATATGCGCTGGCCAAAAAGAACGATGGGGCTCCGGGAGTAGATGGAGTGACCTTCGCGGCCATCGAAATGCAAGGCGTAGATGCTTTTCTCGAACAGATAGCGGACGAACTCAACCAGCGCACATATGCACCGCTCCCAGCCCGACGGCAGGAAATACCGAAAGACGGGGACAAAGTCCGCGTACTTTCGATTCCTGCAATTCGGGATCGCGTGGTGCAAGGTGCGCTCAAGCTCATACTGGAGCCGATCTTCGAGGCAGACTTCCAACCGGGATCGTTTGGATATCGTCCCAAGCGGACAGCGCATGAAGCGATCGACCGGGTGGCCCGAGCAATTGGTCAGGGGAAAACACGTATCATAGACATCGACCTACGCAGCTACTTTGACAATGTCCGACATGATCGGCTGCTGGTCAAAGTAGCACAGCGGGTGGATGATGCGGACGTGTTGCATCTACTGAAGCTGATGCTCAAGGCCAATGGTCGACGTGGCGTCCCGCAAGGCGGGGTCATCTCTCCATTGCTCAGCAATCTCTACCTCAACGAGGTGGACAAAATGCTGGAGCGAGCGAAAGAGACCACGCAGCACGGCAGGTACACCAGCATCGAGTACGCACGATTTGCCGATGATCTGGTGATCTTGCTTGACGCCCACCCGCGACATGACTGGCTGATGGCGGCGGTGGAGAAACGACTCCGGGAAGAGTTGGCCAAACTACAAGTCCAGATCAATGAAGAGAAGAGTCGAAACGTAGATCTCAGCCAAGGCGAAAGCTTCGGCTTCCTAGGTTTCGATTTCCGCCGTGTGCGCAGTCGTAGGGGCTTCTGGCGTGCCAACTACACGCCTAAGCTCAAGAAGCGAACTGCGCTGCTGCGGAAGCTCAAAGACGTGTTCCGCCGCTACCGATCGCAACCAGTGAGCCGGGTGGTGCAACTAATCAACCCGGTGCTGCGCGGTTGGGTGAATTACTTCGCGGTCGGGCATTCCAGCGAGTGCTTCAACTTCATTAAACGCTGGGTAGAAAAGAAGGTCCGGCGCCATATGGGGCGGGCTCAGAAACGAAAGGGCTTCGGCTGGAAGCGGTGGAGTAAGCAGTGGTTGTACGAAACCTTGCGGCTGTTCAACGGCTACCGGGTTCGACGACCATGGCTAAAAGCCGCTCTGGCAGGATAGGCCCCATAAGCCTTGAGGAGAAACAAACAGGAGAGCGCAGTGCGAGGAAATCCGCTCGCTGCGTTCGATGTGGCGGGGGCTGGAAACGTGGCATGGTCGAGATGCTGTGACACTCGCAGACGAAAGAGCGAGCCAACAGGGAACACAAACATCGACCTAAACCGGCGCGTCAGCCCTCGACCCTACTGTTACCTGCAAATCCGTTGCAAACGGGGGCAACGAACAGGCTCAAGCGCGGTCCTGCACGTCGTTTTGGTGTCAGGATTCGCTGGGAGTTTGTGCGGCATCCTCATGGGTCTGAGATACAGGGATCGGCGCCGCCAGCGTTTGCTGGGTAGGGGCGGCCTTCGGACGCGTCTCTGCCCACAGGGTTTTGGCGACCTCCAGTGGCTTGATGGCGAGCTTCTCCCACCATGTCACTTCGTTGCCGGCCTGGTGCAGCTCACGGTGATGACCGCGGCAGAGCGGAACGGTGAACTCGTCGCTGACTTTCATGCCCAGAGCCCTGGGTTGGGCGAACCGCAGGTGGTGCGGGTCGGATGGCTGACGTCCGCAGACGAGACAAGGCTGTGAGGCAACGAACCTCAGGTGCATTTTGTCGCGCAGTCGTTTGGGCTCGGCGATGGCGAGCAGGCTCTTGTCGATCTTACCTGGATTGAGATCAGGCAGTATTTTTGGTGCCAGCGGCGGAGCCGGCGACGTTGGCGGCACCATTGACCGCTCGGCTTGGCGCCGCTCGTTGCGGAAGTGCTCACCGATGAGGTTTTGCCGGCGGCCATAGTAGCGGGAGGGCCGTGGAATAGGAGTGGTGTCATCCGGGTGAAAGCCAAGGCGGGCATCGGCAGGCACGGGGACGGTTGCAGGCACAGGAACTGGCACCGGGGCATGGGCAGGACCTTGGACTGTCGCCGAGGGTAGGGGCTTCTGCGAGGCTGTGGCCTTGCCACCCCGATAAAGCTCAAGACCAAACGGTTTGCCGAAGGTAGCCAGCGCCCGTTTGGTGCCATCGGTTTCCGCGGCCTTGAGCGCAATATCATGCACCTCGCCAGGGAATGTCCCACGGCCTTCCCCGGTGCCATGACCCTCGCGAATGACGATTGCCCCGTTCGCCTGCACGGTGACCCGGACTCTGGCGATATAAACTGCGAGGAAGGTCCCGCGGTTCTCACGGGTAAGCACGCATTTGGATTCAATGGTCTCCCTGTTCCAGCCATCAAACCCGAAGATCCGGTTGGCTTCCGAGATGGCGTACCAGCCCTCGAGGTAGGTCAACTCCCGGCCATGTGCTTCCCGGGTCCGGATGTAATGGTGATTGGGACTACGCCGTAGCGCCTGCATCTGTTTTGCTGAGAAGCCCATCACCGTGTCCTCACACTGAGAACCGGTTCCGGATTGGAGAGGGTGGCGCCGGCAACCTCCGCCCCCTGTTTGAGGTCACAGGCCAAGATCTGGCGCCGCAGCCGTGGCTCGCCGGGCTCCCAATAGGTCTTAGGCACGGCATCCTCGTTAAGCACCACCAGCGCGGGCATTCCGGCCTTATAGACGCCGTAAAGTCGGGGGCCGTCAGCTTCTTCAGGTCGAGCTCGACCATCGCGTCCTTGACAATCTGACGGCGTTTGGCGGCCCGGTCCTGCAGTCGGGTAAGCCGGTCCTGCATTTCCGCAATGCGGCATTTGAGCCCATTGGCCATGGCCTCATCGGCCAGTGCCGCCCTGACGATGGCACCAAGGATCTCATGCATATCCGTGAGCCCCTCCACCGTATCGGCCAGCGTCTGCTCGTCGATCTGGGGGTCCTGCGCCCGGATGCGGTCGCGGATGGTGCGGTAGGTTATGGCGGCGAAAGTTAGTTGATCCATGAGTTTACTCCACTAGGCTGAATGGGGTGCCGATTTTGGCGGCCCGAGCCGCCAATGAAGTCACGCGGTTTAATGTGACTAAGGGCCTCCGAGGGCTGTTCTGGCATTGCGTCCTCCGTCCGATTAAGTAGCTTTCAATAAATCCTGACTGGCAGAGGCGCTCGTTGGGTTCTTTGATCCAAAAGGGATCATAATAGATGATCCAAAAAGGATCAAGAGGAATCTTCCTTGATCACAATCGAACAACTCCGAGCTGCCCGGGCGCTTCTGAGATGGTCCCAAACCGATCTCGCTAACCAGGCCGGCCTATCGGTCCCGACCGTTAAGCGCCTCGAGGGCGGATTCGGACCCCATGTCTCAGATGAAGCTCAGATAAGATTGCAAAAGACGCTCGAGCGAGCTGGAATTAGCTTCATCGACGAAAATGGCGGCGGCCCGGGGGTCCGCCTCAGCAAGCGACAGCGGGCCAAAAAACCCAGATGACATCCGGCCGAAAGCGGCCGTGCCTCGGAACAAACGCCAGCCCCGGGGCAACGTCCCTGGTTATTCATTTTGGTCTTCGGATGGTGGCGACCGGAATTTACGAAACGAACCCAATTATGACTGAGAGCGATCCTTCCTCGAACGATCGGACGTTGCGAGAGGCCCCGATTGTGCTAATATGTACACAATCAATCACAAATGGTGCATTAAAGACATGTCCTCCACAACGGTCAGCGTTCGCATTGATGCGGTCATCAAGAAGCGGCTTGGGAAATTAGCCAAATGCACTGGACGAAGCCGATCCTTTCTCGCCGCTGAAGCAATAAATGAATACCTGAACCTGAACGAGTGGCAGGTCGCCGGCATTCAGAAAGCTGTCGCTTCGCTCGATCGCGGCGAGGGGGTTCCACATGAGCGGGTCCAAGAGTGGGTCAGCTCCTGGAACAGCAAAAAGGAGCGACCGGCTCCTAAACGCTCGGCGACATGAACATACTGTGGTCGCCCGAGGCCATCGAAGACCTAACCTCGCTTCGAGCTTATATTGCGGAAGACGACCCGACCGCCTCACAACGGGTTGTGCTTCACATCGTGCACGCCATCGAACAATTACTTTCGGAAAATCCGCAGATGGGACGCCCGGGCCGCGTCCCTGGCACACGCGAGTTCGTCATCCCCAAGACGCCCTTCGTTGTCCCCTATCGACTGCGGAGAAATGTCATTCAGATTTTGCGCGTCTATCACGGAGCGCGTCGCTGGCCTGAGAGCTTTTAGCGGCACGAGCCAAAAGCCTCTAGCCGTCGTAGGGAATTACGAATCTAATTTAGTCGAAATTAATTAATACAAACATCCGCGCTCCGAGTCTTCGGGCACGGCTGTTTTTCACCGGGCGGCATTCATCCCCCGCGCGTATCGCGCGGGGGATGACGCATTAGTACGTTAGTATGGACCCGACTTGACCGTAAGAAATGGCCCATTGGGCATGCGATAACTATTCCCGCTCGCAGCCATGATTCCCGGATCTGTTGCTTTGGGTTGGTAACGCCAATCACGGCCGCGATATTGACCATTGAGACCCACTACCGCGCTTACTCGCGGAGGATTAGGCGCTTGCGGATTAGGCCGCGATCCCTGTTTCTCAATCCAGTCCATGTACTGCGTGAACGCATCGACTTGATCGGTGTAACGGCCGTGCGGGAATGCAACTAATTCCTGCACAAAGTCTGGTCTACACAGGGCATCGGCCGGCAGCTGAACGTGTCCTGCAAGGATCTTTGCGATGTGTGGGCGAAACCGTGCAGCCTTCGAACCGCGCGGGGTGATACCGTAGACGCGCTTACGCTGCATACGCGTGAGCTCAGTTATTAGCGCATGACCATTCGCAGCCCGTTCGATAAGAATGGCTTTCGCACGGTAACGCTTGGCCAGACGTCTCGTCGTTCGGCCCAGGTCATGGAAATCACATCGCTCCCGAAATTGTTCGACGAGACAGTGATCTTGACCGTCAGTTGCCCAAACCTGGATCACGCTGAAGCTTTTGTCGTCTCCTTCATCCGTACCCGCATCAATACTTACATAGTGGGGCAAATTGCGAAGTTCGTCCCGGGTGTAAGTCGGAAAACTTTCTTCGGTGATCGAGGGTAACGCCTGCCCGTCAACGTCTTGTTGGTAAAGCAGTTCGAACGATGGATTGACAAGCCTAGCGCGTAACCGTTCGATATTGTTCAGATCGGTAGCGTCCGGCCGGAGCGGCTCTCCCTTGCGCCGGTGCCAAGGGCCATAAGCCGTATGATAAGTTTGATCGCGCGTTGCGACTAGCGGCAATACAACGTGCTCCCATCCGCCGCTCGCCACAAGATGGGCAGAAAGATCATCGTCGTGGATGCGTTGGCCGATAACAATGATGCGGCCAGTTTTTGGATTGTTTAACCTCGGAAGCACAGCAGAGTAAAACCGATCAATTGTGCGCGCGAGTTGTTTGGGGTTGCCGGCATCGGTCACATTATGCGGGTCATCCACAATGATGAGGTCCGCACCAAATCCAGTGACACTGCCGTCAATCGAAGTCGCATAGAGCTCGCCGCCGGCAGTCGTCGCAAATTTACTTGCTCTTGCGTGGCCTTTCATGATCCTGGTTTTGGAGATTTGCTTAAACCAGTCTCCCTGCAGAATGGCGCGGACTGAGCGGGCTATTTGTAGAGCAAGCTCCTCCGAATATGTGACAATTAGGATTTTCGTCCCGGGCTTGTGCATGAATGTCCACCCGGAAAGACACACTGCGGCCATCAATGTTTTCAAGTGCCGAGGCGCGATGTTGATGACAAGCCGTCTTATCTTCCCTTCGTCAATGCTACTCAGGTATGTCGCGAGGTAGTCAAGATAGGGGGCATTGTTAATCGAAGTTCCATCAAGTTCACGAATCGCTTTGCGTGTGAAAGCTAGGTAATTTGTCCGAAGGCCACTTGCGAGTTCATTTTGCATCGTTTGGTTCCTTCTCTGAAGTTGGTTTAGATTGTTGGTCATCAGTTGCTTTGGAACTTTCAGCGCGGCGCCTGATTTCGCGGTCGATGAGATCGTCAATGATTTCGACGTCCGCCGGCGTTGCTTGCTCCGCCTGTTTGTCGCTATCGCGGGGGGTTTTCAGGGACAACGATATCAATGCAAGGGCGGCACGTACGTTGCCGTCAGATCCCGCGCGATAAACAGTTTTGACAAGTTTCCGCCATTTGGAAGTTTCAATCTCGGCGTCGCCCTCGCGGAAACACGTGAGCTCACTAAGTTCGTCGTCTAGTTCATCAATCAGGCTCTTGTTCTGTTTAGGGCGGCCACTAGGGTTGCCGCTGTGGCCGGGCTTGAACTGTGTTGCGACCGGTGGCCGCTTGTAGCCGACGGTACGATCGCTCTTATTGGTCATGACTATCCCCCTTTGCTTGAATCGAAGGGGACGCAGCGCGACCGCCAAACCGGCAGTCGAGCCGCAAGTTTGGACATAGCTCCAGTGGCCGCCTGCCTACGCCGCGGGCGTTATGCGGAGAGCAGAAGTTGATTTTGGTATGCGGTAATTGCCGCTCGATGGAATGATGTCTTGACATTTTGTTCCTCGTTTTCCGGTGATGACGGATCGCGAGGTAACGCGCGAAGCAAAATGAAAAACTCGACAATGGTTATCGCCGCTGCCAGCAATATTGCCGCCAGGGAGACATCCGAAAGAGTTATCGATGCTGTCATATCGCCACACAACGTTGTTCGCGATCAGTCGATGACTGGTTTACAAACTTGACTGACACACGAGTTACGTTGTTGATCGACACGTATTCTCGTAATATGCCACCGATGTGGTGGCGACTGACTGACTGACTCTATTTGAGATACAAACTACAACTCGACGATCGTTTCAATATTTTTTCATTAGTTGAAATTCAACATAGAGTGAACAAAAGAACCGGATGTCGGTCAAAATAGGGTCATAATGTTTTGACTTACTGGACAAACACAAAGGGTTCAATATCGGCGGACGCCGAAAAAAATTCCCTGATAAAATCCCTGTTAGCAGGGAATTGTCCTGGGCGGGAATTCGAATGACTTCGCTACAGCAAAGTTTTGCATTGCGATTATATGTTGAGGACGACCGATGAAGGGATATGTCCGACTCTGATGCGGATCCAATCCGCCCTTGAAAAAGGCTGGGATCCAATTCCTCGAAAATGATGCCGGGGGTGGGATCGGGGTTCGGTTCAGCGTGCAGATAAAAGCTGAAATTTTGATTGCCGTGACAACAACGCCATAAGCATCCTACATCGACTTTCTCGACGAGAACGGCGGCGACCGCGGTGTCAGATTCCGCAAGCGTCAGCGGGCAAAGCCTTAGAAGTAGCAAATCATCTTAAATCCGCGGCCCGGCGAACTACAAAACATGGAGCAATCGCCCCCCCCAACACTACGGAGGCGGACGGCCGAAAGCACGTGGTTCCTGCGGTTGGAAGCGGCAACCGGGCACGTTCAGGCCATTGATATCCGTCAAAAGGTCAACATCATTTTTGCGATAAACCACCATGTCGAATTGGCGGCGGCTGGCCTATTGTACTACAACGACTGCGGAATCGAAGGAGATCGGCTATGAAGCGGCAACGTCTTTTATTCGCGGGGGCCGCCGCGGGGCTCGCCATTGTGGCGGTGGCCAGCTTGCAAATCACCACCTCGTCCACCGCCTATTGCGCGCCGAAAGACGAGCCGAAGCGGCCACTGCCGCAAACCAGTCAGTCGAAGAAGAGCTTCAAAGAAGACGTTATGCCGATTTTCGTGGGCCGCTGCGTTGGCTGCCACCAGTCGGGCGGTGAAGGCACCACCAAAAGCGGGCTGGATCTCACCAGCTATGCCGGCGTCATGAAGGGCACCAAGTTCGGCCCCATGGTCATTCCTGGCGATCCTGAGAGCAGCAATCTGATGTTGTTGCTGGATTGGCGCGCTTCGCCCGAGTTGCGTATGCCGCACGGCATGAAGCAGCTGAATTCGTGTGACCGTAACGACATCCGCGCCTGGATTCGCGAAGGCGCGAAAGATAATTGATCGCCTGATTTATCGGCAATGCCGGCTGACTGCCGCGCGCTGGCGTTGATGCTCAGCCTTCGACTTTGAGGTCTTTGATCACTTCGTCGAGGCGGCGAAGCTTGTCGGGGTCGCCGGCAAGTGCCCGCCGCGCATCTGCTAGGGCGGCAAGCGCCTTGTCGTGGTCGCCAAGCACCATATAGGCGCGCAATAGCCGTTCCCATCCAGCGACGTCGGAGCCATCCTGTTTGAGCTTGTCGGCGAGCCGCGCCACCATGCCGCGGATCATCTCATTCTGCTGGTCGGGCTTCATTTGCTCCGCCGCCGCGATGTCGCTCGAAGTGGGCCCCGGCGGGGTGGCAGCTTGCGCCCTCGGGGGCGTTGGCGCTGCGGGAGCCTCCGCCGTGGCCGGCGGCGTAGCTGAGGTGCCTTCGGCGAACTGACGGAGCTTCTCGGGATCGTTCGCCAGCGCGTTGTGCGCGTCGGCGGCGGCGGCTTGCGCCTTGTCGTTCTGGCCGAGTGCGCGATAGGAGCGTACCAGCTGCACCCAGCCCTGGACGTCGGAGCCGTCCTTTTTCAGCCGATTGGCCAGGCGCTCGACCATCGCATTGACGTCATGGTCCGCGGGCGGTGCAGCCGGTGCACCGGGTGCGGCCGCCTCGACCGGCGCGGTGCGCGCCATGGCATGCCGCACCGACTCGATCCAAGGGGCGCCCGGCGGCGCGCTGGCCAGTAGATCGCCCCAGATCTTGTCGGCATCGGCGCGCCGGCCATCCTGATCGGCCGCCATGCCCATATAGAAGCGCGCCATCACGTCGTCTTTGTCGAGCGTCAGCGCGCGCTCGAAGACGGCCTTGGCCTCGGCGGTGACCACGCCATTGGCGGCGGCCACCATCGCCTGACCGAGTTCAGCCTCGCGCTCGCCATTGCTGCCGTTGAAGGCGATCGCGTTGCGCCAGGCCCTGACCGCATCGTCGTAACGGCCAAGCCGCATGTAGACCGGCGCCAGCACCTCCCAGGCGCGCCCATCTTTTGGATTGCGCGCAAGGTGGTCCTCAACTTTAGCGACCATATTTTGGATGTTGCTGGTCTCGCTTGGCATCTGCACCCGCGCCGCCAGCGGTTCCCCCGGCAAGTCCGGCGAACCGAGTGTGAGATAGAGGGTGACGGCACCAATCGGCAACAGGACGAGACCGGCAATGGCGGTGACGCGGCGGTGCCAGAGCGATGACGTTTCCACCGCCGGCCTTTCGGTTTCCGCCGCATCGGCGGCGGCAATCAGGCGGCGCGATACCTCGACCCGGGCGGCCTCGGCCTCGGCGTCCCCGATCAGGCCAGTGGAACGGTCGCGTTGGATTTCGTCCAACTGGTCGCGGTAGACGGCGATGTCGCTGCCCGGACGCAAGGGTTTGCGCCGCCCCAGCGGCCAGAGCACGGCGAAGATCGTCGCCGCTGTCATCAAGGCAAACGCGAGCCAGAGTGTCATTGAATCGTTCTACCAGCTAAACCGTTGGAATTGCAGCCCGAAAGGAACTTCAAGGGCAAAAAAGCGTCAGAATGACGACATATGTCATCAAGGCAGTTCTTTCGACCGCCAGCCGCCTTAACCCATTGATACATATCAAGGCAGCGAAGATTTAGATGGCAAAATATCCAGACGATTTGAAGAGGAGTAGGGGCGAATGAAAGCCGCCGATGTCATGGCGACCAACGTGATCACGGTCCGCCTGGATACGCCCGTCGCAACGATCGCCGAGGTATTGCTCGCGAATCGTATCAGCGCCGTGCCGGTGGTCAATAATAAGGATGTCCTGGTCGGGATCGTCAGCGAAGGCGATCTGATTCATCGTGTGGAAACCGGCACCGAGCGTCACCGTTCTTGGTGGCTCGAACTTTTGACCGGAAAAGAAATGTTAGCCCATGAGTTTGTGAAGTCGCATGCCCGCAAGGCTGCCGACGTGATGACGCGGGCGGTAGTCAGCGTGCAACCGGACACGTCGTTGGGCGACATTGCGTCCCTGCTCGAGAAGCATCGGATCAAGCGCGTGCCGGTCGTGACCAATGGCAAGATTGCCGGCATTGTTAGCCGCGCCAATCTAATCCAAGCATTGGTGAGAGACGCGAGGGTGTCGGTGGCGTCGGTTGACGATCAGACCCTGCACAGCAACATCATCGACCAATTGCGTACCAAGCCCTGGGTCGACCCGTCTACGATTAATGTGATCGTCAATAACGGAACGGTCGAGCTATGGGGCATTGTCGACTCTGAGACCGAGAAGGATGCGATTAGAGTCGCGGTCGAAGTGACACCCGGCGTGCGCCAGGTGGCGAACAAGCTCGTCGTCGAACGCGTGATGAACCCCCAGTAACGGTATGACCTTCGCGTTCCGATCTGTTCTATATTGCCACTAAGTCGCGTTGCCATGCTGGAACAGTTGCAGTACAGGCGAAGAACGCCGTCGGCTTGATTGAACGGTGATCAGCCGCGCGGCGCTACTTATTTACTACCTGATTGAGTGCCGCTGCGATGAGATGCTTCATGGCTTGCGCGGCGACCAGCCGTTCGGCGCCGGTGCCATAGACGGCCAGCAGCGTTTGGAAGTTCGCAGCGACGGCTTCGTGGGAATTGCCGCGCGGCCAAGCCGCCAGCCGTGCTTCGGCCCATTGCTCGAGCCGCATTTGCTCGATGCGCTCGGATTCAAGTTCCGCGGCCTGAACCTGCGTGCGCAGTTGCGCCGCGGCGTTTGCGTCTGCACCCTGCAAGGCAATCGATTTGAGACTGCGGCGCGCAGCGCGCAGCTGGCGCACGATCTGCTCGTGCCATTGACGGACTTCCTCGCGCGCCGATGCGAGGTCACCGGGTGTTAAAGTCACGCCATGGACGGCGCCGAGAAATGCGCACAGCAGAATCAGATTCACATCGAGCCCGAACTGATCCTGCAGATCGAGGCATTCGCCCTGCACCGCGCTTGTGCTGTAAACCGCGATGGAGAAGTTCCACAACGGCGAGGCCATGCGAGCCCCCGTGCCGTCAGCGCTTGCCGGTAAATTGCGGCAGCCGACGTTCGGCCGTAGCCTTGACGCCTTCCTTGAAGTCGTCGGTTTTGCGCAGCCAGGTCTGCTCTTTGAGCTCGTGCTCGGTCGCCGCCCGTACGCGGTCGGCGAGATCGCCGCGCATGGTCGCGCGCGTCGATATAAGACCGAGCGGCGCATTCTCTGCGATCTCCGCGGCAAGCTTCATCGCTGCTTCGCGTACCTGATCCTGCGGCACCAGCACGTCGGCGAGGCCCATTTCGTACGCCTCATCGCCGCGTACGCGGCGGCTGGTATAGAACATCATCGCCGCCTTGGTCGCGCCGATTACCAGTGGAAGCGTAACGGTCAGACCGAAACCAGGATGGAAGCCGAGTCGCGTGAAATTGGCGCAGAAGCGTGTTTCCGTGCAGGCGACGCGGAAATCCGCCACCATGGCGAGGCCGAGGCCGCCGCCGACCGCGGCGCCGTGCACCGCCGCGATAATTGGCTTCTTGGTGCGGAACAGCCGGTTGCCCTCGAGATAGAGATGCTGCACCGCCGCTTCGCGATTGAGCTCGCCGGGCCGCTGGCCTTCTTTGTTGAGTGTTGAGCCGTCGCCGAAATTGGCGCCGGCGCAAAACGCCTTGCCTTGCGCCGCAAGCACCACCGCGCGGCAATCGCCGTCCTCATCGAGCGCCTCAAGCGCGTCGGCGATTTCCTGGATCAAAACAATATCAAAAAAATTATTCGGTGGCCGCCGAATCTCGATCAGGGCCACGTGGCCGGTTTTTTCGACGGCGATATCCTTGAACGAACCCATCACATTATTCCTTTACTCGGCCGCACTGCTTTGCCCCTGACGCGGCTGTTGCTTGACGATCAGAGCGTCGATGATCGAAACGCCTTTACCCTTGGCATGCACGATGACCGGATTGAGATCGATCTCGGCGATCTGGTCGGCATGGTCGGCGGCGAAATGCGACAGCCGCACCATCAGATCGATCAGCGCGTCGGTGTCGGCTGGTGGCGCCCCACGGTAAGGTTCGAGAATCTTTGCGCCTTTGAGCCTGCTGAGCAGAGCGCGCGCTGCCGCCTGATCGAACGGCACCGGCGCCAGCGCGACATCGCCGAGCGCCTCGACCAGCACTCCGCCGAGGCCGACCATCAGCAATGGCCCCCAGTTCGGATCGCGACTAACGCCGAGGATGACCTCGCGCCCAAGCGCCGCCATCGCCTGCACCAGCACTCCGTCAATGCGTGCATCCGGGCTGTGGCTTTTTGCGGCGGCAAGCACGCGATCGTAGGCCGCGTGCACACCGTCACCGGAAATATTAAGCGCTACCGCGCCAGCTTCGGTCTTGTGCGGAATATCAGCGGACTGCACCTTCAGCGCCACCGGCCTTGCTATTGAACGGGCCGCGGTCCCTGCCTCGGCGGCCGAATGCACGAGGTGACCCGCCGCCTCATTGCCGCCAATACCGTAGGTCGCCAGCACCGGCCGCGCGTACCACTCGCATAGAGTTGGCGCGGCCGCCGCCAGCATGGCGCGCGCGGCGGCGCGGTCCGGCGTCGGGATGCTGAGGCCTTCGCTTGGCCGCAACAGGCGCTCGCGCTGGGCCCGGTAATCCGCCATCGCCCGCATTGTGCGGGCGCAGCCGAATGCACCGGTGAACAGCGGATAGCCGGCTTCGTTCAGGATTTCCACGCTGCGGTCGGAGGGCAGGGTGTAGGTCCACATGAATACCGGCTTTTTGGAATCGCGGCCGAGGGCCTGCAGCTTCGGCAGATCGAGTTCCAGAAAGGCTGAACGGCGCGCCGTCACCACCACGATGACGCCGTCGATCATCGGCGACTGGCCGACCAGGCGCGCGAATTCCGCGTATCCGACCTTATGGACACCTTGCGCCGTGGAATCGACCGGGTTCTGCGAGGTGCCGTAGGAGGGCAGGTGCATGTCGATAGCTTTTCGCGTCGCATCGTCGAGTAAAGGCACGTCGAGACCGGCAGCGGCGCAGGCGTCCGCCATCCAGACGCCAGCGCCGCCCGACGAGGTGCAAATACCCATTCGCTTGCCGGCAGGCAGCTTGTCGCCGCAGGCGAGAAAGCCGGCCGCAATGTCGATCATCTCGTCGAAGTCGCGCCCTTCGATCAAACCGTAATGCTCGAAAACGGCGCGATAGGCGGCCTGCGATCCGGCAAGCGCGGCGGTGTGCGACATGACGGCACGGCTGCCCGGCTCGGATTGGCCGATCTTGCCCACGATCAGCGGCTTGCCGGCCTTCAGCGCCTTCGCAGCCGCGCGCTTGAATTTTTCCGGCGACTTCACGTCCTCCAGCAGCAGCAAGAAGACATCCGTTCCGCCTTCGTCGAGCATGTAGTCGAGGAAGTCGGCGACATCGAGAGCAGCCTCATTGCCGGTGGTAACGATGTGACGGAAGGCAAGATTGCGCGGCCGCGCGCGGTCGAAGAAGGCAAAGCCAACGCCGCCGCTTTGCGAGATCACCGACATTTGGCCGTCGCCAAGGGCCCGTGTCGGACGAATTGCGCCGGCCTTTTTGTCCATGGTGGGACTGAAGGTCGGGCAGAGCGCGGCCGCGATATTGGCAAAGCCCTCGGTGTTGGGCCCGCTCACCGCCATATCGTAGCGCCGCGCGGTGGCGGCAATCTCGGCCTGCATGCACCGGCCTGCCTCGCCCGGCTCTTCTGCGAAGCCGGACGAGAGAATGACCGCCGCCTTGATGCCGGCGCGGCCGCAGCGCTCCAGCTCGGCCGCAACATATTGCGCGGGGACGATGAGAATCGCGAGATCGGCCGGCTCCGGCAGTGCTTCCACGGACGGATAGGCCTTGAGGCCTTGCACTTCCGATGCACTGCGGCTTACCGGATAGACCTTGCCGGCGAAAGGATGACTCAAAATCACTTCTAGGATGCGCCCGCGCAGGCCGCTGGTGTCGGACGATGCGCCGACGACGGCGATCGTTTTAGGCGAGAGCAGTTTTCCGATGTCAGGCACTGTGCGCCCCGTTCACCGCAGCCCGAGGCCACGCGCGATGATGCCGCGTAGGATCTCGGTAGTGCCGCCCTGGATGGTGAGCTTCGGGGCGACCTTGAAGGCGAAGTCGAGTTGTTCGTCGAGCGTTACGCGGTTGCTCGCTTCCGGCTCCAGGAACGCGCTGAGATCACGCACACGTTCGGGCAGCTTCTGTTCCCAGATGGTGCCGACATCCTTGACGATGGACGCCTCCACCACCGGCTCCTTGCCGGCCTGCAACATGCCGGCAACCGAGACCGACATGCGGCGTAACGTGTGCAATTGCGCCACCAGACGTCCGAGGCCCTCGGCGCTGCGCAAGTCGGGATTGGGCCCAAGCGCACGCACCAGCTCGGCGAGCACATAATAGGTTTCCAGGAAACGCTCGGGCCCGCTGCGTTCGTAGGCGAGCTCGCTGGTCGCCTGTTTCCAGGCGCCGTCGATCTCGCCCAGCACAAAATCGTCGGGAACGAAAGCGTCGTCGAACACGACCTCATTGAAGTCGTGCTGGCCCGTCATCTGGTAAATCGGATTGACCTTGATGCCCGGCGACTTCATGTCCACCAGAAACTGCGTGAGGCCATGACGCCGGTTCTCTTTGGTCGGCGGCGAGGTGCGGAACAGCCCGAGCATGTAGTCGGCAATGTGCGCGTTGCTGGTCCATATCTTCGACCCGTTGATGCGCCAGCCGCCGTCGGCCCTGGTCGCTTTAGTCTTGGCGGCGAACAGGTCGGAGCCCGAGCCCGACTCGCTCATACCGATGACAAAGCACAATTCGCCGCGGCAGATGCGCGGCAGGATGTCCTGCTTGACGTGCTCCGGCGCGTATCTAAGCAAAATAGGGCCGCTCTGCCGGTCGGCGACGAAGTGCAGACGCACCGGCGCGTTGGCGACACGGAATTCTTCGGTAACGACGAAACGCTCGAGAAAGGTACGTTCGTGTCCGCCGTATTTCTTCGGCCAGGTCATGCCGATCCAGCCTTTGGCGCCCACCCGCCGGCTGAACGCGCGATTTTGCGTATCGCCGTGGCCGGGCCGGTCGGGCACGAACGTGCCGGCCGCCACTTCCTCGGCAATGAAGGTGCGCACCTCGGCGCGAAGTTTGTCGCATTCGGGCGGCAGCCGGATTTGGTCGAAGTTGAGGCTTGTATTCATCGTCGCATCCTACCGCGCCGCCAGCATGGGCCAGAACTGATTGGCGCCGCGCCGCGCGATCAGCTCGCCGAGCATCGCCGCCCAGTAGCTTTCGTTGCCGAAGTCGTCGCGCCATGACAGCAGGCGGAGCGTGAAGCGATGCAGTACGTGTTCGTTGGTGAAGCCGATCGCGCCATGCACCTGGTGCGCTATGCTAGCGCCATCCGCGGCGGCCTCACCGATGCGGACTTTCGCGGCGGCCGCTTCCAGCAGCACCGTGTCGTCGAACGCGCCCGCTTGCACAAGCGTGTCGGCGGCGGAACCGGCGGCGGCGAGCGCGGCGGCGGTTTCGCCGGCAAGCCGGGCGAGGTTTTGTTGCACAGCCTGGAATTTGCCGATCTTGCGTTCGAAGGCCACACGCTCATTGGCATAAGCGACGCTAAGCGACAGGATCGCCTCAAGCGCGCCGGCGGCCTGTAGGCTGCGCGCGGTGGCACCCATCAGCATTAACGCCGATGCATCGAAGCCGGCCGGTGCGCTGCTGACCGTTTTCGTACGTTCGAAGGTCACAGTGTCCGACCCATCGCCAGCGAGGTTTTGGCCTTCACTCACGCGGCAATCCGCGGTTCTCACCAACGCGACCACCGCACCCGCGTCGGCTGCGGCCAGGACCGCGATGTGCTCGGACTCCTTGGCGAAGGGAATTCCACGGCAAAGTCCACTCAACGTGCCGTCGGCGTTCAACACAATTCGGTCGCGCGGGCGGGCGGGGGCGACGGTCATTGGGCCAGCCGGGGCTTCGATGCCGGCGCGCGCCAGCAACCATCCGGCCAACAGCGTTTCCGCCAGCGGCACCGGCACGGCATAGCGGCCGGCGACGCCGAGGATGGCGAAACCATCGGCCAGGCTGGCGCCGGCGCCACCCTGCTTTTCCGGCACCCAGGCGAGCGTCAGGCCGGCGTCCGCCATCGCGCGCCACAACGCGGCCTTCCAGTTTGTGTCGCGGGCGCGGATAATCGTCTGGGGATCGGCAAGGTCGGCAAATATCCGCGCCGCCGTTTCGGCGACGATATTATCGCTGTCGGTCACCATTGCCGCTCCGGCTGTCTACTCGTTGACGGGCACCATAATGGAGCCATCGTGCGGTGCGGCCGAACCGTTGGCAAGCGGCAGCAGGGGGCGCGGAAATGGCGGGCTCTGGCTGACTTTTGTCGAGTTGATCGGGGCTACCATACCGGGTAGCGTTGGCATCATAAAAAGCAAGAAACAGGCCGCCGGCCAGTGATGGCCGCGTCAACTGCGCATCCTGGGGAGGATCCAATGGGAACAAAATTCGTCGTCTTGACGACGGCTATTCTCGCTAGTGTCACGGCTTTCGCTGCGCAGGCGGCCGAGCCCAAGCACGGCGGTATCCTGCACATCTACCATCGCGAGACGCCGCCCAGTCTCTCCATCCATGAAGAGGCGACGTTCTCGGTGAACGCGCCCGCGATGGGGCTGTTCAACAATCTGGTGATCTACGATCAGCATAAACCGCAAAACAGCATGGGCACTATCATGCCCGAACTGGCGGATAGCTGGGCGTGGGACGCGAGCAATACCGCGCTGACGTTCAAGCTGCATCAAGGAGTCAAATGGCACGACGGCCAGCCGTTCACTGCCAAGGACGTGAAATGCACCTTCGATTTGCTGCAAGGCAAAGGGCAGGACAAGTTCAGAAAAAATCCACGCAAGGATCTGTTCAGCAATATTTCCGAAGTTACCACCAATGGTGACTTCGAGGTAACGCTGCATCTCAAGCGGCCGCAACCTTCGCTGGTGGCGATGCTCGCTTCCGGCTATACGCCGATTTATTCGTGCCACGTCACCGCCGCGCAGATGCGTACGAATCCAATCGGAACCGGACCCTTCAAGTTCGTCGAATTCAAGCAGAACGAGTCGATCAAGCTTCAGAAGAATCCGGACTACTGGAAAAAGGGCCTGCCTTATCTCGATGGCATCGAATACACCATCATCAGCAACCGTGCGACCGCGGTGCTCGCTTTCGTCGCCGGCAAGGTCGACATGACTTTCCCGACCGAGATGACGGCGGCATTGGAAAAAGACATCAAGGCGCAGGATACTACCGCGGTCTGCGAGATTGCGCCGATCAACGTCAGCACCAATCTCATCATTAATCGCGAGAAAGCGCCCTTCGACAATCTCGAAATGCGCAAGGCGCTCGCGCTGGCGATCGACCGCAAGTCGTTCATCGACATTATTTTCCAGGGGCAGGCCGACGCCGGCGGCACGCTGCTGCCGCCGCCGGAAGGTGTCTGGGGCATGCCGCCGGAAATGCTCAAAACCATCCCCGGCTATGGTGACGTGAACAAGGATCGCGAGCAGGCGCGCGCCATCCTGGCCAAGTTCGGCTACACCGCCGACAAGCCGCTCAAGATCAAAGTCTCGACGCGCAACCTCGCCACCTATCGCGATCCGGCTGTGGTGTTGATCGATCAGCTCAAGACCATCAACATCGACGCGGAGCTCGATCCGGTGGAATCAAGCCAGTGGTTCGCGAAAGTCGCGCGCAATGATTATGCGGTTGGCCTCAATCTGACCGGCAACGGCATCGACGATCCGGACCAGGCTTTCTATGAAAACTATGCCTGTGGCTCCGAGCGCAACTACACCCACTACTGCAATAAGGAATTGGAAGCGCTGTTCGACAAGCAATCGGTCGAGACCGATGTCGAGAAGCGCAAGAAGATGGTGTGGGACATCGATAAGAAGCTTCAGGAGGACGTGGCGCGTCCGATCCTGATGCACGCGCGTTCGGGTATGTGCTGGAAACCCTACGTCAAGAATATGACGGTCATGAATAACAGTGCCTATAACGGCTACCGATACGAGGACCTGTGGCTCGATAAATAAAGCCAGTTCCGGCGTGCTCGGCCGCGTGGGGCGGCGCGAGCGCCCATTTCCCGACAGAGAGGGAGGCTACGTTGGGGAGTTACCTAATCAGGCGCTTCTTTTTGATGCTCCTGACGCTGTTCGGAATTTCGGTGTTGATCTTCACGATGTTGCGGATCGTGCCCGGCAACATCGCGGACATCGTGTTCAACGCGGCCGGAATGATCGACGTCGCGGAAAAAGCCAAGCTCGAAAAAGAGCTGGGTCTCGATCAGCCGATCGCCGTGCAATATGTGCAGTGGATCGGCGGGCTGTTGCACGGCGATCTTGGCTATTCCTACGTCTCGGAAAAGCCGGCGCTGCAGGAGATCCTGCCGCGCATTCCGATCACCGCCAAGCTTGCCGGCTTGGCGCTCACGTTTGCGATAGTTTTCGGTGTGCCGCTCGGGGTGATCAGCGCGGTCAGGCAGAATTCCAAACTGGACTACGTGCTGCGCGTGATCAGCCTGAGCGGGCTGTCGATGCCTGCATTCTGGCTTGGTCTGCTGATTCTGATGTTCTTTGTAAAATATTTCGGCACCATCCCGATTTACAGCAGCGCCCCGATGGGATTTTGGCAGACCCTGGGTCTTTACAGCATCCCGGCGGCTGCGGTCGGCTTCCGCTCGTCGGCGCTGATGATGCGCCTGACGCGATCATCGATGCTGGAAGTGTTGCGGCAGGATTACATCCGAACCGCGCGCGCCAAGGGCGCCTCCGATTCGAACGTCAATTTCCATCATGCGCTGCGTAACGCGGCGCTGCCGGTCATCACCGTGATCGGCATCGAGGCCGCCTTCCTCATGGGCGGCCTGATCGTGACCGAGACCGTGTTCAACATTCCGGGCGTCGCGCGCTTCCTGGTCGAAGCGATCCGCTGGCGCGACTATCCGATCGTGCAGAACCTGGTGATGTTCATTGCGGTGGTCGCGGTCTCGATCAACTTCCTGATCGATCTGCTCTACGCGGCGCTCGACCCGCGCATCAAGTATTCCTGAATGGAGCGCGCATGGCGAGTATCGATATAGCACCCGGACCCGTAGATATCGCCCGCGGCGAGAGCCTGTGGTCGAAATTTCGCTATTACGCAGCCGCCTATCCGCTCGGTGTCGTTGGCGCCGCCATCATGCTGGTGTTCGTATTCGCCGCGGTCTTTGCCGGCTTTGTTTCGCCTTACGATCCGATCCGAACCAATTCCACGATCTCCCTGGCGCTGCCCAGCCACGAGCACATATTCGGCGCCGATCAGATGGGCCGCGATATTTACAGCCGCATCATCTACGGCGCGCGCATCTCGCTTGCAGTGGGCTTAGGTTCCACCGCGCTCGGCTCGCTGTTCGGCGTCATATTAGGCCTGACGTCGGGTTATATCGGCGGTTGGGTAGATCTGGTGATCCAGCGCATCGTCGACGTACTGCAGGCCGTGCCGTTGCTGGTGCTGGCGCTGGTGATGGCGGCGGCGCTGGGTCCTGCGCTCGATAACACCATCGTCGCCATCGCAATCCCTTTGATCCCCTATACCGCGCGCGTCATCCGCTCCAACACGCTGAGCCTGCGGGAGCAGCCCTTCGTCGAAGCCGCGCGCGCCGTCGGCATGAGCGAATTCCGCATCGCGGTTCGCCATGTGCTGCCCAACACGCTGGCGCCGCTGATCGTGATTGCGACCGCGCAGCTCGGCGCGGCGATTTTGACCGAGGCGTCGCTGTCGTTCCTCGGCCTCGGCGTGCCGGAGCCGCATCCGTCGTGGGGCCGCATGTTGTCGGACTCGGCGGCGGAATACGTGCGGACCGCGCCCTGGTTGGTGATTTTCCCCGGCGTCGCCATCAGCTTGGCGGTGTTTGGTACCAATTTGTTCGGCGACGCGCTGCGCGACATTCTCGACCCGCGGCTGCGTAACTGATTCATGACCATGACGAGCAGCGAGCGCGAATCGGCAAGCCCGGCGCCGGTCGAAATTTCGAATGAGGCGCCGCTGCTCGAGGTCGACGGGCTGAAAACATATTTCGACCTGCGGCACGGTGTGGTGAAAGCCGTCGACGGCGTCAGCTTCGCGCTGGCGCCGCATGAGACGTTGGCAATCGTCGGCGAATCCGGCTGCGGCAAGAGCATCACGGCGCTCTCCCTCATACGGCTGGTGCCCGATCCGCCCGGCCGTATTGCCGGCGGGAAGGTCATGCTCGACGGCGTCGATCTGCTTGCGCTTAGCGACGAAGCAATGCGCGGGGTGCGCGGCAAGGACATTGCGATGATCTTCCAGGAGCCGATGACCTCGCTCAATCCCGTGCTCACCATCGGCAGCCAGATCGCCGAAGTGCTGCTGCTGCACGAACTGATCACCCGCCAGCAGGCGCGCGACAAAGCCATCGATATGCTGCGGCTCGCCCGCATTCCGGAACCGGAGCAGCGCGCCAAGGAGTATCCGCATCAGCTTTCCGGCGGCATGCGCCAGCGCGCCATGATCGCCATGGCGCTCGCTTGCAATCCGAAAGTGCTGATCGCCGACGAACCGACCACTGCGCTCGACGTCACCATACAAGCGCAGATCCTCGACATCATCCTCGACCTGCAGCGCAAGCTCGGCACCGCGATCATCCTGATCACTCACGATCTCGGCGTGGTAGCGGAGACCGCGCAACGTGTCATCGTGATGTATGCCGGACGCAAGGTAGAGGAAGCGCCGGTGGACGAGTTGTTTGCGCGGCCGCAGCATCCCTATACGCACGGGCTGATGGCCTCGATCCCGCGGCTCGATCTGATGCGCGGCGAGGCGGAGGGGGCCTCGGGTCGGCTGCAGGAAATCCCCGGCATGGTGCCGGCGCTGACCAACCTGCCGGAAGGCTGCGTGTTTGCACCGCGTTGCGCGCATGCCGAGGAGCGCTGCCGCGCCGCCTATCCGGCTTACGAGGAAAAACGGCCGCGTCATTGGGCGGCGTGTTGGCGATCCGCGGAACTTTTCGGTGCGCGCAATGGCTGAAGCGAACGTAACAAACAGCGCTCGTCCGGCCGTGCTCGAGGTGCGCGACCTCAAGAAGCATTTCCCCGTCCACAAAGGCCTGTTGCAGCGCGCCGGCGGTACCGTGTTCGCGGTCGATGGCGTCAGCTTCTCGATTAAATCCGGCGAGACGCTCGGCCTGGTCGGCGAGTCCGGTTGCGGCAAGTCCACGGTCGGCCGCACGATCTTAAGGCTGATCGAGCCGACCGGCGGCAGCATCAGAATTGACGGCCGCGACATCACGCATTTGAGCAAGACCGAGCTGCGGCCCTATCGCCGACAGATGCAGATCATCTTCCAGGATCCGTTTTCCTCGCTCGATCCCCGCATGTCTGCAGGCGATATCGTCGCCGAGCCGATGCGTGTACATCGCACCGCACGCGGTGGCGACGTGAAAAAGTGCGTGGCTGAATTATTCGAGCGCGTGGGCCTGCGTAAGGCGCAGATGGATAGCTACCCGCACCAATTCTCCGGCGGTCAGCGCCAGCGCATCGGTATTGCCCGCGCTCTCGCGCTAAATCCGAAGCTGATCGTCGGCGACGAGCCGGTGTCGGCGCTCGACGTATCGATCCAGGCGCAGGTGCTCAATCTGATGATGGACCTGCAGCGCGATATGGGGCTCGCATATCTGTTCATCTCGCATAATCTGGCGGTGGTCGAGCACATCAGCCATCATATTGCGGTCATGTATCTCGGCCGCATCGTCGAATACACCGACAAGCGCACGCTGTTCACGAAGGCCCTGCATCCGTACACCGAGTCGCTGCTGCTGGCGGTGCCGGTGCCCGATCCGAGGGTCAAACGGCAGAAGCGTGTGTTGCAAGGCGACGTCCCGAGCCCGATCAAGCCGCCGTCGGGCTGTCACTTCCACACCCGCTGCCCCTACGCGGTCGATCGCTGCCGGACGGAAACGCCGCTTTTGCGCGAGGTCAAGCCTGGGCAACTGGTCGCCTGTCATTTGCGCTGAACCGAGGCGCTCCTCCCCGCGCAAGCGGGAACCCAGTGCGGCATTTTCTGGGCTTTCTATGAGCGCTGGATTCCCGCTTGCGCGGAAATGAGCGGGATGACACGTTGCTGCCCATGCCGCCGCGCCCTTCCAACATCAATCCCAATCCGTTCACGACCCGTCCCGAAATCGAAGGCACTTTCGGCGTCGTCGCCTCGACGCATTGGATCGCAACCGCCGTCGGCATGGCGACGCTGGAAAAAGGCGGCAACGCCTTCGACGCGGCGGCCGCCACCGCGTTCACCCTGCAGGTGGTCGAACCGCATCTAAATGGGCCGGGCGGCGATGTGCCGGTGATCCTGCATGATGTTAAGCGTGGCAAGACCGAAGTGATCTGCGGGCAGGGGCCGGCGCCGGCCGGCGCCGCGATCAAGCATTACCGCGACGAACTCGGCCTCGATCTCATTCCCGGCACGGGGCTTTTGGCCGCCTGTATTCCCGGCACGTTCGATACCTGGATGACGCTGCTGCGCGACTACGGCACCATGCGGCTCGCCGACGTGCTCGCGCCCGCGATCGGCTACGCGAAGAACGGTTATCCGCTGGTCGAGCGCATCAGCGCCACCATCGACACGGTCAAGGACCAGTTTCGCGATCACTGGCCGACCTCAGCCGCGCTTTATTTGCCCGGCGGCAAAGTTCCGGCGCCCGGCAGCATCTTTACGAATGCGACGATGGCCGCGACCTACGAACGCATTTTGCGCGAAGCGCAGACCGGTGGGGGAATACGCGAAGCGGAAATCGAACGCGCGCGAAAATCCTGGTCGCAGGGCTTCGTCGCCGAAGCAATCGATAAATTTTGCTGCACGCACGAGGTCATGGATACCTCGGGCCGGCGTCACCGCGGCGTGCTCAACGGCCAGGACTTGGCCGGCTGGCAGGCAAGTGTCGAGGCGCCGATGTCTTACGATTACGGCCGCTACACGGTGATGAAGCCGGGGCCGTGGACGCAAGGGCTGGTCACCTTGCAGACGCTCGCATTGCTCAAAGGCTACGATCTCGATGCGCTCAGCCCGGTGAGCGCGGACTTCATTCATTTGCAGGTCGAGGCGACCAAGCTTGCCTTCGCCGACCGCGACACCTTCTACGGCGATCCGAAATTCGTAGCTGTGCCGGTCGATGTTCTGCTCTCGGATGCCTATAACGACGAGCGCCGCAAATTGATCGCCGCGCGCGCCTCGCTGGAATTGCGCCCCGGAACGGTGGCCGGCTTCGGCAAAAAACTCGACGTGCGCCTGGCCGAAGGCGCGCGCGCCGCGGTCACGGGCTCAGGGGCGGGCGAACCGACGGTCGGCCGCATCGACTGGACACACGACGAAAACAGCTTGCCCGATATGCAGGCACAGCGCGAACGCGCTGGGGCGATTCCCGGCGACACCGTGCATTTCGACATCATCGATCAGCAAGGCAACATGGTGTCGTCGACGCCTTCGGGCGGCTGGTTGCACTCCTCGCCGGTTATTCCGGAGCTCGGCTTTTGCCTCGGTACGCGCGCGCAGATGTTCTGGCTGGACGAAGAACATCCGGCCGCGCTCGCGCCGGGAAAACGCCCGCGCTCGACACTGACGCCGACGTTGGCGCTGCGCGACGGCGAGCCCTATCTCGCCTGGGGCTCGCCCGGCGGCGACCAGCAGGACCAGTGGATCACGCAGATGTTCCTGCGGCACGTGCATGCCAACATGAATTTGCAGGAGGCGATCGATGCGCCGGCCTGGCACTCCGAGCATTTCCCATCGTCGTTCTGGCCGCGCCTGGCGCGGCCAGGCGTGATGGTGGTGGAATCGCGTGTGCCCGAGGCGACGGTGAAAGAGCTGCGCGCGCGCGGGCACGAGGTCGAAGTTGGTCCGGCCTGGTCGGAAGGCCGGCTGACGGCGGCGTCGCGCCTGGGCCAGCGTCGCCGCGCGGCGGCCAATCCGCGCGGCATGCAGGGCTACGCAGCCGGGCGCTGATTTCAGCTTACGAAAATACTACCGCTTCGCCGGCCAAGACATTCGCGCGCCGCGCGATTGCCACCATCCCGCCGGTTTGCAATGTTGTCGCCGAATAAAAACGGATCGCGCACAATGACCGCACCCACCGCCTTCGTCTCTGGCGCCTCGACCGGCCTGGGCTACGCGATCGCCTGCGCCCTGGCGCGTGCCGGTTACGATCTCGCGGTCACCAGCCGCGACACCGCACGGCTCGACGAGTTATTGCGCGATCCGGCTGTGCAGGGCCGTAAGGTCGTTCCGCTGAAACTCGATCTGCGCGCCGAGTCCGATATCACACAGGCTTTCGCCGCCGCGGCCGATGTCTTTGGGAACGTCGATGTGCTGATCAACAATGCTGCCCGCACGTTGGTCAAGCCGGCGGTTGAGGTGACCTGGGCGGAGTGGGACGACGTCGTCAATACCAATCTCAAGGGCGCCTATTTCATGTCGCGGACGTACGCCGCGCACTGCATTGCCCGTAAGCGTCCCGGCTGCATCGTCAGCATCGCTTCGACCCATGGCATGACCGGCTTGGCCGGCCGCACGGTCTATGGAGTCTCCAAGGGCGGGCTGATCCAGATGGCGCGGATGCTGGCGATCGAATGGATCGACCATAACATCCGGGTCAATACGGTTGCGCCGGCCACAGTGCTGACACCCTCGCGCGCGGCCATGTACGACGCGCCGACGCGTGAGCGCATGCTCGCCCGCATCCCCACCGGCCGCTTCATCACGCCGGATGAAGTCGCCGCCGCGGTCGTTTTCCTCGCCAGCCCCGGCGCGACCTCGATCACCGGCGAGACCCTGACCGTCGACGGCGGGTTTATGGCGAGTTGATTCTGTTGAGTCGGGCGCCCGACGTTGACCCCGCGCCCTATCAGGCTACCGGGTTCTGGCAAATTTTTTCCTTTAAACGCGCTGCATTTTCGCAAGGTGCCTAAGCCCGGCCGCCTGTTGCGCCGGGCACCATCGCGGCGCTAGTTTGCCGCTGCCATAAACAGCGGTCGTCGCGAAAAGTGACAGCCGAATGAGTTCCAGGCGGGGGGAAGTGCGTTTGAAGATTGGAATTCTGTCAGGCGACGATATCGGCCACGAAGTCGTCCCCGAATGCGTCAAGGTGATGAAGGCCGCGGCTTCGCGCTCCGGTCTCGCCATCGACTGGCGCCCGTTGCCTATTGGCAAGGCAGGCCACGAGTTGGAAGGCAATACGCTGCCGCCGAGCACCGAAAAGGCGCTGTGGGAGCTCGACGGCTGGATCATGGGCCCGATCGGGCATGCCGCCTATCCGCGCAACGACGCGACCTGGGTCATGCCGCCGGTACGCAAGAAATACGAATTGTTCGCCGCCGTCCGTCCGTCGCGGTCGTACCCGAGCGTGACGTCGATCCACAAGAACGTCGACATCGTCTTCGTGCGCGAAATTTCCGAGGGGATGCTCTATTCGGAAACGGTGGTGGCCGGTGCGCCGGAGTTTCGGCCGAACGACGACATTACCGTCGCCATGCGCGTGATTACCCGTAAGGGGTCGAACCGGGTCGCGCGCGAAGCTTTCGAGATCGCGCGGACGCGGCCACGCAAGAAAGTCACCGCCGCGCACAAGGAGCCGGTCTATCGGCTCGCCTGCGGCATGTTCGCGGAAGAATGCCGCAAGGTCGCGCGCGAATTTCCCGACGTTAAATTCGACGAAGCGATGATCGACACCATCTCGATGAAACTGGTGATGGCGCCGCAGCAATACGATGTCGTGGTGACCAGCAATCAGTTCGGCGACATCCTTACCGACATCGGCGCCGGGCTGGTGGGCGGGCTGGGCCTGGCGCCCGGCCTCTGCGTCGGCGAGAAACAGGCCATGGCGCAGGCCACGCACGGTTCGGCGCCCGATATCGCCGGCCGCAACATTGCCAATCCTTACGCCATGATCGCGTCGGGACAAATGTTGCTGGCCTTTCTCGGCCGCAAGCACAATGACCCGGAAGCCACCGCGGCCGCCGGTTTCATGCAGGCGGCGATTGACAAGATCGTCACCGAAGCGAAACACCTGACCACAGACCTGGGCGGCAAAGCCAGCACCCAGGATATGGGAGACGCCATCGCGGCGGCCGTCCTGCAATAGCGCCACTCAATTGCGCCCGGTCCGCGCAAAACTCGAAACAGGCAACGTCATGTACAGTCTTCAGCTCAGCCCGGAACAGTTGGAAATCCGCGACACGGTGCGCGATTTCGTCACGCGTGAGATCAAGCCGGTCGCGATCAAGGCGGAGCGGCTCGATCTGTGCGACCGCAGCCTGCTCACCGATCTGCTCGACCAGGCCTCGCAGATGGGCCTGCGCAGCCTGGCATTATCTGAGGAACAAGGCGGCGCCGGCGTCGACGCGCTCACCTCATGCATCGTGACCGAGGAACTGGCCGCCGGCGATGCCGACATCGCCGCCGTGCTCTCGGAAAGCTCGCGGCTTGCTCATGTGCTGTTCGATCAGGCGATGGGGGATGCGCAGCGCGATGCGTTCCTGCCGAAGTTCCTGAGCGAGGATCGCTATCACCTGGCCTTCGCCGGCCACGAGCGCGGTGCCGATACGCGGCTCGGCATCAACTATCACCGTCCTGCGGTCAGCGAATTGGCGGTGAAGACCGCCGCCGTGAAATCGGGCGGTGATTTTATCGTCAACGGCGTCAAGGATTGCGTCGCCAACGCGCCGGTCGCCGGCCTGTTCGCAGTGCTGGCACAGATACCGGGGCGGCTGGCGGCCAGCGTGTTGCTGGTGCCGGGCAATGCGCCGGGCGTGAGCGTGCGCGCGCACGACAACGCTTGGCAACACGGCGCGTGCGGCGAGGTCACCTTCAAGGATTGCAAAGTGCCGGCCGGCAATCTGCTTGGCGACGATGCGGCGGCATTGCTGACCGGCACCGATGGGCGGGGCATTCCGCTGGCGCAGGCGCTCAATCTTGGCATCGGCCGCGCCGCTTACGAAGCCGCGCTCGACTACGCTCATTTACGCGTGCAGGGCGGGCGGCCGCTCATTGAGCACCAGGCGATCGGCACCAAACTGGCCGAGAGCGCGATCCGGCTGGAAGTTGCGCGCGCCGCCGTCTGGCAAGCCGCCTGGGCTTCCGATCATCCGGAAGCCGTCGCCGACCGCAGCCTGTCCGACCTGCCGCTGCAGACCATGGCGCAGGTGTTCACCTCCGAGGCGGTGATGAAGGTTGCCAAGGATGCCGCGGAACTGTTCGGCGCCATGGGCGTGATGCGCGACATGCCGCTGGCGAAATACATCCACGACGCCCGCGTCTGCCAGCACTCCGGCGACGGCAACACCGACGCCAAGCTGCGTATCGCGGAAGGGCTGGCCGGTTACCGGCGTGCCGGCAACGCCGCAATGGCGCTGGCCGGTGAGTGACCAAGAAACATTTTAGCTGAGGATGCTCCCATGGACTTCACACTGAGTAACGAACAGCGTTCCTGGCAGATGGCGGCGCGCAAGTTCGCCGACGAGGAGGTCCGTCCGATCTCGCTCGCGCGCGATGCCATTGCGACTCCGCGCGAGACCTGGGATTGGGACATCATCAAAAAGGGCTCCAAGCTCGGCTTCCGCACCATGGCGGTGCCGAAGGAATGGGGCGGCCAGGGCACCGATTTCGTGACGCAAGCGCTGGTGATGACCGCACTGGCCAAGGCCGACAGCGCTGTCTCCAAGGCGTTCAGCCAGAACTGGAAATGGAGTCATCTGATCTCGCAGGCCTGCACCGAGGAGCAGAAGCAGCGCTTCCTGCCGGCTTTCGTCGCCGACGACACCTGGGTGCTCGGCAAGGGCATCACTGAGCCGAGCGCGGGTTCCGACAACCGCATGCCTGGCGAGGATCCCAAGTTCGGGTTGAAGCTGCGCGCCGAGCGCAAGGGCGACGAATGGATTCTCAATGGCGAAAAGGCCTTCATTGCCAACGCGCCGATCGGCAAGCTGTTCTTCATCGACGCGCGCACCGATTCGACCGTGCCGCCCCGACAGGGCACCAGCATGTTCCTGGTGCCGCGCGACACGCCCGGCTTCCGCATCGGCAAGGTGTTCAACAAGAGCGGCTGGCGCTTCTACCAGAACGGCGAGATGATCTTCGAGAACGCGCGCGTGCCGCATGCCAATCTGGTCGGCGAAGTGGGCGGCGCGGTAAAGAAAACCGGCGGCGCGGGCGGCGACACCACCGGCGGCGATCTGTTCGGCGATCTTGAGCTTGCCGCCAATGCATTGGGAATTTGCGACGACGCCTGCGAGACCGCGCTGCGCTACGCCAAGACCGAAAAGCAGGGTGGCCAGGTGCTGTTCGCGCAGCAGATCGTGCAACTGCAGATCAACAAGATGTTCATGCTGACCGAGGCCCTGCGCTCCTACGTGATGCGGGTAGCCTGGGAGCACGACATGAGAATCCACTCCAGCAATGCGGGGCTGGCGATGAATTATTCCTGCGACGTGGTGAACGAGGTGACCGAGCTCTACATGGAGGTGCGCGGCGCCAATGGCTGCCACATGGATCACCACACCGACAAGCTGGTGCGCGACGCTTTCATCTGGAATCACCTCGCCGGCGACAGTGTTTCGCGCATGAAGATCGCGCGCCGGCTGGCGGCCTAAGGCGCGAGCTTCACCGGCGCGCCTTTTTCGAGCGAGGTGATCACCGCCTCGAAGGCGCCGATCAGATCCAGGATCTGCTCCGGGCGCACCGGGAACGGCGCCTTGCCCTCGACGGCGTCGGCGAAGGCTTCCAGCAGCACGCGCAGCGAATCGACGTGCGTATAAGTCTGCTCCTGCGGCGCGCCGCCGATTTTGGCGACGGTCAGCCTGTCCTCGCCATTGGCTTCCGCGTAGCCGCTCGTGCCGAATACGGCGCAGCGCCAGTACACCGGCGCCGCGCGCACGGTGGCCATCAGCCCGGTGGCGCCGCCAGCGAACTCGACCAGGATCGCCAGCACGTCGCGCGGATCGGGCGGCGCCTTTTTCGACACGCAGCGTGCGTCGACGTAAGAGATCGGCCCGGCCAGATTGACGAAGGCGTCGAGCACATGCAGGCCCGCGCCGGTCATGCCGGCGCCCGGCGATTCCCTCGGATCGTCGCGCCAGCCGCCCGACACGCGCGTCGAATGCTCGTTGGAGAAATGCCCCTCGATATGCATGACCTGGCCGATCTCTCCTGATTCCACCACGCGCTTGAGTTCGCGCATCGAGGCAAAGCAGCGCTTGTTGTTGCCGGTGCCGAGCGGCACACCGGCCGCACGCACGGCACCGATTGCACGTTCGGCTTCCGCGCGGGTGAGCGCCAGCGGCTTCTCGCACCAGACCGGCTTGCCGGCGGCGGCCACCATGCGGATCTGCTCGACATGCAACGAATGCGGCGTGGCGAGCAAAATGGCCTGCACCTGCGGGTCGGCGATGGCGTCCGCAAGATCGGTCGACAACCGGAAGCCATGCTTGGCCGCCAGATCGCGCGCGAGTTCGGGCTCCTTGCTCACGCCATGCACGATGCGCAGGCGGCTGCTTTTGCCTTGAATCGAATTTAGGATGGTCTGGCCCCAGCGGCCCAGACCGACCATGGCTGCATTGATCATTTTTACCCCGAGTGTTGCGAACGTCTTGTCAATGTCAGCTAATCGTTATGACATGACAAGGTTACTTGGCGATGAGGGGCAATGCATGAAAGCGATGGTGTTGCGGGGGCCGAACACCCCGTTCGAATTAGCCGACGTGCCCGATCCTACGCCCGGCCCGGGCGAGGCGGTCGCCCGCGTCATCACCTGCGGCGCCGGGCTGACCATCCAGCACGCCAAGGCCGGCCGCCGGAAGATCGATTTCCCCCGCATCATCGGGCACGAGATCACCGGCGAGATCGTCGCGCTCGGCGCCGGCGTGTCCGGGCTCAAGGTGGGCGACGGCGTGACCGCGTACTTCTATCTCAACTGCGGTCATTGTCGTTACTGCCTCTCCCAGTTGGAGCCGCTATGCGAGCGCAGCGGCGGCAATGTCGGGCTGGAGTGCGACGGCGGTTATGCCGAATACATCAAGCTGCCCGCGCACATCTTCATCAAATATCCGGAAGGTCTCGATTACAAAAAACATCCGGCGGAAATGGGCGTCATCACCGACGCGCTGGCGACGCCCTACAAGGTGCTGCGTCGGGCTTCGATCAAAGCGGGCGAGACGGTTGCCATCTTCGGCGCCGGCGGCGGCGTCGGCATTCATCAGGTGATGATGGCGAAATGGGCGAAGGCGCGCGTGATCGCCGTCGATGTCGCTGCCGCCAAATTCGACGCCTGCCGCAAGGCCGGCGCCGATGAAGTGCTCGATCCGCGCGAGGGCGACGTGGTCGATGCGCTGCGCGATCTCACGCAGGGGGCCGGTGTCGACGTCGCGATCGATTACGTCTGCACCACGGCGACGCTGGAAGCCGGCGTCAAGGCGCTCGGCCGCCGCGGCCGCCTGGTCATTCTGGGCGGCGCCGCGCAGGCGTTCCAGACGTCGGCGCGCGACATGCTGCTCAACGAGCAGGCGATCCTGGGCAGCCGCTATGTCACGCGCGCGGAGATCCTGGAGACTTGCGATCTGGTGGCGCGCGGCGAGGTATGGCCGCTGGTCACCGACGTAAGGCCATTGCAGGAGGCCGAGGCGGTGCATGAGCTGGTGGAGCGCGGGCAGGTGACCGGGCGGGCGGTGCTGCGCGTCGCTTGAGATGTCGCGAGGATCATTTCTTGCGAATGCGGAAAGTGAGAATGCCGTCGGCCTGCGACTTGTCTTCCAGCGTGTCGCCGGTCTGCCGCAGCAAATTCGGAATGTCGATCGCGGTCAGCGGATCGGTACATTCCGCCACGATCAGGTCACCGGTTTTCAGACTGGACAGCATCTTGCGCACCCGCAGCGCCGGCAGGGGGCACTTCAGGCCGCGCAAATTCATGGTTTTTTCCGCCATGTCTTCAAGTCCGGTTGAGGCTGCTGTGTGCGTCGCGCCGTTGAGGTAGACTGAATAATCTCGGCCCTACAAGGTCAAGCACGGGAAAAATGGCTGCGGCGTCCGACCCCATACAGACGATTACACGGCTGACGCCGCTCGCGGACGTGCAGGCCACGGTCGATTCCGGCGTAAAGCCGGTCGCCCCGCGCACGCTTGATGTTGCCGCGGCCGCCGGGCACGCGCTAGCCGCCGACGCGGTGGCGTCGGCGCGCCCTAGCGCGGCCTTGGCCTTGCAGGACGGCTGGGCGCTCGCCGCCGGCGACACCTTGGGCGCCGGCGGTTATGCACCGGTGCAGCTCATGCACATGCCGCAGCGGGTCGAAGCCGGGCAGCCGATGCCGGCCGGCACCGACAGCGTGGCGCCGCTCGATGCCGTGAAGGTGAGCGCCGGCGGCGCCGAGGCGTTGGCCACCGTCAATCCCGGCGACGGCGTGTTGTCGGCAGGCGGCGACAGCGATCCTGGCGTTGCGCTGCGCCTTGCCGGCGAGCGCCTGCGGGACACTGATCTCGCGGCTTTCGCCGGCGCGGGCCTCGCACACGTCAGCGTGCGCGAGCCGCGCATTCGCGTGGTGACGCTGCGCGCCAGCGACATCATCGTCGCCGCCGCGCGTCTGCTGGCGCGCGACATCGAACGCCGCGGCGGGGTGGCGCAGTTGGACGCCGGCGGCGACCTCGACGTGACGCTGGCAGCGGAGGGCGCGGACGCCATCGTGGCGATCGGCGGCACCGGCAGCGGCCGCAACGACGCCAGCGTGCGGACGCTGGCGCGCGCCGGCCGGCTCGCGGTGCACGGCATTGCACTGACGCCGGGCGAAACCGCGGCATTCGGATTTGTCGGGCCGCGGCCGGTGCTGCTGCTGCCGGGCCGGCTGGACGCCGCTTTGGCGGTCTGGCTGGTGGTCGGGCGGCGCGTGCTCGATCGTCTCGCCGCAGCCAAGGCGAACGAGCATGAACCGGCGGAGACCTTGCCGCTGGCGCGCAAGGTCGCCTCCACCGTGGGCCTGGCCGAAGTCGTGCCGGTGCGTCGTAATGGCGACAAAGCCGAACCGCTGGCGACGAAATACTTGCCGCTGTCGGCGCTGGCGCGCTCCGACGGTTGGATCCTGGTGCCGGCCGATAGCGAAGGCTATTCCGCCGGCGCGCCGGTTGCGGTAAGGCCGTGGCCATGAGAATCGTGGCATGAGCGAATCCCGCAAGTCGCGCCCCGACGCCAACGCCGAACTGCTCGCGCGCGTGCGCGCGGCGGCGCGCCAGGAGCAATTCCTCGACGTGGTGTCGGCCGACGAGGCGCGCGCGCGTTTCGAGCGGCATCTTGATCTTTCACCGCTTGCGGCCGAGAGCGTGCCGCTGGCGGACGCGCTCACCCGCGTGCTGGCGCACGACGTCATGGCTGCCGTCGATGCGCCGCCGTTCGACCGCTCCAATGTCGACGGTTTCGCGCTGCGTGCCGCCGATACCGTCGGCGCCGGCGACAGCAACCCGAAACTATTGCGTCTCAATGCCGAGGTGATCGCCTGCGGCGACGCGCCGGCCTTGGAGGTCAAGCCCGGCACCGCCACGACAATCGCCACCGGCGGCGTGATCCCGCGCGGCGCCGACGCGGTGGTGATGATCGAACACACTGAGCTTACGGGTGAGGGCGCGCCAAGTAACGAAATAAGCATCGAACTACGCCGCGCCGCGGCGCCCGGGCAATTCATATCCTATGCCGGCTCCGATATTGCGCGCGGCGAGACACTGCTCCGGCGCGGCACGCGCATCGGCTCGCGCGAGATCGGCATGCTGGCGGCCAGCGGGCTGGGCAGCGTGGACGTGGTGCGGCGGCCGAAGGTCGCGGTGATTTCGACCGGCGATGAGTTGGTGTCACCCGGCGCGCCGCTCGCGCCGGCGAGCGTCTACGACAGCAATGGCGCGATCGTCGCCGCGGCCGTGACGGAGGCCGGCGGCGTGCCGCTAAGCCTCGGCGCCTTTCCCGACAACGAGGCGGCGCTGGAAAAAGCCGTTCGGCAGGCGTTGTCGGAAAGCGACATGGTCGTGCTCTCGGGCGGCACCTCGAAGGGCGCCGGCGATCTGTCGCACCGCGTGGTGTCGCGGCTGGGTGCGCCCGGTATCCTGGTGCACGGCGTCGCGCTCAAGCCCGGCAAGCCGCTTTGTCTCGGCGTGATCGGCGGCAAGCCCATTGCGGTGCTGCCCGGCTTTCCGACCTCGGCGATCTTCACCTTTCACGCCTTCGTCGCGCCGGTGATCCGCGCCCGTGCCGGGCTGCCGCCGGAAGCCGCGGAGAAAATCAGCGCGCGCGTGCCGGTGCGCGTCGCCTCCGAACTTGGCCGCAAGGAATTCGTGCTGGTCTCGCTGATCGGGAGCGAGGAGGGAGCGGTCGCGTTTCCGATCGGCAAAGGTTCCGGCTCGGTCACCAGCTTCTCGCAAGCCGACGGCTTTCTTGAGATCGAAGCGCTGGCTGCATCGCTCGACGCCGATAGCGACGTCGAGGTGACGTTGATCGGCAGCGCCGCCCGCGCGCCCGATCTGGTGATCATGGGAAGCCACGACGTGGCGCTCGACGTGGTGGTGGGGGCGCTTGCCGCACGCGGCTTTTCCGCGCGCGTGCTGGCGGTCGGCAGCCTCGGCGGCGTGGCGGCGGCCAGCCGCGGCGAATGCGACATCGCACCGGTGCACCTGATCGATCCTGTCAGCGGACGATACAATGTGCATCTGGCGACGCCCGGCCTCACGCTGGTGCCAGGCTGGCGGCGGATGCAAGGTGTCGTGTTCCGTCCGGGCGATGCGCGGTTCGAGGGTCGTGCGGCCGATGCAGCGCTCAAGGTCATTCTGGACGACCGCACCGCGCTGATGGTCAACCGCAACGCCGGCGCCGGCACGCGCGCGCTGATCGAGAAGCTGCTGTTGGGTGCGCGGCCGGCCGGTTATGCCAATCAGCCGAAATCGCATAACGCGGTGGCCGCCGCGATCGCGCAAGGCCGCGCCGATTGGGGCGTCGCCATCGAGCCGGTGGCCAAGCTCTACGGCCTCGGTTTCCTGCCGCTGTCGCCGGAGCACTACGATTTTCTGCTGGTTGAAAACCGAAAGGATCGTCCGGCGGTGCAGGCTTTCCTGGCGGCGCTGCGCGATCCTGCGACACGCGAGCGCATCAGCGCTCTCGGCATGAAACCGGCCGATGACTAAGCGTCTTTGCGTTTTGCTGCTGTTGGTCGCGCTCTCGTCCACGGCGCTCGATGTTGCGCAAGCGCAATTGCGCGGCCACGGCGGGCCGGTGCGGGCGCTTGTCGTCTCGCCCGACGGCAGTGAGGCCGTCTCCGGCAGCTTCGATACCTCGGCGATCCGCTGGTCGCTCACTCGCAATGTCGCCGAGCAGGTGATGCGTTTCCACGACAACGCGGTGAATGCGGTTGTCTGGCTCAAGGATGGCCGCATCGTCACTGCCGGTGCCGACGCCCATATCGCGATCTGGACGCTAGGCAAGCCCGATCCCGACACGGTGCTCGATGGCCATGCTGGTCCGATCGCCGCGCTGGCGGTGTCGCCCGACGGCAAGTGGCTTGCCTCGGCGTCCTGGGATCATACGGTGCGTCTATGGCCGCTCGTGGGCGGCGCGCCGCGCGTGCTGGAAGGCCATAGCCAGAACGTCAACGGCGTCGCGTTTTCGCCCGACGGCGGCGAATTGGTGAGCGCCGGTTATGACGCGACGCTGCGCATCTGGCGCCTCAGCGACGGCGCGGTGAGCGTTCACGGCTTGCCGACGCCGCTCAACGCCGTGGCGATCGCCTCCGACGGCGAGATCGTCGGGGCCGGCGCCGACGGCAAGGTCTATTTCCTGTCGCCGCAAGGCGAGGTGCGCGGCGAGCTGCAGGCGTCCGCCACGCCGGTGATCGCGCTCGCGCTCTCGCCCGATGGGTCGCTCATCGCCGCGGCCGGCATCCGCGGCTCGGTGGCGGTGATAGAGCGCAAGACACGCAAGCTCGGACATACGCTGGTCGGCCCGGGCCTGCCGGTGTGGTCGGTGGCGTTCTTCCCGGACAACCATACTTTGTTGACTGGCGGCACCGACCGCACGATCCGGCGCTGGGACGCGCTGAGTGGCGAGCCGATTGGCGGCGTCGTCGTTGGTGCGCCCGACGATCCGCTGGCGGCCTATGCCGGCGATCCCGGCGCGCAGGTGTTCCGCGCCTGCGTTGCCTGCCATACGCTCTCGCCCGATGAAGGCAACAAGGCGGGGCCGAGCCTCGCCGGCATTTTCGGGCGCAAAATCGCGACGCTGCCCGGCTACCGTTATTCCGATGCGCTCAAGCACATGGACATCGTGTGGACGCCGGAGACGGTGGCGAAGATGTTCGAGGTCGGGCCGATGGCCTATACGCCCGGCACCAAGATGCCGGAGCAGAAAATCGGCTCGCCCGAGGAGCGCCAGGCGTTGGTGGAGTTTCTGGCGAAGGCGACGGCGAAGAAGTAATTACGGACGCTCACCGGCGCCTATCAAGAACGCCACCGGAATCTCCAGTCCATTCGACGTCGCGTATTGCTGCGCGCCTTGCGTCACCGCTGCACGGATTTGTTGGCGCACCACTTCGGTCTGCGCGCCGATTGTCGCAGCGGCGCGTGCAAAGCTCCCCATCGCCAGGTCCCACAATTCATCGGCATTGCGCAGTGTGTGCGTGAACGACGCGCCGGTCACCTGAACGTTTTCGAATCCAGCCGAGCACAGGAATTCGGCGAACCGCGTACGGTCGGAAAAGCGGTCCATCGGCGGTCCCGGTGGTACCGCACCGGGCACGCTTGCCGCCAAGCGGCCGATCGCTTCGTGAAAAAGCCCGTTGATCCGGTTGCGAGAGAATCCCTCCCACCACGACAAGGCCACGGTGCCTCGGGGCGCCAGCACGCGTCGAAACTCGGCGATGACACGTTCGGAATCGGGAAAATGGCCGAGACCGAAGGCGCATACCGCGGCATCGAATGATGCATCGGAGAATGGCAACGCGTCCGCGCTGGCTTCGCGAAATTCGATTTTTGGATAAAGCCTGCGCGCAATTGCGACCATCGCCGGAGCGAGATCGACTCCAATCGCCCGCGCGCCGCGCTCGGTGCCGGCCTGTGTCATTCGTCCAGGCCCGGCCGCAACGTCAAGCAACCGCGTGCCCGGGCCGACCTTGGCGGCGTCGAGCAACGGTTCGATTGCGCGATCGGTGACGACGGTGAAAAGATCGTGATAGGTCGCGGCATTGCGGCTGTGGGCGGCGCGTTCGAAATCCCGGAATGCGTCAGGATCGATTGACGGGCCGCTCATATGCCACGCTCAGCTCTCGCCCTTGCGCTCCCGCTCGCGCAGATAGTCGTCGGTGGTGCGCACTTTCGGGCGCTGCGGCGCGCCGAAGGGATCGAAATTTTCCGCCGCCATCACGTTGACGCGGCAGTCGGCGCACATCTTGATGACGTCCAGCCGCTGCTTGGAGTCCTTGAACATCCAGTGCTTGCCCTCGAGCTTGGCGGCCACCCGCTCGACCGAGCTCTTGACGCCGAACGGCTTGCCGCAGCGGATGCATTCGAACGGCTGTTCCTGCTTGATGATGCGGCTCATGGCGGTCGCGGCGCGGAAATCGATCTGCGGCGTCAGCGAGATCACTTTTTCCGGACACGTCGCCTGGCACAGTCCGCACTGCACGCAGGCGTCCTCGGCGAAGCGCAGCGTCGGCAGCCCGGGATCGTCCGACAGCGCGCCGGTCGGGCAGGCCGATACGCAGGACAGACAGAGCGTGCAGCCTTCGACCTTGACCTCGACGGTGCCGAACGGCGCGCCTTGCGGCAACGCGACGATATCGACCGGCGCGGGCGCCGCCGCGTGCAGTTCGCGCAGGGCATGGCGCACCACGTCGCGCTTGCGGCCGGCGGCGGCGAAGGTGGCGAGTTTTGCAGCAGCATCCATCGGCGCGATGGCGCGCAAGGCGTTGCCGAGCGCGTCGGGATCGTCGGTCTCGATGGTTGCGAGGCGCGCTCCGGCAAAGCCGAGGCCCGCGAGGATCGGTTCGGAGAGCGCGATGGTCTTGGCAAGGCCGGCCACATCGTGACGCGGCTTGGCGCGCAGCAGGAAGCGCACGGCGCAGGCGCCGTAAGCAAACGATGCCGCCACCGACTCCAGTCCGACCTGCGTGATCTCGTTGACCTCGACCGGCAGCACGTTCGCCGGCAGTCCGTCGCCATGGCGCGCCAGCGCGTCGATCAATTCCCTGCCATGCTCGGCGTCGTGGAACATCACCACCGCCTGCCGGCCGCCGGCTTCGCGGTAGGCGGAAAGCAGCGCGCGCAGTTTGCGCAGCAGCGCGTCGGACGGTGGCAGGGCATAGGCCGCGGCGCCGGTCGGGCAGGCGGCGGCGCATTGGCCGCAGCCGGCGCATATGTGCGCATCGATCGCCACATGATCGCCGGCAGGCGCAATGGCGCCGGTCGGGCAGAGATCGAGGCAGCGGCGGCAGCCGACGATCTTGGACCGCGAATGCGCGCACAGGTCTTCGGTGAATGTGATGTAACGCGGCTTGTCGAACGTGCCGGTCAAATCGCGCGCCTTGAGCACCGCACGCAAGCACGCGGCCGGATCGCCCGGGTCGGCGCGCAAATAGCCGTCGCGCAGATCGGCGGCCGGAAACAGCGGCGTGCCGCCGGAAAGGTCGAGCACGATATCGCAGCGCGAGGTCGCGCCGTTGCGCGCCGGCCCAAAGGCGAGTTCGCCGCGCGAGGACGGAGCGGGCGCCGCATAGTCGTCGACCGTCAGCTCAAAGGCGCCGAGATAGCCTTTGGCCTGCCGGATTAAGCCCTTCACCACCGGGAAGTCGGTCACCCGCAGCGGCGTCAGATCGGCCGGCGGCTTGATCAGCACGGTGATGTCGAGATGGTCCTTCAGCAGATTGGCGGCTTCGATCGCCTGTTCGTCCTTGCCGTAAATCAGCGTCACGCCGTCGCTGGTGAGCGGAACAAAGGCGACGTCGGGCGTGGGCTCCGCGCTGGCCGCGATCAGCGCCGCCATTTTCGGCCCCGCCGCTTTGGCGTCCTTCGACCAGCCGGCGGTCTCGCGGATATTGACGAAGGTCAGCGTGCTGCCGCCCTTGATCTCGCCGGCGGCCTCCTCGAATAGCGGTGCCTCCTGCGTGCAGGCGACCGTCATCGGCTCGCCGGCTCCCGCCGCCTTGCGAAATCGCTCGAGCTCGGCGCGGCAAAACTGGCGGCCTTCGAGCACATTGGCGCCCTTGCAAACACGGCGCACCGCCTCGCCAGCAAGCGGCATGCTGTCTTCGCAGGAACAGATCAGGATGTTACGCGGCCGTTCGGCCATTCGGTTCACTAACCTTTATGCTGACCCGCAATTCATCGGTGAAATGCCGCCTCTGGCGTCGCTTTCACGCTCAATCCTCGCGGCCGCGGGCTGGGCCTCGAGGCCCCCTGTAGCTATAATTATAAGTATCTAAACGAGAAAGTAACAGCCAATGCCGCTGGAGACGCGGGACCGCCCGCTAGCGCCGGAACTGACGCTGCCGCCGCCGTTCACGCTGGTGCGCCTGCGCGAATTGGGCGACGCCTTCGCGCATGCAATATCGATCGCGGGCGAACAGGGCGCCGGCACGCTGGTCTATGTCGGGCGCTTCGATCTCGCGGAATTCGCCGTGGTGCTGGAACCGGACGAGCCGCTGGCCCAAGCGCGGCGCGCGTTCTATGCCGGCATGGCGGCGCTGGCCGACGCGCTCGCCGCCCACGCGCAACCGGAAACCGCCATCACCGTCGACTGGCCGGATTCGATTTCGGTTAATCACGGTTTGGTGGGCGGCGGCCGCTTGGCTTGGCCGAAGGCAACCGGCGAAGACGAAACGCCGCCCTGGCTGGTGTTCGGCGCCATGATCCGCACGGTCTCGATGACTGGCAATGAGCCAGGCTTGAATCCGCTGGTCACCGCGCTGGAAGAGGAGGGATTCTCCGACGCCATGTCCGACCACGTGGTGGAGAGCTTCGCGCGCCATTTCATGGTCGCCATCGACTCCTGGCAGGAGAAAGGCTTCGGCACGGTGGCGCGCAGCTATTTGGAGCGGCTGCCGGTCGAGAAGGGCGTGCGCAGCGACATCGACGACAACGGCGATCTGCTGATCCGCCGCGTCGGTAAGGCCAGGGTCGAACGCAAGGAGTTTTTGCCGCGGCTGGGCAAGCCGGCCTGGTTCGATGCGAAAGCCAAAGGGCCGCGTACGTGAGGCTGCTGCGCACCATAAGGCTCGATGCCTCGGACACGTTCGTGTTCGAGAAGGCGGCCGAGCCGGGCGAGTGGGCGGTGTCGGGCGCTTTCGTGTTCTGGGACCGCGATCCGGCGGCGCTCGAAGGCAAGGCGCGCTCGGCCTTCCGCGGCGGCTTTCTCGGGGTGGATTCGCTCGGCTGGTCAACGCTGGTGCAGATCGTCGAGGCAAACGACGAGGACCGGAAGGTCGTGGTCGATACGCTTGCGCGGCGGTTGATCGCGTATTTCGGCGCGCCCGACATGGACGCTGCGCGCATCGCGGCGGAAGAAGAAGTCGCCTTCACGGAATCGCTGTGCAGCCAGCCGCAGGATACGCTCGTGGCCGTGCATCGCACCTTCGATAACGGCGAGGTACGCGAGACCTTCCGCACACTGCGTCCGCGTAGCGGGCAAAAGCCGGCGCGCGCGTTCTCCTTCCTCGAGGTCGAAGGTGAGGACGAAGCGCAGGGTGAAACAGTCGATCTGATCGGAATGGCCGGGCGGGAGCGCAAATGAAAGACTTCTGGCTTTCCAGTGGCCATCATCTGCTCGACCGCGACGAAGGCGGCGGGCTCAAGGTGACCGACGAATTCCTCAAGCTTTATCTGGCGCGGCCCGAGCTGATTCCGCCGCCCGAAGCCTGCGCGGTCGAGCGCACGCTGCATGCCGCGTTGCTCGCCGATCCGCGCATGGCGGTCGCGGCGTCCGATATCGCCGCCATCGCCGACGTAAACGCGCGCGAGAACTGGCAATTGTTGATTACCTTCCGCGACCATCTGCTGCGCCACAAGACGCTGGAAGCGGCCTATGCCGAGCTGGTGCGCAACGGCGTCGGCAATACCCCGCCGCTGTTCATCAGCCAGCTCGTGCACGTGATCCTGCGCAACGCGCTTGACGGCGTCACCGACGCCCGCGTGGTGCGCGCCGCTGAATTGTTTTTCCGCACCCAGCGCGTGACCTTGCACGAGAACTCATTGCTGGCGGTCGATGAAGAAACCATCGGCGGCATCAATACGTCGCCGGTGACGCCGCTGGTATCGATGCTGGGAATTCCGGCCGAGGCCGCGATCGACATCATCAACGACGACAATGCGGACAGCTATTGGGAACGCAGCGACAGCTTCGACATGGCGCTCGATCTGACCGGCGGGCGCGCCGGCCTGGTCGCGCTCGCTGAGGCGATGCGGCTTTGGATCGCACACGTGCTCGGCGTCGAGGTGATCGTCGAGCCGCTCACCGAGCTGCGCGACGCGCCGCTCAGCTGGTACGTCGGGCTCGATGCCGACGCCACCAAGATCGGCAACCGCTTGTGGAACGGAGAGGATCTCGATGAGACAGCGACGGCGGGCGTGATCGGCTTGTTCGCGCTCACGTTCCGCGATCCTTCGATCGTGCTGGACAAGGTCAAAGGCGAGCCGGTCTATCTGATCCTGGCCATGACGCCGGATAAGACCATCCGCATGAAGCCGCAGAACCTGGTCACCGGCCTGCCGATCCGGCATCTGGAGGCGGTCAGTTGAGTGTCGTAGCCCCGCTGAAAACCATCGCCGTCGGCGTCGTGGTCGAGCGCAGCAAGGCCGCGAGCCAGTGGAGCGACTTTCTCTGGCGGCCGCTGAGCGTACTCACCGGCGCGCCGGCGACGTCACCATGGAGCAAGCTTTCGGATGACGGCGAGCGGGCGACGTTTTTTGCCGGCGTGGCCGAGATCGGGCTGCACCGGACGGAGACCGCCAACTATCGCGCCAATCTGACGAACGAGACGCCTTTGCTCTGGGTGGTGTTGCGGCCGAGCGAGGCAAAGATGCCCTATGAGTTGCTGATGGTGACCGCCGACCCGGCCGAGGGCGAAGCCATGACCGAAGCCGGCAACGACCTGGTCGAGACCGTTCCGATGCCGGAGGCGATCCAGCAGGTGGTTGCGGATTTCGTCGCCGAGTACCATGTCGAACAGGCGTTCAGCAAACGAGCGCGCGACCGCGCCAATCCAGAGGCGTTTGGGCGGCGTATCCGCGACGACGAACAGCAATGAGCGAGCCGGAAGATTTCCTCGATCGATGGTCGCGGCGCAAACGCGAAGCCGCCGAGGAGTCCGCGCCGGTCAAGGCCAAGGACGCCGCCGCGGCAGCGCCGCCGCCGGAGGCGAAGGACGCGGCCGCCGAAGTTCCATTCGATCCGGCGAGCCTGCCGCCGATCGAATCGATCACCGCCGAATCCGACATCCGCGCGTTTTTACGGCCGGGCGTGCCGCCCGATCTCTTGCGGGCAGCGCTGCGGCGCGCCTGGTCCGCCGATCCGCAAATTCGCGATTTCATCGGCCTGGTCGAGAACGGCTGGGACTTCAACAATCCCAACGCCATGCCCGGTTTTGGGCCGATCGCGGCGAGTGACGTCGCTGGCCTGCTGGCGCGCGTCATCGGTGCGCCGCCGCCGGCGGAGACCGCCGCGCCGCAGCAAATCGCTGCCGCACAGGATAATTCCGAACAAAAGGCGCTGCCGGCAAGTGACTCCGAGCTGACCAAACAATCGTCGCAAGATCAGCCGGCACCAAAGCCAGACGTCGCTGCGCTGGAAAAAGATTTCATGCGGTGCAGCGAAGATGATGTTGCAACGCAAAATAATTTAGACAATCAGGAAACCTTCCCACCACCTCGTCCACGCGGGCATGGCGGCGCGCTCCCGAAATAATGATTGGGCATATAGCCTAAGGCTATTGACCCTGCGTTCCATGCGGCGATAGCTTTTCGGTATTCGAATGCGGCTCATTTCGCGCGGAATGAGCCCAAGAAAACGATAACGAATAAGAAAACGAACAATAAAAACGAAACCGAGCGGGGCAGGGGCAACAAAAAAGGAAATGACAGACCGGGGTCTGCAGGAAGCGATTCGCGCGGCCGGTGGCGTCACCGAGCTGGCGCGCCGCATTGGCATTTCCCAGCCCTCGGTATCGAACTGGTCGCGCGTCCCCGCCGAGCGGGTGCTGACGGTCGAGGCGGTGACCGGCGTCGCGCGCGCAATCCTGCGGCCCGATCTTTACAACGAGAACAACACGATGAACGGCGTCGACGAGGTCGATCTTGCCCGTGCGCAGGAATACGCCCTGCTGGCGGCCTTGCTGGCGCGCGCGCCGGACGCGGGATTTCTGGCGCGGCTGGCTATGCTACGCGGCGATCCGAGCCCGCTCGGCGTTGCGCATATTGGCCTTGCCGAAGCAGCGGGCCGCGCCGACGCCAACAAAATAGAGCGCGAATTCTTCAATTTGTTCATCGGCATCGGGCGCGGCGAATTGATGCCCTACGGTTCCTATTATATCGCCGGGTTCCTGCACGAGCGCCCGCTGGCGCGCTTGCGCGAGGACCTGGCGGCGCTCGGCATCGAGCGCGCCGAGGGTCAATACGAATCGGAAGATCACGCCGCCATCTTGTGCGAGATCATGTCCGGCATTGCCGGCGGCCAGTTCACGGCTCCCGCCGACGCCGACCGGCGATTGTTCGAAAAACACCTGGCGCCCTGGCTCGGCCGCTTCTTCGCCGATCTGGAGCGCGCTGAAAATGCGGATTTTTACCGGCGTGTCGGAACGCTCGGCCGGGTTTTCACAGAGATCGAATCGGAGGCTTTCGCGTTATCGGAATGATGCGCGCGAGCGAAGGAACTTTACGTCTTCAAGGAGAACTGGCGATGACAACAGAACCTAAAGCCAACCTGGCACGCCGCAACTTCCTGCGCGCACTCGGCGCCGGCGCCGGTGTCGCCGTAGCGCCCGCCGCCCTTGTGACGCAAGCGAAAGCGGATACCGAGAACAACGATGAAAAGCGCAAGGCGCGCTACAAAGCCGATTCCGACGAGGTGAAGACCTTTTACCGCGTCAACCGTTATCCGAGCTGAGGGAGGCACCCCGTGCTGATCAAAAGGACAGAACGTCAGGCGCGCCGAGGCTCTAACCAAGGCTCGCTCGCCGCCCTCGCCAGCCAGGCCGGCAACGGCCTCGATCGCCGCAGCTTCCTGCGCCGGTCGGGTCTTGCCGCCGGCGGTCTCGCCACCCTCGGCGCGTTGCCGCTTGCCAGCGTGCAAAAGGCCAAAGCCGGCCCGCCGGCCGCCAAAGGCGCCGCGGTCACCATCCGCAAGAGCATCTGCACGCATTGCTCGGTCGGCTGCACGGTGGCGGCGGAAGTTTCCAACGGCGTCTGGATCGGCCAGGAGCCAAGCTGGGATTCGCCGATCAATCGCGGCTCGCATTGCGCCAAGGGCGCCTCGGTGCGCGAACTGGTCATGGGCGATCGCCGCCTGAAATATCCGATGAAGCTCGCCAACGGGCAGTGGACCCGCGTGTCGTGGGAGACCGCGATCAACGAGATCGGCGACAAGCTGACCGCGATCCGCCAGAAATCCGGCGGCGATTCGGTCTATTGGCTCGGCTCGGCCAAGATGACCAACGAAGGCTCGTATCTGTTCCGCAAGCTCGGCGCGTTCTGGGGCACCAACAACACCGATCACCAGGCGCGCATTTGCCATTCGACCACCGTCACCGGCGTGGCCAATACCTGGGGCTACGGCGCGATGACCAACAGCTACACCGACATCCGCAATTCCAAGACGCAGATCATCATGGGCGGCAATCCGGCCGAAGCCCATCCGGTGTCGTTGCAGCATCTGCTGGAAGGCGCGGAGGTCAACAAGGCCAACGTGATCGTCATCGATCCGCGCCTGACCCGCACCGCCGCGCATGCGACCGAATATGTCCGCCTGCGCCCGGGTACCGACATCCCGGTGCTCTACGGGATGATGCACCACATCATCAAGAACGGCTGGGAGGACAAGGAGTTCATCAGCCAGCGCGTCTACGGCTTCGAAGACGCGCGCAAGGAGATGGAGAAGTGGACGCCGGAGGAGGTCGAGCGGGTCTCCGGCGTGCCCGGCGAACAGCTCAAGCGCGTCGCTCAGATGTTCGCTACGCAGAAGCCATCGACGTTGATCTGGTGCATGGGGCAGACCCAACACTCGGTCGGCACCGCCAACGTGCGCGCGAGCTGCATGCTGCTGCTGCTCACCGGCAATGTCGGCGCTCCGGGCACGGGCGCCAACATCTTCCGCGGCCATGACAACGTGCAGGGCGCCACCGACGTCGGACTCGATATCGTGACGCTGCCGTTCTACTACGGCCTCGTCGAAGGCGCCTGGAAGCACTGGTCGCGCGTCTGGGAGGTCGATTACAACTTCCTGCTTGGCCGCTTCGACGACAAGAAGATAATGGAGACGCCCGGCATCCCGCTCACACGCTGGTTCGACGCGGCGACGCTGCCGAAAGATCAGGTCGCGCAGAAGGACAATGTGCGCGCGATGATCGTGCAGGGCCATGCCAGCAACAGCATCACCCGCATTCCGGAATCGATGAACGGGCTGAAGGCGCTTGAGCTTTTGGTGGTCGCCGATCCGCATCCCACCACCTGGGCCTCGCTCGCGGTGCAGGCCGGGCGCAAGGAGAACATGTACCTCCTGCCGGTCGCCACCCAGTTCGAATGCAAGGGCTCGCGCGTGGCCTCCAACCGCGCGATGCAATGGGGCGAACAGGTCGTCAAGCCGATCTTCGAGTCGAAGGACGACCTCGAGATCATGTACCTCATCGCCAAGAAGCTCGGCTTCAGCGAGCCGATGTTCAAGAACATCAAAGTCGAAAACAATCTGCCGGTGGCCGAAGATATTCTTCGCGAAATGAACCGCGGCAGCTTCTCGACCGGCTACTGCGGTCAGTCGCCGGAGCGCATCAAGTCGCATATGGCGCATCAGGCCGACTTCGACATGCTCACGCAGCGCGCGGCGTCAGGCCCGAACAAAGGCGACTATTACGGCCTGCCGTGGCCGTGCTGGGGCACGCCGGAGGTCAAGCATCCGGGCACCCCGCTGCTCTACAACACCAACCTCGCGGTGATGGACGGCGGCGGCTGCTTCCGCGCCCGTTTCGGCGTGGAACGCGAGGAAAAAGCGGCCGACGGCTCGACCGTGAAGGTCAGCCTGCTCGCCAACGGTTCCTATTCCAAGGATTCGGAAATCAAGGACGGCTATCCCGAATTCACCGTGGGCGTGCTGAAAAAGCTCGGCTGGGACAAGGACCTGACCGAAGCCGAGTTGGCGGTGATCAACAAGATCAATCCGACCACCCCGGATGCGGTGTCGTGGTCGATCGATCTGTCGGGCGGCGTCCAGCGCGTGGCGATGAAACACGGCTGCGTGCCCTACGGCAACGCCAAGGCCCGCATGAACGCCTTCGGCCTGCCGGACCCGATCCCGGTACATCGCGAGCCGATCTACACGCCGCGCGTCGAGCTGGTGGCGAAATATCCCACGCTGCCCGACGCCAAGCAGTTCCGCCTGCCCAATATCGGCTTCTCGGTGCAGAAGGCGGCGGTCGACAAGGGCATCGCCAAGCAGTTCCCGCTCATTCTCTCGTCCGGCCGGCTGGTCGAATACGAGGGCGGCGGCGAGGAAACCCGCTCCAACAAGTGGCTCGCCGAACTGCAGCAGGACATGTTCGTCGAGATCAACACCGCCGACGCCACCGAACGCGGCATCAAGGACGGCGGCTGGGTCTGGGTCACCGGCGCGGAGAGCAACTCCAAGGCCAAGGTGAAGGCGCTGGTCACCGAGCGCGTCGGCAAGGGCGTCGCCTGGATGCCGTTCCACTTCGGCGGCTGGTTCCAGGGCGACGACCTGCGCGGCAAATATCCGCAGGGCACCGATCCGATCGTGCTCGGCGAAAGCGCGAACACGATCACCACCTACGGCTATGACCCGGCGACGGGCATGCAGGAACCCAAAGTCACCCTCTGCCAGATCAGAGCGGCTTAAGGAGCAACGACCATGGCACGTATGAAATTCCTCTGCGACGCCGATCGTTGCATCGAATGCAACGCTTGCGTCACCGCCTGCAAGAACGAGCATGAGGTGCCCTGGGGCATCAACCGCCGGCGCGTCGTCACCCTCAACGACGGCAAGCCGGGCGAGCGCTCGATCTCCATGGCCTGCATGCACTGCACCGACGCGCCGTGCGCGGCGGTCTGTCCGGTGAACTGCTTCTACACCACGGCCGACGCGGTGGTGCTGCACTCCAAGGACCTGTGCATCGGCTGCGGTTATTGCTTCTACGCCTGCCCGTTCGGCGCCCCGCAGTATCCCAAGGTCGGCAACTTCGGTTCGCGCGGCAAGATGGACAAGTGCACCTTCTGCGCCGGTGGTCCGGAAGCCGACAACAGCAAGGAAGAGTACGAGAAATACGGCGCCAACCGGCTGGCCGAAGGCAAGCTGCCGCTATGCGCCGAAATGTGCTCGACCAAGTCGCTGCTCGCCGGCGACAGCGACGTCATCGCGCAGATTTACAAGGAGCGCGTGGCCAAGCGCGGCTACGGCTCCGGCGCCTGGGGCTGGCAGACCGCGTATCGCGAGAACATTGCGACCTGATTCCATGGCGGCGATGCGGGACCGACATCCCGCACCGCCGGTTTCGCCACTAGAGAAGACTTGAAATTGGGAGAAATGATATGGCGAAAGTTTTTGCCCACCTGCGCCTGATCGCCGGCGCGCTGGCACTCGCCTTCGTCGTCGCAACGGCAATGCCGGTCGCGGCGCAGCAGCCGAACTCGGTCAATCCGAACGCCGCGGCGGTGAAGGAGCAGCAACTGCTCCAGCAGCTTAACAAGATCGAGGGCCGCGGCACCATTCCAGACGTGAAGTCCTACGTGCTTGAGCATCCGGCCGGCCGCGAGTGGCGTGAATTCCACGGCGTCACGCTGAAATGGATCGGCGGCATCTTTATCCTTGGCATGCTGGCGCTGCTCACCATCTATTATTTGTGGCGCGGCACGCTGCCGATCGAGGAAGGGCGATCGGGACGTGTAATCCTGCGTTTCAACGTGTTCGAACGCTTCGTGCACTGGCTGACCGCGGTCTCCTTCGTCATTCTCGGCATTACCGGCCTCAACATCACCTTCGGCCGCAGCCTGATTTTGCCGTGGATGGGGGCGGAGGCGTTCAGCACCTGGGCGGAATGGGCGAAGTTCTCGCATAACTATGTCAGCTTCGCATTCACCATCGGCGTCGTGCTGATGTTCCTGATTTGGGTCGCGAACAATATACCCACCCGCGCCGACCTCGAATGGTTCAAGGGCGGCGGCGGAATGTTTGGCGGCAAAGAGCCGCCCGCCTACAAGTTTAATGGCGGCGAAAAGCTGATCTTCTGGATCTCGATGATCGGCGGCGGGTTGGTTATCGTGACCGGCTTTGTGTTGCTGTTCCCGTTCTACGGCACCAGTGTTTCCGGCATGGAACTGGCCCAGATCATCCATAGCGTCGTGGCGGTGCTCTATGTCTCTGCCATGTTCACCCATATTTATATGGGTACGATCGGCGTGGAGGGGGCCTTCGAGGCCATGGTCGATGGCACCGTTGACGCCAACTGGGCCAAGGAGCGCCATAGCCTCTGGCATGCAGAGGAAACGCAGGGCAGCGTCGGCCAGGCCCAGGCGATGCGGCAGCCAGCCGAATAACCGGCGGCCTCAATCGGTGATAAAAGACGCCCGGCCTCGCAGCCGGGCGTTTTGCTATCTATAAGGAAGCCATGCGTATCATCGGTCTCGCCGGCTGGAGTGGGTCGGGCAAAACCACTTTGATCAAGAAGCTCATCCCGTGCCTGATCGCGCGCGGTATCACTGTGTCCACGCTCAAGCACGCCCACCACGGCTTCGACCTCGATCAGCCCGGCAAGGACAGCTTCTTCCACCGCGCCGCTGGCGCCACCGAGGTGATCATCTCGTCGGCCAAGCGCTGGGCCATCCTGCACGAGCTGCGCGAGCAGCCCGAGTGGGATTTGGCCGCTTTGGTCGGCAAGATGTCGCCGGTCGATCTGGTGCTGGTCGAAGGCTTCAAGCGCGACGCCTTTCCCAAGCTCGAGATCCACCGCATCGCCAACGGCAAGCCGCTGATCCACCCGGAGGACCCGCATATCGTCGCGGTCGCCTCCGACAGCGCAGTGCCGGCAGCACAAGTCCCCGTGGTCGATCTCAACGACATCGAGGCGATCGCCGATCTGCTGCTCAAGCGCGCGGTGCCGATCAATTCCGCTCCCGCAACGCAGGGCCTCTAATGGCGCAGTTGACCGACGACTGCTTCGCCTTTTCCGGTCCCTTGCTGCCGCTCGAGGACATGGAGCGGCTGATCGGCGAGCGTGTCGCGCCGGTGGCCGAGATCGAGCGCGTTTCGCTGCGCGCCGCGCGCGGCCGCGTCGCCGCCGTGGACGTGAAGGCGCCGGTCGCGCTGCCGCCGTTCGATAATTCGGCCGTCGATGGCTACGCCGTGCGCCACGCCGATCTCAACTCCGCTGGCGACACCAGGCTTGCCGTCGCCGGCCGGCTGACCGCCGGCGCCGACGCGGCCATCTCCCTCAAGCCAGGCCAGGCCATCCGGATTTTCACCGGCGCGGCGATGCCGGCCGGGGCCGACACCGTTTTCATGCAGGAAGACGTGACGGTCTCCGGCGATCATGTGACCGTGCCGAAAGGCTTGCAGCTCGGCGCCAATTGCAGGCTGGCGGGCGAGGACGTTGCCGCCGGCCAGGTGGCGCTGCCGGCCGGCACCGTGCTGGAGCCGCAGCATATTGCGCTCGCCGCCGCGCTCGGCATCACCGAGATCGCGGTGCGGCGGCGGCTGAGGGTCGCGATCTTCTCGACCGGCGACGAAGTGATCGAGCCCGGCTCACCGCGCAGCGGCGCCGCGATTTACGACGCCAACCGTTATCTGCTGAGCGAACTGCTGGAGCGGCTCGGCACCCAAGTGACCGATCTCGGCATCCTGCCCGACGATCCGGACGCGCTCGCGCACGCGCTGCAAGCGGCGGCCGGCGGCCACGATCTGGTGGTCACCTCGGGCGGCGTCTCCACCGGCGAAGCCGATCATGTGCGCAGCGCGATCGAGCGCGTCGGCAGCCTGGTGTTCTGGCGCGTCGCCATCAAGCCGGGTCGGCCGGTGGCCATGGGGGTTATCCGCGGCGCCCAAGACAGCGCCGCCTTCGTCGGCCTGCCCGGCAATCCGGTGGCGGTGTTCGTCACCTTCGTGCGGGTGGCGAAGCCGCTGTTGCGGCGGCTCGCCGGTGCGCGGCCGCAAAGTCTGCTGCCGCTGCCGGTGCGCGCCGCCTTCGCCTACCGGAAAAAGAAGGACCGCCGCGAATATGTGCGCGTGGCGCTGCGGCGCGCGAGCGACGGCGAACTCGAGGCGGTCAAGCATCCGCAGGACGGCGCCGGCGTTCTGACGTCGCTAACGGAAACGGATGGTCTGCTGGAGTTTCCCGAGGACGTGACCGCGATCGAGCCGGGCGAGCGCGTCGGGTTCCTGTCCTACGCGGCGCTCATTGGCTGATCGTCAACTTGCTCAAGCGCCTAGCCGCACCCCTTCGGTGCTGAAGGCTTTGTCGGCCGGCTGCTGGATGCTGTTGAGCACGACGCCGCCGATAATCGCGATAACGACGGCCGCCACGCAGGCGATGATGAATGTTTTCATGAAATTGGCTCCGCTCCCAGACGCCCCATAGCCAGTAACTATAGCAGATATGGAAGCGGAAAGAGCGGCTGCAAGATTCAAAAAATCAAAAGCCCTGATGTTGCAGCGCAATGCGCGTCGCCAGCGCGGCGTCCTCGGGCGTATTGACGTTGAGGAACGGATCGACCGGCTCCGCCGGCCATTCGGCGACCGCGACGCCATGCCGCGCCGTCCAAATCTCGATCTTGCGCAGGCCCTCGTCGACCAGCGCTTTGCGCAAGCTCTCACGTAGCGCCAGCGGCCATAGGCCGACGACCGGATGACGCCATTCGCCCGAGCGGGCGCAGGCCAGCGGCACGCCGGCGTCCCGGCGGGCCTGGTGCAGGCGCTCCACCAAATCGTCGGGCAGGAACGGGCAGTCGCCCGGTACGCTGAGCAGCCAGGAGAGGCCGGTATTTTGCGCTGCCAGCCAATCGAGTCCGGCGAGGATGCCGGCGAGCGGCCCGACGAAGCCCGGCACGTTGTCGGGCACCACGGGCACCTCCGTATCGGCGAAGCGGGCCGGGTCGCCATTGGCGTTGATGATGATGCCGGTGCATTGTCCCGACAGGGTTGCCAGCACGCGGTCGAGGATCGATACGCCGCCGATCTCGATGCGCGCCTTGTCGCCGCCGCCCATGCGGCGCGCCAGGCCGCCGGCGAGCACGAGGCCGAGGGTCGGGGGGATGGGGGTATCAGCCATCACTCATCGTGCACCGCCGCCTTGCGCCGATGCTTGCTACTCTCTTCCTCAACAAACGCCAGGTCCTGGTCGAAGACGATGCGGCTCTCGCCGGCGAGCGCGACAAAGCGTTTTCCCCGCGCGCGCCCGATCAGCGTCAGGTTCGCCTTGCGCGCCAGTTCGACGCCCCAGGCGGTGAAGCCCGAACGCGAGATCAGGATCGGAATGCCCATGCGCACGGTCTTGATCACCATTTCCGAGGTGAGGCGGCCGGTGGTGTAGAAAATCTTGTCGCCGGCTTTGACCTTCTCCTTGAACATCCAGCCAGCGATCTTGTCGACCGCGTTGTGGCGGCCGACGTCCTCCATATAGACCAGCGGCTGGTCTTCCTTCGCCAGCACGCAGCCATGAATGGCGCCGGCTTCAAGATAAAGCGAGGGCGTAGTGTTGATCTTGTGGGTCAGCGCATAAAGCCACGACGTGCGCAGCTTGGCTTTCGGCAGCTTGACGTCCTCGAGCGCCTCCATCAGATCGCCGAACACGGTGCCCTGCGCGCAGCCGGAGGTTTGCACTTTCTTCTTGAGCTTCTTCTCGTAGTTGGTCTTGCGCTTGGTGCGCACCACCACCACCGCCAATTCCTCGTCATAGTCGACGGCGGTGACCACGTCGTCGGCTTTCAGCATGTTCTGGTTGAGCAGATAGCCGATCGCCAGATATTCGGGATAATCGCCGATGGTCATGGCGGTGACGATTTCCTGGCTGTTGAGGAAAATCGTCAGGGCGCGCTCGACTGTGACCGAGGTCTCGATGCTGGCGCCGGTCTGGTCGATGCCGGTGACGCGTTCGGTCAGCCGCGGGTCCGCCGGGTCGGGCCGGATGACGTAGCTGTCGGTTTTCTTGTCCATGGCACAACTATAGCAGGTTTTTTACGTCGCCGAATATTGCCCACGCAGCGCATGATCCCGAAAAGTGGGACCCGGTTTTCGGAAAAGATCATGCGCAAACAAGTATGTGGGCAAAGGTGGAATTGCCAATGCTGAGCTGGCGGTATTGCGATCATAGTTCCCTCGGGCGAAGCGCCGGTCTAAGAATAGCGCCAACGCCACTGAGCCCGACGCCGGGCTCGCCATAACGCACCGGGAGAGAACGACAATGCTGCGCGCAACCAAGGATCTCATGCTGCCGACCACCATCACCGGCTCGCTGCCGCGGCCGAGCTGGTACACGCAAAACCTTGGCATGCGCAGCTTCCTCGACGCGATGGTGAACAACCAATTCCGCGAGCAATACGTCGACACGGTGTCGTGCTATCTGCACGAGCAGGAAATGGCCGGTCTCGACATCGTCACCGACGGCGATGCGCATTTCGACAGCGACGTCGGCGGCCAGAGCTGGACCAATTATCCGCCGCGCCACATGGGCGGCTTCGACAAGAATCCGCAGCCGACGCCGGCCGGCAAAGGCGGCCTCATGTTCCCGCCCGGCCACATCCTGCACGACTATCTGGAAGCGCGCGTGATGCCCGGCATCAGCGGCCCGGTCAGCCGCGGCGATCTGCAATACACCGCGATGTGGAAGACCGCGCAGCGCATGACCAAGAAGCCGGTCAAGTTCGGCACCATCGGCCCGGAGCTGGTCGCCTTCGCGGTGCAGGACCGGCACTACAAGTCGATCAAGGACCGCATCCTGGCGATCACCGACGCGCTCAACGCGGAACTCAACGAGCTGGCCGACGCCGGCTGCCAGGTGATCCAGTTCGAGGAGCCGCAGATCCACATGCTGGCAATCCGCAAGGTCGTCGACGACGTGATCAACCCGAATTTCAGCGTCGAGGTGTTCAACCGCACGGTGAAGGGCCTGCGCGCCAAGACCGAAGTGTGGTGCCACACTTGTTGGGGCAATCCATCTCAACAAAGAATGTTCAAGGACGTGCAGAGCTACCAGGGCGCGCTGGAAACGCTCAACAAAGTCGACGCCGACGTCATCACCTTCGAATCGGTCAGCGCCGGCGGCATGGACCTGGAAGCCTTCGGCAAGATCATCTCGTCCGACAAGAAGATCGCCATCGGCGTCATCGACCACCACTCGCTGCAGGTCGAGAAGCCGGAGGAGATCGCCGACCACATCCGCCGCGCGCTCAAATACATTCCGGCCGAGCGGCTGATCATCTCGTCCGACTGCGGCATGGGCCGCGAGGGCATGAGCCGCCGTCACGCCTATTACAAGATCGTGTCGCTGGTGCTTGGCACCAACATGGTGCGCAAGGAGCTTGGGTTACCGCAGGCCGAATGCCTGGCCGCCGACCCGCGCTTTTCGCTGGTGGTGCCGAGCGCCTGAGGCAGCCCAATAGCGTTACCAAAAGCTGAACGCGTACGGGGAAAATTCCCCGTACGCTTTCGCGCGGTTTAAATTAGTTTGTGTTTATTGTGGCCTTCGGAACCAGCGCCGAAGGCGATGCTGATGAAACCGCAGAACGTTGTGATTGCGCTCACGCTCATCGCCGGTAGCGCAGCTCTCTCTGCGGTGGCGGAATGGCCCGCGGCCCCCGAACAGCAAGTGGCGCCCGCCGAATACGATTTCACGGCGCTGCGCCAGCAGGCCAGCGACGCACTGACAACGCTTCGGCAGTCGCAGGAGCGCCGGCTGGCCGCAACGAGCTCTACCGTCTTTTGAGCAAAGCCAATCGGGGCCGATAGCCGCGGTTTCCCGCGCGAATTGGCGCTTACTTCGCCATCGCCTTGCGGCACGCCTCCCACACCTTGGCGGGGGTTGCCGGCATATCCATGTGATCGGCCGCGCCGCTCGGGATGGCGTGCGAGATCGCGTTCATCAGCGCGGCGATCGCCGCGGTGGTGCCGGCCTCGCCGGTGCCCTTGACGCCGAGCGGATTGCTGGTCGCCGGCACCGAATGCATCGCCTCACGCAGCTCGATCGGCATGGTGTGTGCGTGCGGCATGCCGTAATCCATGAACGAACCGGTCACCAGTTGCCCGCTCGTTGCATCGTAGACCGCGTTCTCCACCAGCGCCTGCCCGAGACCTTGCGCGAGCGAGCCGTGCACCTGGCCCTCCACGATCACCGGGTCGAGCGGATGACCGCAATCGTCGACCGCGGTATAGGTCACGAGATCGACAAAGCCGGTGTCTGGATCGATTTCCACCTCGGCAATATGGCAGCCATTGGGGAAGGTGAGGGGCGTCTCGGCCTTGTCCAGCGTGTCGAGGCTCTCGCCGAGGTCCTTGGCGCGCCGCGCGGTTTCGAACAGCGAGATCTTGCGGTCGGTGCCGACCACTTCGAAGCCGCCGTTGCGATACTGGATATCCTGCTCCGACGCCTCCAGCAGAGAGGCGGCGACCTTCTTGCCTTTCGCCAGCATCACGTCGGCCGTGTGCACAATGGCGTTGCCGGCGCACATGGCCGAGCGCGAGCCGACCGAGGCGGCGCCGGTTATCCCCAATGCGGTGTCGCCATGCCGGTGCTCGATTTTGCCAGCATCGATGCCGAGTTTCTGCGCCAGCAGGCGGCCGAACACGGTGGCGTGGCTTTGCCCGGTCGACTGGACGTTTAAGCCGAGGACCAGCCTGTCGCCGCCGGGAAACGCGAGCGCGGCCTGCTCCATCGGCATCGCGCCGGCATGCTCCAGCATGCAGGAGATGCCGATGCCGCGGTATTTCTTGCGTCTGGCCGCCTCGCGCTTGCGCTTGTTGAAATTGGCGTAATCGGAAAGCTCGAGCGCCCGCTCGACGATGCCGGGAAAATCGCCGCTGTCGTAGGTGTTGATCGGCGTCTTGAACGGCATGGCCGACGGCGGGATGAGATTCTTCTTGCGCAGGCGCAACGGATCCATGCCGGTGACGCGCGCGGCTTCCTCAACCACGCGCTCGAGCGTGTAGTTCGCCTCCGGCCGCCCGGCGCCGCGATAGGGCGCGATCGGCACCTTGTTGCTGACATAGCAGGCGGTGCCGACGTCGACTTTCGGGATGCGGTACATGCCGGGCAGGCAGCGCGCGAAATTGTTGGTGTTGATGTTGATGCCGGCGTTGGCCACGTAGGCGCCTTGGTTGCAGAAATGGCGCACGCGCAAGGCGAGGAACTTGCCCTTGTCGTCGAGCGCCAGCTCGGCCTCGCTGACGGCGTCGCGCGCCTGCGCGTCGCTGACGAAGGCTTCCGACCGCGTCGACTGCCAATGCACCGGCCGGCCGACTTTGCGCGCTGCCACCAGCACCGCGATGTATTCCGGGTAGCACGTCGTCTTCATGCC
>DASXBN010000037.1:0-18043 GCA_036491675.1 Pseudolabrys sp. | reverse complement strand
AGATAGTACAGGTAGATGGTGCGGTAGAGCGGGCTGAACTCGAGCCCGAAGGTCGCCGCAAAACCGTCGTCGTCGGCGTTGAACGGGATGCCGAAAAACGCCGGGCGCGGAATGCCGCTGACGCCCGCATAGCCGTTGGTGAGATCGACCCAGTTGATGAGGACCAGCCGGATGATCTCGCCGAAGGCGAGCGTCACGATGGCGAGATAGTCGCCGCGCAGGCGCAGCACCGGAAAGCCGAGCAGGATGCCCCAGAACGCCGCCAGGCATCCGGCGAGCGGCAACAGCATGAAGAACGAGAAGCCGAAGGTCTTTGCCAGCAACGCGTACGAATAGGCGCCGACCGCATAGAACGCCACGTAGCCGAGGTCGAGCAGGCCGGCGAGCCCGACCACGATGTTGAGGCCGAGGCCGAGCATCACATAGATGAGGATCTGGATGCCGAAATTGTCGATCCACTTCACCGAGCCCTGGAACCCGACGAGGGCGATCGAGAGGGCCGGATAGACCACGACGAACCCGATACAGAAGGGCGGGAACCAGCGCCCGAAAGTCCCGCCCAGCCGGCTCTTTGCCTTATTGGGCTGCGGAATTCGCGCCGCGCGGCGCTCTCGCCAGGGCGCGAGAACGAGCGAATAAAACAGTCGCCCGGCGGTCGCGATGGCGACGAATCCGAAGAGAAGCGGCCAGCGCGTCTCGAGCGCGATCTCGTTGCGGATGTTCGTGACGGTCTTGAAGCCGATCAGGGGCAGCAGCAGGAAGAACGTCAGCACGGCGGTCACGCCCGCGTCCTTGATCGCGGAGCGCACATCGGGGCGCCCTGCCGGCATGCTTCCGGGCACCATGTCAGACTTTCTCGACATCCGGCCGGCCGAGCAGGCCCTGCGGCAGGAAGATCAGCGTGATGGCGAGGATCGAGAAAGCGGCGACATCCTTGTAGTCGGTCGAAAAATAGGCCGACCACAGCGTCTCGATCAGGCCGATCAGGAGGCCGCCGATCACCGCGCCCGGCAGCGAGCCGATGCCGCCCAGCACGGCGGCGGTGAACGCCTTCACGCCCGGCACGAAGCCGTCGGAGAAGGTCACGACGCCGTAATACATCAGGTACATGGTGCCGGCGACGGCGGCGAGCGCAGCGGCGATGACGAAGGTCATCGAGATGGTGCGATCGACGTCAACGCCGACCAGCGCGGCCATCTTCTGGTCCTGCTCGCAGGCACGTTGCGCGCGGCCGAGCTTGGTCTTGGCCACCAGATACCAGAACGCCAGCAGCAGCGCGGCGGTGACGCCCCAGATGATGAGCTGCTTGTAGGACAGCGTGACCGGGAAGTCGTTGCGGTCCAACAGCACGAATTCACCCTGCACCATCGGCGGAATCGGCTTGTTGCGCGGTCCCTGGCTAACCTGCACGAAATTGGACAGAAGAATCGACATGCCGATCGCCGAGATCAGCGGCGCCAGCCGAAATGAACCGCGTAGCGGACGATAGGCGACGCGCTCGATCACCCAGTTGACCAGCGAGGTGAACAGCATGGCCACGACCAGCACGATGAACAGCGCCAGCGCGATGGAGGTGATGCCGAGCCAGGTCGTGAGGATGAGGAAGGCGATCAGCGCAATGAAAGCGGAAACCATGAATACGTCGCCATGGGCAAAATTCACCATGCCGATGATGCCGAAGACCATGGTGTAGCCGATGGCGATCAGGCCGTAGATCGAGCCGAGGGTGATCCCGTTGATAAGCTGCTGGAGGAAGACTTCCATGCGCTGCGTTTAAGCCTTTCGGTGCGCCCGGCTGCCGGCTATTGCTTCGATTCCACAAGGCTTAACAGGGCGTGGCGGGAGCGGCAACGTTTGGCCTGCGGCGTGTTATTAAGTCCGATCGCCGGCGCAGAACCCAACAGGAAAGCCGCATGTCAGCTAACGCCGAAATCGCCGTCCGGGTCGGCTGCTTCGCGGCAGTTTTCGCCGCCATGATTCTGTGGGAATGGCTCGCCCCGCGCCGCCGCCTGACGGTCGGCCGGGCGCCGCGCTGGCCGGGCAATCTCGGCATCCTGGCGATCGATATTATTGCGGTGCGGCTGCTGGTACCGACCGCCGCGGTCGGTATGGCGCTGATTGCGGCTGCCTCTGGCTGGGGGCTGTCCCCCCTGCTGGGGCTGCCGGCTTGGGCGGCAATCCCGATCGGCGTGATCGCGCTCGATTTGGTGATCTACGCCCAGCATGTCGTCTTCCATCACGTGCCGGCGCTGTGGCGGCTGCACCGCATGCATCACGCCGATCTCGATATCGACGTGACGACCGGCGTGCGATTCCATCCCTTGGAGATTCTGATCTCGCTGGCGATCAAGATGGCGGCGGTGGTAGCGCTCGGCGTGCCGGCGCTCGCCGTACTGATCTTCGAAGTGCTGCTCAACGCCACCTCGATGTTCAACCACAGCAATGTGGCGCTGCCGCCGCGGCTCGAGCCGATCGCGCGCTGGCTCGTGGTGACGCCGCAGATGCATCAAGTGCATCACTCGATCGAGCGCGCGGAAACCGACAGCAATTTCGGCTTCAATCTGCCGTGGTGGGATCGGCTGTTCGGCACTTATCGCGCCAATCCGGCGGCCGGCGAGCAGGCCATGACGATCGGCTTGCCGATTTTTCGCGACGTAGCGGAATTGCGCATCGTGCGTCTTTTGACACAGCCATTCCGCAACGATTTTTGATGGCGCATGATCTTATCCGAAAACCGGTGCCCACTTTTCGGGATCATGCGCGTGCGCGCTAATGCAGTCCGCCGAAGACCCAGATCAATAGCAAGATCGGCAGTGGAATCCCCAACAGCCAGAGCAAAAGATAGCGTCCCATGATGTGTCCCTCAGTCATAGTGTTGGTTGTTGAAAGAGGAACTCCTAGATTCGCGCGCCGGTTCCAAATATATCGCAATAGGTTGATGCGGAACCAAATGTGACAGCGCCGCGTTGTGTTCGATTGGGTGGGGAGCGTTGAACGACAAACGTTGGAAGGAAGTAGAATGAATCAAAACCAAAATCCCAACCAGAAACCCGGCCAGCAACAGCAGGGCAATCAGCCCGGCCACCAAGGTGGTCAGCAGCAGGGCGGCGGGCAGCAGAAGCCCGGTCAGCAGCAGCAACAGCAGCCGGGGCGCCCCGACCAGGGCGGCCAGCAAGGCCAGCAGAACCGCTGACGCACGGCAATACGACGAACGGAAGCCCCGCCAAACGGCGGGGCTTTTCGTTTGGGACGGTGGATTAACGCGTTGGCCTGGCCCGCCGCCTCGCATATGCTTAAGCGCCATGGCTTCCTCGACGCTCCCGCTGTTTCATCTTTACGGCGATCCGCCGGACGATTCCGCTTTCGACTTCATCCATATCGAGACCATCGCCTCGCGCTCCTCAGTGCACGACTGGACCATCCGCGCACACCGCCACCGCAACCTGTTTCAGATCCTGCTGATCGAGAAGGGCGGCGGTGAAATGAGTTTCGAGACCGCGACCGCGACGTTTACCGCGCCGACGGCGATCCTGGTGCCGGCCACCACAGCGCATGGTTTCCGCTTCACCCCGCAGGTCACCGACGGATGGGTAGTGAGCTTCACCGAAGACGTCGCCGATGCGCTCGGCGACCAATCGGGCGAGGCGCTGGCACGGTTGAAAGCGGTGGCGGCGGATCCGCTGGTGCCGCTCGCTGGCGAAACGGAAGCCAAGCGGTTGTCGGCGCTGTGCTCGGACCTCAACGAGGAAGCTTCGCTCGCGCGCGAAGGCTATCGCCTCGCTATGCGCGGACTGCTGGCCTTGATCGCGATCGAAGTGGTGCGGCTGGCGGTCAGCCGCGCTCGCTCAGGCACGGTGACGCTCACGCGCTCCGATGCGCGGGTGGAAGAACTGCGCCGGCTGCTGGACGAGCATTTCCGCAAAGAGCGACTGATCAGTTTTTATGCCGAGAAGCTGGCGATAACCGCCGATCGTCTCAACGACCACGTCAAGCGCGCGACCGGCGTGACGGCGGGGCATCTGATCCGCCAGCGCGTGTTGACCGAAGCCAAGCGCCAGTTGGTGTTCACCAATCAGCCGATCCACGAGATTTCCTACGATCTGGCGTTTTCCGATCCGTCGCACTTCACGCGATTTTTCCGCAAACAGACCGGCATGACGCCGCAATCGTTCCGCGAGGGGCGCGGCGGTTAACATTAATGGCCGGGCTTAAGCGGTAAGGTAAAGAATCGGTTTCTTTTGAAGTTGGCATTTGGAGCGCTTACGCATTGAACTCCGGTCTGAGGAGGCCTCCATGCGTAAGCTGTCCAGTGTGACTGTAGCTGTGATCGTCGGCATCGCGCTCTACTTCACCCTCGCTTGGGGTTATGAAGGGTTGCGCACGATCAGTTCGCCCAGCTACGGCCTGGACGACGTTTGGCGCTCGCAATTCGTATTCGCCATCGGCAGTCTGTTCGGCCTCGGCCCGATCGGCCTGATCAAGCTCGCGGCCTTCTTCGGCACCGTCAAGCTGGCGGTTGCCAGCATTTGTGCCGTGCACGTCCTCGACCGCCTGCGCGTCTTCATCGGCGGCAAACCGGATTCAGAAATCTTCGAGGGCGGCCTCATTCTGGTGGTGCTGATCAGCATCGTGTCGGTGGGGCCGGCGGTGATGTCGCATAACGCCGAACTGGTGCGCGAAGCGACCATCCAGTTGATCCTCGCCGCGATCGCGACCGCGCTATGCTTGGTCGAGCGCAGTCAAAACCGCCCGGCCGGCAACGCCGAGCCCGCCGCAGTGGCGGAGCTCGCTGCCACGGCGCGCGCGGCGCCCTGGTTCTCGCCGTTCCGCTAAAGGCGCGGGCCGCAACCTCATCCGATATTGGGTTTTGCCGTAGCTCGTCCGCTAGGGCAGGCTACTTTGCTTTTGCCAGCTCCGCTATCACTTCGGCGCCATGCCGCGCTCATGGCGTTCCTCCTCGTCCAAGCGCCCAGCCTCTACTGCAGGAAGTTGAGCACGGCCTCGGTGAAGGCTTTCGGCTGCTCGACATTGGAAATGTGCGCGGCATCGAGCGCCACCAGCTTGGCGCCTTTGATCGCCTTGGCGATGGCTTCGCCGGCCGATGGCGGCGTGGCCGGGTCCTGCTTGCCGACGATCACCAAAGTTGGCCGCGTAATGCGCGGATTGGACTCGCGAAAGTCCATGTCGCGCACGGCTTCGACGCAGGCGATGTAGCCGTCGAGATCGCTGGCAATGAACATCTTCGTCATGCGCGCGATCGCCTGCGGCGCGCGATCGATGAAACCCTTGGTGAACCAACGCTCCATGTTGGGGCCGACCAGTTCGCCGAGACCCTTTTCCTGCACGAACTTGATGCGGTCGGCCCACGGCGCCTTGTCGGCATAATAGAAATTCGTGTTGGAGAGGATGAGCTTCTCAATGCGGTCGGGCGCATTGGCACCGAGCCACTGGCCGTCCATGCCGCCCATCGACAATCCGCACCAGTTCACTTTCTTGATCTTGAGCGCATCCATGATCTTGAGGATGTCGCGACCGAAGAGTTCGAAGTTGTAGGGGCCTTTGGTCGTGCCGGACTTGCCGTGGCCGCGGCGGTCGTAACGCACCAGGCGGAAATCCTTGGCGAATTCGGGAGCCTGGTCGTCCCACATATGCAAATCGGTGCCGAGCGAGTTCGACAGCATCAGCACAGGCGCGTCCTCGCGGCCTTCGATTTCCACATAAAGCGGGCAGCCGTCGGCGTCGATCATCGGCATGAAATTCCTCCTTCACAGCTCGGATTTTGGTTGTTTCGGCGTGGCGTGAGGCGACACACTTAAAGCGGTCCGCGCCCGCTGCAAAGCTCTTTTCAGCGGGCCTGCGAAGGCTTAAGCCGTGGCGCAGGGATTGAGCAGGCGCGTGAGGAGGAGAGGCTGATGGCGATGGTCATGACGGGGGAGGTTCAACTCTCCGCCAGCCGCGAGGTCGTGTGGGTAAAGCTCAACGACGCCGACGTGCTCAAGGCCTGCATCCCCGGCTGCGAGGAGCTTAACAAGGCCTCCGACACCGAATTCCAGGCTATCGCCGTGGTCAAGATCGGACCGGTGAAGGCGCGCTTCAAAGGCAAGGTGCAACTCACCGATCTCAACCCGCCCAACGGCTACCGGATTTCCGGCGAGGGCGAGGGCGGCGTGGCCGGATTCGCCAAAGGCGGCGCGACTGTCATGCTCGTAGAAAAGGACGGAGGAACGCTGCTCACCTACAACGTCGAGGCCCAAATAGGAGGCAAGCTCGCCCAGCTCGGCCAGCGCCTGGTCAACGGCGCGGCCAAGAAGATCGCCGACGACTTCTTCAAGAATTTTGCCACCGCGGTATCGGCTGGAACGGCCCCAATCACCCCAGTTTGAGCGGTTCCCGGCTTTGGACTCCCTTGACCCGGCGGGCGTCCAGGGTTCAGACTTATTTGCGTTCCTAGGCGCATTCGGGCCGAAATCGGCAATATTTCAAACCCGAACCGGCGCCGCCCCTGCCGGGCGAAGCGAAAAGAGGGCTTTTGGCCCCGAATTTGGGAGGACAGTCATGCCTGCGGTGTCCATGACGGTGAACGGTAAAACCGTCACCGGCGATGTCGAAGCGCGCACTTTGCTGGTGCAATTCCTGCGCGAAAATCTCCGGCTTACCGGCACGCATGTGGGCTGCGACACCTCGCAATGCGGCGCCTGCGTCGTGCATGTCGACGGCATCGCGGCGAAATCCTGCACGCTGCTTGCCTTGCAGTGCGAGGGCGCCAAGATCACCACCATCGAGGGTCTGGCCGAGCCGAGCGGCCCCTTGCATCCCATGCAGGAGGCATTCCGCGAGAACCACGGCTTGCAATGCGGCTACTGCACGCCCGGCATGATCATGGCGGCGCTCGATATCGTCCGCCGCCGCGGCAACGATCTGGATGAGCACACCATCCGCGAACAGCTCGACGGCAACATCTGCCGCTGTACCGGCTATCACAACATCGTCAAGGCGATCGCGGCCGGCGCCAAGGCCATGGCCAAAGGCGGAGCGCCGCGTCAGGCTGCCGAATAAGCGTCGATAAGAATAATAGCAGGGAGAAACCGCCATGAGCGCGACTGGGATCGGCGCGGCGGTGCGCCGCAAGGAAGACATCCGCTTCGTTACCGGCAAGGGACAATACACCGACGACGTGGTGCGGCCAGGCGAGACCCGTGCCGTGTTCGTGCGCTCCCCGCATGCCCACGCCAAGATCAAGAGCATCGACGCTGCCGCTGCCAAGGAAATGCCGGGGGTGGTCGACGTGCTCACCGGCGCCGATCTCGCCAACGACAAGATCGGCAATCTGATCTGCGGCTGGATGATCCATTCCAAGGACGGCTCGCCGATGAAGATGGCGCCGCATCCGGCGCTCGCCTCCGGCAAGGTCAATTGCGTGGGCGACGCGGTGGCAGTGGTGATCGCCGAGACGATGGCGCAAGGCCGCGACGCCGCCGAGAAAGTCAAGGTCGACTACGAGGTGCTGCCGGCGGTGACCGATCCCGCCAAGGCGAAATCCGGTCCGCAAATCCACGACGTTGCGCCGAAAAACACCATCTACGAATGGCACCTCGGCGATCCCAAGGCGACCGCAGCGGCCTTTGCCGCGGCCACGCACGTCACCAAGCTCGACATCATCAATAACCGCCTGGTGCCGAATGCGATGGAGCCGCGCGCGGCGCTCGCCGAATATGACGCCGGCACCGACAACCTCACACTTTGGAACACGTCGCAAAACCCGCATGTCGCGCGTCTGGTCATCGCCGCCTTTGTCGGCATGGCGCCGGAACACAAATTGCGGGTGATCTCGCCCGACGTCGGTGGCGGCTTCGGGTCGAAGATTTTCATCTATCCGGAAGAGGTCGTCTGCCTGTGGGCCGCGCGCAAAACGCGCCGCCCGGTGAAGTGGACGGCGGACCGCGCGGAATCTTTTCTTACCGACGCGCACGGGCGCGATCACGTGACGCATGCGGAACTGGCGCTCGACGCCAATGGGAAAATTCTCGCGCTGCGCGCCAAGACGATCGCCAATCTCGGCGCCTATATGTCGACCTTCTCATCCTCGGTGCCGACCTATCTCTACGGTACGCTGCTGTCGGGCCAGTACGACATCCCGTCGATCTATTGCGAGGTGGACGCGGTTTACACCAACACCGCGCCGGTCGACGCCTACCGCGGCGCCGGACGCCCCGAGGCGACCTTCGTGGTCGAGCGGCTGGTCGAGGTGGCTGCACGCCAATTGGGCATAGAGCCCGCGGATCTGCGCAAACGCAACTTCATCAAGTCGTTCCCGCATCAGACTCCGGTGATCATGGCCTATGATGCCGGCGACTATCACGCCTCGCTCAAGAAAGCGCTGGAGATTGCCGACGTGAAGGGCTTCGGCAAGCGCAAGCGCGATGCGGCGCGCCACGGCAAGCTGCGCGGACTGGGCTTCTCGACCTATATCGAGGCCTGCGGCATCGCGCCCTCGCAAGCGGTCGGCTCGCTCGGCTGCGGTGTCGGCTTGTGGGAATCCGCGGAAGTCCGTGTCAATCCGACCGGTAGCGTCGAAGTGCTCACCGGCACGCACGCGCACGGGCAGGGCCACGAAACCACGTTTGCACAATTGGTGTCGGAGCGGCTGGGCATTCCATTCGAGAACGTCTCCATCGTGCACGGCGACACCGATAAAGTGCAGTTCGGCATGGGCACCTACGGTTCGCGCTCGGGCGCGGTCGGCATGTCGGCGATCGTCAAGGCGCTCGACAAGATCGAGGCCAAGGCCAAGAAAGTCGCCGCCTACATGCTGGAGGCGGCTGAAGGCGACATCGAGTTCAAGGACGGCAAGTTCACCGTCGCTGGCACCGACAAGTCGGCGGCCTTCGGCGACGTCGCGCTCAACGCCTATATCGCGCACAAATTCGCCGGCGCCGATCTGGAGCCGGGCCTGAAGGAGACCTCGTTTTACGACCCGACCAATTTCACCTTCCCGGCCGGCTGTCACATCTGCGAGGTCGAGGTCGACACCGATACCGGCAAGACCGAGATCATGAACTGGACCGCGGTCGACGACTTCGGCACCGTGATCAATCCGATGATCGTGGAGGGCCAAGTGCATGGCGGCATCGCGCAAGGCGTCGGGCAGGCGCTCTTGGAAGGCGCGGTCTACAACAAAGAAGGCCAACTCGTGACCGGCTCGATGATGGACTACACCATGCCGCGCGCCCACGATTTGCCGTCGTTCCGCGTCGGGCTGACCGAAACGAAATCGCCGTCAAATCCGCTCGGCATCAAGGGCTGTGGTGAGGCCGGGGCGATAGCGGCGCCCGCCGCCGTCATCAACGCCATCACCGATGCGATCGGGACCGAAAATCTGGCCATGCCGGCGACCGCCAATGCGGTGTGGACGGCGCTCCAGGGCGCCAATCCGCGCCAAGCTGCGTAATCAGGAGAGACCGATGTACAATTTCACTTTCCATCGTCCGACCACGGTCCGCCAGGCGGCAGGCCTGTTGGCGCGCAATCCGGAGGCCAAGCTCCTGGCCGGCGGCCACTCGCTGATCCCGGTGATGAAGCAGCGGCTGGCGCAACCATCCGCGCTGATCGATCTCTCGCTGGTCGAGGGGCTTTCCGGCGTCGAGCAGAAGGGCCGCTCGATCGTGATCGGCGCCATGTCGCGGCACGCCGACGTCGCCAATTCGACGGTATTGCAGCAGGCGCTGCCGGGGCTCGCCGCGGTGCCGGGCGCGATCGGCGATCCGCAAGTGCGCAATCGCGGCACCATCGGCGGCTCGATCGCCAACAACGATCCGAACGCAGACTATCCGGCGGCGTGTCTGGGGCTCGGCGCCACCATCATCACCAACAAGCGGCGCATTGTGGCCGACGACTTTTTCACCGGCATGTTTTCGACGGCGCTGGAAGACGGCGAGATTATCACCAAAGTGAGCTTCCCGATCGCCAAGAAGGCGGCCTACGAGAAGTTCAAACACCCGGCCTCCGGCTTCGCCCTGGTCGGTGTGTTCGTGAGTAAGCGCGGCGCGGACATCCGCGTGGCGGTGACCGGTGCCGGGGCCAACGGCGTGTTCCGGGTGAAGTCGTTCGAGGAGGCGCTGAAGAAACGCTTCGCGGCGAAGTCGCTCGATGGCATGACCATTCCGGCGACCGGCATGAACAGCGACATTCATGCGAGCCCCGAATACCGCGCGCATCTCGTCGGCGTCTTGGCGCGCCGCGCCGTGGCGAAAGCGACGGCGTAGTTTTAACCGTTCATTCCCGCGTAAGCGGAATCCAGGAGCCAAGCCCGCAGCGTTTCAACCCGCCCTGGGTCCCCGCTTTCGCGGGGACGAACGGAAAGATTTATTCGCCTTGCCGCGTAAGACTCTCCTCAACTCCGCCGCGCTCGTCCTTGCCGCCGGCTTTCTGGTGCTGTTCATGAGCGGCGGCGCGCGGCTCGCCGTCGGGCTGACGCTCAAGCCGATCGTCGAGGACTTCCACTGGGGACGCACCGAACTGGGCGCCGCGGTGGCGCTCTTCCTGGTCGTTTCGGCGCTGGCGACGTTCGCAGCCGGCCATCTCGTCGACCGCTTCAGTCCGCGGTTGGTGCTGCGTGGCGGGCTGTTCGTCAGCGGCATTGGCATCGGTCTGATGAGCGTGATCAGCGCGCCGTGGCACGCGCTGGCGCTCTACGGCGTGCTTTACGCGCTGGGCAATGGCGCCGCCTCGATCGTGCCGGTCGGCGTGATGGTGACGCGCGCTTTGCCGGACCGCGCCGGACTAGCTAACTCGCTGGCGATGTCGGGGCTCAGCGTCGGCCAACTGGTGGTCATCGCCGCCATGACGGCCGTGCTCGCCACCATGAGCTGGCCTTCGGTCTACCTGCTGCTCGGCGTGGCGCACCTGGTGCTGCTGCCCCTGCTGTTTGCAGCGATCCCCAAGCCGCAGCCCGGACAGGCGAGGGCGGCGCGCCCCGGCGAGGGGCTCGCTCTCAGAGAAGCCGTACGCACGCGACAATTCTGGTTATTGGTCGTCATTTATGCCGTCTGCGGCTTCGACGATTTCTTTGTGACGACGCATGTCGTCGCCTTCGCGCAAGACCGCGGCGCCGACATCCTGCTCGCCGGCAACCTGCTCGCCTTGATGGGGCTGACCGGCCTGATCGGCGTGTTGGCGGGCGGCACCTGGAGCGATCGTTCGAGCCCGGTGTGGCCGACGGCGTTCATCTTTGCTGTCCGCGTGGTGATCACGGCGTTGGTGATGATCGACCAATCCACGTTGATGGTAGCGGTCTTCGCGCTGCTGTTCGGTGCGACATTTCTGGTGACGGCGCCGCTCACTCTGGTTTTCGTGGCGCAGTACTTCGGCGTTCGAAATCTCGGCGGCCTCGCCGGGCTGATCACGATGGCGCATCAGATTTTTGGCGGCATCGGCGCCTATGTCGGCGCTGCCGTGTTCGACCTGACCGGCACCTACAACGCCGCCTTCACGATCATGCTCATCGTGTCGGCTATCGCGCTGATGCTGACGCTGCTGCTGCGCCGCGGCGTGGTCGCTTAAACAGGCTTATCCAGCTCGCTCAGCAGATCGTGCAGGTCGAGCGGATGTGTGAACATCTGCAGGCTGCCGTCCGGCTTCTGCGGCCATTCCTCTTTCGGGCGGTCGCGATAGAGCTCGACGCCGTTGTCGTCCGGATCGCGCAGATAAAGCGCCTCGGACACGCCATGGTCGCTAGCGCCTTCGAGCGGGATCTTGGCGACGATCAGGCGGCGCAATGCATCGGCGAGCAGCCGCCGGCTCGGGTACAAAATCGCGGTATGGTAAAGGCCGGTGCTGCCGGGAGGCGGCGGCGAGCCGCCCAGGCTCTCCCAGGTGTTGAGGCCTAAATGGTGATGGTAGCCGCCGGCCGAGATGAAGGCGGCGCCGGGCCGGCTGGTGGTCAACTCAAAACCCAGCACTCCGCAATAGAAATCGAGCGCCCGCTTGAGATCGGCGACCTTCAGATGCACATGGCCGATGCGCACCCCGGGGTCGATGGTGGGCAGGCGCAGGGCTTGTTTTTCCAGGGTCTCGGGGTTTGACATGGCACGATTTCCTCGGCTGGCCGCGGACGGCCGCAATACCCACATGTAAGACACCCCTGCGATCGGTTAAAGTGTCTTCGAGGTCACCTAGGAATGTCCATTACACCGCTTCCCACCAGCATCGAGGCCACACTTGGGCTGCTGGCCAAGGCCGACTACATCGCCGACCGCTCGCTAGCGACGGTACTCTATCTCGCGCTGCGCATGGGCCGGCCTTTGTTCGTCGAGGGCGAGGCGGGTGTCGGCAAGACCGAGATCGCCAAGGTGCTCAGCACCACCCTCGGGCGCCGGCTGATCCGCCTGCAATGCTACGAGGGGCTCGATATTTCTTCCGCCGTCTACGAGTGGAATTACGGCGCACAGATGATCGCCATTCGGCTCGCCGAAGCGCAAGGCGAGGGCGACCGCGAGCGCATCGAGCACGACGTGTTCTCGGAGCGCTTCCTGATCAAGCGCCCACTGCTGCAGGCGCTCGAGCCTGACCCGGCAGGTCCGCCGGTGCTGCTGATCGACGAGATCGACCGTACCGACGAGGCCTTCGAGGCTTTTCTTTTGGAAGTGCTGGCCGATTTTCAGGTCACCGTGCCGGAACTCGGCACCGTGAAAGCGGCGCAGCCGCCGATCGTGCTGGTGACCTCCAACCGCACGCGCGAGGTGCACGACGCGCTCAAACGCAGGTGCCTCTATCACTGGGTCGGCTATCCGAATGCCGAGCGCGAGTTGAAGATCCTGCGCGCCAAGGTGCCGGGCATCGGCAAGAAATTGTCCGAACAGGTGGTCGCTTTCGTGCAGGCGCTGCGCAAAGAGGACCTGTTCAAGTCGCCCGGCGTCGCCGAGACTCTGGATTGGGCGGGCGCGCTCACCGAGCTCGACGTGGTCGCGCTCGATCCGGCGACGGTGTCGGACACGCTCGGTGCGCTGCTCAAATACCAGGACGACATCGCCCGGCTCGACGGCAGCAAGGTGAAGGCGCTGCTCGACGAGGCGAAGGCGGAGCTACGGGCGGCGGAGTGATTGCATGGCCGACGGACGCCTTGCCGAAAATATCCTCTACTTCGCGCGCGCATTGCGCGCCGCCGGCATTCCGGTCGGCTCGGGCAGCGTGCTCGATGCGCTGGAAGCGCTGAGCGTCGCGCGCGTCGGCGACCGCGAGGATTTCTACTGGACGCTGCACGCGGTGTTTGTGAAGCGGCACGAGCACACGGTCCTGTTCGACCAGGCGTTCCGCATTTTCTTCCGCAAGCGCGGCTATATCGAGAAGCTGATCGCCTCAATGCTGCCGGGCACGCCGGCAAGTGCGCCGAAGCCGCCACCGCCGGGCGCCCAGCGCATCCAGGAGGCGCTGTTCGGCGCCCGCAACGAGCGCGCGGACAATTCCGAGGTCGAGATCGATGCGCGGCTGACCGTTTCGGATCATGAAATCCTGCAGAAGAAAGATTTCGCACAGATGACCGCGGCAGAAATCGCCGCCGCCAAGCAGGCGATTGCACGCTTGGCGCTGCCGCTCGACCTGCTGCGCACGCGCCGGCTGGCGCCGAGCCGCCATGGGCATATGATCGACATCCGGCGCACGTTGCGCGCCAGCATGAAGGCGGGCGGGGCGCTGATCGATCTCAAATATCTCGGGCCGCGCGAGAAGGAGCCGCCGATTGTGGCGCTCTTGGATATCTCCGGCTCGATGAGCCAGTACACAAGGCTGTTCCTGCATTTCCTGCATTCGATCACCGATGCGCGCAAGCGCGTGACGACGTTCCTGTTCGGCACGCGGCTGACCAACGTCACCCGCGCGATCCGGGCGCGCGATCCCGACGAGGCGCTCGCCGCCTGTTCGGAACATGTGGTCGACTGGTCGGGCGGTACGCGCATCGCCTCCTCGCTGCGCGAATTCAACAAGCGCTGGTCGCGCCGTGTGCTCACGCAGGGCGCCGTGGTGCTGCTCATCTCCGACGGGCTTGAGCGCGACGGCGACGATACGCTATCGTTCGAGATGGACCGGCTGCACCGCTCGTGCCGCCGGCTGGTTTGGCTCAATCCGCTGCTGCGCTTCGAAGGATTTGAGCCGCGCGCCAAGGGTGTGCGAACCATGCTGCCGCATGTTGACGAACTGCGGCCGATCCACAACCTGGACTCGATGACCGACCTGGTGCGCGCATTGTCGGGCGCGCCGGCGAAGGATCACGATCCGAAGCTGTGGCTGAAAGACGTTGCCTGACGGAGGACGACATGCTCTCGCGCGATGAAGACATTCTCAAAGCGGCTGAGGATTGGCGTAAAGCCGGGCGCGGCGTGGCGCTCGCCACCGTGGTCGAGACCTGGGGTTCGGCACCGCGGCCGGTCGGCTCCAATCTGGTGATCGACAATGAGGGTAATTTCCTAGGGAGCGTGTCGGGCGGCTGCGTCGAAGGCGCGGTGGTGACCGAAGCCATCGACGTGATCGGCAGCGGCAAGCCGAAAATGCTGGAGTTCGGCGTCGCCGACGAAACCGCCTGGAACGTCGGTCTGTCCTGCGGAGGCACCATCCGCGTCTACGTCGAGAAGGTGGCTTAGGTGAAACTCGACATCCTGCACGCGCTCAATGCCGAACGCGCCGCGCGGCGCGCGGTCGCCGTCGTCACCGATGTGACGAGCGGCGAGCAGCGCCTGGTCAAGGCCGCCGATGTGGCGCGTGACCCGCTCAAAGACGTGCTGGCAAAGCGCCTGCGCATGGCGAAAAGCGGCATGGAGGAAACCGCGCAGGGCCGCGTGTTCCTCACCGTGCATGTGCCGTCGCCGCAGCTCGTCATCACTGGGGCGGTGCACATCAGCCAGACGCTGGCGCCGGTCGGGCAATTGCTCGGCTACGACGTGACCATTGTCGATCCGCGCACCGCGTTCGCCTCGCTTGAACGCTTCCCCGACGTGAAGGTGATCGCCGAATGGCCGGACGTGGCGCTACTGCCGCTCAATGTCGATCACTACACGGCGTTCGTCGCGCTCACGCACGATCCGAAAATCGACGATCCGGCGCTTAAACATGCTTTGGCGCGCGACTGCTTCTATATCGGCGCGCTCGGCTCCAAGAAGACGCATGCCAAGCGGGTGGCGCGGCTGAAAGAGGCGGGGCTCAGCGATGCCGACATCGCGCGCATCCATGCGCCGATCGGCCTCGATATCGGTGCCGTGTCGCCGGCCGAGATCGCGATTTCGATCATGGCCGAGATCACCGCGCGGCTGCGGCAGAAGGCCGACAAGGCGGAGGCGGCATGAAATTCGGCCCCGTCGCCCCGGCCGACGCGCTCGGCGCAACGGCGGTGCATTCAATTCGCCAGGGCGATCTCGTGCTCAAGAAAGGCACGCTGATCGGGCCGGCCGAAGTGGCCGCGCTCAAAGCCGCGGGCGTTAAGGAAATCGTAGTGGCGCGGCTGGAAGCCGGCGACGTGTCGGAGGATCAGGCCGCGGCCGACATTGCCGCCGCGGTCGCAGGTCATGGCGTGCGCGCCGATCGTGCATTCACCGGCCGCTGCAATCTGTTCACTGAGACCTCCGGCGTGCTGGTGCTCGACAAGGACGCGGTCGACGCGCTCAACCGCATCGACGAGGCGGTAACGCTGGCGACGCTGCCGGCGTTCAAGCCGGTGGTGGAAGGCGAGATGATCGCCACCGTGAAGATCATTCCCTTCGCGCTGGCGGGCGCCGCGCGCGACCAGGCGGTGGCGGCCGCCGCGCAAGCCAAGCCGGTGGTCCGGGTGGCGCCCTACAAGGTGCGCAAGGTCGGCATTGTGTCGACCATGCTGCCGGGGCTGTCGCCGAAAGTCGTCGAAAAAACGCTGAAGATTACCGCGACGCGCATTCAGCCTGCCGGTGCGACCATCGTCGTCGAGCGGCGCGTGCCGCACGAGCAGCAAGCGCTGGCGCGCGCCATCGATGAGGTGCTCAAAGCAGGCGCCGAACTGGTGATCGTGTTCGGCGCTTCCGCCATCGCCGACCGGCGCGACGTGATCCCGGCGGCGGTCGAGGCGGTCGGCGGCGCAATCGAGCATTTCGGCATGCCGGTCGATCCTGGCAATCTGATGCTGATCGGACGCTTGCGCGGGCAGGCGGTCATCGGCGCGCCGGGCTGCGCGCGCAGCCCGAAGGAAAACGGCTTCGACTGGGTACTGATGCGGCTGCTTGCCGGCTTGCCGGTGTCGCGCGCGGACATCACCGGCATGGGCGTCGGCGGTCTGCTGATGGAAATCGTCACGCGGCCGCAGCCGCGCACCGAGCCCGCGCCGGAAAAAGGCCGCCGCGTCGCCGCGGTCGTGCTGGCGGCCGGCCGCTCCACCCGCATGGGTGCGATCAACAAGTTGATTGCCGAGATCGGCGGCAAGCCGCTGGTACGCATCGCCGTCGAACAGGCGCTGGCCTCGCGCGCCAAACCGGTGATCGTCGTCACCGGCCACGAGCGCGAGCGCGTCGAAGCGGCACTCGCCGGGCTGCCCGTTCGTTTTGTGAATAATCCCGACTACGCCGAAGGGCTCGGCACTTCGCTGAAGGCGGGTATCGCCGCCGTGCCGGCGGATGCCGACGCGGCAATTGTCTGCTTGGGCGACATGCCGCAGGTCGATGCCAGCCTGATCGACAAACTAATCGCGGCCTTCGATCCGGAACGCGGTGCGCTGGTGGTGGTGCCGACCCTCGACGGGCGGCGCGGCAATCCGGTGGTCTGGTCGCGCCGCTTCTTCCACGATCTGACGTCGATTGCCGGCGACATCGGCGCGCGCCACCTGATCGGCAGCTATGCCGAGGCGGTCGTCGAAATCCCGGTCGCCGGCGAGGCGGCGCTCACCGACGTGGATACGCCCGAGTCGTTTTCCGCCGTCAAGGCCGAAATCGAACGCGCTTAAGACTCGAATCGTTGATCGGCGCCGCGACTCAGCCCTTATCTGGCGCAGTGCTAGGGTAAGGGATGGGCGATGACGGATCGCTTCACGTCGGTTATGCGCGCGCTTGTGGCCGCGACGCTGTTGCTCGCGTCGGCGACGCTGATGCTGGTCGCCGTCAACACCGCGCGTGCGGCGGGCGCGCTGGCGATCAGCGCCTGCGGCGCGTTCGGCGAGGCTTACGATTTCGCATCCGTCGACGACGCGCGCACCAGCGCGCTGGCGAAATGCCAAAGCGGCACGTGCCGGGTGGTGACCGTCACCAAGCGCGGCTGCGCCGCATTCGCGGTTGATTTCACCAATGCCTGCGGCGCGCATGGCTGGGGCCGGGGACCGCGGCTCGGGAGCAGCCAGAACGAGGCCTTGCGCTCCTGCTACAAAGGCGGCGGCAAGGAATGCGTGATCCGCACCTTCTTCTGTGACGCCAAGGGCTGACGCCCCAAGCCAACCGCTTGAATTGATTGATAAGTTTTAACGCTTGCGCGGGGGTGCCGTTCGGCCTATATAATGACTGACCAGTCAGTCATTATTATAGGCGCTGCCATGACGACCGCGCACCCACGATCCGCCCGCAAGACGCCGCGCCGCCGCCGCGGGTCAGCCCATCGTCCGGGGCCGGAGCCGCGCAGCACCGCTCGGCAGGCCCGCAGCGCAGTCCGGCGCGAGGCCATTCTGGCCGCGGCGCTCGACGAATTCTCGTCGCGCGGTTTCGAAGCGGCGCGGCTCGACGACGTCGCCAAACGCGCCGGCGTCGCCAAGGGCACGATCTACCTCTACTTCCGCGACAAGGAGGCGCTGTTCCAGGAGCTGATCCGCTCGGTGATCGGCCCGCTGATCGCGCGCTTCGAGGCCTCGGCCGCGATCGACCTGCCGGCGCGCGTGATCGCCGAGCGCATCGTCGACATGTTCGTGCGCGAGGTCTACGGCACGCGCCGCAAGGACGTGATCCGCCTCATCATCGCCGAGGGTCCACGCTTCCCCAAGCTCGCCGAGTTCTACTATCGCGAGGTCATCGCCCGGATCATCGTCGTGGTGCGTGGCCTGCTGCGGCGCGCCGCC